>JBKHII010000035.1:0-30391 GCA_046538735.1 Spirochaetales bacterium
GCGCGCGCGAATCAATACGAGTGGGTCCGAGGGCGACTACACCTCGAGCGCGGCCGGGAGCGTGACCGTCGCGACCGCCCCGCCTTCGTTCGCAAGCAAGAGCCGTCCGCCGTGCTGTTCGGCGAGCGCTTCCACGATCGTCAGCCCGTAGCCGAACTCGCGCCGCTGCACGACCGACTCGGGGAAACCCCTCCCGTCGTCTCGCACGACGACCGAGAGCGACCGCCCATCCGACACGGCGAGCTTGACCCCGATCCGTTGCACGGTGTGGTCGTCAGACGCGTACTTGGCCGAGTTCGTGACGAGCTCGTTCACGATGATGCCGATCGAGACGGAGACCGAGGGTTCGACCTCGATCTCGCACACATCGATCGTGAGTACCGTCTGGGGAGGCAGAATCGCATCGCGCAATCCGCCGGCGAGATCGTGCAGCAAGGTGTTGATCGGGATCCTCCCGAGGTCCCCCGTCGCGTGAAGCCCCTCGTAGACGCGCACCATGACCGAGAGTCGCGCGATCGTATCGGAGAGGGCGAGACGTGTCTCGTCGCTCGCGCTGTGCAGACGCTGGAGCGAGAGAAGAGACTGCATGAGGCTCAGATCGTTCTTGACGCGGTGGTGGACCTCGCGCAGCAGAATCTCCTTCTCCTCCAGGAGACGGCGCACCTGGTGCTCGGCTTCGACCCGGGCGGTGATGTCGATGGCGACGCCGGTCCAGACCACGGTCCCGTCGGGAGCGCGGTGTGGAGTCGCGCGGGCGCCGGCCCAGACGGTCGAGCCGTCCTTCCCAACGAGTCGGCCCTCCACGGCGAAGGTATCGAGGTTCGCATGCGAGTCGGCGATCGCATCGCGCAGACGCCCGAAGTCACCTTCCGCGACACGATCGAAGAGCACGGAACTGTCGGCGAGAATGGCGTCGGCCTCCAGCCCCAGAACCTCGGACACGCTCCGGCTCACGAAGGTGAACCGGTCGCGGCCGTCCGGGCGCATCTCGTACTGGTAGACGATGCCGGGCACATTGTCCGAGATGCTCTGGAGCCGGCTCTCGTTCTCTCGAAGCTGCCGCTCGGCGTCCAACTGCTCGGTGATGTCCTCGATGCCGGCAACGACCCCGCTGAGCTCGCCGGAATCGTCGAAGAGAGGCGCGGCGTTGACGCTCAGGACGACGAAACGACCGTCGCCGCGGACGATCGCATGGCGCACGCCGCGAACGGACTCGTGCGTCCGGCGCACTACGGCAAACGGAAGCTGCTCGGGCGGGAACGCACCACCGTTTTCGTCCGTGATCCGCCAGTCCGGGTCGTTGTACCGCGTCTCCCCCACGCCGGACTCGGTGATTCCGAGCACATCGCACGCTCTGCGGTTCGCGTACCGGATCGTACCGTCGGGATTGAGTACGACGATGCTCGCAGGGCTCGCGTCCATGGTCCGCTGCAGGAGATCGTTGTTGTATCGGAGCGCGCGCTCGAGCTCGTCGCGTTCCGTCACGTCTCGGCCGGTCGCCTGAAAGCCGGAGACCTGCCCCTCGGGATCGCGGAGGAGCTCGCTGTTCCATTCCACGATCCGCCACCCGGACGGCGTTCGTTGCCGGTTGCGGAGGCCCAAGGCGGGATTCCCCGTCTCGATCATCGAGGCGGCGGCCGCCGCGGTCTTCTCGCGATCGTCCGGATGCACGTAGTCCAAATAGCTCTGCGAGACCAACTCGTCACGCGTCGCGCCCCAGAACTCGCACGCGCGGTCGTTGATGAACGTCCACTCACCTCGAGTCGTGTACTGCACGATGATCTCGCCGGTGAGATTCGCGACCGAGCGGTACCATCTCTCCCGGATCCCGCTCTCGCGTCGCGCCTCGAAGAGCTCGAACGCCATCTCCACGGCCTGGATGAGAACGAACTCGCCGCTGTTCTTGAGCACGTAGCCGTACCGAGTGATCCCGCGCACCCGCTCGACCATGTCGCGCTCCGCATGGCCGGTAAGGAAAACGATCGGGATCTCCCGCTCGGAGAGGATCGCCTCTGCGGCCTGTGTCCCGTCCATCCCGGCCCCGAGATCGATGTCCATCAGAATGAGACTGATCGCGTCGTCCGCGACGATGCCCACTGCCTCCTCGCCCGTCGCCGCCACGACCACGTCGTAGCCGTGGCGGCGCAACGTCGCCTCCTCGGCGATTGCCGTGACTCTCTCGTCCTCTACGAGCAGTATGCGCCGTGGGATACGCTGCCGCCTTACTCGCCCACCGCGAACCCGATCCGTCCGCTCGTGGGTCGCTCCTGCTTGAGCCGCGCGGAGATCTTGCGATAGTCCTCTTCCATCTCGGGCGTGATCGAGGGATGGCTGTCCGCGAGCGCGGCCTCGAAGAATGTCATCGTGACCTCCTTCGCATCTACGTTCGTTCGAAGCGCCTCAAGCCCCGCCTTCCGGACCAGGTTCTCGATGTCGGCGCCGCTGTATCGCTCGGTCCGATTCGCGATCGAGTCCAGGTCCACGTCCGCGGCGAGCGGCATCTCCTTCACCTGGATCTGCAGGATCGTGCGCCGCGCGTCGCGGTCGGGAACCGGCACGTAGATGAGTTCGTCGAAGCGGCCCGGACGCAGGAGCGCGTGGTCGAGCAGGTTCGGCCGGTTCGTCACGCCGATCACTACCACGCCCTCGAGCTCCTCGAGCCCGTCGATCTCCGCGAGCAGGGTATTCACCACGCGCTCGGTCACCGCCGCATCGCCGAAGCCCGCGCCTCGCTGCGGCGCCATCGAGTCGATCTCGTCGATCAGAATGATCGAAGGCGACACCTGCCGCGCCCGCTCAAAGAGCTTCGTGACCTGCCGCTCGCTCTCGCCGTACCATTTGGACAGCAAGCTCGAGCTCTTCGCGCTGATGAAGTTCGCCTCCGCCTCGTGTGCGACCGCCTTGGCGAGCATCGTCTTGCCGGTTCCCGGCGGCCCGTAGAGAAGGAATCCCTTCGCGGGTCGGATGCCAAGCCGCTGGTACGCCTCCGCGTTCTTGAGCGGGAGCTCGATCCCCTCGCGGAGCTGCTGCTTCACGCTCTCGAGCCCTCCCACGTCGTCCCAGGTGACGTCCGGGATCTGCACGAGGATCTCGCGCAGGGCCGACGGTTGGACCCGGCGGAACGCGCGCACGAAGTCGTCGTGCGTCACCTGCAGGCGCTCGAGCACCTCGCCCGGTATCTCCTCCGCGTCCAGGTCGATGTCCGGCAGATTCCGCCGGAGCGCTTCGATCGCGGCTTCGCGCGCAAGCGCGGAGATATCGGCTCCCACGTACCCATGGCTCCGCCGCGCGATCTCCTCCACGCTCACGTCGTCCGCGATCGGCATGCCGCGCGTGTGGATCTGGAAAATCTCGCGCCGGCCGTGCAGGTCGGGAACGCCGATCACGATCTCGCGGTCGAAGCGACCGGGCCGCCGCAGCGCCTCGTCCAACGCGTCCACGCGATTCGTGGCGCCGATCACGACGACGTTCTGCCGCGGCTGCAGCCCGTCCATCAGCGTCAGAAGCTGCGCGACCACCCGCCGCTCGACCTCGCCGGTCGTCTCCTCCCGTTTGGGAGCGATCGAGTCGATCTCGTCCACGAAGATGATCGAGGGCGCGTCGTTCTGTGCCTCCTGGAAGACCGAGCGCAGGCGCTCCTCGCTCTCGCCATAATGCTTGCCCATGATCTCGGGGCCGTTGATCACGAAGAATCCGGCGTCCGACTCGTTCGCGACCGCCCGCGCAAGGAGCGTTTTGCCGGTGCCGGGAGGGCCCTGCAGCAGGACGCCTTTCGGCGGATCGATGCCGAGCCGCTGGAAGAGCTCGGGGTGCTTGAGCGGGAGCTCGATCATCTCGCGCACCTGATCGATCGCCTGACCGATGCCGCCCACGTCGTCGTAGGTCACGTCGATCTTGCGCGACTCCTCCGGCTCCTGATAGCGCGGCCGGAGATCCACCTGCGTCTCGTTCGTGATCTGGACGATGCCCTTCGGCGTCGTGCCGACCACGAGCAGGCGCATCTCGGCGAGCCCGAAGCTGCGCTGGCCGAACAGCTCCTGGAACATCGAGTCGGGCATGCCCAGGGGCGCCGCGCCGTCGGGTCCGCGGCGGTAGACCGACGTGGAGATCACGTCGCCGGAGACGAGCGGCCGGTGGAGGATCGTGCGGATGAGCGACCGACCGCTCCCCGAAAGCTGCACGTTCGGCTGCGCAGGGGCGATGACGACTCTGCGCGCGGGGGAGACGTCGGCCCTGGCCACGCCGACCGACTCACCGATGCCTGCGTTTGCGTTCGCTCGCTGCAGCCCGTCCAATCGGATCACGCGAAGCCCGGCGTCCTCGTCGTACGGACGGAGCGCGACGGCGGCGGTGCTCCGCTTGCCGGTGATCTCCACGATCGAGCCCTCCTGGATGCCGAGCTCCTGAAAGACCTCCATGGGAACGCGCGCGGTGCCCTTCCCGACGTCGCGCGACTGCGCTCCGCCGACCTGCAGTGTGAGTTGTCTCGTCTGTTCCATGATCGCTCCCGTGCCCTCAAAATGGCGTAAGCAAGTAGGTGCTTGAATACAACAAATGGACTATGGAGGCGCCCGCGAGAGGCGGAGACATTGTACTCATGACACTCGAGAGCTACGCTGAGATCGCCCGGCCGACCGAGGCGAAAACCCTGCTGCTCGTGATGGACGGGCTCGGCGGATTGCCGGACGCCGAGCATCCGGAGACCGAGCTCGAGTTCGCGGTGACGCCGAATCTGGACGCGCTGGCGGCGGCAGGCATGACCGGCCTCCACGAGCCGGTCGCCGCCGGAGTCACGCCGGGAAGCGGCCCCGGCCACCTCGCGCTCTTCGGGTACCCGCCCACGAGGTACTTCGTGGGCCGCGGCGTGCTGAGCGCGCTCGGCGTGGGCTTCGATCTGAAGCCCGGCGACGTCGCCGCGCGCGGCAATTTCTGCACGGTGAATGACACCGGCGTGGTTACCGACCGCCGGGCGGGGCGAATCAGCACGGAGGAGAACGAGGAGCTCTGCGCGATCCTGAACGACATCGAGATCGAGGGCGTGAAGATCTTCGTGCAGACGGTGAAGGAACATCGCTTCCTGATCGTGCTCCGCGGCGAAGGACTCGGCGCGGACGTTGGAGACACCGATCCGCACGAGACCGGCAGGAAACCGGTCGATCCCGCGCCGGATGGCGACGCCTCCGAAAAGACCGCTACGCTCCTGCGACGTTTCCTGAAGGACGCCGCAGGACGGCTCGCCGATCACAGCCCGGCAAACATGGTGCTCCTCCGCGGATTCTCGAGCCTCCCCGAATGGCCGAGCATGCACGAGAGCTACGGCGTCCGCGGCGCGGCGGTTGCCGCCTACCCGATGTACAAGGGCGTCGCGCGGCTGCTGGGCATGGACGTCTACGACGCCGAGTCCACAATGCAGAGCAAGATCGACCTCGTCCGCGCGAACTGGGACGACCACGACTTCTTCTTCGTCCACGTGAAGAAGACCGACTCGCACGGCGAGGACGGCGCCTACGCCGAGAAGGTCAAGATCATCGAGGAAGTCGACGCGGGGCTCCCCGACCTGGTCGGTCTCGGCTTTGATGTCGTGGTCGTGACCGGCGATCACTCCACGCCCGCGGCGATGAAGGCGCATAGCTGGCACCCGGTGCCGGCGCTCATCTGGGCGGGCGGCTCGCGCGCGCACGCGATGCGGCCGGACGACGTGAAAAGCTTCGGCGAGCGCGCGTGCGTCGCGGGCTCGCTCGGACCGCGACTGGAGGGCAGCGCGCTCCTTCCGATCGCCTTCGCGCACGCCGGCTGCTTCGACAAGTTCGGCGCGTAGGCGGAACGGACGGCCCGCGGCGCCTCCGGCTGACGCGCAACCGCCAATGCGATATCCTGCATAGTCATGGCACCCCTTGAGACGGCACGGACGGCGCGTAACCTCGCCGGGACGCGGCCACGTCGTCGCAACGACTAGAGCCAGTACGGAGGTGCGAATGCGACGCTCACGCGTGATCATGACTGCGATGGTCGGTGCGCTCCTCTTCGGGTGCGCGACCACGGGCGATATCGGCGTTTCGATAGACTCGGACGACCCGATCTACATTTCACCGGCAAACGCGGACGGAGTTCAGGACGCGGTCACCTTCGACCTCGCGGTGGTCCCCCTCGGCGAGACGAGGCTCGTGGGGTATCGCGTGGCGATCGAGAACGCGGCCGGCGCGATCGTCTTTTCGAAGAGCGACGAAACCGAGGAGATCGGGTTCTTCGCCTCGCTCTTCGGCGGCGAGACCCGGGAAGTCGTCCCGCCGGAGCTCGTGCTCTGGGACGGACGCGATCACGACGGCGACCTCGTTCCGGACGGCTCGTACCGTCTCCTCGTCACCGTGGAGGACGCGAACGGGAACACGGGCACCGCCGAGCCGCGCGAGGTCGTCGTTGACAACACGCCGCCGAGCGTTGACGTCTCGGCGCCCTACACGCTCTTCACGCCGAACGGAGACGACCGGTTGGACGTCGCGTCCATCTACCAGCGTAACTCCAGCCATGAGGAGCTGTGGACGGGCCGGATGATCAGCGAGAACGGCGAGACGGTCCGAACGTTCACGTGGATCGGCGGCGCCCGCGACTTCCTCTGGGACGGCACCACGGACGCGGGGACGTTCGCCGAAGACGGCACGTACACGTATCGCGTGAGCGCGACCGACCTCGCGGGCAACACGGGCTCCGGGGAAGCGCCGGCCATCGTGCTCGAGCGCGCCCCGCGCGTGGGGACCGTGACGCCCGACCGGCCCGCCTTCTCACCGAACGGCGACGGTCGCGCGGATACGATCTTCATCCGATCACGCGTCGACATCACTGAGAACCTCGACTCGTGGACCATGGAGATCACCGACGCGAGGGGGACGGCCGTGCGGACCTACGAGGGAACCGGCGTACCGGGCGCGTTCTCCTTCGATGGGCTGGACGACTCGGGCACGCTCCTGCCGGACGGACCGTACCGCGCGGTGCTCTCGCTCGAGTACGCGGGCGGCCAGCGGCCGCGCGTTACCTCGCCGATCTTCGCGCTGGACACGGCCGCTCCTCAGGCAACGGTGCGCGTGAGCTCTGCGGTCTTCTCGCCGCGAGGCGGTCGAGACAACGATGCGGTTCGCATTATCCAGAGCTCGAGCGACGAGCGCGAGTGGGTGGGTACGGTGACCGGACCGTCCGGCGAGGTGGTCCTCCGCCGAACGTGGAGCGGGCGCGTGGACACCTTCGAGTGGGACGGCACGGATGCGACGGGCTCGGTGGTCGCGGACGGGCTCTACACCTACACGCTTTCCTCCGTGGACGAGGCGGAAAACGAGTCGAGACCGCTCTCCTCGCGCATTCGTCTCGATACGACGCCGCCTTCGCTTTCGGCCGACCTCGCGCCGCCGCTCTTTTCGCCGGACGACGACGGCGTGAGCGACACGCTTACGATCTCGATCGCCGCCGAAGACCCGAGCGGCGTGGCTCGCTGGCACGCCGAGCTCTTCGATCCGGCGGGCAACCACTTCCGGGAGTGGAGCGGCACGGGCGTGCCACGCGACTTCATACGATGGGACGGAACGTCCGAATCGGGAGAGCTCGTCCAATCGGCGGAAGACTACGCGCTGGTCGTCACGGCCACCGACCGCGCCGGCAACACCGCCGAGCTCTCCACCACGGTTCCGATCGATATCCTCGTGGTCCGCGAAGGCGACCGTCTCCGCATCCGGATCGCGAGCATCTACTTCGAGCCGTACACGGCGAACTATCTGAACGTGGAACCGGACCTCGCGGCACGAAACCAGGCCACCCTGGACCGACTCGCGGAGGTCCTCGAAAAGTACCCTCACCACACGATCCAGGTCGAAGGGCACGCGGTCCAGATCTACTGGTACAACGGCAAACGGGCCCGAACCGAACACGAGGAGGTCCTGGTCCCGCTCTCGACCGCTCGAGCGGACGCGATCGTTCAGGCGCTCGTTGAGCGCGGGGTCGAGGCCGAGCGCATGACGGTGGTGGGACAGGGTGGTGCGCTTCCCATAGTTCCGCACAACGATCTGGAGAATCGCTGGAAGAACCGGAGAGTCGAGTTCATCCTGGAGCGTCGGTAGCGGCGGCTCGGGAAACCGCTACTGCCCGCCGACGATCTCGGACGCGAGGCGATCGAAATCCGCGACCGCCAGCGCCGGAACCGACTTGAACCTGATACCGGTGCGCTGCGTGACGGCAATCGAGACCTGCAGCGCTTCCGGCACTCCCGGAAGATCGGCGATCATGATGATGTCGTAGTCGCCGAGCAGCGCGTAGACGCTGCGGAGCTTGCCGCCGAAGCCGGCAATCGTTTCCTCGGCGAGCTTGGTACGTCGCGCGTCTATCCCCTCGATCGCATCACGTGTGTAGGAACCAAAGAAGAGAAAGGTCTGCATTGCTACACCTCCGGCGTACTAGAAGATAGAACCTGAGGCCGGGGGCGGCGAGTGCTCAATCTCCACGGCGCGGTGACGCGTTGGTCCGGGGAGCCTCCAGATCGCTGAGCTGTACGCCGAGCGCCCGAACGGAAATGCTCACTTCCACGACGAGCAGCGCGAGCGAGACGAGCATGAGGAAGAGTGCGCCGGCGAAGAGCGTCTCGGCCGCGACCGTCATCTCGAAGAAGAGCAGAATCATGCACGCCGTGCAGAAGAGCAACGAGAACGCGCCGGCGATCTGCATGTTGCGGATCAGCACGATGCGTTTCCGCAGGTTCGAGATCTGCTGCGCCACGGCGGTGCTGCCCTCGGTTCGCCACCGTTCGTGAAGCCTCCGCACGAGATCGGCGTACGAAACGAACCGGTTCGTGAACGAGATGAAGAGCAACGAGACCGCCGGGAACAGAAGCGCCGGGGTCGCGAAGGTGAACTCCATGGGTGGGAGCGTACCCTGCCTCCGGAGCGCAGTCAACGGCACGCCCTACATCTGCTTGACAACTTCGTTCGCGCGCGCTACTTTGTGTCTGAGAGTCACTTTGCAATGCAAAGCACTAGGAGGAACAGAGTGGATCCGAAGGAACGTCCCATCGCCGACTACCTGCAAGACATCCGCCACATCCGGGAAACGATGCTCCGCGCGGAGGATCGTCTCCACGTACCGGCGTGGTTCTTCTTCATCATGTCCGCGCTCGTCGCAGTGGGCACGATCGCGCACGCCGTCGTAGAGTTCGCGACGGACGCAGCGCTCACGACCAAGCTGCTCGCCGTCTGGCTGCCGCTCTTCCTACTCGGAGGCGTGGCGGAGGCATCCGCATGGATCGTCACGACTCGGCGTGAGGGTCTCCCGTGGCTGAGTCCGAACCTGGGCCGGTTTTTCGCCACGGTCGGCGGAGTCCTGATCGCCGTGTCCGTCATCGGCGTAACGGCGGTCCTGAACGGCGCATCCGGGGCCGGGGTGATCCTGGTCATCTCGGCGTGCGTGTTCCTGGCCTACGTCCCGTACAGCCCGTCGGCTACGGTGTGGATCGGCTGGGTCCTGCTCGCGCCCGGCCTCGGCTTCGTGCTTGCCGGCGTTGCCGGCACACCCGCCACGCTCTTCGCCGCGGGACTCGTCGTCACGGCGTTCTTCGTCGCCGGAGTCGCGGAACGGAGGTCTCGCACGCATGGATGAGCTCTACACGCGCTTCGATCAGATCTTCTTCGAGCGGACGCGACTCTCCATCGTGACGCTGATCGAACAGCGGCGGAGCATCTCGTTCACCGCGCTCAAGTCGATCCTCGGCGTGACGGACGGCGCGCTCTTCAGTCATCTCGGGAAGTTGATCGAAGCGGGCTACGTCTCCAAGCAGAAGGAGCTCACGGGGGACACGGTCCAGACCGTCTACTCGCTCACACCGGAAGGCGCCCGCGCCTATCACGACTACCTCGGATTTCTCGAACAGGTCCTGCAACAACACAAGGAGAACCCGGATGAATAGTGCGTTCCAACACAACACGACGGCGTTGCTCGTGACGGCGATCACGCTCCTCGCCGCTCCCGCGCTCGCAGCGCAGCCCACGGCGGACGAGCTCTTCCTCGCCGCCGAGGACACGGTCTTCCCGGACAGCTTCCGGGCGGAAATCACGCTCACGACCACGGAGGGGGACGAGCTGATCTCGGAAATGGATCTCACGCTCGTGTACCGCCACGAAACCGGAAGCTACATGGAGGTCACGGCGCCCGCCCGCTCGCGCGGTCTGCGATTCCTTCAGATTGACGACGCACTCTGGATGTACAACCCTCGCGCCGGCGGCGGACGAGCGATTCGGCTCTCACCGCGCGCCTCGTTCCAGGGCAGCACCTTCTCGAATCGAGACCTGAGCGATCCCGAGTTCGCGGACGACTACACCGTTGAGGTCGAGGGCAGCGAGACGATCGATCACCCCGACCTCGGCACGGTTGAGTGCTGGGTTCTGAACGCAACCGCGCGGAACGAGCAACTTGCGTACGCGCGCATCCGATCGTGGCTCTCCAAGGACGAGGAGATACTCCTCCGGTCGCACTACTTCGCCAAAAGCGGTCTGCTCTTCAAGACCGCCGAGCTCTCCGACATCCGTGAGCTCGCCGGCGCTCATCGTCCAACGACGATCGAGATGCAGAGCCGTCAGGAGACCGACCGTGTGAGCCGGATGAGCATCACCAGCCTGGAGACCGCAGACGATCTTCCCGACCGGTTCTTCACGCAACGCCATCTGACGAGGTGACTATGCCGACGTGTGACTCGCACCTTCCGGACCGAACTCTTCTCCGTCGCGCGACCCGACTGCGCCTGGCGGCCGGCGTTGCGCTCGTGGCGGCCGCGCTGATCGGACCGGCAGCCGTCTGCGCGCAAGCCTACTCGGTGTACGGCTCGGTCTCCGCCGAGGCCCGCTACACGTGGAACGAGCTCGCCGCCCCGGCCCCGCAGGTCTCGGTGCCGCTCGCGGCGCGCCTCACCCACTCGCTTGCCGCCGATGCGTTCGACCTCACGGCTCGCACCGTCGTCGTCTCGGCCGCGACGGTCGCCGATCCGGCCGCGACGCAGATTCGCGTACCCGAGCTCTCGCTTTCGACCTACCTCACCCCGTGGCTGACCACGCGCGTGGGCCGGTTCGGTCTCGACTGGGGGAGCAGCTACGTCTTCGCACCGGGGAACGCGCTCTACGCAGCAGCCTCCGGGGCCGACGGCGGCGGCGTGAACGGGGTCTCAATCTCGGTCATTCCTGCGCCGAGCGTTTCGATCGGGGCCGCCGTATCGCTTACGGACCTCGCACCGACCGAAACCGCGCGGCCGTGGGAGGAGTTCGTCTCCGCCGCCTGGGTGGACGGATTCGTGGCCGGTGTCGACTGGTTCGCCGGCTTCCAGTACGGGCACGACACGTTGCTGCGACCGTCGGTCGCGGCGTCGCTGGACGTCCTGGGCACGATCATTGCAGCCGAGGCCGCCGTGGAGCTGGCCGAGCGCCACACCTACCCGAACGAGACGTACGATTTCGTGGGACGAGACGATCCGGCTGCAATCGCCGCGGTTGCGCTCCAGCACTCGCTCGCGGGCAGGGACGTCTCGGCAAGCGCAATGGTCGAGTATCTCTACACCGGTCTCGGCTTCTCGGCGGAAGAAGCGGACCGGATCTACGACCTCGCCCTGTCCGACATGATCGACCTTCCAACCTTGGGGCGTGTCCGCGGCCTCGGTCTCTCAGGGGCATCGGAGGCGAACACGATGCCGGACGTGGGGACGGCCTCGGATGCCGCACCACTCGGACAGCACTACCTCGCATCCGAGATATCGTTCGACTGGTACGATCACCTCACCGTCTCGCTCTCCGGCGTCGTCAACCTCACGGACGCCGGCTTCATCGCAACGTCCGAGATCACCGTTGTTGCGCTCACTGCGCTCGATCTCTACGTCCGGGGAGGATTGATGTGGGGACCCTCGCGACGGACGGAGTTCGGCGTCGCCGGCCACGCGGCCGAAATCGCGGTCGGCGCACGCGTGAATATGTAGGAGCAGTCATGGAACTGGTAACGCTCAAGGATGTACGCAAGGACTACCGGCTCGGGGAAACCACGGTGCACGCGGTGCGCGGCGTTTCGCTCGAGATCGCAAGCGGCGAGTTCGTCTCGTTGGTGGGCCCCTCGGGATGCGGCAAGACGACGCTGCTCAACATGATCGGCTGCATCGACCGCCCATCGTCAGGCGACGTCGTCTTCGACGGCCGGAACGTGGTGCACCTCAACGACAGTCAGGCCGCCGAGATCAGACTCACGCACATCGGTTTCATCTTCCAGAGCTTCAACCTGGTGCCGGTGCTGAGCGTGCGCGAGAACATCGAGCTTCCGATGGTGCTCGCCGGAGCGTCGCCGCGAAAGCGCCGCGAGGTGACCGACCATCTCGTGGAGGCCGTGGGCCTGACTCGCTTCGCCACGCACAAACCGAGCGAGCTCTCCGGAGGCCAGCGACAACGCGTCGCAATCGCACGCGCGTTGGTGAACGGGCCACGGCTCGTCATCGCGGACGAACCAACGGCCAATCTGGACAGCAAGACCGGGCACGAAGTGCTGGAGGTGATGCGCAGGCTGAATCGGGAGGAGGACGTCACGTTCATTTTCTCCACGCACGACCACAAGATCATCCAGTACGCGTCGCGTACGATACGGCTGGAAGACGGCGAGATCGCGTCGGAGGAGCGGTCATGATGTACTTCAAGCTGGCGCTCCTTAACTTGTGGAAGTACCGCAAGCGGACGCTCGTCGTCCTCGCCGGCATCGTCCTCTCGGTCGTGGTGATGCAGGTCGTGGGCGGAATGCTGAGCGGTATGCGCGACACCTTCTTCTCGGAGATACTACGGGGAAGCGGACACGTGCAGTACCACGCGGCGGGTTGGGAGAACCGGCTCGACCGCTTCTCGACCGAGTACATGATCCGCAGCCCGGGCGAGATCACCCGGGAGTTGCGTTCTTACGACGAGACGACACGCGTTGAAGCGATCCTGAGCTTCGGGGCGCTCCTCAGCAATGGAGCGGAGGACATCGCGCTGCAGGGACACGGCGTCGCACCCGAAACGACCTACTTCCCGGACGCGACCGAGAACGTCGTCGCCGGAGCCTTCCTCCCCGAGGGGAGCTCAGGGATCGCGATCTCAAAGCCGAACGCCGAGCTCCTCGACCTCGCGCTCGGGGACTCGGCGATCGTCCTCGTGCAGACCACGCTCGGCAGCCCGTGGTACCTCACCTACCCGATCACGGGTATCTACGAGAGCGGGTACGCCGAGCTGGACGAGAATGTCTTCTTCATCAGCCACGCGGACGCGGAGGAGCTCCTGTTCGCCGAGGGACAGACGAACGAGATCCGCGTCTCCGTCCGCGATCCGGAGGCGGCGGAGCACTTCATCGCGAAGACCGAGGACCTCGCTCAAACCTACGAGCTCGTCTCCGAATCGTGGCGTGAGATCCACGGCAGCATCCTTGTCTTCGTGGAGATGGGAGATCTGATGAGCGCGATCATCAACGCCTTCGTCGTGATCGTGGCCGCCTCGGTGATCACGAACGCGATCCTCATGACCGCCTTCGACCGGATCCCGTCGTTCGGCGCGCTGCGTGCGATCGGAATGAAACGTTGGCAGTTGCTTGGGATGATTGTCTCGGAAGGCACGGTGATGGGGATCATCGGAAGCGCGATCGGCCTCGCGATCGGCATCCCGATCGTGGTCCATTTCCAGGAGAACGGTCTCGATATCGGCGCGATGAGCGAGATGCTCGGGACCGGGCAGACGTACTACTTCTCGTTCTCGCCGCTCGCCGGAGCGCGCGACTTCGTGTACGGGGTCCTCATCGCCGCGCTGAGCGCGCTCTACGTGGGGTGGGCAACGGCGCGACTCGATCTCATCGGCTCGCTGCAGGAGGGGTAGGATGGAACTGCTACGAATGGGATGGCGCAATCTCCGGCGAAACGCGCGTCGGACTGTTCTCAACGTAGTCGCTCTGGCGATCGGAACGGCGATCATCATCATCGCACTCGCGTGGGTTCGCGGGTACTTCACGAGCCTCTATGAGGGAGTCATCAACCTGGACACCGGACACGCGCAGATTCTTCCGGAAGGGTATCTCGAGGAGCAGCGCAGGCTGCCGCTCGATCTCTCGGTGACCGACTACGAGTCGTTGCGCGAGCGGCTGCTGCGCCAGGACGGGGTCGTCGCAGTTGCAGGTCGGATCAGTTTCTCGGCGCAGATCGGGGACGGGACACGCTCGACCCGAATGCTTGCACGGGCGATCGAGCCGGAGCGTGAGGCGCGGCTCACGGTGCTGCCGAATCACGTGGTACGCGGCTCCTACCTTGCAGCGGGGGAGGAGGGAGTTCTTCTCAGCGAGGAGATGGCGGACAGGATCGGCGTTGATCCCGGAGCGCCGATCTACATCACGGCGACCGACCAGACCGGAGCCGAGAACTTCACCGAATCCGTGCTCGTGGGAACCTTCTCGCTCGGCTACCCGGCAATCGACGAGAACATGTTCTTCGTGGACCTTGCGTCGGCCCAGCGCCTCCTTGGAATGGAGGGCGAGGTCACGCGGCTCGTCCTCAAGCTCGACTCGGGTCCGACCGTGGACGACGTTGTCGCGTCGCTCCGCGAGCGCCTTCCGGCGCTGAAGGACGCGTCGCACGGCGACCTCCGGCTCCACGGATGGCGAACCTTTGCGGAGGTGATCGTGAGCGCGGTGGAGGCGGACATCGCCGGCTTCTCCATCATCTACGGCGTGCTTTTTCTGCTCGTGATCATCGGGATCCTCAACTCGATGTCGATGGCGGTGCACGAGCGGCAGAAGGAGATCGGCACGCTTCGCGCGATCGGCATGAGACGTGGGCAGCTCACGTGGCTCTTCCTCGCCGAGGGTGCGAGCATCGCGGCGATCGGAGCCGCGGTGGGCGTCCTTCTCGCCGGGATCGCCGGGCTCTACCTCGGGCTCGTGGGTTTCGATCTCTCGGTTCTCGCGGGAACGGGATTACCCGTGCCGTTCGGAGACCGATTCACGGCCGACTTTCGAGTCTGGGACTTTCCGCTGGGCGCCGCGGTGGCGCTCGCGACGGCGATCACCGGCAGCGTCATCCCCACGCGCCGCGCATCGAAGCTGGTGATCGCGGACGCGCTGGGGAGCCACCTGCAGTAGCCGCCGCTTCGCCGGGCACCGGCTGCTACCACCGGACGGCGCGTTCGAGCTCGGCCGTCCACCGGCCGTTGCGCAGCAACGGGAACTCACCGCCGTCCGCGCGGACGGCGGTGATCGTGAGCTCTGCCGAGCCCACGGTGACGTCCGTGTGTTGGCGGCTGACGTTGAGGCCCGCCTCCCGGCGCTCGGCCTCGCTCATCGTGGCGCCCCCTTCCACGCAGTTTGAGTACGCGTTTCCGAAGGCAAGATGACAGCCGGCGTTCTCGTCGTAGAGCCCGTCGTAGAAGACGGTCCGCAGCTCGGCGATCGGCGAGTCCTCGGCCACGAAGGCGATCTCGCCGAGATAGCGAGCGTATTGGTCCAGATCGAGCTCCTGATCAAGCGTCTCCTGCTCGCGCTCCGCGCGGGCCTCCACGATGCGACCGTCCGCGACGGTGAAGTCAACGATACCAACGTCCGTGCCCTCAAGAACGAGCGGTCGGCTCGAACGGAACGTACCCTCCACTCGCCGGCGGTCGGGAGCGCAGAAGACCTCGTCCGTGGGCAGGTTCGCGATGAAGGTGATCCCCTGCTCGGAGACGCCCTCGGTACCGATCCAGCGCTGACGGTCCGGCATCCCCACGGTGAGATCGGTGCCGGGCGCCTGGAACCGGAACCGATCGAACGCCTGCTCGGTGAGCCACGAGGCGAGCTTCGTGAGGCGGTCGGAATGCTCTCGCCACGCCGCGACCGGATCGGGAGTATCGAGCCGACAGGCGTGCCCCACGGCACTGAACAACCGATCGAGCGCCTCGTCTTCCGGCAGATCGGGATAGACGGCGCGAGCCCAGGCGGGGTTCGGAATGCTGATCACACACCACGGGAAGAAGTCCTTCATGGCAAGCTCGCGAATCTCGCTCGTGGCTTCGGCGAGTGAGGTGATCCACGGACCGCGCCGGCTCGGCGGAATGCCCTCGAGACCCTTCGGATCCTCGCCGAGCACGGAGAGCGACGCCCCCCCTGCCTTCGCCACGCGAAGGCGTTCGGTGAGCCCGCCGCTCGGCACGTACGAGAGCGTCTCCTGCGGCGCGTGCTCGAGCCGCGCTCGGATGGACGCCTGATCACGGTACTCCACGTGCACGTACGTCGCCTTGCGTCGGTAGCACGCCGTCACAAAGTGCGGAACGAACTCGGACGCCTCCAGGGGCGCGCGCACGTAGACTTCCTGGTCGCGCTGGATGTTCAGCCCGACCGCGGCCACGACCGACGCGTAGCGCTCGAAAAACTCCGGCTTCGTCATCGCACGATTATACGCGATCCGCGTGCGTCGCTACTACTCGAGAGGCTCGATCCGGTAGAGACCGGCCGAGCGCGCGTCGTTGATCAGGTACAGATTCCGATCCGGTCCCAGGCGAACGTCGCGGACTCGACCCACGATCCCCTGGAGCAACACCTCTTCCTCCACGACCTCGCCATCGTCCAGCTCGACCCTTCGAAGGTGTTGCCCGGCGAGTGCGCCCACGAAGAGGTCGCCGTCCCACTCCGGAAAACGGTCGCCGTCGTAGAACGCCATCCCGCTCGGTGCGATGCTCGGCGTCCAGTACGTGACCGGCTGTTCCATCCCCGGCTTGCTCGTCCCTTCGCCGATCTGGGTGCCGCTGCCGTAGTTCACCCCGTACGTGATCACCGGCCACCCGTAGTTGCGTCCGCGTCGTACGATGTTGATCTCGTCGCCGCCCTGCGGACCGTGCTCGTGGAGCCACACCTCCCCGGTGTCCGGGTGCACCGCGATTCCCTGGGCGTTGCGATGACCGTACGAGTAGACCTCGTCCGCTCCCTCGCGACTGCCGACGAACGGGTTGTCGGCGGGAACCGAACCATCCGGGCGGATTCGCACGACGCTCCCCGCATGATCGCTCGCGTCCTGCGCGCGGTCGGCCTCGCCTCGGTCGCCGAGAGTGACGTACAGCGTCCCGTCCTCGCCAAAGAGGAGCCGGGATCCGAAGTGCCTCCCTCCACCGGAGGATCGGTTCGAACGAAAGATCACCTCCACATCGCGGAGCCGACCGGATTCCAGCCTGCCGCGCGTAACTGCCGTTCCCAGGCCGTGCCGGAAGCGGTCGGCGTAGCTGAGGTAGACGAGCCGGTTCGAGTCGAAGTCGGGATCGAGCGCTACGTCCAGAAGACCGCCCTGACCAACGGGCTGCACGTCCGGAACGCCGGACACCTCGGTGACGTCCGATCCCTCCAGGAGCCACAGCGACCCTCCGCGCTCGGTGATCAGAGTCCCTCCGTCCGGCAGGAAGGCGAACGACCACGGCTCATTGAGACCCTCCACAACCTGAACGAGCCGGAACGACTCCCGGTTGCTCTCGTACTCGCCACGCGATTGGTTTGCCACGCTCGGGTCGGCTCCCACGACCGTCGCGACGATCGTGACCAGCACGGCGATCAACCCTGCAAACGCTGTCGGGTGTGCTTTCATGACTTTCAAAATAAGGTTTGGGGAGGCGGTTCGACCACAGCGAAGCGCCGCCACGGCGATGCCCGCCACACGCCGCTCAAAGGCCGGTCGTGCCGTGGGCTGCGGAGGCCGATTAGACGTCGGCCTGTTGCCGGATCGACGGGCCGTGGTATAGTTGCGCGTGAGTCCCAAGGAGATAGCAGAACGGGTTCAGGGAACCTTCGTAGCCGGAGAGCCGTGCGAACGCGACGTCAATTTCGCGTTCGCCGCAGACCTGATGAGCGACGTCCTCACGATAACGCAGGAGGACGTTCTCTTCATCACCGGGCTGGTGGCGCCTCAGACGATACGCACGGCGGTTGTCTCGGACATCAGCACGATCCTGATCGTCCGGGGCAAACCCGTTCCCAAGTCGATTATCGATCTCGCCGAGGAAGACGGCATCTGCATCATCGTCTCGCCTTATTCGATGTACCGTGCGAGCGGAGAGCTCTACAAGGCGGGACTCAAGCCGGTCTTCTAGACCGCGTCCCGCGGCGTCCTAGATCGCGAACGTGCCGTTCTCGATGATCGGCACCTTGCGTCCGTCGCGCGTCTCGCCGACCACGGCGACTTCCGGCGAACCGATCATGAAGTCGGTGTGAACTCGCGACGTGTTGCCGCCGGCCCGCTCGTACTGCTCGGGCGTGAGCGAGTCGCCGTCGCGAAAGCACTTCGGGTACGAGCTCCCGAGCGCGATGTGGCACGCGGCGTTCTCATCGTAGAGCGTGTTGTAGAAGACAAGACCGGTCCGGTAGATCGACGATGCACCGTCCACGAGCGCGAGCTCTCCGAGATAACGGGCGCGCTCGTCTATCTGGAAGTAGCGCTCGAGCATTTCGGCGCCGCTCGTCGCACCGGACGCGACCACGCGTCCACCATCGAACTGGAACCACGCGCCTTCAACCATCGTTCCGAGCACCTGCACGGGGCGCGTCACCGCCACCCGACCTTCGGCACGGCGGAAGTCCGGGGTGGTGAAGACCTCCTCGGTCGGAAGATTCGGAAGGAACTCGAGCCCGTCCGGCGTCCGCGCGGCACCACCGATCCAGATCGAACGCTCGCTGAGGCCCACGGTGAGCTCGGTGCCGGGTCCTTCGAAGCGGACCGCATCCAGGGCCAGGGTGTCCAACGACTCGCGGCGAGCGCGAAGGAGTTCGAGCTGGAGCTTCCACGCGCCTGCGGGATCCGGCTGATCGAGTCGGAGGATGGGTACCATGACGTCCCACAACTCCGCGGCGGTTCTCGCGTCGGCCTGTTTCCCGAGTATCTTCGCGGCCCACTTGGGCGTGGGAACCGCGGCGACGATCCAACGCAACCGGTCCGCCTGGACGGCTCGACGGAATGGGAAGTCGGCCTCCGCGATCGCCTTTTGGATGATACCGTTTCGTTCGGCGTCTATCCCGGCGAGCGCATCCGGGTCGTCCGGGCTCTTGAGCGATACGATCGCCCAGCTCTCGTCCAGGATCAGGTTGTTCTCTTCGCGTCGGAAGTCGGGTACGTACGTGAGATGCTCCGGCCGCGAGTGCTCCACGCGAGCGCGGTGAAGCAGGGCGTGATCGGCGCGTACGTGCACGTACCGGGCTCCGTGATCGTACGCGCGGGAAGCGAGCGTGACCACGAAGTCCCAGTGCGCCGGATCGGCCTTTACCAGTAGACTCTGGCCGGGCTGGAGGTTTAGGTTCGAGAGGATGAGGTCCGCGTAGGCTCGTGCGGCATCGGTCGTCAAGGGTAACTCCTCGCTCGTCGCAGCGTTTGAACTCCGAGGTATCTTCTGGTATACCTACATATATCACAAAACGTCAAGAAAGGTATTCGGCGTGCCGATGTTCAATGGAGGGAGAGCTTCAGTTGATCACCGAATACCAGGGAAGAGTGCTGGATGAACAACAATGACATCGTGCCCGGCTTCGATGAGGAGAAGGACGACAGCCTCCGCATCACGCTCGAGCGAGTCAACGAAGTCGAAGACGCCCTCATCCTCTACCTCAGCGGCTACATAGACACCTACAACTCGAACTTCTTCCAGAAGCGAGTCAACCGAGCGGTCGAGTCAGGCTACGTGAAGCTGATCTTCAACTGCGGAGGGTTGACCTACGTCTCCTCGACCGGGATCGGATCGTTCACCGCGTTCCTGAAGGCAGTGAAGCCTCGCGGCGGCGACGTGGTACTGCTCGAGATCCAACCCAGAGTCTACGAAGTCTTCCAGCTCCTCGGCTTCTCTCAGTTCTTCAACATTCGAGACACGCTGGACGACGCGATTACCTACTTCAAGAAGCTGACGACCCGACCGACCTCGGATGTCTTCCCCAAGACGTTCAAGTGTCCGGTATGCGGGATTCGCCTCCGCGCGAACCGGGCGGGTCGCTTCCGGTGCTCGAAGTGTCGCACGATTCTCGCGATCGATCAGACCGGCCAGGTCTTCCTAGGCTGACCTGCGGCCGAGCCACCTCAGACCCGCAATCTCCACGAGCAGGACGCCTGAAGCCACAACGACCCAGACGAGTCGGCCCGGGCCGAAGCTCTGATACACGATCGTCGCGGCCGCCCAGGCGGAAACGGTGAGATAGGCGGCGAGAAGCCAACCGTAGAAGTGACCTGCCTCGCGGATGACGACGCCGAGCGCAGATACGCACGGGAAGTAGATCAGCACGAACAGCAGGAAGGCGTACGCTCCTGCGCGTGAGAACCGGGCGCGCATAACGGGAAAAGTCCGTGCCTCCTCGGTGAGGCCCTCGGCGTGACCGGCCTCCAGACCGACCGCCGACGCAAGCCCTCGGGGGATCGTGGAGAGTGCCTCGCGGACGATCGCGAGAAGCCCGAACGCACCTTCGGCGCGCCGCTCGGACGCGGGCCCGCCGGAGGCCCCTGGTGCGCCGGCGGGCTCGCCGCCCGAGGGTCCGGCAGCCTGCTGGAGATAAATCGAGTTGAGCGTACCGACCGCCGCCTCTTTCGCGAAGAGCCCGGCGAAGATGGCGACGGTGGCCGGCCAGTTGTCCGACTCGATACCCATCGGCCCAAAGGCGGGGGTCACGGCGCGCCCCACGTGCGCAAGCAGCGACCGATTCGGGTCGCCGCCGAGACGCACACCGTCCTCGCCGAAGGTGACCGCGTTGATGAGACCGAGGATACCTACCATGAGTACGATGGTCGTCCCCGCTCGATGGAGAAACGAGAAGAGCCTGCGCGAGCTCGCGCCGAAAATCTGCCCGAGTCGAGGCGCGTGGTAGGGCGGAAGCTCCAGTATGAAGTGGCTCGCGGTTCCGCGGAACAACGTCCTCTTCATCAGAAGGCCGGTCGCGACGGCAAGAACGATCCCGATCACGTAGATGGAGAAGACGACGAGACCGGCTCGTCCGCGGAAGACTGCAGTCGCGACGAGCGCGTAGACGGGGAGCCGCGCACCACACGACATCAGGGGCGTCATGAATATCGTCATGAGCCGGTCGCGACGGCTGTCCAGCGTCTTCGTCGCCATGACGGCAGGAATCGTGCACCCGAAACCGAGCAGCATCGGGACGAAGCTCTTCCCCGGCAGCCCGATGGCGCGCATGAGGCGATCCATCACGAAGGCCGCGCGCGCCATGTACCCGGAGTCCTCGAGCACGGCGAGGGCGAAGAACATCGCGAAGATGACCGGCACGAAGGTCGCTACCGTCTGGAGACCGCCGCCGACTCCCTCGGCGATCGCGACGGTCAACCACCGCGGCGCTCCGGCACGATCGAGCAGCGCTCCTACACCGTCCACGAAAACGCCACCGGCGAGAATGTCGAAGAAATCGATGAACGCACCGCCAACGGAGATGGTGAACCAGAAGACGACGAACATCGCGACGAGAAAGACCGGGATGCCGAGATACCGGTGGATGACGAGCCGGTCGATCCGTTCGGTCAACGTATCGCGAAGCGTCCCGCGACGGACGCACTCCGAGGCAATCCGTTGGATCAGCTGGTAGCGCGCGTCCGCGAAGACGATGTCCGGCTCCTCGCCCAGTTCTTCTTCCGCGCGCCGACCGGCGGACGCAACCAGACGAGAGACGGTCGCACCGTCCGCCGCGGACCGGTCGCCTTCGAGCGCTCTGATCGCCCGCCACCTCGCGCGGTTCCGATCGTCCTCGACAATCCCCGCAGCGACCTCATCGATAGCACTCTCAAGCTCGTCGGGATAGCGGGGCGCCGGGATCGGCTCGACTTTGCCGAGACCGCCATGCGCTATCTCGATCAGATCTGCTTTCAGCCGCTCGACATCCCTGCGCTCGAGCGCGTTGATCGCGATCACCGGAGCTCCGAGCATCCGGCGGAGGCGCGCGACGTCCACGGCGATCGATTTCTTCGCCGCGATATCGGTCATCGTCAACACGACCACGACGGGGATGCCGAGCTCGGCGAGCTGCATCGTCAGGTACAGGTTGCGCTCGATGTTGCTCGCATCCACGACGTCCACGATCAGATCGGGCTCGCCGCCCACGAGATAGTCCCGCGCAACGATCTCGTCCTCGGAAGTAGCGCTCAGCGAGTAGATCCCGGGAAGATCGACGACCCGGAACTCCACGTGGTGGTGATGTGCGGTAGTCCGATCCCAGACCTCGCCGGTGTGGACGGTCGCCGGCGCCTCTTCTTCGAGGCCGGAGAACGGTTCGGCAAGGATTCGCGCGACGGGATGGCCGGAGAAGCGTCCCTCTTTCTTCTCCACGGTGACCCCGGGCCAGTTGCCGATTTGCTGGCGAGCACCGGTGAGGCCGTTGAACACGGTTGTCTTGCCGCAGTTCGGATTGCCTGCGACGGCGACGGTGTAGCGCCGTAATTGAGCGGAGGTGTTACTCATGGAAGCTTCGGCCTTGGGGACTCGGATTCAGGACGCCCAGACTATACGGGAGCGCAGTTCCGTGTCAAGGAGAGCAGCCATGGCCGGCGTATGCGGTTCAGCCCGGGCTGGCCTCCCTGGGGCTTGCACGGTATGATGGACCCGTGCAACCCAGCGCAAGGGCATCCGTGTGACATCCGCAGTTCAGGACTTCTTCGATCAGATCTCAACGGCCTACGCCACGGGCCCGCTCGAGGTGATTCTCGTCTTCCTCGTGTTCGTGGGGCTGATCGCCGGGCTCGTGGGCTACGCGCTGTTCTGGAGCCGTCGCGAACGGAGACAACAGGTCCAGCTCTCGAAGCGGCTGTTCGAAGAGACCGCGGCGGAACGCTCGGTCACCCCGAGTCAGCGTGAGTTGCTCGAGAAGATGGGCCGGCACCTCAAGGACGAGACCCAGGTGCACTCGCTCGTGACGGACGAGGTTGCGTTCAACTCGGCGGCGATGAAGGCGAGAGAGGCCGGTGAGGCGAGCGCGCAGACGATCGCAGCGCTTCGGGTAACGCTGGGCTTCCACGACGGACCGCCCGACCGCTCGCCGAAATCGAGCGCCACGATCCCGGAAGGCTCAACCGTGCTCATCGCGCGCAACAAGTATCGCCGGCCGGTCAAGGCAAAGGTTCTGCGCCCCGAACCGGGAGCGTTCCGCGTGCGTCTCGTGGACGAGGGGACCCGAATGCCTCCGGGCGCGGGGGTCGACGTCTTCTTCCAGAGCAGCGCCGGCGTGTTCACGTTTCACACGACGGTCCTCGCCGAGCACGATCGAGATATCCACCTATCGCACTCGGAGGACCTGAAGCGGTATCAGAAGCGACGATACTACCGACGGCGGGTCGAGATACCCGTCCGGCTCTACCCCTTCGATAGCGACAAACCCCTGCTGAGCAAGTCCCGCGACATCGGCGGAGGCGGCGCGAGCATCCTCAACCCGGACGGCCGTTTCAAGGTCGGCGACGACCTCGAGCTTCGATTCCGGGTCGACGATACCGACATTCACGTTACGGGAACGGTGATCCGTGTCAGCGACGGCGGCCGGACGATTCACGTGAACTACGAGCACATCCGCGACAGCGTACGAGACAGGATTTACAGCGCGATCTTCAAACCACCCAAGGACGAGCGCGATGCGATGCGCCGCGCCGCCCGCGGTCACGGTGCGAAGCGAACCGAGTAGACTCGCTCCCGACCGAGCGTGAGCACCTCCAGAACCGGAATGGTGAATACGACGCTCTCACCGCCGATTCGACCGCCGCGTTGATCGAGGATACGACCCTCCGGCGTGATTCGGACCTCGATCATCGCCTCGTCCAGTACACGCTCCACGGCATCGCGATCGGCGTACTCTTCGAGCGCCCACGCGAGCTCGTCGCGATACTCCACGTGCGAGACCGAACCATCCTCCGGCGGCAAGAGGTACTGCGCGGTCGTCATACTCTCTTCGGGCGCAAACTCGAGAAACCGCCGCACTGCCTCGCGATCGAGCCGTACCGTCAGCAGATACGCACCGCCGTCGCGTTCGAGCGTGAGCACCCCGCTGCCCGCCTCCCGCGCGAACACCTCGTTCACGTCTGCGAACGCAACGGTGAGATCGAGCGCGCCGCGAGCCGGGCGGCTCAGGCTCGTGAGCTCCACGCCGTCGCGCTCCGCGAAGGAGGTCGCGAGCTGCTCGAGATCGAAGATGGCGTACTCGGCCTCGACCCCGGTCATCGCGATCCTGAGGTCGTTCATGTACTCGATCATGATCGGGTGCAGCGCGATCGAGAGCGCCGCCTCTCCCGAACCGTCCGCAGCAAGCGTGACGTCCTGACGGACCGAGCACCCCGATGCGCCGAGCGCGAGCGCAACCGCTGCGACGGCGACGATGATGCGATGCGGCGAAGACGAGCTCATAGCGCGAAGTTTACCGCGACGGGGCCGCACTATCCACCTCGCCGTCGTTGAGCCCGACCGGCAGCGGAGCGGGACGCTCGCAGCTTGTGGTCATCTCGTAGTAGCTCGCGGTCTCGCCCGACTCGAGCAGACCGTGCATCACTTCCAGCACGTGCAGGCTCATCTCGCCCGCCGCGCGATGGGGTCGTCCCGACTCCACCGCTCGCGCCATGTCCAGCAGGCCCACGCCGCGGCTGTTCGCCGAGTACCCGTGCGAGAGCGGAACTTCGGCCCACGCCTCGCCGCCGGGCCGAAACAGCTCGACCGGGCCGCCGAAGGTGTTCGGGTCGGGAACGCCGATCGATCCCAGCTCGCCGAAGAGATCGATGCGCGGCAGGCGGCTCTTCCAGACGTCGAAGCTCATGACGAGCGTGCCGATCGCGCCCGACTCGAACTCGAGCGTGCCCGCAACGTAGGTCGGCACCTCAACGGGGATCTTCTCGCCGTAGCGCTCGGGCGTGGTCGCAACGCGTTCGGCGAATGTAGTTCGGGTCGCGGCCGAGAGCCGCTTGACCGGTCCGAGCAGCGAGACGAGCGTGGTGATGTAGTACGGGCCCATGTCGAAGAGCGGACCGGCGCCGCGCCGGTAGAAGAAGGCGGGATTCGGGTGCCAGCCCTCGGGACCGTGGCTCGTCATGAAGGCGGTTGCCGCGATCGGCGTGCCGATCCATCCGTCGTCCACGAGCTTGCGAACCGTCTGGAGGCCGCCGCCGAGGAAGGTGTCGGGAGCGGCGCCCAGACGGACCCGCTTCTCGGAGGCGAGCTCCACGAGCCGCCTGCCGGCGGCGAAGTCGATCGAGAGCGGCTTCTCTGTGTAGCAGTGCTTGCCGGCCAGAATCGACTTCTCGCAGATCTCGGCGTGCGCCGCGGGAACCGTCAGATTGAGTATCGCGTCCACCTCGGAATCCGCAATGAGCTCGTCCACCGAGAGAACTCGGGTGATGCCGTACTGATCGGCCTTCGCCTGCGCAACCTCGGTGAGCAGGTCGGCCACCGCGACGACGCGAGTGCCGGAAAACCGTTGGTGGCAGTTCGTGAGATAGATGTCGCTGATCTTGCCGCAGCCGACGATGCCGATGTTCATGGTGCGCTCCAAACAGGCGTTGCGGGGAATACTACCGGCGGCCGGCAACGTTGTCAAAAGCCGCCGGGCCGATCGTCCATCCTTGCATACGGGGGTGCGGCGAGCTACATTTGTCGCATGGAACGCATTCAGTTCGAGAAGATCAGCCCGCGCGCGTGGGAGCATCCCGCCGATCGGGCAGCGCTCAACGCACTCAAGCAGGTGCCGGGCCTCAACGAGGTCGTGAAGTTCTTCCTGGGGATGACCGGCGAGAAACAGATTCGGCTGCTCTTCCTGTCGTCCGCGGTTCGAGTGAGCGCAAGGCAGTTTCCGAGGCTTCACAAGATGGTCGACGAGGCGTGCCGCATCTTCGACGTGACCGATCGTCCCGAGCTCTACGTCACGCAGAACCCCATGCTCAACGCCGGCGCGATCGGCGTGAAGCGACCGTTCATGACGCTCAATTCGAGCATGCTCGACACGCTGGACGACGACGAGATCCTGGGCGTGATCGGGCACGAGCTCGGCCACATCCTGAGCGGGCACGTGCTCTACAAGACGCTGCTCTGGGTGCTCCTCAACCTCACCTTCTTCGCGGTGAGAATCCCGGTCGCGCAGATCGTGCTCCTGGGCGTCATCGCGGCGCTCAAGGAGTGGGACCGCAAGAGCGAGCTCAGCGCCGACCGTGCCGGACTGCTCGTCACGCAGAACCCCACGGTAAGCAACACGCTGCTCATGAAGCTCGCCGGCGGGAAGCACCTGGACGAGATGGACCTGGATGAGTTCCTGAGTCAGGCCGACGATTATGACGCGAGCGGCGACCTCCTGGACGGCATCTACAAGGTGCTGAACATCGTGTGGCAGTCGCATCCCTTCCCCGTGCTGCGCGTGAAGGCGATCCAGACGTGGGCGACCGACGGTTCGTACGAGCGCGTACTCGCCGGCACCTATCCCAAGCGCGACGAGGAAGAAGAAGACATCGCGCGCGACTTCTCCGAGGCGACGAAGGCGTACCAGGACGAGCTCAAGGCGTCCAAGGATCCGCTCGCCAAGGCCGCGAGCGACATCGGCGAGGGCCTGGAGAACGTCCGCCACGAAGCCGAGCGCTTCTTCTCGAACATCTTCGGCCAACGGCAATAAGTTGCCCAGTTCAGTCGGCATAGCTACCTTCCCGGCGAGGAGGACGAATGCTGCAAGTCGGAGACACGGCTCCTGAGTTCACGCTTTCGAACGAGGCCGGCGAGACGGTCAGCCTGAGCGACTACGCCGGAAAGAAGGTCGTCGTTTACTTCTATCCGAAGGACGACACGAGCGGGTGCACGAAGGAAGCGTGCAGCTTCCGCGACAACCACGACCGCTTCCTGGAGAAGGGCGCGGTGGTGATCGGCATCAGCGCGGACACCGAAGAGAGCCACGCGAAGTTCAAGTCCAAGTACGACCTCCCCTTCTATCTGCTCGCGGACCCCGAGAGAAAGGCGATCAGCGCATTCGGCGCGTGGGGCGAGAAGAAGATGTACGGCAAGGCATACGAGGGCATCATCCGCAGCACGTTCGTCGTGGACGAATCGGGCACGATCGTGAAGGCATGGCCGAAGGTGAAGCCGGACGAGCACGCGGACGAGGTGCTCGCCGTCCTGTGACCGGACTCGATTCGCTCCGTTTCATGCCGGAGTGGAAGAGTAACGAGCACTAGAGTACACTTGTAACGTGGAATCGTGCCGTCGTCATCGAGACGGCGGTCGGGGGCATAGTTCTACTTCGTTGCGACGGCTTTCGTTGGCCCTGGCCGCGACCATCATCGTAGCGACTCTCGCCGGGTGTCCGTATGAGGATCCGTTCGCCGAGTATCGTGGCGTGAATCTCATCGCGGAGCAGGAGAAGTCGGTAGACGACTTTGAAGAGGCGCACCTGGACGGCTCGGACCCGGCGAGCACGCCCGACTACTCGCTTCTGGAGATCCCTGCGTCGTACGGCCCAACGGCCGGCCTTCCCGACACGACCGGCGCGACGCTCGACACCATTCGCCGACTCGAGCTCGTGAATCTGCTCCCGAACGGCGACTTCGAGGATGGGACGACCGACCCGTGGATCGCGGACGGATCGGGGCTCACGGTGTCCGCTCCCGACCTCTTCACCGTGAAGTCGGACGGCGAGCTACCCGGATCCTACATCGGCTTTGAGGTCGCAGCGGGCCAGGGGGCAGCGGTCGACCTCGACTCACTCCCGATTCCGGTCGTGAACGGCGGGCGCTACTTCCTCCAGTTCCTCGCGAAGCGAGACGACGCGGAGACGGAGCTCACGCTCGACTTCGGCGACAACGAGACCACGAGCTACAACGACCTCAACGGAGTCAGCTGGAACTCGCCGGGGCCGGGCGACGGCTCAACGCCGGGCCCGGAGGAGTTCCCCGACCCGGACGTACCGCGGCGCGACCTCCCCACGCAGTTCGTCGTATCCTCCACTCCGAACTACCTCTACCTGGGCTCGCCCAAGACCGTCCTACCTCAGGCCGGATTCATCGACAATGTCCGGATTGGCCGAATGGACATCATGCCCGTTCGCGCGTTGACGCTCGAGACCAAACCGACCACCGGGCTCGAGCTCGTGCCCGGCACCTACTCGTTCAGCGTCTGGGTGAAGTCGGAAGTCGACGATGAAGTCACGCCCGCGACGCGCAATCGCTATCGATCGGATCGGATCGCGCTCGGCGCGAACGGTCGTCTCGAGCTCTTCCTCCAGGCCGATCACGGCTGGTCACCCACGGAGTGGGTCAAGCTCACGACGACGGTCGAGTTGTCACAGGAGGAGATCAGCGCGGAAGACGGGTTGTCGCTCCAGCTCACGACGATCCATCCGCAACGCCCCTCGGTCGGCAGCATCCTGATCGCCCGTCCCGAGCTCACGCTCGGAACGGAGTAGGCTCCTACTTCGCGACCAGCACCTTCCTGATCTCGTCCACCCCCGAAGCCACCACGCGAACGAAGTAGAGCCCGGAGGCGACGATCTGCCCGTCCTGGTTCGTCCCGTCCCAGGAGATTCGGTAGGTGCCCTCGTTCACGCGCCCTCGCGCGAGCGTGCGGACAAGCTGCCCGTCCAGACTCAGCACGTGGATCGTGAGCATGCTCGCCCGCGGCACCTCGTACTCCACGACCGTCTGCTCGCCGTTCTCCGGATAGATCACGTTGTTCAGGATCGTCACGCCGCCCCGCTGCTCAACGAACCGCTGCAGCGTGATCGACCACGGCGCGATCGACCGCGGGTCGTTCGCGTCGGTGTAGCGAGCCGCCGGTACGCCGTCGATCTCAAGCAGGATCTCGATCTCCTCGCCGCCGTTGAACTCGGGATCGTCCGACGGGATGAGGTACTCCCGGAACTGCCCGTCGATCTCCTCAGGAAGGAGCCGTCGCGCATCCGAGTTCTCCTGGATTGTCTCCGCCTCCGGAGTGTCCGGGTCGTCGGTGATCTCGCTGTCCGCCGGGAGCCAATAGCGGTTCGGCGTCTCGGGCGCTCCCTCGGGGGTGAGGAACCGCTCGGGCACGTTCGCGTCGTAGTAGAGCACCACGGGGCTGCCCGCGTTCACGGCGTCCGCGATGCGCGCCTGGAGCGTGAGATCGCGGTCGGCGAGCGCGATGCCCGACCCGTCGAACTGGTCGGCGGAGACCAGCCCGGTGAACTCCTCGCCGAACTCGAGCTCGCCCGGCTCGAGCTGCAGGCTGTTCCACGCCGCCACCGGCTCCACGACGCCGAGCGCGACGTCGCTCACGCGGTTCTCCGTGCTCGCGGACATCGGTGTCGTGAACTCGTCCTCAACGTAGCGGATGGGGGGAGAGGACGATCGCATCACGATCCGCCAATCGAGCGCGCCCTCCTGCGTGATCGTTCCGGTGTTGAGCGTCAGGTAGCCGTCCAACACGACCGTCTTGTCCGCCACCGGCCGGTAGAGCGTCTGAAGCGGCTGGAACTCAGCCTGGAACTGATTCGGCACTCCGCTCAAGGCGTCCGGATAGCCGCCGCCGGAGGTCACGATCTCGAAGTAGTCGTTCACGTTGAACGCCGGATCGGTGAACTCAACGCCGTTCGCGCCGTAGACCCACTCCGAGAAGCGGATGTAGATCCGGTCGGTGCCCGCGATCGCGAGCGCCGCCGAGATTCGCGGCGGAATCCGCTCGATCGTCACCCGGTCGGCGAACGGCTCCATGCGGTTCCCCGCGTGATCGGTGATCACGTTCACCGCGTTCGTGGGGCCGCCGGAGGTCTCGTACGACATCCAGAGGCTCGCCTCGATCGGGAAGTTGAAGACCGTCTCGTCGTCGATCGCGAGACCCACGTACATGTCGTCGACCTCCTCGCCCGCAGTATCCTCGAAGAATGGATTCTCGGGAGGACCGACGATGTTCGTGTCGAAGGTCACGTCGCCGCCGTTGAACACGCGCGGCGTCTCGTCGCCCTCGAAGTCGAGCCGGAACGCGCCGTTCGCAAGCGCGGCCTGGAAAAGGTAGTCGCGGATACCGCCGTCGCTCGGATCGGTCCTCGGCAGCGGCGGCGGTGCCGGGTTCGTGGAGCTCCACGTGGAAACCTCGCCGGAGTCGTCCAGGAAGTGCAGCTCGATCCGGTCGGTGAGCTGCGGATCGGTGTTGGCCCCGGTGTCCACGCTCAGCGCGACGATCTCGTGGTACTCGCTGTCCGCATCGTACGGCCGGAACCGCGCGAGCTCGGGCGGGTCCACGTCCCAGTCGAGTCGACCCACGTCCGAACCGGGCGTCACCGTCACCGGGTGGCGCACGAGCGAACCGGAGAGTACCGCGTTCGGGCTCGCGGCGCCGTCCTCGATCTCGCCGTTCGCCGTGACCGCGATCGTCTCGGCGGTGGCGCCCGGGTCGCTCGCCGACTCGATGTAGCCGATCCACTCCTC
>JBKHII010000036.1:0-30377 GCA_046538735.1 Spirochaetales bacterium
CTATACGGGAGAAAACCGCGTGGTGCTTCACTTCAGCAAGGTCGGTGACATTTCACACGGTTACACGAGCGAAGGCCAATTGGCTTCACTTTCCGAGCGTTGGCTCCGACAATGTAAGCGTCGAAATGGCCATGAAGCGCTTCGTGTTGACACTCCTGATGCTCCTCGGCTTCCTCGTGGCCGCCGCCACGGAGGATCGGATTCATGTGTTGCAGCGCGGCGAGACAATCTACACACTAGCCCGGCGCTACGACGTGTCCGCCGAGCTCATTCTCGAGCACAATGACATCTCCGATCCCACTCGGCTTGCTGTGGGAACACGGCTCAGGATTCCAGAGGGATACGTCGTCCAGCCGGGCGAGTACATCTACTCGATTGCGCGCAAGTTGGGCGTGAGTTGGCTGGAGCTGCTCGAAGCGAACGGACTCGACGGGGACGACGTCGTGCGCCCAGGCGACGTGCTCGTCATTCCCGGCGGTGCGTCGGTTGCCACGGATCGCACGGGGGACGGCCGGACAACTGAGCGACGAGAGGACCCGGCTGCCCCGCGGGAACAACCCGGCGACGCCTCCGGCGCCGCGGTCGGGCGCGCACCGATCGAATGGCCGCACCCGGGTGCGCGGACGTCCTGGGACGGCAAGTTTCCCGGAATCGTGATGCAGGGTAGTGTAGGCGACGAGTTCCGGTCGGTCACCGCGGGCGCGGTCGAGTTCGTGGGACCGTTCAGCAGCTTCGGGAAACTGATTCTCGTGCGCAGCGAGAACGGCTTCCTCTACGGATACGCCGGTGCGGATCGGGTCATAGTCGCCTCCGGAGACCGAGTGTCTCCCGGCACCGTACTTGGGACGGTGGGATACTCGCCTGCGTTCGACTCAGCCATGGTGTTGTTCACCGTGTGGCGCAACAACCGATACGTGGACCCGACGACGGCTCCTCGGAGTTGATACGAGGTGTGGGCGGTGTTTGTGGAGGGGACGATATGGGAGAGGTGACATCCGTGAGCACTCGAACGACGGGCGAATCGGTGCGCGCGTCCTCACTGAGCGACGGGGCGGACCCGCTGACGTTCTACCTGCACCAGATAGCCGACTATCCGCTCCTGGACGCTCAGGAGGAGCAGGAGCTCGCGATTCGTATCTCGGAGCTGAAGTCGCGTATCGACGCCGCCGAGTCGGGCAAGAAGGCGGCGCGCACCGATTCCGCGGCGATCGGTCGATTGCGCAGCCGACTCCTCGAGGCAAAGGACCGAATGGTCCAGGCGAATCTGCGATTGGTGGTATCGATCGCGAAACGCTACCAGCACCAGGGGCTCGGGCTGCTCGATCTGATTGACGAAGGCAACATCGGGCTGATCGAGGCGGTCGATCGATTCAACTTCCGGAAGGGCTGCCGATTCAGCACGTACGGAACGTGGTGGATTCGGCAGGCGATCGTAAAGGCGCTCGCCGACAAGGGACGCGTGATCCGTATCCCGGTGCATATGCTGACGCACATCAGGCGGTGCTTCTCGGTGAGCCGGCAATTGACCGAAGAGCTCGGACGGCAGCCGAAGGTCGGCGAGATCGCGGAGCGGCTTGGCGTAGACCCGGGTCGCGTGGAAGAGGTGACGCGATTCGCGCAAGACGCGGCCAGCCTGGACGTGACGGTGGACGACGACGGTTCTACGCGGCTATCCGATTTGATCGAGGATGAGGCATCGCTCGCCCCGTCCGAAACCGCGTATCGAGTAAGCGTTCGCGATCACATCCAGCGCGCGCTCGATATACTCACCGAGCGGGAGAAACAGATCATCAAGCTGCGATTCGGCATCGGCTCCGAAGGGCCATACACCCTCGAGGAGACCGGCGACCGCCTCGGGATCACCCGCGAGCGCGTGCGCCAGCTTCAGGAGAAGGCGATTCGGAAGCTGCGACAGCTGAACAGCATTCGAGCCTATCAGGATCTCTGAGTACCCTAGAACCGGAATCCCGTGAAGAAGCTCGGATAGAGCATGACTCCGTTCGAGAGCCGAATCGCGCCGTCCGGATTGGAGAAGTAGCCGATTCGATCGGACGAGAACGGTCCGTGCACGTCGAAGCTGCCGCCCATGAACCATCCGAGACCGTCGCCGATGGCGATGCCGGCCATGAGGCGCGTTGATGGGAACGAGGCACCCCTCCGCGGATCGAAGAGGCCCGAGAACCGCTCGGCAGCGGTAGATCCCCCGGACATCCGCTTCCAGCCCGCGTCGATGTCCAGGTAGAACGGGCGGCTTTCGATCCGGAAACCGACGCCGACGCCCGCCCCGAATCCCTCGAGCTCGGTCCACTCTCCATCGCGTTCGAATCCGGCGTACGCCAGGGTGTAGAAAATGTTGCTGCCGTTCTGGACGCCGACCCACGTACGGTCGTCGCCTTCCCACCAGATACTTGCGTTGTGGATTCCGCGCTCAACGAACGAGGCCAGACCCAGCGGGATACCGTACATTTCCTCCGAGATGTTGACGAGTCCGATCTGAGTGCCGACGACTCGCTTCCCGATATTGATCAGGCCGATCTGGACACCGTTCACGTCGCCACCCACGTTGATGAGGCTGATCTGAGCGCCGTTCGCAGCGGAGGAGAAGTTGTAGACACCCGAGATCTGAGCGCCGTTGACGGTACCGTCCGTCATGTTGAACAAACCGGCCGCCTGGACGCCGTCGAAGCCGCCGGTGGCAACGTTGAAAACACCTGCGGTCTGAAGCCACCCGCCCTGCCCTTCGATCTGGTTGAACACACCTGCGTTCTGCGCGCCGAGCATGTTGCCATTGACGATGTTGAACACGCCGGAGGACTGAACGCCGTGCAAGTCGCCACCGATGGTCGCACCGACGCCCGAGAGCTGGACTCCGGCGAGGTCTTCGTTCGCGATGCTGACGATCGGGCTCGCCTGTGCTCCCCGGACGCGATACGCCTCAGCGAGTATCAATCCGAGCGAGAAGGTAACCCGATACGGTGTGTCGCCCACGACCTGCTGTCCCGGAAGCAAGGTAAGGCTCACGGGAGTCGTAGGCTGCTCGTCACCGCGTACACGGTTGCGGTCCATGAACGTCACGTGGAAGTCGCGGCCGGCAACCGGTACCTGCGAGCCGGACGTGAGCAGGACGTCGTGCTGGTAGTTGCGGTTCTCGCCCTGCAGCGTGAGCAGGTAGCTCCCGGCCGGGAGAGCAAGCGTGAGCTCCTTTCCTTCCTGCTTTTCCACCTCGACGACGACGCCGCCTATCTCGCGCGAGACGTAGAGTCGTCCCTCGACCGAAGGATCAAGGACGATCGAGGCGTCCACGAGCGAGAGATCGGTCAGCACGAGGCTTCCGGTGCCGGTGAGCTGGAAGTCGAAGCTGGCATTCTGCGGCCCGGCGAACGTGTTCAAGGTCCGCTGCAGCGTCTCCTCGCGGGCGTACAGGTAGACTTCATCGAGCGTCACGAACTTGTCGTCGCTCGAGTCGGCTGCGCCGCGGAGACCGCTCACGAGGTAGTGAGTGAAGAAGCTCGACCCGAGCGAATCCGACTCCTGGCTTGCCTCGTCGGCGCTGCTCGACGCGAGAAAGGCGTGGCCGGTGACGTTCGATCCTTCGTCCATGAGGAATGGCTGAGTGAACGATCCGCCCTTCAAGCGGGTGAAGGCACCGGACGCACAGGAGTCGAGGATTGCGATGCTGACGTCTGCGCCCACGCGATCGATCTCTCTTCGGAGATCTACGTATGACAGGTGTTCGTCGCCGATCATCAGACCCGACTCGTCCGAGTGGCCCGAGTAGTAGAAGACGAGCTCGGTCCTGCGAACACGCCCGGAGTCCGATGCGATGCGATCGCCGAGATGATCGAACTGGAGGTCGAGGTCGGATGCAGTCGGATCGGTGAGGATGTACGAATCCTGCGATCGGACGCCGCCGATCTCGGTCATGACCTCGGCGACTCGCCGGGCGTCCGAGACTGCCCAGCGCAGCGTCACGCGCCCCGAACCCCCATCGTTTGCCCCAACGAAGAGGCCGTAGCGTCTGACCGCAGTCTCCTGCGCTCCGACGATGCCGGCGACGAGGAAAACGGCAAGGAGTAGTGCTGTCCTTTGGAGCATGTCAGTCTCCCTTCCGAATCGTGGAGCTCTGAACGGTGAATGCGCTTGCCAGCCGGAGATCCCGGTCCGGATCGTCAACGATCGCACCCGCCTGCTCTTCCACCTGATCGAGAACACGAGCGACGCTGAACGTCTCTTCGGACGTGATGAAGAAGAATCGCTCGAAGTCCGGCGCGTCGTCGAGCTGGTATGCGTAGGGAAGCTGTCGTTCGCCTCCGGCCACGAGATCCGGGTCCGCCGATACGGTAAGCGGGTAGTGGAGCGTGACCGCCCCTCGTCCGTCTACGCTGACGATGGCGCCGTACGGCTTGCCCGCCGCGTTGTATGCCAGTTGGAGCGTATCGCCCGAAGAGGCCGAGTCGCCATCGCGAAGCTCTTCTGCGTCGCTCCTTCCGTTTCCGATCGCCCGGTAGATCGCAATATGCGGTTCGGCTCCCTTGAGTCGGACGATCTCAGTGTCCGGGTCGACGATCGTGCCCGGGTCGAACCCCATTCCTCCGAACAAGACGAAGGCGAATGCCACGAGCGCAGCCGCACCCGGCACCGCAAAGGCCATAATCCGGAGCGTTCGGGCGCGGGTTGTGCCTCGCGTCCGTACGGAGTCGCGGCTTCCTTCCGCGCGTTCCGACTCGTACTGGTTTCGAATACGAACGGCGAACACATCGGCCGGGTGATTCCTCAGGAACGCGACGTTGTCTCGCTCGATCGCTGCGACGCGCTCGGCGAAACCCTCCGAGCGTTCGACCTCGCGGGCTTCCTCTTCGGATAGCTCTCCGAGCACGTACTGTTCGATCAGGATGTCGGGAACTCGCTTGTCGCTCATGCTACACCTCACAGATCCTTGAGCTCGAGACCGCGCTTGCGCAGTTGCCGAAGGCGCTTTCGAACTCCGCTGACGGACATTCCGACCCGGTGCGCGGTCTCCTCCAGGGTGAGCCCGTCCACGTAGTGGAGAACCGCCATGGTCTTCGTGCTGTCCGGCTCTTGTCCGAAAAGCCTCGCGAGAAAGTGTCCGGATAGCGCCTGGTCTTCCGGACCCTCGTCGCCTGCGATTGTGAGCAGGATCTCATCGTCCCGGGTCTCCGGTCGACGTTTCGAGCGTCGAATGCGGTTGAGGCAGACGTTTGTCGCAATCGTGTAGAGGAGGCTTGACGGTGCCGAGTGTACGAGATCCTGTTCGCGCCGCAGCAGCTCAACGAAGACGTCCTGCATCGCGTCCAGTGCGGCCTCATCGTCTCGCAGCATGTATCGGCACCTACGGTGGACCATCGCCCCGTATGTCCTGTAATAGGCTTCAACGTCAATCGCCACGATCTCGTCCTGGTACCCATTCCGGTTCTCTCTTCACTCGATGCAACACGGAAGGAGTCGTGTGGTGTTACCGAGATTGTACGTAAATCTTCCCGGAAATCCCAGCACATGTTGCTTTTCAGACGGCGTGCGCGGTTCTATACTGGTTGTGCGGGAGGATGTGCTGACGGGAAGCGAGTCTCTGCGCGACAGCTATGAACGTATCGCGTCACTGAACGCCCAATCATGGGAAACGACCCAGCGATCGCCGGAAGGCGCGCTTGCATTGGCTGAGGAAGCGCTCGAGCTCGCGCTCCGGGCGGAGCGGAAAGAGGGTGTAGCCGCAGCCGAGCTGAACGCCGGTTGGGCGCTCGTGTTGCTCGGTCGCTACGACGAGGCGGTCGGGAGACTCAAGCGAGCGCGGGAGATCTACTCCGCGCTCGCCGATGCAGACGGGGTGATGAAAGCGTTGAATGCGTTCGGCGTCGTGTCGTTCCGCATTGGAGAGCACGAACAGGCGCAGGAGTTCTTCGAGGAGCAGTTGCGCCTCGCGCGAGAGGCCGGAAGTGCCCAGCGTGAGCTGGCGGCGCTCAACAACCTCGGAGAGGTCTACGCATACTCGCGCGCGCCGAGTCTGGCCGCAGAGGCGTTTCGCGATGCGCTCGCCCTCGCCGAGCAGATCGGCGACGAGGCGGCTCAGGCGGTTATCCGCATGAACATCGGTCGAGTGTTGCTCGACAAGGGATCCTGGGAGGAAGCGCTTCCCGTTCTCCAGGTAGCACTCGACGGGGCTCGTGCGAAGCGTCGAGCCATCACGGAAGCCGAGGCGCTGACTCAACTCGGTCGAGCCACGATAGCTCGCGAGGGCGGGAGCGATCCGGACGGTGCCGCGGAACAGCTGCACCTCAAGAGCATCAGGCTCTACGAAGAAATCTCCCACCCGTCCGGATTGATGGCGGCCCTCGAGTACTTCTCCGATCTCCTCGTGCAAGAGGGCAGACTGGCGGAGGCGGAGCGAACCCTGTGCCGCGCCGTCGAGATCGCCCACCGCACCGATTCGCGAGTCACCTCGGTCGACAGGCTGTTGAAGCTCGCGCTGTGTCACGAGCGCGCCGGTGACGCCGAGAAGGCGCTCGCAGTGTGCAAACGCGTCGTGGAGATCGAGCATGGAGCGAATGGGACCGGTACCGCGCGGAGGATTCGGATGCTGCGGGCCCGGCACGAGCTCGAGTCCGCACAGTTGGAGGCGAAAGCCGCGAGGCTCCAGAATTCAGAGCTCCGCGAGAAGACCGCGGCGCTCGAGGTCTCGAATCGGAAGCTCCAGCTCATGCACGGGATGGGGACCGAGTTGACCTCCAGCCTCGACCTCGAGGAGATCGCGAGCCGTCTGCACGATCGCATCAACGAGTTGATGAAAGCGGATGCGTTCGCCATCGCATTCTACAATCAGGCCGACGATGCGCTCGACTTCGAGCTCGTGATCGAAGACGGCCAACGCATACCGCCGTTCAAGCTTCCCGTTGCGAGCGATGAGAGCTTCGGAGGCTGGGTCGTGCGGAATCGGACTCCGTTGATCCTCCTTGACGCCGACCGCGAGTACCGTACGTACGTCACGCGGCGCAGGCATTTCACGACGAAACGCTGCCGATCCATCGTCTACCTGCCGCTCGAGCTGGAGGGTCGCATCATCGGCGTGCTCACCGTGCAGAGCCACGAGAAGGGCATGTACGACGACGACACGGTGGGCGTCCTGCGCCTGCTCGCCCCGTACGTCGCCGTTGCGCTGGAGAATTGCCGCCAGCTTCGCACGATCAAGGAGCTGAATGCGGAGCTCGAGGACGACAAGCGCCAGCTGCAAGACGCGTATCAACGAATCGCGCATATGGCGAATCACGACAGTCTGACCCAGTTGCCGAACCGGCGCCTGCTTGGGGAGTTGATTCGTTCCTACGTCCCGCTCGCGCGCCGGCAGGGCAAGTTCTTCGGCGTGCTCTATCTCGACCTGGACGACTTCAAACCGGTCAACGATACCTTCGGACACGACGTCGGCGATCAGGTGCTCGTTCGTGTCGCCGAGCTCTTGTGCGCGGCCGTCAGGGAGTCGGATACCGTGGCGCGCATCGGCGGAGACGAGTTCGTGGTGATCGTGAAAGACGTCGGAAGCGAGGAAGACGTCCTTGCCATCGCCGAGAAAGTCCTGGACGCGACTCAGACGCCGTTTCGCGTGGGGCAGAATGCATACGCGCTGGCCGCGAGTCTGGGCGTGAGCATGTTCCCCGCGGACGGCGAGTCGTACGACGAGCTCGTGATTGCTGCCGACCGTGCGATGTACCGTGCGAAACAGCTCGGCAAGTCGATGATCTGCGTATCAGGGCGCGGCGCCTACGATGCGCGGACTTCGAGCCGGGACGAGAGCATTGAATCGCCTCTGAAGGTGAACCGTCCTTCCACGTAGTGTCCGGCGAGAACGAGCGGCAGCCAGTGCTCGTCGTCGGCCCACATCGACTCGTAGGGGATCTCGTCCACCGGCGCCCAGAACGGGAGCGCCTCGTCGGTCTCGACCGGATTCCCCTCGAAGACCTCGCTCACGAAGACGTAGACGGTCAGCCGGTAGCCGTCCTCAAAGGCGAAGTGCAGGGTGGCACGTTCTCTCGGATCGTGGATGCGTATTCCGACCTCTTCCTCCGTCTCGCGTACGGCGGCCTCGGTAGCCGTCTCTCCGGGCTCGATTCTCCCGCCCGGGCCGTTGATCTTGCCGGCACCCAGGCCGCGCTTCTTGTGAATGAGAAGGAGCCGACCGTTGCTGCGAGGGAGAGCGACGACGGCCCGCTCCTGCGGGACGAACGTTGACCAATCGAACTGCTCGTGCGTCTGCAAATCGAGTCATCCTTTCGCGTCAGGGGTGAATTGATACACCAGAACAATGTATGATAGTATCGCGCGGAACGGCCAATCGCCTGAGACTAATCAATACGAAAGGGAAGCCCGCTATGCTAGGATTCTTAGTTGTCGCAGTAGTAGGCGCACTCAGTTTCGCTGCCGTGAACTTCTACGGGGTGAAGCGCCTGGACACCGGCACTGCGCTGATGCAGGAGATCGCCGGTGCGATTCAAGAGGGGGCGGATGCATTCATTCGCCACGAGTACAAGGTCATCGGATTCATTGCCGTCTTGATCGCCGTGCTCCTCGGAGTGGTGGTCTCCTGGTACACAGGAGTCGCCTTCGTCCTGGGAGCGCTGATGAGCGGTTCGGCGGGATGGATCGGGATGAAGATCGCGACGCTCGCCAATGTGCGCGTCTCCAACCGCGCACGTGAGACGGGGAGCCTCGGCGCGACGCTGCAGGTCGCGTTCCGCGGCGGAAGCGTCATGGGTCTCTCGGTCGGCGGATTCGCTCTGCTCGGCCTGGGATTGATCTACGTGATATTCGGCAGCGTGCTCGGACAGACGAGCCCGGATCAGCTGATCATTATCCGGAACTGGCTCGGCGTGAACTTCATTCCGTTCACGATGACCGTCTCCGGCTACGCGCTCGGCTGCTCGATCATCGCGATGTTCGACCGAGTCGGCGGTGGTATCTACACGAAGGCCGCGGACATGGGAGCCGACCTCGTTGGGAAGACCGAGGCGCACATCCCCGAGGACGATCCTCGGAACCCCGCCACGATCGCGGACAACGTTGGCGACAACGTTGGTGACGTGGCCGGCCTCGGCGCCGACCTGCTCGAGAGCTATGTGGGCTCGCTTATCTCGAGCGTCGTGCTTGCGGCTTACATGTTCTACACGACGACCGAGGCGGCGCAGCCGATGAGCGAGTCGCTCATCACGAAGCTCGTGAACTACCCGATCATGTTCGCGTCGATCGGAATTGTCGCGAGCATCATCGGTATCTTCACGCTGCTCGTGAAGAAGGCCTCAGACAAGCCGCACCGCGAGCTCAACGTCTCCACGTGGGTCAGCGCCGCGCTGACGCTGATCGGAACCGGGATTCTCACCTGGGTGCTCTTCCGTGACGAGACGTTCACGCCGATCCTCGGCTTCAACGCCGGTGTCCTCTCGCCGTGGATCGCCGCGATCCTCGGCATCGTCAGCGGCATCATCATCGGTCAGCTCGCCGAGTACTACACGAGCTACGATTTCGGTCCAACGCAGGGCATCGCGGCCGCGTGCCGTCAGGGAACGGCGCTCACGATCACGCAGGGCCTCGCAATCGGGATGAAGTCGACGTTCTTCCCGATCCTCATGCTCGCGCTTGCAGTTATCGGCGCGAACGCGATCGCCGGGCTCTACGGCGTCGCGATGGCCGCGATCGGTATGCTCAGCTTTGTCGTCGCGACGGTGTCGGTCGATACCTACGGACCGATTGCGGACAACGCGGGCGGTATCAGCGAGATGTCCAAGCTCGATCCGCACGTACGCGAGATCACGGACGAGCTCGATTCCGTTGGTAACACGACCGCCGCGATCGGAAAGGGCTTCGCAATCGGCTCCGCCGCGCTCGCGGCGCTCTCGCTCTTCGCCTCGTATCTTTATTCGCAGGCGGGACCGACCAATACGCAGGGGCTCTACGAGCTGCTGCTGGACATGATCAACCCGATGACGCTGGCCGGGGGGCTCGTGGGCGCAGCGCTCCCGTACCTGTTCTCCGGTATCCTCATCGAGGCGGTCGCCAAGGCGGCACGGAAGATGGTGGACGAGGTTCGACGTCAGTTCCAGGCGGATCCCAAGATCCTGACCGGCGAGACGCGACCCGACTACCGTCTCTGTATCGAGATCTCGTCTCAGGGCTCGATCTCCGAGATGAAGGGACCGGCGCTGATCGCGGTCCTCACTCCGCTCGTGACCGGCTTCCTGCTCGGACCCGAGTTTGTGGGCGGTCTGCTGATCGGTACGACGCTCTCGGCGATCATGCTGGCGCTCTTCACGGCGAACGCCGGAGGCGCGTGGGACAACGGGAAGAAGTACATCGAGCAGGGCCACCACGGTGGCAAGGGCTCGGAGGCTCACGCTGCGGGTGTCGTCGGCGATACGGTCGGCGATCCGCTGAAGGATACCGTTGGACCATCGTTGGACATACTGATCAAGATCATGGCCGTTGTATCGCTGATCGCAGTCAGCATCTTCCAGCGCTACAACCTTCTCGCCCTCTTCCAGTAGGATCTTTTGCGCGGGCCGCGACGACGTCGCGGCCCGTCCTGTCTCATCGTGGACGACAAGCTACGCGCCGAAGAGATCATCGTCGAGGTCTACCGCCTGCGCAATGCCGCGGTCGCCGGTGGAGCGCGCCCGGAGCGTGTCGTGATGAACCAGGAACACTATCGCACCGTTCAGGAGTATCGAGCGCATCTGGGTGAGGTTCCTGAAGGCAGAACCGACTACATCGATCGATATCGTCTATTCGACCTCGAGATCTGCATCGAACGCGTTGAACGCCCCCGTGTGGAGTGATCCGATAGGCGACGGCGCCGAGCGCAGTACGAAGGGGTCGAGAAGCATCGGCCGACCGGCGAGCGATGCGAGAGCGCGAATCGCCGAGATCGCGAGCGCGCGGTCGTGTGGGATCGAGGGAGCCCGGAGCGTTCCCGAAGCGGTGCGGCGAGCGGCTCCGAAGATGATTCGCTCCACAAACGAGTGCTTCACGCGCGGGTAGAACTCGACCCGGGCGCGATGCAAGCCCGCCTGAGATCGAGCAGCGTCGATCGCCTCCCGTAGTCCGCCAATCCTGTCGACCAGCCGCATCGCGTGTGCGTCGGCGCCGGCCCAGATCCTGCCCTGGGCGCGATCCTCCGCCTCGTGCCGCTCCAGCCCGCGAGTGGTAGCGACGAGATCCACGAACCGATCGTAGATCGATCCGACCTGCAGGTCGAGCGATGCCAGCTCGTCGCCTTCGAGCGCCCGCAGCGATGCTTCCACGTCCGCGTGGTCGTGCGTCTTGACGACCGAATGCGTGATCCCCTGCTTCCGAAGCGCGTCCCCCACGTTCGCGGCGATCGTGATCGCGCCGATGCTACCGGTGAGCGACGTGGACGACGCGACGACGGTGCTTCCCGTCAGCGAGATCCAGTATCCGCCGGAACCGGCGAGCTCGGACATCGAGATGACGAGCGGCTTCTCGGACCCGAGGCGGGCGAGTGCGCCCCGTATTTCTTCACTCCCGACCGCGGAGCCGCCGCCTGAGTTGATCCTGAGTACGACCGCCTTGACCTTCTTGTTCCTGCGAAGGTGCTCGATCCGGGGGACGAACGTCTGCGCTCCAATGACCTGGCCGAGTAGCGGATTGAAGTCGTTGCTCCCCTCCGCGATCGATCCCTCGAACGTCAGGACGGCGATCCGCCTTCCTCGTCCGACTCGCCGAGGGACGCGAACGCTGCGCGTCTTGAGCTTCTCGCGACGCCACTCGTCGCGGATCTCGTGGAGGGATGCGACGCGGTCCACCCAGCCTCGCGCGGCCGCGGTAGCCGCGGTCAACACCTCGCCGGACAGGAGTTCGTACAGCTCTCCGAAATCCTTCTCGTACGCCTCGAGGATGGTTTCATGGAGATGCGCGGCCGAGAGCTCCAGGTAGCGTTGGTACTGCTCGAGCGTAGCCGGGTCGATCGCGTCCAGACGGAACCGATCCGCGGCGCTCTTGTACTTACCACGCCGGACGACCTGGACCGAAACATCGTAGCGATCGGCGAGTCGTCGGAAGAAGAAGTGAGGATGAGCAAGCCCGGCACACCGGAGGAATCCCAACGGATGCATGAGTCTCTGTGAGCACGCGGAGGCGAGGTAGAGATCCCGATCGCGGTAGTCGGATGCGTAGTAGAAGAGCTCCTTCCCGGCTTCGCGCAACGCGATGAGCTCGGTACGGATCTCCTCGAGGGCGGCGGCGGTCGTTGTCTGGAAGGAGCTCTTCGCGAGAACGAGCACGCGGCGTACTCGTTTGTCCTCGCGGATTGCGGCGCACCGGCGAAAGAAACGCTCGAAGACGAAGGGCGCGGGCTCGAAGGTGCGCGAGAGTGACTTGGCTTGGTACTCGGTGTCGCGAAAACGGCCTGCGAGGGGGAGCTCCGCTATCATGGTGAGCATCCTAACGCAGGTAGCCTACGAGGGCAACTCAGGTTTCCGCAAGCTCTCTGATGCGCGAGTAAGGAAAGAAGCCTGTAGTGTGCCCGTCGTTCCACTCGATGCTGATGGCGTAGTTGCCGACCGTAGCCACGTCGTTGGCGCGAATGCCCTCCGGAAGCGCATCCGGATCCAGCTTCTGCTCCCCGGTGAACTCGTCAACGCAGAGCGCACACTGGCATGAAGCGCGGAGTTTGCGATTCGCAACGGTATGCGTTGTGCCGTCAGGCCAGCGCAGCGTGACGGAGTCGTCGTCGTAGTCGATCTCCGGCGTGCTTCGGCCGGCGCGCGCCTTGCCGAGCTCCCGGATCATGGATTCGGTTGCCGATGCGATCGCCTCCGAGCGTGGGCTGCGAGTCGCGGGTCCGCCGAACTCCTGTGGCGAGATCGGGAGCTCTCCGAGGATGGGCAGCCCGTAGTGCGTGCTGATCCGTTCCGCTGCGCCGCGACCGAACACGTGGTAGCGTGCCTGCGTGTCCGGAGCGACGAAGTAGCTCATGTTCTCCACGACGCCGAGGACCGGTACCGAGACCTTATCGAACATCTGGATCGCTCTGCCAACGTCCGCGGCCGAGAGAACGTGCGGCGTGGTCACGATAACGGCGCCGTCCAAGCGGACGCTCTGCGTGATCGTGATCTGAACGTCGCCCGTGCCGGGAGGGAAGTCGATGAAGAGATAGTCGAGCTCACCCCAGTTCACCTGGTGCAGGAACTGCTGAACGTAGTTGGTGACCATTGGACCACGCATGATTGCCGGCATCGTGCCGAGCCAGAAGCCGAACGACATCACCTTGAGCCCGTTGAACTCCTCCGGGACGACCATGTTGTCCTCGTCCCCTCTGAGCCCCACGTCGTGATGCTCGAACAGCGTTGGGATCGACGGACCGTAGATGTCCATATCGAGCAGACCTACGCGGTAGCCCTCCCGCGCAAGCTCCATCGCGATCGCCGAGGCGATCGTCGACTTCCCTACGCCGCCTTTCCCGGAGGCGATGCCTACGAGCGAATTCACGCGGTCGAGACCGGTGCGCTCCACATCCGTGGCGCGCTTGACCCGCTCGGGCGTGCGGCTCGTGAGACTCACCTGAACGCGGTTCACGCCCTCGAGCGCCGAAACGAGCGACTCGGCCTGCGACCGGAACTGGTCGCGGACAGGGCACGCCGGAGTGGTCAGCTCGATTTCCAGCGCGACCGTGTCTCCTTCGATATCTATGTTCTTCACAAAGCCCAGGCTGACGATGTCGGTGCCCAGGTCCGGATCGATGATCTTCGAGAGTTCGGCTTGAACGGCTTCGCGAGTTGTGCTCATGGTGTCCTCCGTAGGCGACCAGCTTAGGGTGCGGCCGCGGCCAGGTCAATACCGTCGCCGTCAAGGACCGCGGCGAGGTCGAAACCAGGCGCAGCATACGCGATCGAGAAGATGTCGTCTGCGAGCGCGAGCCGCGTCTCAACGCCCACGATCGTCGCGTCGCACTGCGTGCGGTGCGCACGAAGCGCGAGGAGCTGACGGATACGCGGAATCGATCCGTCCGGTGCGGGCTCCCACGGCGATATCCGCACCGCGCTCGCATACGCATTGGACTGCAACGGATCGACCGACACGAGGTGAGCGAGCACGCCGTGTTGTCCACGCTCACGCACGATACGGAGCGCATCGGCGACGAGAAGCCCCGCAGCCTCGTGCTCGAAGTGCTCGTACGCCCTCGACGGGCCGTCGGGGCTGAGCACGATTTCGGGCCGGAGCCGCTCCACGATCCGGGCGAGGCGCCGAGCGAGTGTCTCGCGACCTCCCCAGGCACTGAGCACCTCTTCGATCGTCCGCGCTTCGACTACACTGTTGTAGGGATGATTCTCGAGCCCGAGCCGGATGTAGAGATCCGCGCCGATCATTCCGATCGCCTGCCGCGCCTCGCGGATCCGCGCAGCGGCGAGATGCTTGCCGGTCAAGTCGTAGGCAGGATACCGGTCGTCCGACCCGCGCCAAGGATACTGGTCTCGACCCGCCTCGCCGTCCGTGATCAGGAGGACCGCCCCGCTCCTGCCGCCGGCGGCGAGTCGCGCGACGAGCGCTCCGAAGTCGATCGCCTCGTCGTCCGGATGCGAGTGCACGACGAGGTAGTCGAGATCCGCGGAGGGAAGGCGATCGCCGGGGCCAAACGTCTCGGGGAGCCGGATCGAGGGCTCCGGCAGATCCGTTGCCTCGCTCGCCGCGGTCGCGATTGCCGATCCCGGCAAGTCTGGTGCGTGAGCCGGCAGTGCGGTGAGAAAGGCGAGCAGGGCGAGGACCGCAGACATGGCCGGAGCAATCGCATAGCGCCGGTGAGTCGGTCGGGGCGGACGGATCCGGGTTACCGGTTCAATGGAGGCGACCGTGCAGCGCACGCGTCCGAGGCGAATCTGATCGCGCTCGGAAAGCTCGTGCTCGGTCCTGCCCATTCCGTTGATCTTCACCTTGTCCGTGGCGGTCAGTGCGACCACACCGTCGCGGAACGAGAGGGTGAAAGGGATCGTCGCCTGCGCGATGTCGGGGTGATCGTGCTCCGTGCCGACCGTGCGGGGATACCGGTCGATCGTGATGTCGTGCCGGGCGGAGGGACCCCGCATCTCGAGGCGGACGACCGGCGGCCTCGCGTTGTGCAGGACGACCCGTTCGAGGCGCCGGCGATGACGGAGCTCCGCGCGGAGCGCGGCGCCGGTGCCAAGGAGTGTGGCGGCGAGAAAGAGCCGGCGCGCGATGCCGCTCCACTGCCCGAGTAACGCGCGGGCCGAGATCCCGTGGCCCGCCCGCGAGCCTGGATGATCACCAGGCGCGGCATCGCGCTGCGCCTGCGCCTCGTGCTGAGGGGCGGTTGCGGCCGACGTGGGGGACGGGCCGGGCGCGGTCGGTCCGGCGGTCGTGTCGTGCGAAGTACCGTCCGCGAGCGCGCGAATCGCTTCGGTCATCGCGGCCGGGGAGGAGGTGGAGAAGAGAATCGGCGTGAGGCGGACACGGTCCGGGAGCTCGAGCCGGCGCCGGCCGGTGAGCATGGACATGTCCTCGCCGTCCGTGAGGACGACGAGCGGGAGGTGGTCGCGCGGATCGGCCCCGGTTTCGCGGTGCGCGAGCGAAGCGGCGTTCTCCACGGCACCGACGAGGTCGATGGAGCCCCACGGCGTGATCGAGCGTATCTCCGAGATCACCTCGGCAGCGGTGGCGGGATAGGGGAGTCGAACGTCGATCTGTGACTCGTGATCGGCTACGAGCAGCGCGTACCGTTCGTCGGGGGATCGCCGATGTATCCAGCGCTCGAGCTCCGCTGCCAGCGATTCAAGGCGCGAACGACCGTCGGTATCCTCCAGGCTCATGCTGTAACTGGCGTCTACGAGGATGGCCGCGTCGTGGGCGGGGAGCGTCGCGCCACCCAGAAGGAACGCGGCGAGAGCGAGCAGAATACGGGAGACCACGGCGCCACTATAGACGGCGCCGGATCTCGTGTCCACGGCCCCGAGTCACACCTCCTCGGTGTACAGCGTAAGCGGGTAGCCTGCTTCCGCAGCTTGCTTGCGAGAACGCTCGACTCGCGAGGTTGCCACGTCGTAGGTATACACGCCCACGACCGACTTGCCGCCCTGATGCGCGGTGAGCATGATGCGCCTCGCCTCGCTTCGGTCCTTTTGGAAGACCGAAACGAGGATGAAGACGACGAACTCACGCGGTGTGAAGTCGTCGTTCACGAGGACGACTCGGTACATCGGAGGCGGCTTGACCTTCGGCTTCGTCCGCTCCAACAGCTCCTGGTCGCCGTCCGGCGGGGAGACCGGATCGGCCATACGCGCCTCCTACTCGTCCACGCCTTCCTCGGGAAGAAGGGTTACGCGAACGTACCGATTGCGATCGAGGTAGCGGCGAGCGGAATCCGTGACGTCCGAGGCGGAGAGCCCGTCTACGAGGCCAAGATAGTCCCGAATCGTCGAAACGGGTCGGTCGTGTTGGATCGCGTAGCTCAGCCGGCTCAGCCAGAACTGGTTGCTCGTGAGCTGTTCGCGGAACTGAGCCCGCTGGGTCTCCTGGATGCGCTCCACGTAGGATTGCTCGGGTTCGCTCTCCCGGATCGATTCGATCACTTCGAAGAGCCGTTCGGTGAGCTGGTCGATGCGCGCAGGGTCGGCGCGGAAGTTGAGCAGGATCGAGTATCGACCGTTGGGAACGTCCGAGAACTGAGCCTGGACGGAAACGCCGTAGGTGCCCGATTCATCCTCGCGTATCACTTCCTGCATCCGGATATCGAGCATGCGCTCGAGCGCGCGGATCGCGTAGTTGTTGCGCCGGCTGAACTCGTACTTACCGTGGAACGCAACGACGACCTCGGCGACCGGTTCCTGACCGGCACGAACGGTATCGGTGACCGTCCCGTCCGGTCGGGAGATCCCTACGTCGCGCCATCCGGTGTCGTCCGCGGTCGGCAGTGTTGCGAGATACTGCTCGGCGAGCGACCGGAGCTCCGCCGGGTCCACGGTGCCCACGAAGACGAAGGTGAAGTCGGAGGCGTCGCCGAATCGGGCCCGGTATGCATCGAGCACCGCGTCCAGGTCGACTGCCTCCATCCCTTCCCGTTCGACCGGAAGCGCGCGCGGGTGATCTTGATTGAACAACTCCTGGAAGCGCCGCGAGAAGTGGAACTGGGGCTGGTTCTCCTGATTCGCAACTACCGTGAGGAACTGGCGCTTGAGCGCGGCGAAGGTGGGTTCGTGCCGTCGTGGATCGGTCATCTTCAGGTGCAGGACCTGCAGGGCCGTTTCGAGATCTTCCGTTGACGACGATCCCGAGAATCCTTCCTCGTAGAGGTCGATGTAGGGCGCCACCGAGAGCGCCTTTCCGGCCAGGACGCGCTGGAGATCTGACGGGGAGAACTCGCCGTACCCCATCTGCTCGGTGAAGACCGTGGCGAACTGCGCGGACCGGAACTCGGACTCGTCTACCGTGGACGTGCCGCCGGGGCTGAACGCAGTGAAGAGGATCTGATCCTCTCGATGATCGGTCGGCATGACGAGGACGCGAGCGCCGTTGCTGAGACGCCAGTCGAGCACGCCCTCGGCGTCCAGCTCGGTTTGGGAGACGATAGTGCCGGGGGTCGGGAGCTCGCCGAGCAGCTCGGTCGAGACGACCGCATCCTCGTACGGGTCCACGGCGATCGCTTCGGCTCGCCTGAACGCCGAGCGGAGGTCGGTCTCGCGAACCGGTTCCAGATCATCCGACTCCACGGCGCTTACGACGACAACGCGGTTCTCGTCCCTGAGGTAGCTTTCCGCGAGCTCGTTGACCTCGTTGAGTGTGAGCGTGGGTATGATCTCCTGGTGCAGCTCCCATTCGGAGGGGATTCCCGGTATTGCCTCGCCGGTGAGAAACGCTCGCACGTACTCGTCTGCGAAGTTCTGCGAGTTCGCGTTCTCTCGCTCCCGATATACCTGCTGCATCGATCGAAGCTGGTTCCGTTTCGCGCGCTCGAGCTCGGTCGCGGTGAATCCGTGCTCGGTGACTCGTCGCAGCTCCACCACGAGCGCTTCGAGTGCCGGAGCGACGTCGTTGCCCTCAACGGCCGCCGAGATTGTCGCTGCATCCTCGGTTCGAACGAGCGAGCCGATGCTCACGCCCGCGCCGAGGAAGGGCGCGTCCGGCTCCCGGGTTATGTCCTCCAGTCGCGAATTGAACATGGAAGTGAACAGGCCCGCCGCGAGCATTCGCCGGTAGTCTTCGCGCGACTCGAGCTCCTCCGCATCCCGTTTCACGTAGACGGAGACGGTCGTGTAGCTCGTCTCCGGATCGGAGGCGACCACGTATCGGGTCGTATCGTGAGGCGGAACCTGCTCGTATTCGCGCGGACGCGGGTCCTCCGGACTGTCGAACGCCGCGAAGCGTTCGCGTATCTGCCGTTCCACGTCCGGCGCGGAGAAGTCACCTACGGCGATGATCGCGGTGAGATCCGGTCGGTACCAGTCGTCGTAGAATCGCTCGAGGACAGAGGGCTCAAAGCTCCGCACGAGCTCCATGTCGCCGATCGGAAGGCGTTGGGCATACTTGGAATCGCCGAAAAGCACCGGGTACTGCTCCTCGCTCATTCGCGCCTCCGCCGAACGGCGATACCTCCACTCCTCAACGATGACGCCGCGCTCCTTGTCGATCTCCTCGGGGTCGAGCGCAATCCGGGACGACCATTCGAAAAGGACATTCAGCGCGGTGCTGAACGTCTCGGGGTCGTCGGTGGGGACGTCGAGCATGTACACCGTCTCGTCGAAGCTCGTGTACGCGTTGATATCGGGTCCGAACTGCATACCGAGCCGCTCGAGGAACGCGATGAGCTCGTTGCCGGAGTAGCTCTCGGTGCCGTTGAACGCCATGTGCTCGAGGAAGTGCGCGAGCCCCTGCTGGTCCTCGTCCTCGAGGATCGAGCCCGCGTTGACCGCCATCCGGAGGAACGCCCGTTGCTCGGGCTCGTTGTTCTCACGGATATAGTAGGTGAGGCCGTTCGGCAGAGTGCCGACGATGACTTCGGGATCGACCGGGAGCGAGTCGTCGGATCGCTCCTCCCGCTCGGCGCCGCCGTCTTCGCTCGGAGCGGGCGGTGCATCGTGGGTCGCGGCGTTCGCTTCGGTCTCGGAGACCGAAGCGATGCTCTCGTTCGGCACGGACGCGCAGCCCGCGAGGAGAAGGCCGAGAACGGCCGCTGCGAAGAGTGAAGAAAAGGGTCGCTTCATCGCCCCAATATGATCGAACCGCGATGAAGAGGCAACCTCAGTCCCAAGTCAGACTCCCGGTCTGATACTCGGTGACGCGCGTCTCAAAGAAGTTCTTCTCCTTGGAGAGGTCCGTCGCCTGGCTCATCCACGGAAAGGGGTTCTCGCGGTGATAGCGGGCGGGAAGCCCGATGCGCTCCAAACGGCGATCGGCGATGTGCTCCACGTAGGTCACGAACTGGTCCGGGTTGATGCCCAGAATGCCCTGCGGACACGCGTCTCGCGCGTAGATCGACTCGAGCTCCACCGCGTGCTCGATCAGCCCGCTGAGCTCGGTCTGGAACTCGGGCGTCCACGCGTCCGGGAACTCCTGCTTGATCGTATTGATCAGGTCGCAGCCGTACGCGAGGTGCAGACTCTCGTCGCGCATGATGTACTCGAATTGCTCGCCGATGCCGACCATCTTCCGCCGGCGTTTGAGGGCGAGCATCATCGCAAAACCCGCGTAGAAGAAGATGCCCTCCATGATGACGTAGTAGCCCACGAGGTCGTGGATGAAGCACCGGATGTTCTCGATCCCTTCGGTCGTGAAGGTGGGGTCGAAGACGCTCTTCGTCAGCCCGATTACGAACTCGTCCTTCTCGCGGATCGATGGGATCGTCTCGTACATCCCGTAGATCTCCTCGGGATCGAGGCCGAGCGAATCGCAGCAGTAAATGAAGGTGTCCGTGTGGACGGCCTCCTCGAACGCCTGCCGGAGCATGTACTGCCGGCACTCGGGGCTCGTCACGTGGTTGTAGACCGCGAGCACGATGTTGTTCGCGGTGAGGCTCTCGGCCGTGGAGAAGAACCCCAGGTTCCAGAGCACGAGCCGACGCTCCTCATCGCTCAATGCGCCGCTTTTCCACTGCTCGATGTCGTCCTGCATCGGGATCTCTTCCGGCGTCCACGTGTTGGCGATACCGTCCTTGTAGTGCTGACGGGCCCACGCGTACGTCATGGGCAGGATCTTGTTCGGGTCGGTCTTGTTGCTATTGATGATGCTCACACGGTGCTCCTTCGCCTACTGGCACGACTCGCAATCGGGGTCGAGAACGCTGCACGCGTTGCCGACCTGGGTAGCCGGAATCTGGACCGACGCCACGTTCGCCGGCTCCGCCCGTGCGTACTCCCGTTTCTGCGTGTACCCGTACTTCTTCGCGTTGAGCGTGGATTTCTCGATCTGGCTCGCTCCCAGCGTCCGCAGGTAGTAGGTCGTCTTCAGCCCCATCTCCCACGCGGCCATGTAGATATCGTGCAGTTTCTTGCCGCTCGATCCTCGCACGAAGACGTTGTGGCTCTGGCTCTGATCGATCCACTTTCCACGGGCCGCCGTCACCCTGATGAGGTGTACGGGATCGATCTCAAACGCCTCCTTGTAGAGGTTCTTCAGCTCCGCCGGGATACGCTCGATTCGCTCGAGGCTGCCGTCGTAGTACTTCAGCTCCTCGAGCATCCGCTCGTCCCACAGACCGAGGCGCTTGAGGTCTCCAGCGAGATACCGGTTCACGATCGTGAACTCGCCGGACATGTTGGCCTTCACGTAGAGGTTCTTGTAGATCGGCTCGATACAGGGGAGACACCCGGCGATGTTGCTGATCGTGGCCGTGGGTGCGATCGCCATCGTGTTCGAGTTGCGCATCCCGTGCTCGGCCACGTGCGCTCGGACGGTCGACCAGTCGAGCCGTTCCGACTTCCGCACCGGCAGCGGCACGCCGCGTTCGGACTCGAGGACGTCGAGCGTGTCCACGGGGAAGATGCCGCGATCCCACTTGGAGCCGGCGTAGCTCTCGTACGTGCCGCGCTCCGCGGCGAGCCGGGACGAACCGAGGATGGCGTGGTAGCTGACGAGCTCCATCGTCTCGTCCGCGAATTCGATCGCGCGGTCGGAGTGGAACGGGATCCGGAGCGTGAACAGCGCGTCCTGGAAGCCCATGAGACCGAGTCCAACGGGCCGGTGTCGGAGGTTGCTGCGCTCGGCTTCCGGGGTCGGGTAGAAGTTGATGTCGATGACGTTGTCGAGCATCCGCATCGCCGTCGTCACCGTGTCCTGCACGAGGGCGGCGTTCACGCCGTCCGCCGTGACGTGCCGGGCGAGGTTCACGCTGCCGAGGTTGCAGACGGCGGTCTCCTCGGCCGAGTTGTTGAGCGTGATTTCGGTGCACAGGTTCGAGTTGTGAACGACGCCCGCGTGGTCCTGCGGGCTCCTGATGTTGGACGGATCCTTGAAGGTGATCCACGGGTGACCGGTCTCAAAGAGGCGCGTGAGCATCTTGCGCCAGAGCTTCACCGCTTCGATCCGTTTGAACCGCGCGATGCGTCCGGCCGCCGCCTCGCGCTCGTAGTGCTCGTAACGCTCCTCAAAGGCACGACCGTAGAGATCATGCAGATCCGGGACCTCGTCCGGCGAGAAGAGCGTCCACATTGCCTCGTGGCGAACGCGTTTCATGAACAGGTCGGGGATCCAGTTCGCGGTATTCATGTCGTGGGTTCGTCTTCGTTCGTCGCCCGTGTTGCGACGCAGATCGAGGAAGTCCTCCACGTCCAGATGCCACGTCTCCAGGTAGGCACACGTGGCCCCGCGCCGCTTGCCGCTGCGGTTGATTGCGACCGTGGTGTCGTTCGCGATTTTGAGGAAGGGGACCACACCCTGGCTCTCCACGTGCGTGCTGTGGATCTGCGCGCCGGTCGCCCGGATCGAGGTCCAGTCGTTGCCGATACCACCCGACCACTTGCTCATCTGCGCGTTGTCCGCGATGCACTTGAAGATGTGCGAGAGGTCGTCGTTGACCGTGGAGAGGTAGCAGCTCGAGAGCTGCGGGCGCGCGAGCCCGGAGTGGAAGAGGGTGGGGGTCGACGCGACGAACCGCAGGGAGCTCAACACTTCGTAGAACTCGAGCGCGCGCAGCGTCCGGTCGTCCTCGTTGAGCGCAAGTCCCATCGCTACGCGCATCCAGAATGCCTGCGGCGTCTCGATCACGCGACCGCGGACGCGGACGAAGTAGCGCTCGGCGAGCGTTTGGATACCCACGTACCCGATCAGATCGTCGCGCTCGGGGTACAATCCTTCTGCGAGCCGATCGAGGTCGAACCCGAGGAGCTCCGCGGAGAAGTGGCCCTCCTCAACGGCGAGCCGCACATTTTGGCGAAACGCATCGCGATAGAGCTCGTGGAGCGTTTGCTCGCGCGTCTTCGCCCGAAAGACCTCCCGGTAGAGTCGCTGCCGGAAGAGGCGGGCGGCGAGGCGATCGTACGCCGGGTCGCGCTCCATGAAGCTCGTCGCGGCGAAGACGAGCGCCTGCTCGAGATCCGTCGTTGAGACGCCGTCGTAGACGGTGCGGCCCACCTCCTGCACGAGGAGGTTCGGGTCAATGTCCTCGCGGACGCCCGCCGTGTTGCGCTCGATCGTCTCTGCGAGCTTGGCAAGATCGATCCGTTCTCGTCTGCCGTCGCGCTTCACGACCTCGAGCTGTCCGAGGTTCGCCCGGCGCATGAGCTCCCGGTGGCGCTCGTTCCTGTGTCGAGCTCGTTCTTCACGATAGAGGATGTAGCGCTTCCCGACCTCGTAGAGCTTGTGATCAACGAGCGTCCGCTCCACGATGTCCTGGATTTCCTCAACGTGAGGACTCCGGTCGCGGAAGCGCTCCGCGATCACGCCGAGTATGTCTTCCTGGACACCCTCGGAACCGTTCGCGTCGAGTCCCGCTGCTCGGAACGCCTTTGCGACCGCCGTTGCGATGCGGTCGGGTTCGAAATCGACCGTTCTTCCGTCGCGCTTGATGACGTGCATGTTCCCTCCCGATTGACGCGTGGCCCGAATACCTTAGCAAAACACTCAGCACCACGGCAAGTAGATCGGAAGGGAAACGCACTATATGTAGCGTTTTTCTACTACAATTCTGTTGGGGAACGCTATGGACGGGCAGGACGCCGACGACCGTGCCGGGCGGCGAAGCATCTCCCGACTACAACGCTTTTGCGGCCAGGCGTTCGAGCGCCCAGTGCGTGTACCTGCGGATTCTCCGGTCGGGGTCGTTCTCGAGAGCGTGAAGGATCTCCTTGCACTCCTCGGTCGCTAGTCGCTCGAGCGCTTTCGTTACCTGGACGCGTACCTCTTGATCGGGATCGCGCGCCGCCATCACGATCCCGCGGAACGCGGCCTGGTTCCCCACGTTTGCGAGGAACTGGGCGCAGCTGCGGCGGACGTGCGGGTTCCGGTGGCCGAGCAACCGGATCTGGGCTTCCACGTAGCCCGTCGCTTCGAGTATCTCAGCCAGATAGGGACGGAGGCTCGCAAGATCCTGCTCGAGCAGGTCCCGAACCGCCTCCTCGCCATCCTTGCCGAGCGACCTGAAGACCTCGCTGATTCGGTCGCGTAGCTCCGGATCGGCATCCTTGAAGTGCTCAACGAGACGGCGCAGCTGTGCGTCTTCGGGCCGACTCGCGAGCGCGTGTTGGGCGTGGCTCCGCAACGGCTCGTCCAGGCGCAGAACCTCCACGAGTACGTCTGCGGCCTCGGCGTGTCGGCACGAACCGAGGCCCTCTATTGCGGAGACCTTCACGACGTCTATCTCGTTCTCGTCGCGGATGACGTCGCGAAGCGAGTCGAGCGCGCTCTTTCCGCCACCCACCGCGAGGGCGCGGGCAACGCTGCGGCGAACTCTCGGTACCGGGTCTCGCAGCATGTCTGCGGCCTGGTTCACTGCGCGGGTCTCCTCGTAGTCGACGAGTGCCCAGGTGGCTGCGATGCGGACATCCGGATCGGCATCGCGCAAGGCGTCCTTGATTTCCAAGAGGAAGGTCTTCTTGCCCGTGGCAGGGAGCGCGGCGATGACGGCTGCCCGGATACCGGCGTCCACGCCGTGGAGGAGCATACGCACCTTCCGCTCGAGCTCGTCCGGTTGGTAGCGATCGAGCGTGCGTGTGAACTCGCGGGCGGTCTCCACCGGCAGGACCGGGAGGTGCTCCGCGATCTCCTGGAGCGCATACGGCAACTCGAGCGCACCCAGCATCAGCAGGGCGTCGATGCGGACCCGGTGGGGTATCGAGTCCCGGTCGGCCGTGATCGTGTCCAGGCAGGTCGCGAGCACGAATGCCACGTCGAGCTTCTGGAACGCCGACCGCAGTGAGTCACGTTCGGGATGGTTGGGGTTTCGGAGCGCTGAGACGAGCGTTTCGCGGTAGATGGCGTCGAACCCCTCGGTCACGCCCGACAATGCTACCCTGAGCAGATCCGGCGTGTCCTTGCGGCGGCCGATCTCGCGAGCAAGGAGCCGATGGGTCGTCTCGGTGCCGCGCCTGCGAATCGCGTGGACCGTCGCGGCGTAGAGCTCCCCGTAGCGTTCGGTCGTTTCGTGCTGGAGCCGGAAGACACGTTGAGCGATCTCCGCGATCGCTTCCTGGGGACCGGCCTCGGCAAGGAGCTCGGCTCCGAGCAGGAGCGTGGCCGGCCCAGGGTTCTCCTCCACGGCCGTGAGGAAGTCCACGACGTTGACGCTCAAGGCGTGACGCAACAGCTTGCGTACGCGCTCGTACTCGCTTCGGTCCGTGAAGTCGAGCCCGAGGAAGAGGTCGTGGAGCTTCCGCGTGCGCGCGAGGAAGCGCGCGGCCCCGAGACGGAGCTCGTGGTTGTCTCCCGAGAGAAAGGTGAGCGCGGCGTTGATGTCGTCCGGTCGGCCGAGGTCGAGGAGACCGATCACGTGGAGCGCTTCTTCGGGGGCGAGCTCGGTTGGATCGAGCGAGTAGAGATCGCTGAAAGCGCTACGGATGCGATTGCTCGCGGCTTCCCGAACCTCGTACACCGGATCGTGTCGCACGAGGTGCTCGAGCCGCCCGTAGAGATGCGACCGGTCGTCGCTTGTGTACTCGACGGCCACGGTTCGGCGAACGAGTGGATGCGGATCGGAGAACGCGTCCTGAAGCGCCCGGTCGCTGCGTTCGTCTGCGTCGTGAAGGAGTATCTTCACGGCGAAATACCTGCTCGGCCACTCGGGATCGCCTGCCATCTCGCGGATCTCGTTCAGGCGGTCGGCGAACAACTCGTGTGCAGCGGCTCCGCTGAACTCCTCGCCGCGGCCCGAGAGCGCGAGCGTGCGGAGCGCGAGAAACTCTCCGTGCTCGTTGAGGTAATCGCGCAGCATGCGTCCGAGCTTCCTGCTCTGGAGCGAGCCCAGGAAGGAGGCGAACAGCCCGGTCTCCGTTGCCCATCGCATCACGCGGCGGCAGTCCGAGGGGCGCCTGCGTTCCCGAAGCCGCTCCGTCCAGAGCAGGTCGAGTCCGAGCCGACGGACGACTTCGTCACCGTCCCGTTCGGCGATTCGCTCGACGAGCCTCGTGCGGCGAAGCAACTCGGCGCTCGAGAACGAGTCGGACGGGTCCGGCGAGCCGGGCGTCTCAAGGAAGGCGTTGATTCGATTCCTGAACCGCCGTCGCGCGACGAGCGATCCCACGAGGATTGCGATGATGAGCGCGACCGTGGCGGCGGCGCCGTAGAGTGCGACCGTCGGTAGCGTCCGCACGACGTCAAGTAGCTCGTTCACTGTACTCCTCTCCCGGAGTCGGCCGTCGCCTACGCGTATCCCAATACGTTGTAGACTGCGATCGGCTCCGCCTTGCCCTTTACGCGGACGACTTCTCGTTGCTCCACTCGAAAGCGGTCGTCCAGTTGGTTCTTCGTCTGATCGGAGATGATGATCTCGCCGGGACGCGCTATCCCTTCGAGGCGGGCGGCGACGTTGACCGTGTCCCCGATCTCGGTGAAGTCCATCCTCCGCGAACCCCCGATGTTCCCTGCGACGAGCGGCCCGCTATGCATGCCGACCTGTATCTTGAGACGATCCGCGTCACCACGGAAGAAGCGGCGCGAAGGATCGTTCACGAGCTGCTGCAGCTCCACTGCACAGCTGACCGCCCGAATCGTGTCGTCCCGGCCGGTGTCCAGCGGTACGCCGAAAACCGCCATGATACAGTCGCCGATGTACTTGTCCAGATACCCTTTGTGCCGGCGGACGATCGGCTCGGCCTCCTCGAAGAACTCGTTGAGAACCTGCACAACGTATTCCGGCGCGCGACCCTCCGAGAAGCTCGTGTATCCGGCGATGTCGGCGAAGAACACCGTAGCCTGTCGCTGGCCGCCGCCCGGCTTCACGAGCTCCGGCCGGTCCATGAGCATCTGAACGATGTCTTCGGAGAGGTAGGAGGCGAACATGTCCTTGATCGCGCGCCGCTCCTCCGTGACGATCTTGACCTGCTGCTCGAGCTGCTTCCGTGCGGACTCGTCGTTGAAGAGCAACGTGAGCCCCTCGCGCCTGCCGCCCGCGCTCTTCAGTGGAGAGACGGTCAGTTCGAAGTCCATGTCGTCCTGCGGCGTTCGGTAGATCCCGCGCAGCCCGAAGACTCGGTCCGAAGACTCCACGGCCTCCATGAGTCGATCGAAAACGTGCCTCGAGAAGCCGCCTGCGAAGACTTCCGAGAAGGTGGATCCCAGATGATCGTCGTGCAGGCCGAGCCTCTCGGCGGCGGCGCGATTGAAGTACTGGATCCGGCCCGTCTCGTCGATCGTGATCAGGAGGTTCGTCATCGACTCGAAGACACTCTCCTGGTACCGGTGGAGCGCTTCGATTTCGCGGGCGTGCTCCTGGAGCTCCTTATACATTCGTGCGTTGTTCAGCATGCCGGAAGCGAGACGGGCAAAGCCGTCCAGGAAGTGGAATCGCTTGCGGTTGTAGTAGTTCGGCTTGACCGAGTTGAGCACGAGGACGCCGAGTCGACGCGTGGCCGTGGAAACCGGAAGCGCGATGCCGCTTCGGGCGTCGGCTCTGAGGAGAATCTCCAAGAAGGGGCTCGGCTTGCGATCGAGGAGGACGACGCTCTCGTCCGTCTCGGTGATGAACGCCGCGAGCTCGGACGACGCCGCGAACCGAGTCGGTGGGCTTCCCTGGCCCCGACGGTAGACAAGCGTCAGGTCGCCGGTGCCGTCCGGTTCCGTGTGGAGGTAGAGCGCCGCGAGATCGGAGTGCGTGATGTCGAGCGACTGCTCCACGAGGATCGAGGCGAGTCGAGTGAAGCTGGTCTCCTCCGAGAGCAGCGTGCTCGCACGCACGAGCTCGTCCAAGACGTCCGGCCGGGTTGCCGTCACGGTTCCTCCTCGGCTGTTCTCGCCATAGTACGTCGCAGATGGCGCTCGAACAAGAGCGCGCTCGTCAATCGAGGGTCGCTTGGAGCTCGCTGCGGTTCATTTCGAACACGTCCGGGAGCGTGCGCGATCCGTTGACGCCGGGGACGTTGAACCATACCGCACGCGATCCCCCGGTTGACTCGAGCAGCGGTGCGACGACCGTCCGGCGAAAGATCGCGATGCGAGCGAGTGCACCGAGCGGGCGAGTTGGTCCGCGACGACGAGCGCAAGGAGACCGCGCTCCGATCTCCACGACTTCTCGAGCGGAGACCGGGACATCCGACGCGTACTCGGCGCGGCTCACGCAGGTCGTGCATTGCCGCTTCCGTTTCCATTTCGCCGAGCCGTGCGGAGAGGAGTGCTCCCGCCCGGCCCACGATCTTGTCGTACGTCCTGAGGACGGGATGCGGGGAGGGGGGGGAGGGCGCGCTGCGAGTATCGTCGCGAGGGGTGGAGGCGGGCAAGCGGGTCGGCCTCAGCGGGACCGCTTGTTCCGATAGAGCGACACGTCCGCGCGTTTGATCATGTCTGCGATCTCAATGTCGTCGCCGGTCGAGCGGGTGTCGGAACCAATCGTGAAGGAGAGACGGAACACCTCTGCACGGTGCTCGTTGAACCTGGCCGTCGCGCGCCGCAGCCGCTCTCGAAGCGTGCGTTCCGGATGCTCCGATGCTCGCTGCTCCACCAGCACGGTGAACTCGTCGCCACCGTAGCGGCCGATGATGTCGCTCCGGCGGAAGGTTGCGCGAAGGATCTCGGCGGCCGCCTGGATGGCTCGGTCGCCTGCATCGTGTCCGTGGCTGTCGTTGATCGCCTTCAGATGGTCCATGTCGATGAAGAAGAGAATGAGTTGAGAGTCGGCGTCGTGCGCCTGCTCGGCTCGGCGGCGCGCGGCGGCGACGAATCCGCGCCGGTTGAGGAGTCCGGTCAGTTCGTCTCGCTGCGACAGGTACTCAAGATTCGCGTGCGAGCGCCGAAGCTCTTCCATCGCTTCTTCCAACTGGTGCTGGGCATGCTGCCGATCCGCGATCTCGCGCTCGAGCGCCTTGTTCGCGGCGACGAGGTCCGCGGTTCGCTCCTCGACCTCTTCCTCAAGCCGTTCGCGATGCTGTCTGATCTGCTCATAGAGGCGGGCGTGATCGAGCGACGATGCGACCGACGAACCAAGCGAGTCGAAGTCAACGTTCGCCGAACCGGCGACCTCTGCCACAAGGAGCCCGAGGCAATCCCCGGTCGAGACGAGCGGCTCAACGATGACCGCGACCGGCGCTGTTCTCCCTTTCTCGGGCGGGGCCTCGCCGAAGCTCTGTAGCCAGAATCGGTCGGGGAGGATCGCGAGGCTGTCGTAGGAGAGCGGCAGCTCAGAGGCGAGATCGCGAATCCGCGGATCGTGTCCCGCGATGAGCACCGTATCTGCGGGATCGGGCGTGGTCGAGCCCTCTGCCGTGTCACCGGAGGGAGCAAGGCTCATAGGTCCGGGAAAGATGCCGAGGAAGAATCGCTCAACGCCGAGCGAGGGAATCGCGGACTCCATCGTTCTGAGAAGTGATGTCAGGTCGAGCGATCCGGCGAGCTGAAGCAGGGCGGTGCGGGTTCTGCGTCTCGTCTCGTCCCGCGTGGTCTCGAATCGAAGCCGCTCGTTCTCTTCCGATCGGGAGAGGATCGTCCGCGCCTCGAGGAGCCTGTCGGCAGGTGACCGGTCGGATGCGATCGGACGAGAGCCCGCCCGTCTTCCCAACTCCTGCAGGAGCGACTCGAGGCCGTGCGGGAAACTGCCCTCGGTCTGGCGACGCGAGATGACCGATCGCCAGACCGAGAGGAAGTCGTCGTGCGCGAGCGCACGAGCGAGCTCTTCGACTTCAGCGTTCGCTCCCGCAGTGCAGTCTGTATCGGAGCGCTCCGCGGCTTGCTCGCGTCCCGGCTCTCGCACGGCGGGGGGCAGGCATCCACAGCCTTCGCCCACGATCAGCTCTACCGGAAGTCGTATCCGGTCAGGGCCGGGGCGGCCCTCGAGCCGGTCTATCAGCGAGTCAACAGCGGCGTGGGCCATCGCGACGAGCGGTTGATGCACGGTCGCGAAGGGGTAGTAGTCGTGGTTGAGAAGCGTGTCGCGAAAGAGTCCGTCGTAGCCGGCGAGCAGAACGTCGCCCGGAACAACGACCCCTTCACGCCGCAACTCGGTGAGCGCTCCGTACGCAGAGATGTCGTTCGCGCAGAGGAGCGCGTCGAACTCGACCCTCCGCTCGCCGCGGAGCGTTCTCACCCCGTGGACGCCGGAATCGAAGACGAATCCTTCGGTCACGACGAGGTTCTCGTCGTAGGGGAGCCGATAGTGATCGAGCATGCCTCGATACGCGGCGAACCGCTCGTTCGCATCGCTATGCTCTGCGGGACCGCGGAGGTACGCAATGCGCTTCGCGCCGTGGTCCTCCACGAGGTGGCTGATGAGCGCCTCCATACCTCCCGAATTGTCGACGGCGACCGATGGGATTCCGCGGAGCTCCGCGGACATGCTGACTACGGGGACGGTGAGGTTGTTCCGGACCCACCTGCCGACTGCTTCAGGGCCCACGTAGTGCCCGATCGTGGGCGTCAACATGATGACGCCGTCTATTCGGGCGCTCGCGAGGAGACGCATCAGCTGCGCACGGACCTTCTCGACCGGGTTCGATGCGCCCATGCTTCCGACCGGGAATATGATAACGTTTGCTTCACGATCGCGAGATCGGCCGACTACGGCTCGCGTGACGATCGAGTGGTACGAGTAGTCTACCCAGCTGGTTGCGAATGCGATCGTGAATCGGTGTCTATTGTTCATTGGTGACCACCTCCACGAGCACGAAGCGGGAGGTACAACGAACCAATCTACCACAGTGGACGGCGTTGTGCATCCCCGAAGCCGGAGGCCCAGCAATTCCCGGCGAACGACGGCAGTGTGATTCTCGCAGATGAGTGATTGT
>JBKHII010000037.1:0-28988 GCA_046538735.1 Spirochaetales bacterium
CTGGGCCGCCGGCGAGAGCGTGGACGAGCTGATCCGGCACGGCACCACGCTGCTCAACGAGGGAGCATACGACGACGCCTGCTACGTCTACCGGGAAGCCTACGACTACGCGATCACCGACCAGGAGTACGCGCGAGCCCTGTTCTCCTACGGGTACGCGTCAACGCTGGTAGGGAAGAGCGCGCAAGCGTTCGAGAATGTCACTGACCCTGCAGTTCGGTCGCTCGGAAGTCGCGGTCCGGACGCGATTTGTGGCGTTGCATGAGCGACGCGCAGCGGTACGATGCCATCTGCCGCTGCGATCGTGGGTCACGCCGGCCGATCTGCCCGTCTGGCGCATGCCCGAACTCAGCGGATTCCGGCCGCCTGTGCGTACGCGGCGAGCACCGGGTCGAGCTTGCCGGTGCCGAGCACCTGTTTCGTGAGCACCTTTCCGAGCTGAACTCCTTCCTGGTCGAACGAGTTCACGTTCCACGCGAGTCCCTGGAACATCACCTTGTTCTCGAAGTGCGCGAGGATCGCGCCGAGGACGCGCGGCGTGAGGCGGTCGGACCAGAGCAGGCTGCTCGGGCGCTCGCCCGGGAAGTGCTTGTTCGGGTTCTCGCTCGTCTTGCCGAGCGCGAACGCGACAATCTGCGCCACGAGGTTCGCGTTCAGCTTTCGTTGACTCGTGGATCCGTCGTAGGTGAGGTCCATGCCGTGCTGCGCCTCTGCGAAGCCGATGAACTGCAGGGGAATGGTGTCCGTGCCCTGGTGCAGCAACTGGTAGAAGCTGTGCTGGCCGTTCGTTCCGGGCTCGCCGAAGATGATCGGTCCGGTGGCGTAGGCGAGCGGCTCGCCGTCCCGGTTGACGCGCTTGCCGTTGCTCTCCATGTCGAGCTGTTGCAGGTGCGCCGGGAACCGGATCAGCGCCTGGCTGTAGGGAAGGACCGCGGTCGCGGGCATTCCCAGCACGTTGCGTTCGTACACGCCGATGAGCGCGTCCAGGAGCGCGGGGTTCTCGCGCACCTCTTCGGTGAGTGCCGCCTCATCGGCCTCGTGAGCTCCGGCGAGCAGCTCCGCGAAGACGTCCGGGCCGTACGCCAGGCTCAGGACCGTGCCGCCCACCGCGCTCGAGCTCGAGTAGCGGCCACCGATGAAGTCGTCGATGAAGAACGAGGCGAGGTAGTCGCTCGACGTTGCGAGCGGACTCGTCTCCGACGTGACGCACGCGATCTGCTTTCGCGGGTTCCGCACGTCCGAGCGGCTCAGCCAGTCGATCGCGAACGCCTCGTTCGTGAGCGTCTCTTGCGTGGTGCCGCTCTTGGAGACGAGCACGAAGAGCGTTGTCCGCGGGTCCAGGCCGGCGAGCACGGATGCCGCGTCGTCCGGATCCACGTTGGAGACGAAGCGCGTCTCCAGGAGCGGACCGCGTCTCGTCTCGCCGTCGTACTCGTACTCGTGCCCGGCGAGCGCGAGGAAGAGTGCCCGCGGCCCCAGGTCGGACCCGCCGATCCCGATCTGCACGACGCTCTCGAATCGCTCACCGGAGGGCGACGCGACGCGACCGGCGTGCACGTCCCGCGCGAACCGTGAGAACCGCTCGCGCTGCTCTTCGTAGAAGGCGCGAAGGTCGCGGCCGTCGTGTCGTACCGTACCACCAAGCTCGCCGCGGCAGAGATGGTGGAGCACCATTCGCCGCTCGCCGGTGTTCATGATCTCGCCACGGAGGATCATCCGGTACTTCTCCACGAGCGACTGCTCCTCCGCGAGCTGCCGGAAGCGTTCGATGATCGCGTCCGAGACCGCCTTCGCGGCGTAGTTGTACGTGAGCGACCGCCCGTCCGCGAGACCGTAGCCGCACTGGTAGGCGAGAACGCGCTCCGGCGTCAAGGCGTCCGAGAGCCGCACGCGCTCTTCGCCCTGCAACAATCTGAACGCGGATACCGTATCGAGATTCCTGAACTCAGCGGGCATGCTCGCTCCTTCGGTCATTTCTCGTGAAGAACGCCGCAGGCGTTGCTTCCTGAGAAATGACCCCTGGTCATTTCTCGTGGAATCCGGCCATCGCGCGCATCTCAACTGCGGGACCTTCGTCCGCCGGCTTCTTCTTGTGCACGATTGCCGCGACGCCGGTGGCAAGACCGTACAGGTTGATGAACCCCGTGGCGTCTGCATGATCGTAGGCGCTCTCACCGAAGCTTGCAAGGTCTTCCAGATAGAGCGAGTAGTCGCTCTTGCGGCCGTGCGCGATGACGTTGCCCTTGTACAGCCCGAGCCGCACCGAGCCGGTCACGTACTCGGACGCCTTCTGCATGTACGCGTCCATGGACTCGCGGAAGTGCGTGAACCACTTCCCCGCGTAGACGATATCGGCGTATCTGAGCGCCATCTGGTTCTTCAGGCTCAGCGTGTCGAAGTCGAGCGTGATCATCTCGAGCTCGCGGAGCGCGCGGAAGAGGATCGTCCCACCCGGCGTCTCATAGACGCCGCGGCTCTTCATGCCCACGAGCCGCGTCTCCACCAGGTCGGTGCGACCGATGCCGTTCTCTGCCCCGAGCTCGTTCAACTTCATCAGGAGGTCGATCGGCTTCATGCGCTCGCCGTTGACCGCAACGGGGAGTCCTCGCTCGATGTCGATCACGACCTCGGTCTCCTTGTCCGGTGCATCCTGCGGGGACTTCGTGAGACGGTACATCTCCTCGTTCGGCTTGGTCCACGTGTTCTCGAGCTCGCCGCCCTCGTGGCTCATGTGCCAGATGTTCCAGTCGCGCGAGTAGATATTCGCCTTGGAGACGTCCCGCAGCGGGATTCCGTGCGCCTTCGCGTACTCGATCGCCTGCTCGCGGCTCCGGATGTCCCACGTGCGCCACGGGGCGATCACCTTGAGGTGTGGTGCAAGCGCCTTGTACGTCAGCTCAAACCGCACCTGGTCGTTTCCCTTGCCGGTGCATCCGTGCGCAACCGCATCCGCGCCCTCTTCGAGCGCGACTTCCACCTGGTGCTTCGCCTGAAGTGGTCGAGCGATCGAGGTGCCGAGCAGGTACTTGCCCTCGTAGATCGCCCCGGCGCGCAGCATGGGAAAGAGGTAGTCGGTGACGAACTCCTCCCGGATGTCGCGGATGTAGAGCTTGCTCGCACCGCTCGCCAGCGCGCGCTCTTCCATGTCGCCGAAGTCCTCGTCCTGCCCCACGTTCGTGCAGATGCCCACGACCTCGGCGCCGTCGTAGTGCTCCTTGAGCCAGGGAATGATGATCGACGTGTCCAGCCCGCCCGAATACGCGAGCACGATTTTCTTGACCGATTGTGCCATTGTTCCTCCCGTCCGGTTCTGCTACCGGAGCGTCTCTGCGAGAATTGCGATGCCGCGCTCGAGGTCGCGGTCTCCGATCACCAACGGCGGCGCCATACGGACAACGTTGCTGCCCGAACGCAGCAACAGCACCCCCCGCTCGCGACAGACGTTCACGATCTCGGCGACCCTGCCCGGGCCGTCCTCCGCCTCTATCGCGAGCCCTTGCAGCATGCCCACGCCGCGGCGCTCCGTGACCTCGTCCTTCGCCGCGACCAGCTCGTCCAGCAATCGCGTGAGCTGCGCCGCCCGTTCGGCTACCTTCGCGAGGAAGTCGGGATCCGAGATCGTCCTGACGACGTGCGCGCCTACAGCTGTAGTGACCGGTCCACCGCCGAATGTAGTCCCGTGATCGCCCGGGTGGAGCAGCTCGTTCACTCTCTTCGGGATCATCGTGGCCGCGAGCGGCAGCCCGCCCGCGAGCGGCTTCGAGAAGCTCACGATGTCCGGCTTCAGCCCCACGAGCTCGCTTCCGAACAGGCGGCCCGTCCGTCCGAGGCCGGTCTGCACCTCGTCCACGAGAACGAGGACATCGTGCCGCGCGCACACTTCCATGAGCCGCCCGGCGAACTCCGGCGTCATCATCCGCAATCCGCCTTCACCCTGGACGACCTCCACGATCACTCCGGCGAACGCGTCCGTGACGATCGCCTCGAGCTGATCCGGATCGTTGAACTCGCACGAGAGCATGTCCGGCACGAGCGGTTCGAACGGCTCCGAGTATTTTTTGTTCGGCGTCGCCGAGAGTGCACCCATGGTTCTCCCGTGAAACGCGTTGCTCATGGAAAGGATCTTGTGGTGCCCGGGCCCACGCGTCCGATGGGCGTAGAGCCTGGCGTACTTGATCGCCGCCTCGTTCGCCTCCGCGCCGCTGTTGCCGAACTGGACCGCCGCGAACTCGTTCACCCGGTCGCGGGTGACGTTGAGCAGGAGCTGCGCGAGGTCGATCGCCGGTCTCGTGGCGTAGAGGTTGGATACGTGGACCAGCTTGCGCATCTGACGTGAGGCGATCCGCGCGAGGTCCTTTCTGCCGTAGCCGAGCGAGTTCACCGAGACCCCGGCACCGAGGTCGAGGTAGCGCTTGCCTCCGGCGTCCCAGAGCTCGACCCCGCGGCCACGGCTCAGCTCGAGGAGCTCGGACGCGTAGTTCCGCGGCAACGGCGGGTTCGTGACCAGACTACTCATTTCCATCATGCGTACTTCCTTCCTGTTTCCGGGGATTCGGCGCCGTGCCGGAGTCTTCGGCCACAATCGCCGTTCCGCGCTTGCCCTCCAACAGCAGCCGCAGGTCGCCGGTCCGTTCGTAATTCCCGATCACCACCTGCGCGACGCCGTGCGCGAGCGCGGTGATCGCGTTCTGCACCTTCGGGACCATGCCGCCCGATATCTGCTCCGTGCCGATCCCCGCGGCAGCCATCGCCGGCGTGAGCGAGACGACCGGCTCGTTCTCGATGATGACTCCCGGCACGTCCGAGAGAAAGAGCAGCGACCCAACCTCCAGCGCGCCGGCAAGCGCGAACGCCGCGTCGTCCGCGTTGATATTGACGGCCTCGCCGTTCGCGTCCGAGCCCGGCGACGAGATCACGGGGACGTAGCCGGCGGACCAGAGGTCGCGGACGAGCTTCGGGTTCACCGAGGCGATCGTCGCGGTTCGCGAGAGCGCGCCGGCCGGGTCGGGGACCCGGGTGCCGACGAGGAGTCCCGCGTCCGCTCCGGAGATGCCTACTGCAGGGAGGCCGCGCTTCGAGAGTCTGCGCACGAGCCGCTTGTTCGCGACGCCGCTCAGTACCATCTCGACCGCGTCCATTTCCGCTTCCGAGGTCATGCGGACCCCGTTGTGGAAGACCGGCTCGAGTCCGAACCTGCGCGAGAGCTCGCTCACTTCTTTACCGCCCCCGTGCACGATCGCGATTGTGCCGGGTGCGGCGACGAGGTCGTCCGCGAGCGCTTCGAGCGCTGCAACGCTCGATGCCGCGGTACCGCCTAGCTTGATCAGGATTGACGTCTGATTCATGGGCGTTCCGTTGGACCTAGAACTCGCCGTGAGCGCGCAGGCCGAGCGTCTCGGCGAAGCCGAGACGGATGTTCATGTTCTGGACGCCCTGACCGGCGGCGCCTTTCCACAGGTTGTCCAGGGCGGAGAAGATCTCCACGTGACTCTCGTGCACCGCGACCCCCAGGTCGCACCGGTTCGTGTTCCGAACGTCTCTCGTCTGCGGGATACCGCGCGGCGAGAGCGCCACGAAGGCCGAACCGCGATATGCACTCCGTATGCGTTCCTCGGCCTCGGCTTGCGTGATCAACGTCGTGAGCTCGGCGACGATCGTCGTGAACATGCCCTGCTTCACCGGAACGAGGTGCGGCGTAAAGAGGATCGCCGGAGAGCCCGCCCCGGCCGAGACCGCGGCAGCGAGCTCCTGCTCGATCTCCGGGACATGGCGATGCACTCGCCCCGGGTTGTACGCGTTCATGTTCTCCGACCGCTCGTTGTAGAGCAGGTCCTGTTTCTCCTTCCGTCCCGCGCCGGAGATTCCCGAGAGCGCGTTCACGACCGCCGGCCACCTCACCACGTCCGCGAACGGCAGAAGCGGAAGCAGCGCGGCGGTCGGGTAGCATCCGGGGCAGGCGATGATCGGGGCGGTCGCGATCGCGTCACGGTGCCATTCGGTCAGGCCGTAGACGGCGTTCGGGACGAGCTCGGGGTAGGGGTGTTTCACCTTGTAGATGGACTCGTACCGTTCGGCGTCCGAGATGCGGAAGTCGGCGGAGAGGTCGACGATCGGTACCGAGCCCGCGTAGGGACCCAGGAGCTCCGCGGCAGCACCGTGCGGGAGCGCGGAGAAGAGGACGTCCGCGGATTCCGCACCCGCCTCATCGGGCGCGACGTAGCGACCGGAGGTCGCAGCGAGTGAACCGTCGATCTGTTGACCCAATCCGGGATCGACCTCGCGGACGAGCCGGCCCGCCGCCGAGCGTGAGACCGGCACGATCGAGGTCACTTCCGGATGCGAGGCGAGAATGCGGAGGAGCGTCATGCCGGCGTAGCCGGTGCTCCCCATGACGACTGCTTTCATCGGCTACACTCCGAGGTCCGGCACTCGTTCGTTGAGCTCCCGGCGAAAGTGATCCTTCTTCACCCGCTCGCGCAGCACGACGAGCACCGTATCGTCGCCGGCGACCGTGCCGAGCACGTCTTCGAGACCAAGGTTGTCGAGGGCGATTCCGACCGTGTCCGCGTGCCCGGTGATCGTGCGGATGATCGCGAGGTTGCCGGAGAACTCGATCGAGATGAAGCCTCGGCGAAGGTCCATGAGGTAGTTGTGCTCGCTCTCGCGAAGCTCTTCTTCGGTCGGAAGCGTGTAGTAGTAGCCGTTGCTGCCTTCCGAGATCTTGCCGACCTTGAGCAGCTTGAGATCACGCGAGAGCGTCGCCTGCGTGACCGAGAATCCTTCGTCCTTGAGGTGGTTCAGAAGTATCTCCTGACTGGTGATCCGGTTCTCTTTGATGATTCTGCGAACGGCCTTGAGCCGCTCAGCTCGCTCTCTCACGTGACTCTCCCACCGAATGCGAATGTATAAAATGCACTCTTGAGCGTATAAACTTACGGTATCGGTGTGAGTTGTTCAAGAAGCGAGCACGATATTCCGGCCACGTGCGCCGTTATTTCAGCAGCGCGAGGGCGTCCCGGTAGAAGTCGTCCGCGTAGACCGCGTCAACCTCCTCGAGCAGGATCTCCCCGTTGGACGGGATCGTCACCGTGCGTTCTTCCTCGCCGCCGGGATACTCAACGTCCGCGCATCCGTCCGTCCCCGCTTCTATATCGACGGTGTGCTCGCTCGCCAGCCGCAGCGAGACCGCAACATTGCAGCCCGGCTCTCCGGGCTCGACCGTCACCTCGACCGGCCGGCCACGCACGTCGCGGTAGCGGTCGCTCGCAGCGGCGGCACCCGCCGATCCCGCGGCGTCCCCCGACTCGCGCTCCGGTGCCGCAGTCCGCGTCCAGCCGAGCCGTTCGGCGAACCAGAGTCCGAGCAGGTGTCCGGCCATCGGGCGGAGACCCCGGACGTGAACCGAGACGATCTCGTTGACGAGGCCGAGCCGGTCGTCCGCGTCGAAGGCGGCGGCCGCGAGCCTGCGGTAGGGTCGCAGGCGCTTCCAGCTGAAGTCGGCGAGCGGCACGCCCTGGCTCACCGCGACACCGGCGAGGAGCGGCAGCAGCGCGTCGGGCTCTTCGCCGAGTTCAACCGACTGATCCGAGTCCACGATGATCTTGTCCGCCTGGTTCTGGACGTGCGAAAAGAGCCCGCGCTTGTCCGAGATCGTATCCAGCCAGAGAATGTAGGTCGGGATGTCGCGCACGAGGAGCGGGATCCACGTGCCCGGCGCGCCGCCCTGGCCGTCCGAGCCGTTCGTGATGATGATCTCTTCGAAGCAGACGCCTTTGTGTTCCCGGTCCACGAAGCAGCGCGCCGATATCTCCAGGCTGCTTGTCGCATCCGGTTTCGTTACGATGTGTATCACGCGCGCCGCGCGCTTCCCGAGCAGGTAGTTGAGCGCTTCGTCCACCATCGCGCGCTGCGCGTCCGGGCTCATCACGACGAGGTTGAAGAGGCTCGTCCGCACCTCGGAGTTGGTGAGCTCGCGTTGGAGGCGAGCGAGCTCGGCCTCAACGGCCCCAACGTCGACCTTCATAGCTTCCTCCAACGTCGGCTGCCCTCACCGAGCAGGTCGCGCGCTTCGCGCGGGCCGGCGCTTCCCGCCTCGTAGCCGTAGAGCGGCTGGTCCGAGTCCTTCCAGTACTCGAGCACGCCGGTGATGAACTCCCACGCCGCCTCGATTTCGTCGCGCCGGGTGTAGAGCGTGTTGTCGCCCTTCATCGCGTCGAAGAGGAGGCGCTCGTACGCCTCGGGCACGGCACGGCCGAACGAGCTGCCGTACGTGAAGTCGAGATTCACCGGCCGGGCGGCGGTCGCGTAGCCGGGAATCTTCGCGTTCACCTTCAGCGAGATCGCCTCCTCCGGTTGAATGCGGACTGCAAGGACATTCCGTTCGATCGAGTGACCGCCGCCGGCGAAACGGCGCAACGGCGGATGCTTGAAGTGGATCGAGATCTCCGTGACTTTGCGCGAAAGGCGTTTGCCCGAACGGATCACGAAGGGAACGCCGGCCCACCGCCACGTGTCCAGGTAGAGCCGCATCGCAACGTACGTCTCGGTCCGACTCTCGGGATCAACGCCGTCCTCCTCGCGATATCCGTGAACCGGCTCGCCGTCCACCACTCCTCGCGCGTACTGCGCGCGGACGATGTGCTTGTCCGGCTCGCGGAGCGTGATCGGATCGATCGACCGAATCACCTTGAGCTTCTCGCTCCGGATGCTTTCCGGCCGGATATCGTTCGGCGGCTCCATCGCGGTGATCGAGAGGAGCTGGAACGCGTGGTTCTGGATCATGTCGCGGAGCGCGCCCGACTTTTCATAGTAGTTGCCGCGCGTGCCGACTCCGGAGCTCTCGGCGACGGTGATCTGGACGTGGTCGATGTACTGGTTGTTCCAGACCGGCTCGAAGATGCCGTTGCCGAAGCGCAGCATCATGAGGTTCTGGACGGTTTCTTTCCCCAGATAGTGATCGATCCGGTAGACCTGCCGTTCCTTGAAGTACCTGAGCAGCAGCTTGTTGAGCTCCCGGGCCGAGCGCAGATCCCGTCCGAACGGCTTCTCCACGATGATGCGGGTGTAGCCGTCCTCTTCGGCCGCGAGTCCGTGCTTGCCCAGTCGGCCGATCACGTCGTTGTACGAAGACGGCGGCGTGGAGAGGTAGTAGAGCTTGTTCGCGAAGCCCTCGGCGTAGCTCGGGATCTTCTTGTAGCCCTCGTCGTCCTCGAAGGTCGATCGAAGGTAGGTCAGCGTGGAGAGGAAGCGCCTGCGCTGCTCGTCGCTCCCCGGCATCCCTTCGAGCATGGAGGACGCCTTCTCGCGCAGGTAGTCGTCGCTCCAGTCCCTGCGCGCAAACCCGACGATCCGGAACTCGCGGAGTCGATCGTTGAGGAAGAGCGAGTAGAGCGCCGGCATGAGCTTGCTTCGCGTCAGGTCGCCGGTCACGCCGAAGATGAATACCGCGAGCGGTTCGGCCGCTTCGTGCGTCTCGAGTCCGGCGGCAAGAGGATTGGTGGCCACGGGTTGAATATCACAACGGCCGGTGACGGAATCAACAATGCTCCGGCGCCGCCGGTACAAACCGAGCCGCCCCGTGACTATACTGTCCGCGTGACGCTACTCCGTGAGCGATCGCCGCTCGCCGCGCCCGTCTACCACACCGAAGAGACCACATCCACGATGGACGATGCGCGCCGGCTCGTCCGAAACGGCGCACCGTCCGGTACCGTGGTCATGACCGACTACCAGACGTCCGGTCGCGGACGTCGCGCCGGCAGGGCCTGGCACTCGGCTCCGCGAGAGAGCCTCATGTTCACGCTCGCCCTGCAGCGGCCCGAGAATCCGGTCACCCGCTCGCTCGCGCTCGCGGCCGCGCTCGTGAAGGTGCTCGAGGAGGAGATGGGGTTGGCGGCCGAGGTGAAGTGGCCGAACGATGTTCTCGTGAACGGTCGCAAAATCTGCGGTATCCTCGCCGACTACGACGGCGAGTGGCTCTACCTGGGGCTCGGTCTCAACCTTCGCCAGGCCGTTCTCCCGGACGAGATCGCCGGGCTCGCGACGTCCGTTGCGCTCGAACGCGGCTCCGCGCTTCGCGGAGCGGATCCCGCCACGGTGCCGGTGGCCTGGTCCGACTACCGGGACGGCGTGCTGCGGTCGCTCCTTGAGTGGTACGTCGTGGTCGGCGAGAGTTGGCGCGAGGTGCTGTCGCCGCGGCTGCGCCACCGAGGCGAGGAGGTCGAAGTCACCGTTCCGGGCGGCGAGTCGGTACGAGGACGGCTCGTGGGGATCGCTCGGGACGGGCGGTTGATGCTCGAGAACGGCGGGGTTCACCGCGTCGCCGCGGGCGAGGTATCCTTGTACCGGTGATCATGAGGAAACGCCGCGACGACTACTCGCTCTGGGAGCTCTTCTCGCACCGCCGGCCGATCACGCCGGCGTCCTCGCTCGCGTGGGTCGGGCTCACTGCGCTCGCCTATGCGGGCAACGTGCTCAACCTACCGCTCTTCTTCAACGTAGATTTTCTCTTCGGGTCGATCTTCGTCTTCGTCGTCCTGCACTACTACGGCTGGGGACCGGCGACCGTCAGCGCGCTCATCGCCTCGTCGCACACCGCGTTTCTGTGGCAACACCCGTACTCGGTGATCATCTTTTCGTTCGAGGTGTTCATGGTCGGCATCTTCTACCGCCGGCGCAGCGTGAACCTCATGTTTCTGGACACGATCTACTGGGTCCTGATCGGGATGCCGCTCGTCGTGCTCTTCTATGGAGGCGTGATGGGCATCGCGCAGCAGAGCACGGTCCTGATCGTTTTCAAGCAAGCCATCAACGGCATTCTCAACGCACTGATCGCGGCGCTTCTGATAGGAGTGCTGCAACACATCATGCCCGCGCTCGAGGGAGCCCAGCGCAGGACTCGCTTCACCTTCTCGCAAGCCATCTTCCTCCTCATCGTCACGTTCGTCCTGATACCTGCGATGGCAATTCTCGTGGTCACCGCCCGGGCGGAGATGGACCGAGTTGAAGAGGACGTTGCTTCCAAGCTCTCGATCACCACCTTCTCATCCCAACAGGCGGTGAACGCGTGGCTCGCCGAGAACATGCAGACGCTTCGCTCGCTTGCCGGCTACATAGACCTGGGGAATCCCGGTGGGCGCGACATCGTGCGGACCGAGATGGCTTTGTTGCGGTTGTCCGATCCGGACTTCCTCGCGATGGCCCTGGTAGACGCTCGGGGAGAGATCCTCACGGCTGAGCCGCGGGAGATCGTGCAGCGGTGGCTCGGGAACGGATACCTCGCCGGGACCCGGTACTTTGCCCAGCTTCTCCACGAAAGCCAGGGCAGCGCGTCCAACGTGATCGACCGTGACGGAAGCCCGATCGTGGTTCTCGGCGTTCCGATCCAGGAGGGTCGCAGTGTCGCGGGCGCCGTGCTTGGCGTGATAGACGTGACGCGCCTTCGGGAGACGCTCTTTCGGCTGAGCGGCAACTGGACCGTGGATGCGACGCTGCTGGACGCGAACGCTCGCGTGGTAGCCTCAACGGCGCCCGACCTTGCGCCGTTCGAGAGCTACGAGGACCGGCTTCCTCGCCTCACGGAGCACGAGGAGGGCAACCTCTACATCCGCGTCCCGGAGACCGCACGCAACGTATCCATCATGGAGCGCTGGCAGCACTCGCGATACCTGACACACGAGCCGATCGGCTTCACCTCTTCGTGGAGTCTCGTGCTTCGGGCACCGATCGCCCCTTACCAGGACGCGCTCAACCGACGCTATCAGTCGATGCTGCTCGTGATGCTGCTCGTCGTGATCGGAACGATCCTGCTCTCGGCCGTGCTGAGCCGGCGGATGCTCGCGTCGCTCACCGAGTTGACGATCGTTGCCGAGAATCTGCCGGACAAGGTGACGCGCCAGGAGGAGCTCGACTGGCCGTCCAGCCGGATCAACGAGATCGAAACGCTCATCGACTGCTTCCGCGTCACAAGTGCGCACCTGAGCGAGAGCTTCAGCCGGATCCAGGAGGCCAACCTGGAGCTCATCGCGGCAAAGCAGCAGGCGGAAGACGCGAGCAAGACGAAGACCGAGTTCCTCGCGAACATCAGCCACGACCTCCGGACGCCGCTCAACGGCATCCTGGGCTACGCGCAGATCCTCTCCCGCGACTCGGAACTTGATGCGCGCACGCGCGAGGCGGTCTCGATCATCGAGAAGAGCGGAAATCACCTCCTCAACCTCATCAACGACATCCTGGACGTCTCCCGGATCGAGGCGCAGAAGCTCGTTCTCGTGCCCGAGAGCTTCCGGCTCCGCGACTTCCTGGAAGACATCGCGGACATCGTTTCGCTTCAGGCCCGTCAGAAGGGGCTTCAGATTCACACGGAGTTCCACGACGACCTGCCGCAGGCTGCCGTGGGCGATCAGAAGCGACTGCGGCAGGTACTCCTCAACCTGCTCAACAACGCCGTGAAGTTCACCGATAGCGGTGAGATCTGGTTCCGGGCGAAGCCGTTGGACGACACGCTCTATTTCGAGGTCGAGGATACCGGCGTCGGCATCCCGGATGATCAGCTCCAGGAGATCTTCTCACCGTTCAAGCAACTCTCCAAGCACATCCAGAGCGAGGAGGGCACCGGACTCGGTCTTGCGATCGTCCAGCGACTCGTGAAGATGATGGGCGGCGAGGTTCGCGTACGGAGCACTCCCGGAGTGGGAAGCACATTCTCCTTCACCGCGCCGCTGCAGGCGGCCGGGGAGACGGCGGATGCGCCGCGCCCCGCGAGCGCGATCGCCGGTTACGAGGGGCGGGCGCAGAAGGTGCTCGTCGTGGATGACAAGTGGGAGAACCGCAGCGTACTGCGTAGCATGCTCGAGCCGATCGGCTTCCCCGTGCTTGAGGCATCGGACGGTCGCGACGGCATCGAGGTCATGGAGGCCGAGCGACCGAGCATCGTATTCATGGATCTCGTCATGCCGGTAATGGACGGCTTCGAGGCGATCCGCACGATTCGCGACGCGGCCGAGTTCCACGACACGAAGGTGATCGCGATCTCGGCGAGCGTGGCCGAGACGATCAAGCAGGAGTGTCTGCGCGTGGGGTTCGACGGTTTCCTCCCCAAGCCGTTTCGTCAGTTCGAACTCTTCGAGATGATACGAAAGCTCACCGGCATCGTGTGGGTCCATCAGGCAGGTCGCAGCTCGCAGCCCGCCTCCGGAGCCGAGGAAACGATCCCGCCCGCCGAGTTGCTCGAGCCGATCGAGCGCTTCGTCGCGGCCGGCAACATTCGGCGGATCCTCGAGGCGGCGGACGAGATGCGCTCTGCGGACGAACGCTACCAGCCGGTCGCAGACCGTATCACGAAGATGGCGCAGGAGTTCCAGGTGAATCGGCTCGCAAGCTACCTCAACGACCTCCGCCATGCTAAGGTTTCACCCGATGAATGACGCGCACGATACGTCCATCCTGCTCGTTGACGATAACACGAATAACCTGGGCGTTCTTTATCGCTATCTGGACGACGAAGGATTCACGGTGCTTGTCAGTCAGGACGGCGAACGCGCGCTTACCCTCGCGCGCGAGCAACACCCCGACCTGATCCTGCTCGACATTATGCTGCCGGGCATCAGCGGATTCGAGGCGTGCGAGCGGCTCAAGTCGGATCCCGCAACCGCGGACATTCCCGTCATCTTCATCAGCGCGCTCACGGATATCCAGGATAAGGTGCGTGGGTTCGAGGCAGGCGGCGTGGACTACGTCACGAAGCCGTTTCAGCAGGAGGAGGTACTCGCCCGCATCAACGCGCACATCACGATCAAGCGCCAACGAGAAGAGCTCGACCGGCTGAACGCGACGAAGGATCGGCTCTTCTCGGTGATCAGCCACGATCTGCGTGGGCCGTTCATGGGACTGCTCGGTGCGCTCGAGCTCCTGCGCGATTCGACGGACGATATGGATGCCCGGACAACGCACGAGCTGATCGAGAGTCTCTACGACTCCGCGGAGAAGACGTATCACCTCCTGGAGAACCTCCTCGAGTGGGCGAGGAGTCAACGGCGGACCGAGATGCATCAGCGTGCGGTGGATCTTCGGGAGCTCGTTCTGGAGAACGTGCAGCTTTTCGGAATCGCCGCCGAGCAGAAGGGGATCACGCTCTCCGCGAACGTGCCCGACTCGCTCGCCGTGTACGCCGACCGCGACATGATCAGTACGGTCGTCCGAAACCTCGTGAACAACGCCGTGAAGTTCACACCCGCCAACGGCAGCGTGACCGTTGAGGCAACCTCTCGCCGCGAGTTCGTGGAGCTCCAGGTGCGCGATACCGGCATCGGGATTCCGGAGGAGCATATCGACGGGCTGTTCGAGCTGGGCAAGTCGGTGAGTCGTTCGGGTACGAGCGGCGAGCACGGTTCCGGATTGGGCCTGATGCTCGCGCACGACTACGTCGTTCGCAACGGTGGGACGATCACCGTCGAGAGCACCCCGGGCGAAGGCAGCTCCTTCCGCGTCACGCTCCCTGCGGCTCCTTCGCCACCGGGGCGTTCATAGCCGGCTCGGCGGCCGTTCCGGCCGTGATCTCCTGGTGAATCGGCGCCGGCAATCGACCCGCGAGCGCCTTCTCCACGAGCTCGTCGTCCAGGTCCCCCCGAACGATCAGAAACGAGACGTGATGGTGCGCGGCCGAGCCCATCGCGTAACTGCCACCAAGAACGAGCCGGTGCCGCGGGCTCGGTGCGATCGTCACGCTCCACGGTCTCGGGTACGCGCTCAAGGTCAGCGGCACCACCGTCGTGCTCGACTCGCCGTCCCAGATCTGGAACGCCTCGGCCCACAACGAGATGCGTCCCCGATCCCACCGGACGTCATAGTCGTACGTTGATTCGTCCGTGAAGCGGCCGGTTACTGCGCAGCGGTCCGAGTCGAGTACCGGAATCGCGAGCACGTCCGCGGTGTCCGCCGGATCGCCACCCTCGAGGATCACGTGCTGCGAAACGACGAGTGCGTCGATCTCGCCCACGAGCGAGTACTCGGTCCGGACGCGGACGGAGGTCCGGCGATCGGGGTCGAGAATCGCCGCCTCGGAGCGAAGACCGCGGCTGATCTCGGTCTCGAAGCTGAAGCAGCTCTCCACCGTATCCGCGATCTCGTCGCCCGCAGCCGGCCGGAGTCGGTTCTCGGCCGCGCGCCTCGGGTCCACGGACGCTCGTGACTCAGGGCTCGCGCTTCCGGAGAGGCCGCAGTACCGGCCGCCGGCAAAGGTGGCCTGGACGTTCGCGCCCGGCAGCGAGCTCTGTCCGGTCATGCTCGCGACGAAGTCGCGGCGACCCGTCTCCGGTGGCTCCGGCGCGTGCGCAAGCTCCTCTTCCGAGCTACCACACGAGGCGAATCGTTCGAGAACCCGCCGCGTGTTGATCTTGCTGCCGCGCCGCCGCCTGAGGTCCATCGCTTTCGCGCCTACGTCCGGCGCAAGAAGCCGAGTCTCCGTGGAAATCGGGACGGGTGAGTCGGGTGCCGCACGCTCCAGAGACGGGACCGCGACGCGCCATCCTCCCCGTTCCGTGAGCTCGACCATCGCCGACATCAGCGCAAACAGCCGTTCCGCGTCGTGTCCCGTCTCGAGCGTGCATCGCACGACCATCTGCCGAGCCTGGCCCCATGCCCGTGCGGCCCGGCCGCGGCGCTGTACCTCGCGAGCGAGCAGGCGCCGGGTGATCGCTTCCGGTTCGATCGAGTTCGGCTCCACGACCGGCCATCCCGGGGCGGCGCGTTCGGCGAGCGATGCGTCGCTACTCACCGGCTCCCGGGGGATCAGGCGAAGCCACGGACCGTCGTTCGCGTAGGCGAAGAGCGCAACGGCTACCGGCGCGCCCGAGTACGCCTCGGCGGCTTCTGAGCGGACCACGTCCGGGGACACGGGAAGGATGAAGCGCGGGTCGGTCCGGAGCCGGTCGCGCACGCCCGTGTTCCACAGGTTGGACACGGACCACTCGATCTCCGCGGCAATCTCGTCTATGAGAAGCGGCGCGTTCGGTGCGCCGGTCAGGCCCGCCGGCCACAGCTCGTCTCCGTAGCGCTCGGCTCGCTCACGGAACGCCTGCAGAAACGACTTCGAGGGACCGTCTGAGTGCGCGCACGCATCGCCCGAGGGCAGACTCCAGACCAGAGGGACGCGGCCGAACGTTGATCGATCGATCTCGGCGAGTACCTGGAGCGCTCGTTCCACCGGGCGAGATCGTCCCGACCGCTCGGTCTTTGGGAAAGAAGCGAGTAGTGCGATGTCCCTGGCTGCAAATCTGCTCAGCGTAAGCCCCCCTCGGCGTGAACCACAAAACCTGCGAGCATCTTGGCGGTTGACGATTTCCTTTGTATCTTACCCCCTGCACTGAGCGCAATTCAATCAAAACTCACATCTCAAGCAGAGAGGAAGAGAACATGGCTAAGCAGTTGATGTTTAACGAAGAGGCGCGCAGAGCACTCCTGCGCGGTGTCGAGAAGCTCTCCAGCGCGGTCAAGGTCACTCTTGGCCCCAAGGGACGCAACGTCCTGCTGGACAAGAAGTTCGGCGCCCCCACGGTGACGAAGGACGGCGTCTCCGTTGCCAAGGAAGTCGAGCTTGAAGACGAGTTCGAGAACATGGGTGCTCAGCTTCTCAAGGAAGTCGCGACGAAGACGAACGACGTCGCCGGTGACGGTACGACCACCGCAACGGTCCTTGCGTACAGCATGATCAAGGAAGGGCTGAAGAGCGTCGCTGCCGGCATCAACCCGATGGGTCTCAAGCGCGGCATCGATCGGGCAGTTGATCTCGCGATCGAGGAGATCAAGAAGGCGTCCAAGGTCATCAAGGACAAGGAAGAGATCGCGCAGGTCGCGTCGATCTCCGCCAACAACGACATGGAGATCGGTAATGAAATCGCCGGTGCCATGGAGAAAGTCGGCAAGGACGGCGTGATCACCGTTGAGGAGTCGAAGACGATCGAGACCACGACCGAGTTCGTGGAGGGTATGCAGTTCGATCGCGGCTTCGTTTCTCCATACTTCGCGACGAACCGCGACACCCAGACCGCGGTACTCGAGAATCCGTACATCCTGATCCACGACAAGAAGATCTCGAGCATGAAGGACCTTCTTCCCGTACTCGAGAAAGTCGCTCAGGCGAGCCGTCCGATCCTCATCATTGCGGAGGACGTTGAGGGCGAAGCGCTCGCGACGCTCGTCGTGAACACGATCCGCGGCACGATCAACGCGTGCGCCGTGAAGGCTCCCGGCTTCGGTGATCGCCGCAAGGCGATGCTCGAGGACATTGCGATCCTCACCGGCGGTCAGGTGATCAGCGAAGAGCTCGGTCTGAAGCTCGAGAGCACGGAGCTGGATCAGCTCGGTCAGGCGAAGAGCATCAAGGTCGACAAAGAGAACACCACGATCATCAACGGCGAGGGCAAGCAGTCGGACATCAAGGACCGCATCGCGCAGATCAAGGCCCAGATCGAGGACACGACCAGCGACTACGATCGCGAGAAGCTTCAGGAGCGCCTCGCGAAGCTCGCCGGCGGCGTTGCGGTGATCAACGTTGGCGCCGCGACCGAGGTCGAGCTCAAGGAGAAGAAGCACCGCGTTGAGGATGCGCTCTCGGCGACTCGCGCTGCCATCGAGGAAGGCATCATCCCCGGCGGAGGTCTCACGATGATCCAGGCCGTTCCGGCGCTGGACAAGGCGGACCTGACCGACCTGGGCGAGGACGAGAAGGTCGGCTTCAAGATCGTGAAGCGGGCGCTCGAAGAGCCGATTCGCCAGATCGCGGCGAATGCGGGCCTGGACGGCAGTATCATCGCCGACAAAGCGAAGAACGAGAAGAAGGGCCAAGGCTTTGACGCGGCCAAGATGGAGTGGGTCAACCTGGTCAAGGCGGGTATCATCGATCCGGCCAAGGTGACTCGCAGCGCGCTGCAGAACGCGGCGTCCATCGCGGGTCTGCTCTTGACCACCGAGTGCGCCATCACGGACCTTCCGGAGAAGGAAGAGCCCGCGGGCGCCGGTGCCGGCGGCATGGGCGGCATGGGCGGCATGGGCGGCATGATGTAATCATCCAGAGGGGAAGCCCACGGCTTCCCCTCTTTTCTTTGAGGTCAAGGTGACGAGATCTGAGTTTGTGTTCACCATAGGGTTTCAGGACGACGCCGCGGTCGTGGACAAGCGAGCGCAGCGGAGATATGGGAAGCTCGGCACCATGGAGCTTGCGGGTGAAGGTCTCTACCGGGCGGCTTTCTGCTCCGCGATCTTCTCTGGAGACGAGGCGGAGATGAACGAGCTCGTCCGCTTCTTTGCAGAGAAGAGCGGTATGGACGGTCTCACCGGCGAACGACTGAAGCGCCTCTTCGGGGTCTACACGGTTCCGAGCGAGGTGAAGAAGATCGTCGCGGTGTAACGATTTGACTGTGCATACCTTTCGTGCTACTTTTGCGCAAATCCGCACACGAGGTATGAGAACCATATGAACCAGCTATTTGCGAGTCTGCCGTTGATGATGGCGGCCCCCGGCGCCGATCCGGCATCGGGCTCCGCGTCGATCGTTCCGACCCTGATCACATTCGGGTTGGTCTTTGCCATTTTCTACTTCCTGATCATTCGACCCCAGAACAAGAAGCAGAAAGAGACCAGGCAGATGCTTTCCGCGCTCAAGAAGGGCGATCGCGTCGTAACGATCGGTGGTATTCACGGAAGCATTCAGTCGATCAAGGATGACACCATCACCCTCAAGATCGACACCAACACCAAGATGACCTTCTCCCGTTCCGCCATCTCGAACGTGGTCGAGCAGAGCCGTCCCTCGAAGAAGGTCGAGGCGGAAGAGGCTTCGGAAGCCGAAACGGACGACGAGGAATAGAACGGGCAGTCCCGCTTCGGAGTGAGCCATGAGCAAGAGGTTTCGTTTTCTGTTGGTGCTGGCGCTCGTGGGCGTCAGCGTCTACTTCCTCTATCCCACGATCCAGTGGTACTTCTTCGTCCCGGAGTCGGACAAGGAGCTCGCCGCCGGTAACAGGGATGAGGTGCGCGACTACGCCCGGGAACAGGCGGATGCAGCGCTCCAGGAGCTGACGTCGCTCGTGGAGGCGGACGAGGACGCTCCGATCCCCGAGGAGTACGATTTCATCACGGAGGCCGCTCGCGCCAACTATCAGTTGGTGGACGAGGACGTTCCTGGCGAGTGGACCGTTCGAAACGCACTCGCCGCCTTCCGCGGTCCCGATGAGGTGTTTGAGGCCATCGAGTCGCACTACGCAGACGAGGTGTTCGCGCTCAAGGATCTGAAAGAACGGATCATCACCCTCGGGCTCGACCTCTCCGGCGGCATGAGCGTTGTCGTGGAAGCCGACGAGGAGAACCTCACCGAGCGCCTGGGTCGAGAACCGACTGCCGAGGAGTTGGACGAGGCGATCGACCTCGCGATGACCATCCTGACGTCGCGGATCGACCAGTTCGGCGTTACCGAGCCGATCATTCGCAGGCGTGAAGGGACGAATCAGATCCTGATCGAGGTCCCCGGTGACAACGATCGGTCGCGCGTTGAGGCGTACCTCCAGGGCAGGGGCAGTCTCAATTTCCACATCGTGGACGAGGAGGCGACGGCCGCGTTGATCGAGTTGGAGCAGCAGCAGCCGGGTTTCGATCCGGAGGAAGACGGCGTGCCCGACTTCATTCCCGCGGGCACGGTGATTCGTCCGTACGTGGTCCCCGATCAGTATGGACTGCTCCAGTTCGTGCGCTACATCGCGATTCGCGAGGATGTTGACGAGTTCGGCCTGCCCGGCGAGCACATCGTTGAGGCGCGGGTCGGCTCGGAGCCGCTCACGAACCAGCCGACCGTGAACTTCGTGTTGGACAACGAAGGCTCGGAGATCTTCGCGAATCTCACCCGTGAGAACGACGGCGAGAGCCTCGCGATCGTGTTGGACGAGCGCGTTCGCACGAGCGCGGTTATCAACCAACCGATTACGGGTGGTCAGGTCCAGATCACCGGTTTCAACAGCCAGGAGGCGGAGGATATCTCGACCGTGCTGCGCACTGCCGCGCTGCCGATCGATCTGAGGATCGTGAACCAGCAGGCGGTCGGAGCCACGCTCGGTGCGGACGCCGTCCGGGCGGGCCTCCGATCGATCGCTCTCGGCTTCGCGGCCGTGATCATCTTCATGCTGATCTACTACCACGGCGCGGGGGCGATCGCCGATCTGGCGCTGGTGCTCAACCTCTTCTTCATCGTGAGTATCCTGAGCGTCTTCAACCTGACGCTGACGTTGACCAGTATCGCCGGCGTCATCCTCACCGTAGGTATGGCCGTAGACGCGAACGTGATCATCTTCGAGCGAATCAAAGAGGAGTATCGGTTGGGCAAGAGCCCGCAGGCTTCCATCAAGGCCGGCTTCGAGAAGGCGTTCTGGACGATCATGGACGCCAATATCACGACCTTCATCGCGGCGCTCTTCCTGAGCCAGCTCGGTACCGGTCCGGTGCAGGGCTTTGCCGTCACGCTTGCAGTCGGCATCGTGTCGTCCATGTTTACCGCCCTCTTCCTCTCTCGGCTCGTCTTTGAGTTCGGGTCGGAGGTTCTGAAGCGGAAGAAGCTCAGCCTCGGATGGGGGGTACGATGAAGACGATTCAATTCACCAAGATACGCTTTCTGATGGTCGCGCTCTCCGTCCTTGTGATCGGCGGCGGCCTTGCCGGGACGTTGTTGCAGGGTGGCTTCAATCTCGGGGTCGATTTTCAGGCCGGCCTGAGCCTCCGAGTTGGAATTGACAGCCCGGACGCCACGATCGAGGGCGTGCGCGAAGCGCTTGCGGGCATCGAGGGCACGCAGGTGCAGACGGTGGGCGGCGACGCGACGAGCCAGTACGTCATTCGTGTGCGCGACGCCGGCGAGATCGAGTCGTTCAGCGCCGTGATGAGCGGGCGCATCCTCAACGCGCTCGGTGCGGAGTTCGGTAGCGGATTGATCACGGAGCTCGAGAACACGTACGTGGGCCCGCGGTTCAGCGAAGACCTCACGAGGAACACGATCCTCCTGACGTCGCTCGCGTTGGCGTTGATCCTCGTCTATATCTGGTTCCGATTCCAGTTCGGCTACGCGCTCGCATCGATCGCGGCACTGGTGCACGACGTGGCCTTCATGCTCGTGATCGTCGGAGCGTTCCAGATCGAGGTCTCCACGGCTACGATCGCCGCGATTCTCACGATTATCGGCTACTCGTTGAACGATACGATCGTCATCTTCGATCGGATTCGCGAGAACGAGCGGCTGATGCGTGAGAGCGGATTCGAGACGATCATCAACGCGTCCATCACGCAGAGCCTGAGTCGTACGCTGATCACGTCCATCACTACGCTGCTCGCCGTGACGGCGATCTACATCTTCGCGACGGGCACCGTACAGCTCTTCGCGCTCAACCTGATGATCGGTGTGATCGTTGGTACGTACTCGTCGATTTTCATCGCATCGCCGACGCTCCTGGGATTCCGGCGGGCCACGCGAAAGCGAAGGACGAAGCAAGAGGCCGAGCGTCGAGGCGCACCCGTGACCGCGAAGACGCTGGAAGGGGCGAAGGAAGCCGCTCCGGCGGCGGACGCCCAGATCAGCCAGGCCGAGAAAGAGCGTGTTCTGGAGGAGCTCCGAAGGAAGCGAGCCGGCTCGGCGGGCAAGAGCTCGTCGCGGTCGAGGCGAAAAAAGAAGTAGCGTCCCTCGGACGAGAGAAGCGGCCCCGGTGAATCGGGGCCGTTCTTGTCTATGGATGCCCGAGCAGGTAGACCGACCGGTCGAAGTCGATCGTCCACGAGTAGTTCTTGAGATAGCCCCACGACAGGAGCCCGGAGACGCTCATGCCGCTCCAGTCACCGAATCCTCGCCAGGTCCTGTTGGGGACGACCAGCGCCGTCGCGTTCGTGACCGGGGCCCCCGAAAGACCGGTGGGGCCCTGAATATCCGCGAACCGCTCCGGATCGGTCGTCGCGAGCCCCATCGCGTTGGAGATCTGCTGAGGGAGGAGCATCATCGCCTGCCCCTGGTCGGCTCTCGCAACGACGAGGCCGGAGTCTACGAAGAGGTTCGCCTCGCGACCGGCGCGTCCGCGCGCGGCGACAACAACAGCCTGCCGCGTGGCGCGTCGATCGTGACGAGGAAGTGCCGCAGGACGTTTGTTCCCACGATCGGACCGAGCCTCAGATCCACGATGCCGCGCGCGCGAGAGAGATCGCCGGTGAAGACTGCCGACCAGAGGGCGGATTCGGACGCGAGCGCGCGAAACGGGTAGCCGCGGTCGATCGCGCCGAAGTGCTCCGCCGCGCGATGAGAACGACGAGCACGACGGCCGCGATGACGAGGACCGCGCCGATGACGATTCCGAGTTTCATGGCATTTCTTCCTTGCGGGTGATTTCGACGCGCGTTCCCCGGTCGTCGGCCGGCGCGGGGTAGACGCTGAGATTCGTACGGTAGGGCGCGGCCGAGGCCGAGCCGTCCTCCTTGAACGAGGCCACGAGGTCTTCGAACGCGCGCCGGAAGTCGTTGAGGCGGTTCGGGTCGAGCGTCACGTCGGACACCAGACAGAGCACGGGCCGTTCGTCGTCATCGCTCAACGCAGACATCGCGGCGGAGAGATCGCTTCGGGCAAACGCGAGCGCCTTCTTGTGCGGCGCGGTGAGCCGATCGGCCTCGGGTGCGACATCGAACGAGAACGCCGTGGCCGCGTAGTACTTCTCCAGGTTGCGCCCCGTGTCCCGCGTGCGTTCCAGGCGGACGAGTCCGGCGTTGCGCAGGATTCGAATGTGGCGCGTGAGGTTTGCCGGGTGGACGCCGAGTCGCTCGGCGATCTGCGAGCCCGTTGCCGGCCCGTCTCTCAGTGCCGCGAGGATATCCATGCGGGTTCGGTGCAGGTAGGCGGAGATCTCCGCATCGGTCGACAGAGTCCTGTGCGTCTTGGTTAGCATCAATGCTAAGGATAGCGAAGACGAAAATGACAATCAAGGTGACGATGTTCGTGCCCGAGGTGTTATGGACTTGTGAAATCGACGAGCGTGCGATAGGCTTATGTCAAAATGTTAAAATCTATCCAACGCTGATGTCCAACGAGAGAGAGGTCTCCATGAGACGACCAGTCGTGCCAATCATCGCCCTTGCCGCCGCCGCCATGGCGGGGTGCAATCTGACCATGCCGCAGGAGATCACGGTCAAGGCCGATCCAACGTTGACCGTTCCCGCGGGCACTCGGTCCTTCGAGATCTCCGAGTACTTCAACGTAGAGCAGGAGCTGGACAACCTCGTTGCGGATATCGACGGTCTCTCGCGCGTGGAGACCGAAGTCGGACAGCCGCTCCGCCTCGCCATTGACCACGAAATCGCGAACGTTTCGGTGGACGACTTTGTCACGGAAGACCTCGGGCTCACGGAGCTGAGCGAAACCGTGTCCGTGGACTACACCGTGCCCGACTTCGATATCGCTCCGCAGTCGATATCGAGCGACGTGCCGCCGGTGACGCTCTCCGGGGTAACGATCCCGAACACGTCGGTCTCGGACATTCCGGAGCCGGACGGCAACGGCGCGGTCACCGTTCCGGTGCCGCCGGCGACCGCCGGCGGTTTCACCGACGTCACATTTGCGAGCGGCACACTGACGGCGACGATGACCGTCTCCAACGCGACGGCCGGAATGACCGTGCAGGTCACCGGCGCGAACATCCGGCACGACGACGGCGATCCAGAGACCGCAACCGGCGACGTGATCACGTCCGCCACGAATCAGCCGGTCGTCACGGACGGCGAGCCGCTCACCTTCGACCTCGCCGGAGCGGAGTTCCCGGCCGCGTTCGAATTCGAGCTCGAACTCGCCGTGACCGGCGGGACGGGCGGCCAATTCTTCGACTCGGACATCTCGTGCTCGCTTTCCGGCGATACCACCGTGAACGCAGCCACCGGCGTTGATTTCGCCGACCAAGTCACCGGTTCAACGTTCGTGGAGCTCGATCCGGGGCTCGACTTCGTCTCCGCGACTGTTGACACCGGAAACATCACGATCGATCTCACGCGTCCCGCAGGCTGGACCGGGATCACCACCGAGCCCACGATCACGGTGCTCCAGGACGGGAATCCGATCGCGGGTCCCACGGCGCTGGCTCCCGAGCCGTACGTGCTCGACCTGAGCGGCGTCACCTTCACGAACGAAGACATCGAGGTGCAGTACACGATCGACGTGACCGGCACGAACGCCTCCTTCGAGCTCGATCCCGCCGCGGACGAGGTTACGACAGACGTCACGACATCGATTAGCCGCTTCTCCGAGGTCGTCGTCTCGGACGCGAGTTTCGACACGGTTGAGAGCTTCAGCCAGACGCTCGACGAGGAGATGACCAATCTCGTGGAGAGCGTTACGTTCACGAATCCCGTTTTGACGATTGAACTGGACAACCAGCTGCCGGTGGACGTGGAGATTCAGATCTCGTCCACCAGCGACGGGAGTCCGCTTACCCTCACCCCAGTGAACGGTCCGGCGACCTATCCCATCGGCGATGCGAGGAGCTTCGACTGGGAGATCGACCCGAACCCGATGCCAGTTGACATGACCGAGCTCAACGTGGACGTCGCCGTTCTGCTGGACGACGGCGACACTGGTGACGGCGTGCTCACGCTGACGAACGTGGTGCCCGGCACCGCGTACTCGCTGAGCGGCGACGTCAATGCCGTCTTCGACATCGAGCAACTCACCGTGGGTTCCGTTGACGAGACCGGTGACTTCCCCGAGGAGAGTGAGCCCGGCATCGACTTCTCGGCGCTCGGCGATTTCCTTCCGCCGAGCGTCGCGTTCGAAGATGTGGACGGAGAGCTCAGCGTGACGATAGACTCGAGCGGCGACTTCGTGGAGCTCTATGTCTACGCGGATTACGACGGTGGCTCCATCGATCTGGTCGGCACGAGCTTGGATCCCGAGGAGATCTCGGCGGGCGGTACGACGGAGATTCCGATCAATTTCGACCAGATCCTCAACGACGCGCCGTCCGACCTCTCCTTTCACTACGAGGTCACCCCCAGCGGCATCGTCCTCGAGCCGGGAACCGGCCAATCGCTGCGCGTCGCGCTCACCGCGAGCATACCGCTCGCGTTCACCTCGGACAGCGCGCGGGGAGCGAGCGAGCTGACCACCGAGTCGGGAGATCCGATCGTGCCCGGACTGGAGGAGGACATGTTCGGTCGCACCGGTGTCTCGGAAGAGGACGAGGAGATCGAAGAGATGCTCAGGCACGCCTCGCGGGTGAGGCTTCGCTACGATATCGAGAACAACTTGGGAATCGGTCTGATGGTCGAGATCACCGAGCCGGCAGACGCCGTGCGCGGTCTCGAGGAGTTCAGCAAGGAGATCAATCTCTCGGACGGGCCGGGCACGATCGGCCTGGACCCGGCCGACATTGAGCGCATCGCGAGCGATCCGGTCTTCACGCCGCAGATACACCTCTTGCTCCCGGACGGTGCCTACGGACTCCTCACCGGAGGAAACGCCCGCCTCTCGGCGACGATGGAGATCGACACCGATATTGAGCACACCTTCTCTCTCATGGGAGGCCAGGAATGAACCCGCTCAGACGAACTACCGCAAGAATCGCTTCATTGGTGGTGCTTCTGGCATTCCCAGTGAGCACACTCCTTGCAGAGGCTCCGCGGTCAATGAACCGCGGCACGAACCCCGCGCTGCTGGGCATGAGCAGCCGTGGATTCGTTGAGCTCGGGGTGAGCCCGGAGGCAGGGGCCGGGAACAACTACTTCTCGATCGGCGACATCTTCACGCCGACGATCATGATCGATCTTCGCGCAATCCAAGAGGATCTCGGAAAGAGCGACTTCCGTCTCGCAAGCACCGTCTCGGGTGATGCCCATCTCGTTGCCCGGATCCTCGGTGTGAGTCTCGGATTCTACACGAATCTGGACGGCGCGCTGTCCGCCGGAGCTCCCTCGTCGCTGTTCGAGATCCTCGGCTCGGGGAACCCTTCGGGCGAAGAGATCAACGCGTCCTCGCCTATCGCGGGTCGCGTGTTCGCCGAGGCGGGCGTGAACGCGGGAGTACCGATCGGCGACAACTGGTATGTGGGTGGTAGTCTCGGGGTGTTCGCGCCGGTGTTCTTCACCGACCGCGGCTCTTCGGTTGATTTCTCCTTCGCGACGTACGAGCCCGGCGACGAGAAGCCGGACGGCACGATTTCCGAAGGCGAGGTTTCCGCAACCGCGAGCATGGACCTGCGCGCGTACTCCGCGTTCAATTTCGAGCAGCCGAACGTCTCGTCGCCGGGCGAAATGCTGGCGCTCCTGAACGGCGTGAAGGTCGATCTGGGAGTCGTTCGCATCGAGAACTCCAAGGCGCTCTACGGTGCGAACCTCAGCGGCATACCCATCGTCGCAGCGACGGCGGACAATGCGGTGACCCTCAGCGCGAGCGCGACGGTCACCCAGGAGAACCTGCTCGGTAACTTCGACCAGGAGGACGCCGACTACCTCACTCAGGAGGTCATGGACGTGACGCCGACGTACGAGACCTGCGTTGGCCAATCGATCTTCATGCCGTTCCAGCTCGGAGGATTCTATCGATTTGGTCTGCCCGTTGTGGATATCATCGGCCACGGACAGCTCCACTTCATGGATCCGTTCCAGATGACCGCCGGCGCGATCGTGGAAGGCAACTTCTTCCCGCTCAACATGCTGTCGCTCGGAGTCGAGTGGGACCGCGTAGCGTGGCGAACGACCTTGGGCCTCCGGGCGGACCTTCGAGCGCTCGAGCTGGGAGTGGACGTGGGCATGACTGCTCCGAATCCGCTGCACCTCTTCTCCGCGCAAGGGTTGTGGGCCAAGGCGTACGTGGCCATGGGGTTCTAGCCGCCGAGCTCGCGCGGAAGATGCGCCCCGCCGTGGCCGGGCGCTTCCATTCGGATGGCTACTCGCTCTCCCGCGCTTCTGGTAGTATTGTTGACTTGTATGGGCAACAAGAGTGCGGGTACGGCTCCAGCGATTCGATCACGCGACCCGGCGACCGAGGGGCGTCGGGTTCTCGACCTCCTGCGGGCGACCTCCCGAACCTTCGCGCTCTCGATCGAGGGCCTGCCGTCACCGCTGGAGGATGAGGTTGCGGTCGCGTACCTGCTCTTTCGCGTATCCGACTACCTCGAAGACCATGAGACCTTGGCTACATCCGACAAGGTGAGGCTGCTGGAGCTGTGGGCCGCGGTGCTGGAGGGTTCCGAGCAGCTTCACTCGTTCGTCGCCGAGCTCGAGCACGTGAACCATCGACCGGGCGATCCCGAGGCGCGCGCCGCGCTCGCGTGCGATACGCTCGTCACGCGGCTCCGGTCGTTCGATCCTGCGGTCGGCGCGGCGATCCGCGAACGTGTCGTAGCGACCACGCGCGGCATGGCCGAGTGGCAGACGAGGGGGCCGACCGTGGAGACCGAGGCCGACCTGGACGACTACATGCACCACGTGGCCGGCGTGGTCGGCTATCTGGTCACCGACCTCTTCGCGCTCCATCACGAGAGCGTGGCCGAACGGCGACACCGCCTGATGCCGCTTGCCCGCGAGTTCGGGCTCGCGTTGCAGACCGTGAATATCCTGCGGGGCCTGCGAAAGGACTTCGAGCGCGGATGGGTCTTCGTGCCTCGCACCTTCTGTCGGGCGTACGGCCTCGCCCCGCGCGATCTCTTCCGGCGCACCGATCAGGGTCGGGCGATGCACGTGGTTTCCGATCTGATCGCCAAGGCCGAACGCCACCTGCGAGCCGGTGTGGAATACGTGCGGCTGCTGCCGCGACGGCTGCATCGCCTGCGGCTTGCCTGCATGTGGCCCCTTCTGTTCGCCGCGAGGACGATCGGTGTCTCTCGCGGCGATCCGCGCGTGCTGCACGACGAGGTCAAGATTTCGCGCTCGACGGTGAAGCAAATCGTCGGTCTGACCCATGTGCTCGGGTGGTCGAACGGATGGCTTGCCCGCTACGCGGACTACCTGCTGACCGCGCCGGCACCCGCCGGCTGATCGGCTCCTCGTTCCATTTTGACAAGAGGGCCTCCCCTCGCCACTATGTGAGCATGAGTGACGAGCGACGCTTCGGCGAGGACGACGTCAAGAGAATCATCAATCGCGCGCTCGAGCTGCAACGCGCAGAGCCGGGTCGCGAGCGGCGAGCCCGAACCGAAGGTCGTGCCGATCGTGGGCGAAGTGGTCGTGGACCACGCGACCGCCTCGGTGCCGGTGGCGCTGGACGAGGCGGGGATGCAGCAGCTTGCCGGAACGATGCCGTCGCTCGTGGGCGACGACGGTCACGCGTCGGTCTTCGGAACCTCGCTCACGTTCTCCACGAGCGAGTTCCAGGCGATGCAGACCGGCTCGCGCACGCGCGTGACCGTGCGGGTGGCGGGCAAGAGCACGATCATCTCGGCTACGGACGACATGCGGAATCTTGCCGGCGGGATCATCGGCGGCGTCACCGGCGGATTGGGCCTCGGTGTGGGGCTGGGCGTGGGATTCGGCGTGGGCATCGGCGCGCTCGGATCGGCGCTCTTCGCGACGATCTTTCCGGTCGCGATACTCGGACTCTCCTTCCTGGGCTCCAGGTGGCTCTATCGTGCGATCGCGCGCAACCGCCGGAGTCGGAATCGCGAACGCGTGAATCGAATCGCGTCGTTCGTTGCGCAGGGTCGGGGCGGCGACGGGACGACAACCTGACGCTGCGGTGCGAAATGCTCCGCTTGCGCCGCGAACATGCCGTGATCCATTGTCGCGCCGCGCGTGAAGACAACCGTTAGCGCCGCAAGCCCCGACTTGCCTCCGCCGCATCATCCGCCTACGATGACCCCCATGCCCGGCCCCGTCCTCCGAACCGCGCAGATCGCCCGCGAGTGCGGCATTCACGTCAACACCGTCCGCTTCTACGAGCGCGTGGGGCTCATCTCGCCCGTTGCCCGCGACGACCGGGACTACCGCGCGTTCTCGCC
>JBKHII010000090.1:0-7470 GCA_046538735.1 Spirochaetales bacterium
GTCGGGCCGCAGTACGCGGGCGATTACGCTGCAAATGGTCGTCTTGCCGGCGCCGTTCGCGCCGATGATCCCCACCACCTCGCCGGCGCTGACGCTGAAGTCCACGCCCTCAACCGCGTAGAACGCCTTCGTCTTCCGTCTCCGACCGTGGAGCGCGTCCAGCACGAAGGAACGAAAGTCTTCGCGTACGCCGCGCCGGTACCAGACGCCCAGATTCTCGGCCTGAATCACCGTTTCCACTACAGCGCCTTCACGATCCGATGCTCGTTGTAGGTGTAGAACACGACGAGGAGTATCGATGCCATTGCGGAAACGAGGCCGAGTGCGGTCATGAGCCGAATGCTCGGCTGCCGTCCGTACATGAGAATTGCACGGTACGCTTCGAGCAACCACGCGAGCGGGTTGTAGTCCACCAGCCAGTCAAGGTGATTCGGCAGGCGACTGCCCTCCCAGAGTACGGGCGCGGTGAATCGCATGATCATGACGATCCGCGAGAGAACGCGATCGATGTCCCGGATAAACGCCGCGACATAGGCAATCGCCAGAGCGATCGCAATCTGAAAGAGCGTCTGAACAACGATGAGATAGGGCAGCCACAGCAGCTCCACGCCCGGCACGATCCCGGAAAGCCCCAGAATCACCGCAAGCGTCACCAGACTGAACGCGAAGTTCGCCAACTGCGTGAGCACAACGCTCACCGGCAGCATCGCCTTGGGCAGGTAGACCTGCGTGATGATGCCGCTCTTGCTCGTGATTGATCTGGCCGAACCGGTCAACGTCTGCGCGAAGAACTGGAACACGACGAGTCCGGTCGCGAGAAACGGCACGACGTCGTCGCCGGCGCGTCCGATGAGAACGACACGAACGAACACGAAGACGAGCACGTACAGCGCCGGATCCAGCAGCCACCAGAAGTATCCGAGAAACGTGTTCCGTGTATCCGCCTTCAAGCCGGACGTGACGAGATAGAGGAGAAGATCCTTCCTGCGCCAGAGGTCACGCAGATACTGCCACACAGCTTTCATAATCGCTACAGCCCCAACCGCTCTACAATCAGCTCCACCGCCTGCGAAGCCCCAATCCCGTCGCTGTCAATCACCAGTTCCGGCGACTCCGGTTCCTCGTACGGCGCGTCTACACCGGTGAATCCGGTGATCTCACCGGCGAACGCGCGAGCGTAGAGACCCTTGGGGTCCCGGCGTCGTGCCTCGTGGAGGCTGACCTTCACGTGAATCTCGGTGAAATCGCCCTCCGGGAAGAGACGACGGACTTCGTCGCGGTCGGCGCGGTAGGGGCTCACGAAGCTGCAGAGGACGATGTTGCCCACGTTGTAGAGCTGCCACGCGAGGTGGCCGATGCGACGGATGTTCTCCTTGCGGTCCTCCTGCGTGAACCCCAAGTCGGCGTTGAGCCCGTGGCGGACGTTGTCTCCGTCCAGGCGCGTGACCTGCTTCCCCTCGTCCCAGAGCCGCTTCTCGAGCGCCTTCGCGATCGTGCTCTTTCCTGCCGCAGAGAGACCGGTGAACCAGATGATCTGCGGTCGGTGGCCGTTGCGACGCACGCGGTCTTCCAGCCCCACGTACCCGGGGTCCCAGAAGATGTTCCGGCCACCGGCGAGCGGCGGTCGGCTCTCGGTGATCCTGCGGGTTCGCTCGTCCTGCCGGAGCGCCTCCATGGTTGAGGCCGACGAGTGCCGGATCATCCCCGCGCCGACCGTGCGGAAGTCATGCGGGTCGATGATAACGAACCCGCCGGTCTCGCGGTTGCGGTCGTACGAGTCGAAGAAGATCGGGTTCGCGGTCGTCATCTTCACACGGCCGATCTCGTTCAGGCGCAGCGTCTCCGCGTCGCTTCGGTGGAGCGTGTTCACGTCCAGCTGGTAGAGCACCTCGTCCACGTAGGCTCGGGTACGGCGGGAGGTGTGCTGGAGGATGTACTGCGTGCGAACGTCCAGCTCGCGCTCGTCGTCCATCCAGTTGATCACCGCCTCGAACTCCGCGGCAATCTCGGGAACGTTGTGCGTGCGGACGATCATGTCGCCGCGGCTGATGCTGATCTCGTCCCGGAACGTGAGGATCACGCTCTGGCCGGCGCGCGCCTCCTCCAGCGTCTCGGTGAAGAAGTGGATCTCCTCCACCACGCTTCGCTGCTTGCTCGGGAGGACCATCACCTCCTCGCCCGGCCTGATCGTGCCGCTGCTGATGCGGCCGGAGAAGCCGCGGAAATCCTGATGCGGGCGCACGACGAACTGCACCGGCATCCGGAAGTCCACGAGGTTGCGGTCGCCCGCGATCGTTACGGTCTCCAGGAACTGAAGCAGCGGCGCGCCGCGGAACCACGGCATGTTCGTGCTCGGGTCCACAACGTTGTCGCCGTGAAGCGCGCTCACGGGGATGAACTCGATGTCGTTCACCGAGAGCTTCTGCGAGAAGGCGCGGTACTCGTCGCAGATCTCCTCGTAGCGTTCCTGCGAGTAGTCCACGAGGTCCATCTTGTTCACGGCGACGATCACGTGGGGTATGCCCAGGAGGCTCGCGACGATGCCGTGGCGCTTGCTCTGCGTGAGGACGCCGTTGCGCGCGTCGATCAAGATCACGGCCAGGTCGGCGGTGGAGGCGCCGGTGACCATGTTGCGCGTGTACTGCTCGTGACCCGGCGTGTCCGCGATGATGAACTTGCGCTTCGCGGTCGAGAAGTAGCGGTAGGCGACGTCTATGGTGATGCCCTGCTCGCGCTCGGCGCGCAGGCCGTCGGTGAGCAGCGCGAGGTTCACGCCTTCCTCGCCGCGGAGCTTGCTCGTCGCCTCGAGCTGCTCGAGCTGGTCCTGGAAGATCTGCTTGGAGTCGTGGAGCATCCGGCCGATCAGCGTGCTCTTGCCGTCGTCCACGCTGCCGGCGGTGGTGAATCGCAGGAGATCGCGCTCCCGCACGAGGGTGCTCATCAGAAGTAGCCCTGCTTCTTTCGGTCTTCCATCGCGGCTTCCGAGCGCTTGTCGTCCGTCCGGCCTCCGCGCTCGGTCACGCGGGTAGCAGCGACCTCGTTCACGATGTCCGTTATCGTGCGCGCGGTGCTCAGCGTTGCGCCGGTGCACGTCATGTCGCCGATCGTGCGAAACCGCACCTGCGTGGTCTCCACGCGCTCACCGGTGAGCGGCCGGTTGTACGGTCCCACCGCGAGGACAACGCCGTCCCGGTAGACGATCTCGCGATCGTGCGTGAAGTAGAGAACGGGCAGCTCGATCTGCTCGCGCTCTACGTACTGCCAGACGTCGAGCTCCGTCCAGTTCGACATCGGGAAGGCGCGGATGTGCTCGCCGGGCCGCAGGAGACCGTTGAAGATGTTCCACAGCTCGGGGCGCTGGTTCTTCGGGTCCCACTGACCGAACCGGTCGCGGAAGCTGAAGAACCGCTCCTTGGCGCGTGCCTTCTCCTCGTCGCGGCGGGCGCCGCCCATGGCGCAGTCGAACCTGAACTCCTGAATCGCGTCCAGCAAGGTGACCGTCTGGAGGCCGTTGCGGCTCGGGTTCGGGCCCTCTTCCTCTTTCACGCGGCCTCTGCGGATCGACTCCTCCACCGTGCGGACGATGAGTGTGGCACCGATCTGCTCGATCCAGCGGTCACGGTACTCGAGCGTCTCCGGGAAGTTGTGCCCGGTATCGATGTGCATGAGCGGAAAGGGGATCTTCCCGGGATGGAACGCCTTGTAGGCGAGGTAGCTCAAGACGATCGAGTCTTTGCCGCCGGAGAAGAGCATCACCGGCCGCTCGAACTGTGCGGCAACCTCGCGAATCACGTAGATCGCCTCGCTTTCGAGAATGTCGAGTGTGTTCATTCGGTACCGGAGTGCGCCGAGCCGGCGCAGGAAGAATGGCGGGGGCTTGCGCCCCCGCCGCTGAGTATCTGCTTTGGGATGGACCTACATCCCGATCTTGACCGAGAGTCCGGCCGTGAGCACGCCTTCGGTCACGGCGACCGCGGTCGTCGTCAAGTAGTCGACCCGAAGACCGAGCGCGGTGAACAGGGTGTCCTGGAACGTCTGCGAGAAGACGTTTGCAAAGATACCCACGCCCGCCGCCGGGTTGCCTCCACGGAGTCCGGCACTGACGTTCATCCCCAGACCACCCTGAATGAGGTAGCTGAGACGAAGCAACGTGTGGTCGGGCAAGCCCGTGCCGCCATCGCCGTCAATGTACACGAAGCCCGCCTGGATGCTGTCGGTGAGGCTCAGGTTGATTGCCGTCTCCTGGCCGACCCCGAGGTCGTCCGTGTTGAGGTTGTAGGCAAACAGCACACCATTCTCGATGCCGACGATCTGCTGCTCGGCGCTCTGAGCGAAGACCGCTCCGGCGCCCAGCACCAGCACGGCAGTTATGATTAGGACGCGTCGCATAGGGCCTCCTTACAGGCCGAATCCGCTCGAAAGACCGATGAGGACGGAGCCGTCCGCGACACCAGCCGCAACGTTGAACAGGTACTGCGCCTTGAGCTTGAGTACGGACGAGAATGTGCCCTCGTTCCCACTCTCGAACAGATTGAAGAAAACGCCGGCACCACCCGCGACGCTGCCTCCTGCAGAACCAACGAGGACGTCCATACCGAGACCGGGGCTGAAGAAGTAGGAGAGCGCGAACATGCCGTAGGCATCGGTTGAGCCACCACCGGTCGCCGAGACGGTCTGCAGGCCGGCCTGGACATTCGGTGCGACAGAGAGGTTCAGCGCGAAGGTCTGACCTCCAACAAGTTCGTCATCGGCAAGACGATAGCCGCCGGCGAAGCCGAGCTCTACTCCGAAAATCTGGCTGTCCGTCTGCTCCTGCGCACCGACCATGGCCACGCCCAGCACGAGCAACACAACAACTGCCGCAACAACTCTCTTCATAACCCATCTCCTCTACACTTTTGGATGTTTCCTCTCGCATGCCGAGAGGTTCGTTATCATGACCATCATGACCATCATGACACGTTCGTGCAACCGGGGCGCACCTTCCCCAAGGGCCCTCCACATAACGGAGTTCCGGAACTCGAACCGTGTCGCGAGAGCTCGTGATGGGACGGCCGAAACTCGTTCCCTCACCGCTCTCGGTCTTGCAGAACCGCGCGCACCGGAGCGCTCAAACAGTGTCGCGCCCGGCGTTCCTCCGGCGGTAGAGCCGCTTGTTCACCGCCGACGGCGACACGCCCAGCAATCGAGCAGCGGCCGATTGGTTTCCGTCGCTGCGGCGCAGGGCTTCGTCTATGAGCTGGTCGGTTGCCTCTTCAATTGTCGGTAGCTTTTCGGAGAACACGACTACGGGATCCACCGGAAGACCAGCCGACGCGTTTCGCCGCAGAGTGGATCGGGTGAGCTGTTCCAGGCGCTCGCCGCTCAGACGCCCGTCGCGGCCTTGAGAGACCAAGGTGACGACGATGCTTTGCAGCTCGCGGACGTTCCCGGGATAGTCGTACGCCTCCAGCAGGCGCAAAACGCCGGAGCCGAGCCTCGGCGGCGTGGTGCCGAGCTCCGAGGCGATCTGGCGCGCGAAGTGCGCGGCCAGGAGCGGAATGTCGTGCTTCCTGTGGCGAAGCGGCGGTATCTGCAGATGGAACGCGGCGAGCCGGAAGAAGAGGTCGAGGCGGAAATCGCCGTTCTTCGCTCGTTCCACGAGGTTGCGGTTGGTTGCCAGCACGATCCGGGCGTCCGACCGGCGCATTTCGTCCGAGCCGAGCGGATAGTACGTTCTGTTCTCGAGGAGCCGGAGCAGCTTCACCTGGGAGGGCTGCGTGATGTCTCCGATCTCGTCCAGAAAGAAGGTTCCGCCACTCGCTCGCTCGACCAGCCCGGCGCGGTCGCTCGTCGCGCCGGTGAAGGCTGCTCGCGTATGACCGAAGAGCGCGTCCGAGAAGAGCGTGTCGTCCAACCCCGCGAGGTTCTCCGCGACGAAGGCGCCGCGCCGTCCGCTCGCGCGATGGATACTCTGCGCGAGCAGCTCCTTCCCTACACCGGTTTCTCCGGTGATGAGCACCGGAAGCGACGAGCTCGCGATGACACCGGCGGTGCGGAAGAGCGCGAGCATCTCCGGATCGCGCGTGATAATGGAGGAGAAGCTCTCGTCGTGGCCACCGCCGCACTCCGGAGACGCCTCCGCGGGCCGATCGAGCCGTTCCGTGAGCGCGTCGATCTCATCGATGGTGAAATACGCGTGGATGCCCGCCTGGATCGCGAGAACGGCGCCGTGCACGTCGTCCGTGGAGCCGAGCGCGTAGAGCGCCGGCGGCTGTTCGAGACCGGCCACGGCGCGAATCGCCGCGAGAACCCCGTTCGGGTCGGGAGGAAGGATGAAGACGATGCCGCTCGCGGCGTCTCGGTTCACGCGCTCCACGAGCGTGGTTTCGTCCTCGATTCGCGTGATCGGGCACGCACACCCCTCGGTCAGTCGTTCGGCGAGTCGCTCGGTGACATCCGAAGGGTTCGAGACGAAGTAGTAGGTGTCCAGGGGCGCGGCCCGCTCGCTCACTCGCCGATTCCTCTCCGAGGGAGCATCTTGCAAGTACCGGGCCAAGCAAGCGCGACGTACCACACGCCGTTATCCGCTGTGCTGCCTGGAGTTAGCAAAGAGACGGAGTGGGCGTTCGCGAGACTGCTGTGACAATGGTCATAGTTTTGGCGTTCACCGCGCGTCGTTGTGCCCAAAGTTACGACTCTTCGGTCGCCGCGTTGCGTAGTCGCTTGTTCACCGCGGACGGGGTGATGCCGAGCAGTCGGGCCGCCCCGGATTGATTGCCGCCCGAGCGATCGAGCGCCTCGCGCACGAGGAGGCCAACAACGCGGTTCAACGTGGGAAGCTCTTCGGTCATGAACCGGATCGCCTGGGCGTCCGGCTGCTCGGTCGCTGCCTCATCCTGCGCAGACCGCAGCCGAATCGCTCGAATCGGCTCGAGCGCGGGCGAGAAGTCCGCGTGGGCCAGCACGTCGCGAGGGCACAACGCGACTGCTCGATGCATCATCGCGAGCAGCTCCCGCACGTTTCCGGGAAACGAGTAGGTGTGGAGCAAACGGGTGAACTCGGGGCCGAGCCGGGGGGCCGGTCGGCCGGAATCCTTCGCGGCCCGCTCGGCGAAGAGGCGAGCAAGCGGCTCGAGATCGCACTCGCGTTGGTAGAGCGGGGGGAGATCGAGCTCTTGTACCCGCAGGCGGTAGTAGAGATCGCGCCGAAAGCTTCCCTCTCGTACCCGCGCCGCCAAGTCACGGTGCGTGGCCACGACGAAACGGGCGTTCGTCTTCACCGAACGATCCGATCCGATCGGATAGAACTCGCGGTTCTCAAGGAGCCTGAGCAGTTTCGTCTGGCTGGCCGGACTCAAGTCGCCGATCTCGTCCAGGAAGAGCGTACCGTTCTCCGCTCGCCTCACGAGTCCGTGGCGGCCGGAAATCGCTCCGGTGTAGCTCCCGGGCACGTGCCCGAAGAGCGTGTCCGAGAAGAGCGCATCGTCC
>JBKHII010000006.1:0-81794 GCA_046538735.1 Spirochaetales bacterium
AGAAGGGCCGCCCCGGTTGGAGGCGGCCCGTGGGAGCAGTCCCGTTGTCGACTAGAACCCCTGCGTGCCGATGCGAGTCTGGATGCTCACGACCGGACCGTAAGTAGGTCGCAGGTAGCCGTCGCGCTCGGTGTAGACGATGTTTCCGTCCGCGTCGCGGACGACCGTCGTCGTGACTGAGGCCACGAGGTCCATGATCGGCGCGACCGGGTAGACGACCTCGCCCTTGAGAACGGTGTTCTCGTCGAGGAGCTCGAATCCGTCGAAGCCTTCGCGCTCGAGCAGCGTGGGGGCAAAGAAGGTTCGTTCGTAGCTGATTCCGGCGCTGATCCCGAGCGGCAGCAGTCCCTCCTGCAGCACGAGCGATGCCTGGAAGAAGTCCTCGTCGCCGACCACGATTTCCTCGGTACTCGGGTCGGTGGTCCACGGCCAGAGGTAGCCGGCCTCGAACCGGAGGATTCCCGCCAGATCGAAGCCCGCCTCGCCGTAGACGCCGAGTGTTTGATTCTGGAAGTCCGGGTACTCCGGATTCAGCAGGTAGGCGAGCGTCTCCGTAACCTGGCGACCGCGCGTTCGATCGTAGTTCGCGTCGTAGAACGCCGGCTCAAAGATCCCGTGGTAGTTCTGGAACTCGAGCCGGTAGTCGAGGATCAACGCGTTTCCGAACACGCCGGTCGCGATTCCGTAGTTCCGGAGCTCGGTCTTGCCGCCGGTCTCGTAGAAGAGCGCCTGCGTCTGGAAGCCCTGCTCGAGGTCGAGGATCCCGTTTCGCAGGTACGGCAGGAATCCTCCCACGTCGCCGAAGAGGACGAGCGAGAAGGGGTCGCTCTCAACGATCGGGAAGTCGAGGTCGAGCGCGAAGTTGAGGAAGATGGGATCGGCCATGCGTTCGCTCGCGAAGACGATCGTCTCGCCCTCGGTCGTCATCGGCAGGTCGCTCGCGGGAGCGATGTCCGCGACGCCGCTGACGCCGATCGCGAGCGGGAAGCTCGCGATCGGGCGAGCGTAGAGCCGTGCGCCGAAGATCTCCGGGTCGGCCAGGTCGTTCGTGAGCGCCTCGAAGCCGAACCCACCGAAGTCGATTCCCACGTTGAAACCGATCCGTCTGATTGCGGGGAACTCGGTGTCGTTCGCGTAGTTCCGCATCAGAAGCCCATGGCCGAGCTGGAGCGTGTTGAGGTTTCCGACCTTCAGGAAGAACGGGTCGCGCGGTTCGCCCCATTCCAGGAACTTGATCTTCAGCGCGAGGTCGCCGGCGAGGTCGCCGAGCGCGACGAGCGGCTCGTTCGCCCAGTCCTGGTCGGAGCCGAACGACCATTCGTTGTTCCCGTCCGGACGGTACCAATCGTGGGGATCGAACAGGTTGCCCGAGTAGATGATCGGGAGATAGAGCCCCGCCCGTAGCTCGCCGAATTGGAAGACCGGTTGGACAACGACCTTGCTGTACGTCTCGCCTTCCACGCTGAGCGATCCGATCTCGAGGCCGAGCATGCTCGCGAGCCCCGTCATCGCGCCGTCTTCAGGTGCCTCGGGCTCAGGTTCCGCCTCCGGGGTTGTCCGGGCCGGATCGACCGGCTGCACCGTGACCGCGTCTCCGGAGTCGACGTCCGGCTCCTGATCGGTCGCATCCTCCGGCTCTTCCGGTTCCGATTCCGTCTCCGATTCGGGCTCGTCCTCAGGATCGTCCTCGAGGGCCGTCTCCGGCTCGGGCTCTTCTTCAGGCAGGTCGAGCTGCGCGAGCAGGCGTTCCTGCGCGTCCATAGTCCCCTCGGAAAGCTCGTTCAGCGCGCCGTAGAACTGTTCGACCACGTCCGCCTGCGCCGCCTGGAACGATGCGGCGAGCGCATTCGCGAACTGGGACGCCGTGAGCGAGATCGACGAGCCGTCCGCGTTCGTGAAGGTGACGCTTCCCTCTTTCACGGCGATGATCTCCTCGCCGCCGGAGACTTGCGTCACGAAGTCGGTTCCGCGCACTCCGCCGACCGCGGTGGGTGTCTGAACCTGGAAACCACGTCCGGAGCCGGTCAACGTTGCCACGACGCTGCGAAGGCGTCCTCCGGCCACCCGGACGACGTCGTCGCCCGAGGCGGCGCCACGCGCCACGACGTTCTCCAGCTGCACCTCGGTGTCCTCGGCGAGCTTCAGCACGTGGCCGTTGGGAAGGAGGATCTCAGCGAAGCCGTCGTAGGTCCTCACGACGTAGTTCAGATCGAGCATGTAGCCGAAATCGATCGACCGCTCTTGAGAGTCCTGGAGCTCGAACAGCTCTCCGTCAACGCGCTCGTAGACGCGAAGGTCTCCTTCGAAATAGACGAGTTCCTGTCCGACCGCGAACGACGCGGAGAGCAGGAGCACTACCAGGGCAGCAAGTAGTCGTCTCATGTCATCCTCCCATTCCTAGAAGAGCGTGATCGCGCTCTCGATCTTCGAGGTGACGATCCACTGGTCCGCACCGGGTTCCGGGAACGGGTTGTGCTGGAGGTCGTAGACCAGGGAGATCGTCGCGTTCTCGATTCGGTAATTGACCCGCGCGCCGATCACGGCATCCTCCGGGCTTATGAGATCCGCAAGATCGTCGATTCCCTTTTTGTCATAGCTTGCTTCAAGGCTGAATCCGCCGAGAAGGCCTTCGCCTACGGCGAGCGTCGCGAGAAGGTGGGGTTGCTTGAAGGTCTCGCCTGCATCCGCTTGTCCGAACGGGCCGTCCACGTTGGCCGCGAAGACGAGCTGGTCGCCGAGGAGCGAGAGCCCGGCGCTCGCAAACCAGCCGAGGTACGGATCGGTGGAGAACCCGGGGACGCCGGCATAGACGGCGTACTTGAACGGTCGGAAGAGGTCGTACGAAGTGTCGAAGTAGACCGGGATGAAGTCCTCACCCACGAATCTGATCTGAGCGCCGTACGTGACCACCTCAAAGAGTCGGCCGCCGGCTCCCACCATTGCGCCCGAGCTCTCGTTCTGGAAGACGTAGTCTCCGAAGGTGGCGAGCGAGACGGCCGGGTTGTTCAGGATCGGGAGTCGTACGTCGCCACCGTAGATCACGACGTTGGCCTCGTCCTGATCCGTTCCGGCCGGAAGGAGCGTCGGAATCGACGCGTTCTCGTTGTCCTCGGCGAAGTAGAACGGCATCCGGTCGGCGACGATCGTTGCGCCGAGTTGGAGATTCCGAACGATCGGGACCTCGGTGCCCGCAAGGGGGCGCACGTAGAGGCGACCGCCGATCAGGTCGAAGGCCGCGAGGTTGCCGGCGAAGGTCTCGATCCCCACGTACGGGAACCCGAACAGCGCGCCGTCCAGGTCCAGGCTCATCCCGAAGAGTCGCTGTTGTGGGACGTACTGGGTGTTCGTATAGCCGCCCAGAATGTAGCCGTTTCCGAGCACCGCGTTGTCCACCGACCCGAGCAGCACGTAGAACGGCTCGCCCTTGGTTCCCCAACGAACGTAGCGGAGCTTCGGGAGGTAGAGCTCGAGAAAGCTCGTCTCCTCGGTCGGGACCCAGTCCTCGCTTCTCACTTCAAACTCGTTGCCCGAACCGCCGGTGAACCGATAGTTCAGCGTCAGATCGAGGCCGAGCCCGAACGGTCCGATCCCGATGTCCGGCTGCAGCCCGAGCGACTGGTAGGTGATCGTCTGGTCGCTGTCGTCGCTTCCATCGTAATCGGGGTTCGGGAAGCTCTGCGATCCTATCGTGACGCCGAGTCCGAAGTCGGGCCCGGTCGGGGCGCCCTCTTGAGCTCCGGCGGCGGCGACGAACATGGAGCAAAGAAGGACCAAGAATGTCGTGTTGGTTTTCATCTCATCCTCCTCGAATCACGAGTATAGTACCCAAAACGTCAAAAAACCACATAGCGCTACAAGCGCAGCTCACCTTCGATGCCCAATTGGAGACCGAGCAACGTTTCCCGACTCTGCGCGGAGCCTCGGACACCCAATCCAACACCGCCGTGGAGACGAATCGACCCTCTCTCTTCGAAGTGGATCGTGGCCGCGTGCCGGAGCCGACCGAGCGCACGTTCGGAGGCGGCGTCGTACTCGAACTCGAGCGATGACTCGAGCGTGAACGTCTGCTCCGCCTCGCCGAGCAGCGGAGGGAGCGGGAGCCACGAGAGCGCCTGCACGGGACGTTCGCTGAGATACGCCACCGTGCTCGTCACGGTCGTCTCGTCCTCGGAGGGGAACGCGGTCGTGAGCGTGTTCTCAACGCGAAGCGAGTGTCCGGACCCCCAGATGAGACGGGCTTCCGCGTCCACACCGATCTGCGTTTCCCACGGCGCGTCGTCCCCGCCCGATACCTCGACCCGCGCGCTCGTCTGATACTCATCGCTGTCGTAGAACGGGAAGAGCGGCGTCGTGCCGAGTCGTCCGAAGAGGTTGGGCGCGACGAAGAATGCCTCGGTGACGATCGCGTACTCGGAGTGGGCGGCGTCCCGGTCGCGCTCGGTAGGTCGGGCGAGCGTGAGCCTCGTGGTCGCCGGGACGAGGAGCGACCACGGCGAGCTCCGGATGGCGCGCTGTACCGAAAGCGCAATCTCGGGGCGGTAGCGTGCCGAGACGAGCCCGGACGTGAGCGACGCTGCACGCCCGGGGTAGTCGGGGTCGGCGAGCTCCCAGAACGGCCACATCGCCACCGAGACTGGATGCGCGGCGTGGAGCGCCGTCACCGCACCGATCTCGGGCGCGACTCCGGACCGAGGGGAAGCCGGCTCCACGACCCGGCCGGAGCGGCCGAGTGAGAGGGTCACGGTGGTGTCTTCCCGAAGTCTGAGCGGGACGCCGAGCGAGTACGAGAGATCGGCGCTGCGTTGACCCGCCTCGCGGGAGACCGCGAAGCCGGAGTCCACGTTGCCTTCCAGCCCGATCGGATCGCCGGTGAGCGTCGCGGCGAGCGTCAGGCGGCCCGACCGGAGGTCAACCTCGCTCCTCGGGGCGACGTCGGCGAAGCTCTCCGCCCAACTGCGGAGGTACGGCGACGGTGAGACGCCTTCCTCAACCTCTTCGCGCAGCGATACCCGCAGCTCCGCCGAGAGGCCGTCGGCCTCCGTCGTGGCCCCGGCGCCCGCGCTCGCCTCCGCCGACCAGTGGACCGCGCCCCGTTCCCGTTGCGTGCTCGTCCAACCGAGCGCGGCCTCACCGAGCGTTCCGATGGTGAGCGCCGCGTCGCTCGTGTGCGTGAAGCCGGGATCGATCAGACCGTAGCCGGCTCGGAATCGATCCCCGAGGACGAGCGCGAGCGGAGCGATCGGAATGCGCACCTCGTGGCGGCCCTGCACGCCGGTGCCGCCGTCGGTCGCGAGGAGATCGAGGCCGAGACCGACGTCCGCTCCGAGTACGTTCGCCGAGAGATCGGTGGAGCTCTCGACCCCGGATCGCGCCGCGGAGATGCCGCCCGGAAACGCCGACGTCTGGGCGCGCAACCGCTGCCCGAGCGCAACGTCCGAGACGATCGTGGCGTTGCCGGCGCTCAGTTCAACCTCCGGACGCCACTCGAGCTCCAGCTCGGATACCGCCCCGAGATTGGTTCGAGGATCCCAGAAGGAGAGCTCGTCCAGGAGGACCTCGCTCGAGTCGACGCCCGCCAACACGATCTCAACGGTGCGGATCACCGCGCCGGAGTCGGCCGGGAGCTCCACGACGAGCTCGTTCCACGCTTCCGATTTCAGCTCGGTCCCGGTCTCGGCGATCGTTCCGGCATCGCCCACCGCGCGGAGCGCGATCGTGCCGCCGGACGAAGCGTCGGGAGCGAGGCGGTAGTAGAGGCGCATCGTCTCGTACGAGGCGGCCGGGACCTCCGCGCCGCGGACAAGCGTCAGCGGTTCCGTGCCGAGACCCGACCAATCGACCGAGAGGAGGCGCGGCTCGTTCTCGGCGCCCGACAATCGGGACGCAACCTCGGGGAATGCAGCCTCGAGCGATTCACCGTCAACAAGGTCCGCAGGTAGCTCCCGGATCGAGACGGAGGCGCTGTCCGGGTAGTCGGCGGAGAACGCCGAGCCGTGCGCGGTGATCTCACCCACGAGGATAGTGCCCGCGCGCGAGTCGCTCGTGGTTCCGTCGTGCGCGATGAGCACGCGCACGGCGCGGGTTTCCGAGAGCCGCGCCGCTTCCTCGGCGGTAAGCCGGATCCTCGCAGCGTCCCAGCCGGTGGTCGCGCCGCCGTCCACCGTGACGAGGTGGCGCGACACGACGAGGTCCGGGATCTCGCGGTCGAGGACACCGTTGCCGTCCGCGTCCTCGGTGTAGCGAACGCCGGGTGGCGGGACGGTGCCGGCGGTGAGCGTGAGTCCTGCCGCGACGTCCGAGAAAGAGATGCCGCTACCGCCCTCGAGCGAACCGTCGGTATCCAGATCCTCGCCGATGGCGCCCACCTGGATGAAGACCTCGACCGATCCGATCGGGGCGTCCGAATCCGAGGCGCCCGGGCCGAGCACTCGGTACGGGACGATGAGCGTCCGAGTCTCCGAGAGGTCGGTTCCGCGGCCCCCGTCCACGCGGATGAGGCCGGCGACCCATCTCCGTCCCGCGGGGATCTCGTAGTCGAAGACCGCAGCGGTGGGGAAGGACTCGCCGTCGTCTGAGGGGAGGCTCGCCGGGTAGGGTCCGATTCGTCCGCCCGATTCGTACGGGTAGGCGGTCACGAACGACGGCTCCACGTTGTACGCGAGCAGTTGGCGGTCGCCCAACGGACCGATCGCGTAGTGATCCACGTAGAAAAGACGGCCGCGCAGGTCGGCGCCGAGATCCTCCGGCTCCACGTCCTGGACCGGTCCCGATTCGCTCGGGTCGCCGGGATCGACGCTGCTCGGCGGCGCGGGAAAGAGCGCGGTAGCGGAGACCGGGATCGTGCGGCTGTTCTCGCCCATGCCCGCGAACCGGAGCGCCCCGCTGGTGTCGCTCGAGGAGAACGAGACGGCGCCGCGGAGCTCTCCGCCGATCTCGGCGGTGTCGAGCGCGACCGATCCGGAGAGCGTGAGGTGGCCGGGGTACTGGCCGGGGCGCGTGGAGTAGCGGCCCTCCACCGGCTTCCAGCGGCCGCCGAGCGCCAGCTCCGCGTCTACGCCGGGAGTCGGGTAGAACCGGTTGCCGCTCGCGAAGAGCAGCTCGGCGGCTTCGCCGGGAAGGCTCGAACGGTAGGAAACACGGACAACGTCGGTGGCGGCGAGCGGACGCCGAAAGTCGATTTCGCCCGAGTCGTTCACGACGAAATCGGACTCCACGACGCCGTTGCGTTGGATGCGCACGCTTCCGGGGATGTAGTCCGCAGGGAGCGCGATTCGCTCGGCGGGGCGCGCGGCGCGGAAGACGATGTCCGGGGCGGACGGGAGCGAGGCGCCGGCGGGTCCGTAGAGCCCGGCGAGACTCGCCCTGACCTCCGGGTCGCCGACGAGCGAGGAGGCGAGCGGGTAGCGGTTCTGGAAGGCGCGCGGATCGGGGTCGGCACCCGCGAGCCGGAGGAGGTCGCGCGTCTCGAGCCGGACGAGCCGGACGGCGCTCGGAAACGATCCGCCGGAGCGCGTTTCGAGCGAGAGCGAGGTTCGCTCGTCCATCTCGCGGCCGTAGTAGGAGGCGGAGGCAAACGGCGCGTATCGTCCCGGTTCGTGGAGAAGGAAGGCCTGCTTGCCGTCGATCGTGGCGGTGAAGTGCTCGGCGAAGTACTCCTCCGGCGTGGCAGGCGAGATGTCGGCGGGCGAGAGCCCGAAGAGCTCGAGGTACTCCTGCGGGTCCTCAGTGTACGAGAAGTCGCGCCGCTCGTCGCGGAAGGGGTGGCCCGCTCCGGTCAGGCCGAAGTACGCTCCCGTTCCGAGATCGTCGTGGCCGATCGGCACGCCGTTCGACTCGTAGTAGACGAGGACGCGGGTGGTCGGAGGCGACGCGAAGCTGAGCGTGCCGTCCGCGAGCGAGTAAACGGTCTCCAGATCGAGGTCGACGCGGCGATAGGCGTTGCCGGACGCGTCTTCGAACTCACCGTCGGCATCCTCTACGTAGACTTCGAGGAGGTCGAGGTTGCCGTCCGGCAGGACGAAATGACGGTCGCGCTGATACTCGACGGCGCGAAGGCGCTCCTCGTCCACGATGCCGCCGTTCGCGTAGACAATCTCCTCCTCCTGCGCGGGCGCGAAGCGGACCATGAGCTCGTGCTCGCTCCACGGGGTCTGGAAGAGCGCGCTCGCCCCCGGCGCGTCCTGACCGATCAATCCGCTCTCGTCGCCGAAACCGAGGTAGGGATACGCGCTGATGCCGATCGCGGCGTTTCCCACGAGGACCGATTGGACGCTTTCGTCCGGGAAGCCGGCGTAGCCGAGGAGGAAGGTGGACGCGGTCGGGTCGTCGGAGACCGTGGTCTCGAAGAAGTAGCGTTCGAGCAGCCAGAGCGAGAGCGTGAGATCCACCCGGTTGGAGAAGGCCTGATTCTCGAGGCCGGGAAAGGAGTAGCCGGGAGTGAAGACGATCTCGCCGTCGTCGTCCTCGGTGACGGTCCATCCGATCGCGGGCGCGATCCCCGCCGTCCATGTGCCGGAGCCGAAGAATGAGACGTCTGCATCGCCGAGCTCGAGGTCGAGCAGCGTCTCGGGGGCCTCCTCCTCGAAGGGGTTCGGCGGAGACTGCGCGCCGAGTTCGGCGAGCGCGAGGGAACCGAGGATGAGGAGGGCTATGCGTGCTCGCACGTGCGGTATAGTATGGTGCCGCACCCATTATGTAAACGCGCGCTGCAACCGAGACTAAGAGAGAATGAGCGCTGAACAGCACAAGGCAACGGCATTTGTCTCTCGCCTCCTTCAGAATCCGGCACTCCAGCCGCTGACCCCGCTTCAACGCGAGGAGCAGATCATCCAGTTCCTCCATACGAACGCGGCTCAGCTTGCTCCTACGCTGTCGTCTGCCGCGTTTTTCTCCGGCCGCTCGTGGAACAAGATTGTAACACTCCTGCTGGAGGCTCTCATCTCGCGTGTGGACGAGCAGCTGATTCCCGATCTGGAGCGGTTGGCGGGAGGCGTGCGATTCGGTTTCGTGAATCTGCTCCGCCAGCAGAGCGTGAGCACGGACGAGGTGCGAGACCAAGTTCTCTCCTTTCTCAAGGGGCTTCTCGCGAAGCTCGAGGCGAGGCGCACCTTCACCGGTGCGTACACCGCGCTCGCCTTCGGCGTGGTAGATCGCTACGTGGACGCGATCTGGGAGCGCAAGAGCTACGTTCACTTCGAGCTCACGAAGGTCCAGCGGTTGAAGCTGAGCAAGGACGACGTGAAAGCGATGATCGAGGCGACGCTGTTGCTGAAGCCTTCGGTCCATCTCGTCGCTTCGGGCGGGGCGCAGCTGCAGTCGGAGCAGACCTCAGGGATCGTTCCGAGCCAGTTCGCGGAGAAGGTCTTCGTTGCGGTACGGAAGCAGCTTCAGCTCGTCCCTGAGCAGGTGATCAGGAGCGGCGTCAACGCCAACGTGTCGTACGTGCAGAATCGGTTCATCGAGGCGACGGCGCGTCTGGGCGCCGTGTTCGCAGCACGGTGCAGGAGCTACCAGCCCAACGTCCAGGTCGACCGAGGCGCGGATACGCCGGACGCGAGCTGGTTGAGCATTGCGCGACGGAACTACAAATTCTACGGTTTTGACATTAAGCTCCTGGACGAGCTCTATTCGATAGCGGCAGAGAACGGGTGGTGAGATGAGCAGACTACGAAACGCGTTGGAGAACCTGGTAATCGTTGCGATCGTCCTCGTACTGGTTCAGACGTTTCTCGAGGACCTCGCGATCCTCGTGGGATGGTCATGGGACGTGCGTCGCGTCCTACTTTTTACGGGGTTCGCGTTCGACCTGTTCTTCACGGTCGAGTTTCTCACGCGCCTCTACTTCGCCTTCGTGAATCGACGGACCGGGATCTACTTCTGGTACGAGCGGGGTTGGGTCGACCTCCTGGCCTCGGTGCCGCTGCTCCTGCTCAGCTCGGGGCCGGCGGTCCTCGCGTACTGGAGCGGAACGGCCACGGTAGTGGGACTGGCCGGGATCCTCAACGTGCTCAAAGTCGTGAAGGCGATACGAATCGCGCGGATCCTCCGTCTCCTCCGTGTCCTGAAGGTATTCGCGCGGATCCGGAACACCGACTCGACGATGGCACAACGTCACGTTGCGAAGATCTCGACCGTCGCGGTCACCGTGGTCGTGGTCGGCGTGCTGCTCATGACGATTCTGTTCACGATGCTCGGGGCGAGCGGTCTCGAGGCACGGTATCAGGAGCAGACACTCGATCTGCTCAACGAGATCGACGAATACGATCTCACCGACGCGGCCGACCTTGAGTCGCTCCGCGGGCTCGCGGACATCGAAGAGTCGATCCTCGTCGTACAGCGAGCGGGTCGGACCGTATACTCGCGCCACGAGACGGAATACTACGACGAGTATTTTGGACCGACGGACTACGGATACGGCGAGCGCGACGCGATTCGCGTCTTCTTCGATCTCCGCCCGGTAAACCAGGAGCAGTCTCGCGCGAACTTGCTCTACTTCGCGGTCATTGTCTTCCTGGTGCTCGCACTCCTCTTCTATTACACTCCCCATTTCGCGCTGACGGTCTCCGATCCGATCCACGTCATGCGACGCGGCATGAACGAGAAGGGCTACAACCTGGAGGTGAAGATCCCAAGGTTCTACCAGGACGATGAGGTCTATCGTCTCGCAAGGCTCTTCAACGAGATCTATCTTCCGCTCAAGGACCGAGCGACCGGGGGAGACGACTCCGAAGTGCTCGACCTGAAGATGGACGACATCCGGGACATGCTGAACGAGGAGTGATGGTCGTTTCGATGATTCAACTCATCATCGAGTTGCCCGAGATCGGGTCGATCAAGGACAAGCGCCGGATGGTGAAGTCGCTCAAGGAGAAGCTGATTCGGCGTTACCGTATCTCGGTCGCGGAGGTGGATCTCCAGGAGAGCCTCAGTTTCGTGCAACTCGGGGGAGCGGTGGTCTCGAACTCGCGAGAGCACGGCGAAAGGGTTATGCAGAAGGCGCTCCACTTCGTGGAAGAGGAGTCGCTCGGCCGCATCCAGGACGTGCAGATCGTGAGCGAGCGCTTCTAGCGCTGTCTACGTCGTGGGAACCAGATAGAGATCGGGGAGACGGTGTTCTCCGGCCATCTCGAGCGCTTCGGGTACCTGACCCACGCTCAGGCGGTCAATCGTGAAGTAGTGATGGAACTCGTCGTAGCCGGAGGCTTCCACGCGTATCTCGAACTCGAAGGTCCGTCGCTCGCCGTCGTTCTCGGCGGGAATCGGCGCGGGCCAGAAGAGGTAGGTGCCCGCGGTATTGCCCACGATCGCGTAGGGGTTCTGCCACCGGGAGTCGATCATCGGGACGGTTTCGTCGTCGCGAAGGAGCGAGACCTCTACATCGGTCACGAGCGAGAAGCTGGCGCCGTTGAAGAACCGGCCCTTGATGGTCGGAAGGTAGAACTGAGGGCCGGAGAGCGTCGTAATCTGCGAGTGTTCGCCGTTGTAGAACGACCGGCGGAAACTGCTCACGCGGCGTAGACCCTCGTGCGCGAGCGCGACCAGGTCCACGTAGAGCTGCTTGTCTCGACCGAGCTCGAGCTCCATATGCGCCTGCCCCCGGGCCGAGGTGACGTATCGCTGCGGGACCCGATTGAGGACGTAGCAGGCGGCGTCCATGCGGCACTCGTTGGACGTGCAGTACTTCGGGTTCTCGCTCGCCGCATCCTCGTCGCAGATTTCGTCCACGATCCGGAGCACCGAGTCCTCCATCACGTTGTGGATGACCAGCGATTTATGCGTTGCCACCGGCAGCTCCCTTGCCGAGCTCACTGCGAAGCTCGAGAAGCTCCGCCAGCGATTCCACGGCGTCGCGGTAGTCGCGGACCGTCTCTTTGAGAGCGTAGTAGTTGAGCCCGGCGTAGTAGATCTTCGAGAAGACCGTGAACGTGATTTCTCGAGCGGCCGTCTGGAGCGTGGAGTAGCAGCCGTATTCGTAGCAGAGCTGCATCATTTCCTCCAGTTTGTCCTGCACGAAGTCGGCCAGGTTACTCGAGAAGCTGAAGGTGTAGGCCAGCTCGAGGAACTTGCTGTCGCGGTCGATGTAGACGGCGCCCTGGAACCCGTCCGTGCTCTCGAAGCCGGCGGAATAGGTCTCTTCGAGCAGCTCGCCGTCCAGCATCTCGTATCCGAGCTCGCGGAGGAGTACGTTTACCCTCCGGACACGTTCCTTCATCAATTTGGAGTACTTCATCTGCAGGCTCTCCGCTGATCTTAATACATGGTATCGCGATAATCAATTACGACGTTTCCACGGCCTCGGCGAGCAATGCCCGCGGATCGTTGAGCTCCGCGGCGATGCGAGGCTCGAGAATGAGCCGTATCCTGCGGAGCGTGCGCGTGAAGTCGGCGATCACGTGCGGCGTGAAGACCGTCCCTGCGTCCGGGTAGTCCAGGACGGTGTCTTGTTCGATGACCGGGAAGTTGACCTCGAAACTGACCGCTTCCGGTATGTCCACGATGACCTGGAGGGGGGCGATCGGTCGACCGAGCCTGGCGCTCACGAGCTCCTGCGCGCGCTCTTCCACGGCGGCGCGCTGCGGCAGGTCCTCCAGCCGCCGGTGCGACTCCCTGGAGTCGTCGAAGGCGAGATCCGCGGCGGGGATATAGAGCTGCCGATCGTAAACGCGCCTGATGAGCTCGAACGGCTCTTCGGTCCTCGCCGAGAAGCCGGCGTAGAAACTCTCATCGGTGAGCCCGTAGAGATCCCGTTCGTGGATCAACCCCTCGTTCAGCGCCCGATAGAGCCCCTCCTTGATCATTGCCGTGGCGACTCGCACGTTGCGGTGCCAGTAGACCGCGCGATACATGAGGTACTTGCTGAAGAGGATGTTCTCGACCGCCGATATTCCCGAGCTGAGCAGCGCGATGCCGTCCATGCCGTTCGGCCGCAGACGGCTGATCGCGAAGTCGATGTCCTGCGTACCGTACGGAACGCCGCAGAAGTACGCGTCGCGGTTGAGGTAGTCGAGTTTATCCGGATCGAGCGATCCGGAGAGAAGCCTGCGGAACAGGCGCACCTCAGCGCACCCGCCGTCGTCGATCGACTCGTCGATGATTCTCGCGACGATTGCCGGATCGGCTCCCACGCGATCGCGAATCCGGCGGGCGAGGTCGCCCTCCTGCACCATGGCCGCGGCGAGCGCCTCGTGCTCGACGAGCGGCAGTTCCTTCAGGCTGTGCGTAAACGGAAAGTGCCCGAGATCGTGGAGCAGCGCCGCGCATAGGTACGCGGTGACGAACTCCTTGCTGAGCGGCGGCGCCTCGTCGTAGGTGAGGAGCGCACGGATCATCCGGCGCGCGATATGGTAGACACCCAGGCTGTGCGCAAGTCTCGTATGCGTCGCTCCCGGATAGACGAGGTGCGACGGGCCAAGCTGTTTGATCTTCGCGAGCTGCTGGAACTCGACCGAGTCGAGGATCGAGACGAGGCCGTCCGAGAGGTAGATGTGGCCCCAGAGCGGGTCGCGTATCGGAGTGGTGAAGTCGCGATCGAGATGCCAAAGCACGTGATCCTTTACATCCATGTGCGGCCAATCTATAGTATGGCTACCAGTGCGTCCAGCAAACCGAGCCGCCTGTCTGATACTCGCGGTGTTCCTCATTTTCGTTGCCGTTTCCGGCTGCCGGAGATCAAGAGAACGGGCCGACGATGGGCTCGACGACTCCGATCCGGTTGCCGGTGCCGACCGGGAGAGCGGCGGGGAAGGTTCGATGGGCCTCACCGAGGAAGGGCGCAGGCGAATGGATCCGCCGTCAGCCGTAGGCGACGCGGCGGGCGCGCAGCCGGAGAACGGGCGCGAGGACGGTTCAACGACGGCCGTGTCTCCGGCCTCCGAAGGCGATTCGATCGACCCACGCGACACGGCGTTCGCCGGAAGTCGTCTCGCCGCCGCAGCGCTGTATCCCAACGACTTCGTTCTCGGCTCGCTTCGCACGAGCGGTCTCTCTCGCCTGGAGTACGATGCGCGTCGAGCGGCGATGCGCGTTCTGGAGCAGGCGGTTGGTTCCGGCGGATCGGCGGGGTCCGTCCCGAGTACCATCGAGGAACGACCCGGACTCGGTGTGCGAGCCGCGTTCGAGCGGCTCGTGAGCGAGGCTCGAGAGGCGGATTTCGTTCGCGTGGGTCGTCCCGCCGGACTGCCGACCGGAGAGCTGTCGTTTCCGTTCCGGTTCGTGGCCGAATCCGACTCGTGGGTAGGCGAGCTCGTTCTGGAAATGAGTGATGGGCGGTGGTATACTTCCGATGTTCAAGTTCACGAGCGGGGAGCTGATAGAGTAGAGACCTTTGTCCCTGGGGTGGATACGCCGGCGGCCAACTGGTAAGGGGGGGACCGATTGGCACACGAGATCAAGCGGATCGAAAAGGAGTTCATACTCAAGAATCTGGTCGAGAACCACGCTCCGCTTGAGGTCCACGTAGGCGCAGAACGCCTTCAGGCGTATATCGTGAAGTTCAACGATGAACGGCTCTGGATTCGCCTCGCGGACGATATCTTTCCTGCCAAACTGGACGAAGTCACCGCGTTCTTTCGCTTCCGCAACAATCCCATGACTTTCACGACCAGGGTCGTTGAGACCAACGACGATGTAGCCGAGCTCGTGCAGCCGCACGAGCTATTTCGGGATCTCTCGAGAAGCTTCGAGCGGATCAAGGCGCCCTCCGGAGTCAGCGTATCGTTCCTCTTCAAGGGGAAGCAAGTGAGGCTCGACTACCCCGACTCGGATCAGTACGAGCCGGCCGAGGACCCGGGCGCCGCCCCGGGGTTCGACGCCGCCAAGATCTCCGATCTGCTCAAAGCGTTTCGCGAACGCGCCGCGCGATTCGCGACCGAGAACAAGATCGTGATGTTTCGCGAGCGCAAACCGACCACCTTCCAGGAGCGCTTGATCGCACGGTCGGGCAAGATCCTCGTGTTGCCGTTCTACACTGCGGAGACCCAGATTCGGTCGTCCGAAATCCGCGAACGTCTGCTCTCGCAGGACGAGATCATCTCGCTCAAGGCCGAGGACGGCGAGGACATGTTCAGCGTTCTCGAGCAGATCGGGAAAATCGTGGAGTCGAATCGGGCGAAGCGCCTGTGGCACGAGCTCTATTGTCCGGTGCTGTACCGTCAGTACGTCGTTGGATACACGTACCTGATTCGTGCGGACTCGGACCAGGAGCGATTCGAGCCGGCGGTGTTCGACTTCGTGGTCCAGTTCGGTCGCATTCTCGCGTATTCGTTGAAGGTGAACGGATACTTCAGCGCCGAGCCTCAGATCGACGAGTTCGGCGCGGCCGAGCTGATCGACATCTCGGGCTCGGGGCTGCTCTTCAGCTACCCGCCCGACGGACCGGACATCCTGCTTTACACCGACCTCGATCTCAAGATCACGCTCGGAGACGAGACGATTTCCGCGCGCGGGCGCGTGATGCGCAAGTTCCAGGACGCCGGACGAGTCTACATCGCGATCCAGTTCATCGAGTTGTCGCCGGAGGACATGGAGAGGCTCTTCCAGCACATCTACGGAACGAGCTATCGAGGAGACGTGGATTCGATCGGCGCGGCCGATCCGAGGAACCTTCCCGTCGACGAGCTGTAGCCTCCGGTAAACATCGGCATCCTTTCGGGCGAGAATCATAGAGAGGAAGTCGATGTACACACTCGCCGTAGAGATCCACGGTCTCAAACAGCTCGAACGCCTTCAGCCTGAGCTCACCGCCGATATACGCAGACGGATCATCGCGGTCGTGGAGGTTCAGGGGGGAAGCTTCGCCGACCGGCGTGGCGGACTCCTGGTCTTCCGATTCGAACGCGCGCAGCCGGAGGATCGCCAGGGGGTGCTCGACGCGCTCTCGCAGACGGTCGCGCTGCTTGGGGCGCGGGAGAACGAGCTCGCCGGCTGGAGCGTGGTCCTCGATTACATCGAGGGAAGCCCGGCACAAGCGGTGGAGAGGGTGCACGAGGCGCTCCTGCCGGTCTACCTCGACAACGAGGCGTGGGTAGGTGAGGGTGCCCACTCGCTCCTCGAGCATCATCTCGAGCTGGAGAGCGAGCGGAGTCGCACGGGATCGCTCTACCGCGTGGTCGGAGCCGCCGGCGCCCGAGGGGCCGAATGGGGCGCGGTCGCCGACTATGCCGGGAACGAGCGAGCCGTGGAAACGATCCTGGAGAAGCTCGGCACGGAGGAGCTCGTGGGCGGCATGCTTCTCGTCGCCTCGGACGACACGGTGGCGCTGCGCGCGAACGTTGCGGCGGCGCTCGACTCGTTCGGCGGCGCAGCTGCGGCCGCGCGTCGTCTTGACGCCGAGGCAGCGTGCTCGCATCCCCTGGGCCCCGTCATGAGCGCATTCTCGCCGCTCGAGGTGCACGAGACCGGATTCTGGCTCAATCACGCCGAACGCGGGTCGTGGGACGAACGCCTGTCCCTTGTGCAGGCGATTGCGTCGCGGAGCAGGTCGTCGATCCTTCCCGACAACTTCGACGCTGATCTTCTGATCGCGTTCGAGTGCTATCTCGTGTCCTACGTGCGTCGCGCGGCCGAGTCGCTCGTGCCTCCGATCCTCGTCTGCCACAACGTGGACCGTTGGCCGCCGCAGGCACTGGAAGCCGTGGCGCGTACCGTGGCGAGGATACCCGTTCCGGAACACGACCCGGGGCTGATTGTGGTGGCGACGTCGGTTCGCAACACACCCCCGACAGCGCTCGCTTCGCTCATGCGGGCGACCGTGCGCTTGCCGAAGCCGACCGTCTCCGAGCTTCGCGACCGTACGGCCGTTGACGCGAACTGGGACCGGGCGATGCGGGTAACCTCGGGACGCTCCGCGCCGGTCGCTCACTATCTGCTCCGGTCCGAGCACTGGGACTCGCTCACGGAGGACGATCTCGAGCGCGTGACGGATCTCGACCTCGCGTGGAGGGTGGTCGCCTCCGAGGACTCGGAGATGCAAGAGTTGCTGCTTGCCGCGTACTACGTTGCGCCCTTTGTCACGCGTGGGCAGTACACGGAAGTCGCCGTACGTCTCGGCACCGACCGCGTGCGCGTTCCCGCGGCGCTCGCCCGGTTTCGTGCGCTCGGCCTCATCGAAGACCGGGACGACATCGTGCCGCTCATCCCGGAGCTCCGTACTCGACTCGAGACGGCGCTCGGCCGAGCGGCGCGTACGGTCTACGAGAAGGTCGCGACGACGCTCGTGGAGCTCGTGACGGCGGAAGCGATCGTCCCAACCGAGGAGCTCATCGCATTCCTCGCGCCGTATCGGGAGGGAGGCGACCTTCCTCGGCTCTACCACCGGCTTCTCACTCGCCTGCTCTCGGAGCGGCAACTCGAGAAGGTGCAGCGGCTGCTCTACGACGCCGTGCCGCCGCCGGCGTACGACCCTGCCGCGAGATCGTGCATGCAGGCGGTGATCGCGACGAATCGGCTTCGACTCGCCTTGCTCCAGGGCAACGTCCAGGCGGCCGAACGGACGCGAACATCGAGCGAGCGGACCGCTGAATCGGAGCAGTGCGACTTTGCCGCAGGCGATCTGGCCGTCCAGAAGGCCCGGCTCACCTTCCGCGACGCGCCAACGAAGGAGACCATCGCGATTCTCAAGCAAGCCGTTCTGGTCTACCAGGAGACCGACGATCATGCCGGGCTGGCTCGCGCGAACCTCGATTTCGGTCTCGCGTTGCTCGCGCAGGAGGATCTGCTTGGTGCCCGCGAATACTTCCTGCTCGCGTCCAAGTCGGCATCGGTCGGTACCGATCTCTTCGAACGGATGCGGTCGCGCGAGCTGAGTCTCGTCTGCGAGTTCGTCTACGGAAACATGACGCGAGCGCTCGCGCAGGCCGATCAGCTGGACGCCGCCGCCGCGGAGAGCGGGATGAGGGAGGTGCAGCTGTTCGCCGAGCTCGCGCGTGGCAGAGTCCTGTTCGAGCTCGGCCGCTACGATGAGGCCGCGGACGTCTTTTCGCGCGGCCGATCCCGAGCACGGCTCTACGCGACGACCGCTCCCGGGATCGTCATGAGCCGGTGGGTAGCGCGTTCGCTCATCTACGACGGACGACCCCGGCGTGGCATCCGCATGCTACGGGATCTCAGCCCGAGCGCGGAGACGCTCTTCTTCCTCGCTGAGGGGCAACTTCGTCTCGGCGAACACGGCGAGGCGATCCAGGCGCTCGAGGAGGGGCTTGAGATGACGCCCGGTGCGCCCGGACCGGTGGAGGGCTTCTCGTGGACGAGCGGGTACGCCTCCCTCGAGGACCGTGCGATCGGCGCGGCCGCCGGCACGCGCGTTCTCCAACACCAGATGTTGGCGCTCAGGGGCTATCTTCTCGCGGAGAGCGGCCGAGTCGCGGACGGCGTGCAGGAGATGCACCGACTCACGCGCGAGCTTCGACTGAGCGAGATCGATCCCTACAACAGGATCTACTTCTACCTCTACAGTCTGATTCTGCCCGGGAGCGGCGAGCTCAATCTGGAGGACGGCGCGACCGTTCTGGGTAAGGCGGTCCGCTACATCCAGCAACGCACGAGCAGGATGGACGAATACGCGCACAAGACCGACTACCTGCGCAGGAACTACTGGAATGCGAGGCTCATGAGCCACGCCCAGTCGCACAACCTCGTATGAGCGGCGGGGCCGGGCTCGACCGCTCGGCGGCTTGACATCGGGGAGAGCAATTGTCTATCTTCATGGCTCGAATCTGCGGTGGCGTAGCTCAGTCGGTAGAGCAAGCGGCTCATATCCGCTCGGTCGGGGGTTCAAGTCCCTCCGCCACTAATCCCCCACAAAGTCTCACGAATCGATAGTCATCCTCCCGAATTCCGGTTATAATGGCTGTGACAAGTTCTTCGGGGGGGGAACGATGCAATTCTCAGGTGCAGATATCATCGTCATTACGATCGTTGTGATCGTGCTGTTCGTCTATCGGCAGCTCGATCGGAACAATCGGTCGCTCGAGAAGGTGAAGAAGTACGCGGATCGGGTCCACGACGAGCTCGAAGCGCACGTCCAGGACAAGGTCGTCGCGATCAAGGACATGGGTATCGAATTGGAGGTCCATCAGAAGGCCGCCAAGGAGGTCCTCAAGCGCGTCCAGGCGATCGAGAGCGGACTCAACAGCCGTGCCGAAGAGATCGAGCGGATCGGGACGAGGATCGGCCAGTACGACGCAGCGCTCGACGAGCTCGTCCAGATGACCGCTCGCGCCCAGGAGAATATCGATCGTGTCCGCGAGGAGTCCTCCTACGTGGATACGGTGGGGCGGCGCATCAAGCAGAGCCAGGAGCGGCTCTCGGCCGTGGAGAAGGGCCTGGACGAGGTCGGAGAGCGCTTCCGCTCGGAGAACGAGGCCCACCTGCGGGACGTCCGGGCGGACGTCCTGAGCGAGGCGGCCGAACGCGTGGAGTCCATCCGCGACGAGCTCGGCGGCTTCCAGGAGCGTGTGAACCAGTTCGAGGAGTTCGTGCGCGGAGCGGAAGAACGCGCCGAATCGCTCGCGGCGCGTTCGCGCGAGGAGCTCGAGGAGATCGGCCATACCGTCGTCCACAGGGCTCAGGAGGCCTCCATCCAGAGCTCCGAGCAGCTCAGCGAGATCCGTGAACAGCTTGAAGTGCTCGAAACCGACTATCAGAAGCGCCTCCTCGGCCTTGCCGAGCGCGGCGAGGCGATGGAGACCGAGGCGCTCAGCAACCTCCGGAAACGCATCGACACCGCGGCGCAAGAGGCGGTGCGCGAGATGACCGGACGGCTTGAGCATCAGAAACGTGCGCTTCACGAACGGATCGACGCCGCGCTCGTTGAGCTCGACCAGGCGGAGACCCGCCTTGCAGAGCGAGACAAGCGTCTGGACGCGACGAGGGCGGGGATCGATCGCAGAATCGAGGGCTTCGGCTCGGAGCTGAACGAGCGTGTGGACCAGGCCGCGGCCGACCTTCAGCGTCAGATACTGGGCGACATCGAGGAACGTCTCTCCGACTACGAGTCGCAGATCACCTATCGCTTCGAGCGGCTCGGCGACGTTGGTGCGGAAGTCGAGGAGCTCGAGGGGCGTCTCCACGACGCCATGAATCAGGTCGTTTCGCGCGTGAGGGGCGAGTTCACGCAGTTCACCGATGAGTTCAAGGCGAGCCGGGACCGAGACCGATCGGCGGTCCAGGAGGAGATGACGCGCGTGCGCGATCAGATGGCCGAGCTCGAGAGCGGACTATCGGATCTCAAGAATCGGGCCTACGAGAACGTGAACGAGAAGCTCCAGGTCTTCGAGGACGAGTTCTTCTCGGACCTGAGAGAACGTCAGGTCGCGATGGAGCAGCGGCTCGTGGACTGGCAGGCCGCCTTCCGGCAGGAGCTGGATGATGTGGCGACGAGCGCTCGCGACGAGCGAGCGCAGATCGAGGCCGACTACACGGGCGAAGTGAAGAGACAGCTCGAGAACCTGCAGAGCACCGCATACGGCACCTACGAGAAGATCGAGGAAGAAGTCGTCGAGTTCCAGCGAGGTATCGAGCTGCGCGTCTCCGACTCTCGCGAGCTCATTGCATCGCTGGAGCGCGAGATCGAAGACGAGATTCAGCAACTCGCCGCCGAGTCGAAGAGCGGACTGCGCTCCGAGTTCTCGCAGCACCGCGAGCAGATGGCGGCTGAGCTCAATGAGCTGGACCGCAGCGTGCGCCGGCAGATTGAAGAGCTCGGTCGCGAGTTTGACGCCGGTCGCAGCGAGCTCGAGTCGGTGCTCGAGCAGAGTCGCGGGGAAGCGTCGACATGGAAGAACCAGGTCGATCAACGCCTTCAGAGTACGAGCGCCGAGGTCAATCAGCAGATCGCCGACTTCCGCGTCTCCATGGGCGAAACACTTTCCGAGCTGCGGGATGCCTTCTCCGGGGAGCGGGACGAGGCGCTCGCGGAGAACGCGGCCGAACGCGATCGGCTCCAGCGTGAGCTCGACGATCTGACGAATAGGGTGGGCAAGATCACCGACGAGATTCGGATGAAGAGCACCGAGGCGCTCGCCGAGTTCGGCGAACGCTATTCGGAGCTGCGGCTCGATACCGAGAAGCAGGTGAAGGCGTTCGGCGCCGACATCGACGCGCGGATCAAGGAGTTCCGAACGATGGTCCAGGACAGCAGGGACCAGTTCGCGGCGAATCAGGAACGTCTGCTCGGCAAACTGAACGAGGAGGCGAACGCGCTCGGCTCGAACTTGCAGGAGATCGAGAAACAGCAACGCAACTTCGTTGATCAGACGCGCCTTTTCGAGCGGGCGGACGAGATCAAGGAGGATCTCTCGCAGGAGATTGCGGAACTCAAGGGCGACCTCGAACGGGTCGAGTCGCAACGAAAGGACCTTCGGGAGATCGAGGCACAGTTCTCGCGCCTGCGCAAGTCGGCGGACGATGTGAACGACAAGATGAGCAGATTCGTGTCTGAGAAGCGTCGGATCGACGCGCTCGAGGACGACTACAAGAAGCTGCTCTCGATGAGTCAGGCTGTCGAGCTCAAGCTGGAGCACGTGACGGCGAGCAACGATTCGCTCCAGGCGATGCAGGCGTCGCTGCGGTCGCTTGAGCAGCTCGAGAAGGATGTTGAGGGCAAGTTCCAGCGGCTCGAGAAGAAGCGTTCGATACTCGACCTCACGACCGAGGGCGTTGACAAGAACTTCCAGAGCTTGCAGGAGATCGAGACCCGGTTGGCCGAAATCACCTCTCAGGTGAATGTGGTTCCGGACAAGATCGAGGAGCTCTCGAGGCGGGTTGGGCAGCTTGCCTCGAACAAGCGGGATGCGGACGCCGCGGTGAAGCAGCTTGCGCTGCTGGACCAGACACTCGAGGAGATCGAGGAGCGGATGGAGAACCTCAATCAGGCGCGGGAATGGCTCGCGCGAACCGAGACTCGGCTCGAGGAGGTCCAGCGCGAGGCTGAGGAGCAGGTGAAACTGCTCGGGGCGATCATGAAGCAGGAGCATAAGGGCTCCGGAGGGAAGGACGGCGGGGCTCCGCCGGTAACCACCCGGGACACCGTGATCAAGCTCGCGCGCCAGAGCTGGAACGTGGACGAGATCGCGCGGGCGACGAGCCTGTCGCGTGGGGAGGTCGAGCTCATTCTCGAATTGGCGGCCAAGTAGCGGTTCGGTGCTCAGGGTTGACGCTGCATAGGGCCGTAGGTACTTTTGCAGCGAAGAATCACGCACAGAGGTTTGCATGCCAAACGATCGAGATGCTCGCGAGGAAGCGACTGTACCCAACGAGGATGCAGCGGCCGAGAATGAGCCCCAGACAGATGCAACGACCGCCGCGAACGCGAGCGAGTCACCGTCCGATGTCGTTGAGAACGTAGATCAGTCGGATTCGGAAAACGCGGACACCGCTGAGGAGGGGGTGCCGTCGCCGGAGGCCGCAATGGCTGATCTCGAGCGCGAAATCGCGGATCTGAAGGACCAACTCCTGCGAAAGTCGGCCGATTTCGACAACTACCGGAAGCGCATGCACCGGGAGAAGGAGGAGTTCGTGGCGTACGCGAATCGCGAGCTGCTCCTCGATATCGTTCCGATCATCGACGACTTCGAGCGGGCGATCAAGTCGGCCGAGGAGTCGCACGACTTCGCTTCCTTCCATGACGGCATCGTCATGATCGAAAAGCAGTTCACGTCAATGCTGGAACGGAAGTGGAAGCTCATCCGGTTCGACAGCGTGGGCGAGGAGTTCGACCCGCAGCGGCACGAGGCCATGATGACCGAGGAGAAGTCGGATACCGAGCATCCCGTGGTGCTCGAGGACTTCCAGAAGGGCTACCTTCTGCACGAACGGGTTCTCCGACCGGCGAAGGTGAAGGTGGCGATGCCTTCGAGTACGAGAGGCGCCCAGGGCGATTCCGAGCGCAACGGAGAAGACGGCGGCGAGGCATCCGACTCCACGAAGTAGGATCGGGTGGGCTTGCCTGTCGGCAACAAAGCATTGATCTTCTCGGGTAGAGAAGAGCAGAGGAGTACCATATGGGTAGGATCATCGGTATAGATCTTGGAACAACGAACTCCTGCGTAGCCGTGATGGAAGGCGGCGAGCCGGTCGTCATTCAGAACGCGGAAGGCCAGCGGACCACGCCGTCCATGGTTGCATTCACCGCGAAGGGCGAGCGACTCGTCGGTCAGCCGGCGAAGAACCAGATGGTTACGAATCCGGAAAACACCATCTACTCGATCAAACGCTTCATGGGACGCCGGTACGCGGAAGTCGAGCAGGAGATCTCGATGGTCCCGTATCAGATCACCGAGTCGAGCGGGCTCGCACGTGTGAAGATCGACGACAAGGTCTACTCTCCGCCCGAGATCTCCGCGGCCATTCTGCAGAAGATGAAGGAGACCGCCGAGGATTATCTCGGAGAGTCGGTGACCGAGGCGGTCATCACCGTGCCAGCCTACTTCAATGACGCACAGCGCCAGGCGACGAAGGACGCGGGCAAAATCGCAGGGCTCGAGGTGAAGCGCATCGTGAACGAGCCCACCGCAGCGTCGCTCGCATACGGTTTCGCGAAGGAGAAGAAGGAAGAGAAGATCGCTGTCTACGACCTTGGCGGCGGCACCTTCGATATATCGATCCTCGAGCTCGGGGACGGCGTGTTCGAGGTCAAGAGCACGAACGGCGACACGCATCTCGGTGGCGACAACTTCGATCAGAGAATCATCGACTGGCTCGTTGAGAGCTTCAAGGGCGACTATGGTATCGATCTCTCCAAGGATCGCATGGCGCTGCAGCGGCTGAAGGAGGCTTCCGAGAAGGCGAAGAAGGAGCTCTCGAGCACCCAGCAGACGGATATCAACCTTCCGTTCATAACGGCGGACTCCAGCGGTCCGAAGCACCTTCAGTACAGCCTGAACCGTTCCAAGTTCGAGCAAATGGTGGCGGATCTCGTTGATTCCACGAAGGGCCCGTGTCAGAAGGCCCTGCAGGACGCGGGCCTCAGCGCTTCTGAGATCGACGAGGTGATTCTCGTGGGCGGCTCCACGCGCATTCCTGCGGTGCAGCGCGTTGTGACCGAGTTGTTCGGTCGAGAGCCGCACAAGGGCGTAAATCCGGACGAGGTCGTCGCGGTCGGCGCGGCGATTCAGGGCGGAATCCTGGGCGGCGACGTCAAGGACGTGCTTCTGCTGGACGTCACGCCGCTTTCGCTCGGTATCGAGACGCTCGGCGGCGTGTTCACGAAGCTCATCGAACGGAACACAACGATCCCCACGCGCAAGAGCCAGATCTTCAGCACTGCGGCAGACAACCAGACGGCGGTGAGCATCCACGTGCTGCAGGGTGAGCGGGAGATGGCGAAGGATAACCGGACGCTTGGTCGGTTCGATCTGGTGGGGATCCCTCCGGCCCCCCGCGGCGTTCCTCAGATCGAGGTGGCGTTCGATATCGATGCGAACGGTATCGTGCACGTCTCGGCGAAGGATCTGGGTACCGGCAAGGAACAGAAGATCCGGATCGAGAGCTCGTCCGGTCTGTCCGAGGACGAGATTAACCGTATGGTTAAGGAAGCTGAGGCGAATGCTGAGCAGGACAAGAAGACCCGCGAGTCCGCCGAGGTGAAGAACGAGGCCGATACGCTCGTCTACAGCACCGAGAAGCTCCTGAAGGACAATGAGCAGACGATCACTGCAGACGAGAAGAGCGCCGCGGAGGCTGCGATTGCGGAGCTGAAGTCGGCGATCGAGAGCGGCGACGCGGGAGCGATGCGCCAGAAGATCGAAGCGCTCAATCAGGCGATGCACCCAATCGCCGAACGCATCTACTCCTCTCAACAGGCGCAGGATCAGGCTGCCGGAGCCCAGGAGGCCGGCGAGCAACCGGGTAGCGCGGACGGCGGCCAGTCGGCGGGCGAAGATGCCTCGGGTGGGGCTGACGCGGAAGACGTTGACTACGAAGTCGTTGATGAGGACGAGCAGAAGAGCTAGCGGCTGTGGCAAAACGCGACTATTACGAGGTGCTCGGCATTTCGCGAGGGGCGAGCAAGGACGAGATTAAGAAGGCGTACCGCAAGGTTGCGGTCGCGAACCATCCCGATCGCAATCCCGGCGACAAGACCGCGGAGGAACGCTTCAAGGAAGCGACGGAAGCGTACGAGGTCCTCGCGGACGACAAGAAGCGCCAGGCGTACGACCAGTTCGGATTCGCCGGCGTTGAAGGCATGGGCGGCGGCGGAGCTCAGGACTACTCGCACGCGTTCCGCGATTTCGAGGATATCTTCGGCGATCTTGGTGGATTCGGCAACATATTCGATCAGTTCTTCGGAGGCGGTCGCAGGCGCGGGGGACGCCGCGAGAGCGTTCAGCGCGGAAGCGATCTTCGCTACGACCTGGAGATCTCGTTCAAGGATGCCGTATTCGGGACGAAGGCCGAGGTCAGCTATCCCAAGGAGATCAGCTGCGATCGCTGCAAGGGTAGCGGTTCGGAGCCGGGAAGCGGGAGTAAGACGTGCCCCACCTGCGGCGGTGCCGGGCAGGTCCGCCGCAGCTCAGGATTCTTCTCGATTGCCAGTACCTGTCCCACATGCAACGGCGAGGGGACGATCGTGGAGAAGCCGTGCGCCAAGTGCGGCGGGAACGGGCTCCTCAAGAAGAATCAGAAGATCAACGTGACCATCCCCGCCGGTGTGGACGATGGGCGCCGCATCCGTATCCCCGAGCAGGGCGACTCGGGTCCTCGCGGCGGTCCCCCCGGGGACCTCTACGTAGTGATCCGCGTGAAAGCGCACGAGTATTTCGAGCGCGACGGATACGACGTCTACTGCGTGATCCCAATCACCTACACTCAGGCCGCGCTCGGGACGGAGTTGCACGTTCCAACGCTCGAAGACAAGAAGGTGAAGGTGAAGATCCCTCCCGGAACGCAGAACAACAAGATTCTTCGTCTCCGGAACGAAGGTATTCCCCAGTCCACGTCCGGTCGGCGGGGCGACATGTATATCAGGATTCTCGTGACGGTTCCACAGCGTCTCTCGTCCCGAGAGAAGTCGTTGCTCAAGGAGCTCGCCGAGATCGAAGGCGACAATACTTCGCCGAGCCCGGTGCCTCTCGCGGATCTGCGATAGCGCATGGGCAAGCGGGCCAGACGGCGGCGACGTTTGTTCTCGTCCGGGCTGCAGGCCCGCATGATGAGTCAGATTGTCCTGGCGATTGTGGTCTGCGTCGGCGTCACGACGCTCGGGTTCCTCAGCTACTACTGGTTCACCTACATATCGGGCGACAATCTTCTCCGCGAGTTCATCGTGGTCTATCGGCAGATCGAGTCCGCCGAGGCCGTGGAAGTGGACGGACGCGCGATCGAACGCCGCTCGTACGAGCTCGAGGCGCTTCCCGACACCACACGGTGGGCGCTCGTGATCCCGCCGCTCGTGATCAACAACCTCGTCATAGCCTTGACGCTCTCCGTGCTCGGTGCGGCGTACGCGGGTCGACTCGCCGGCCCCGTCTACCGAATGTCCACGGACATCAGACGTGCTCTGGCCGGTGAGACAGGAGTGCGCATCCATCTCCGTCGCCGGGATGAGCTGAAGGACCTCGCGCAGCGGGTCAACTCGCTCCTCGAAGCCCTCGAGGTGGCCGAGACGCGCGCGCGTGAGGAGTAGTCGATCTCGAAATGCTGGACGCTCGCTTTTGGACTGCCGACACTAGAGGGGTGATACGACGATTCCCGACCGGCATCGCGCTCGTGCTCGTGATCTTCGCCGCAGCCGGCGGCGTTGGTGCAGAGGAGCTCCCGGATACCCGTCCGCTGAGCTCCTGGCAGGCATTCGATCCGGAAGCATACCAGGACGGTTGGCTCACCCTCGATCGCAACGACGACGGAACGGTCGACTATGCGGTGATGGTCAACGACGCGGGCAACAAGGTGCGCGAGGCGGCAGACTTCAATCGCGACGGCTACATGGACGATTTCTACTTCTACGAGAACGGCGTTCTTCAGCGTGAGGAGATCGACTCCAACTACGACCAGCGGATCGACATCTGGATCTACCTCCGCCGCGGCGTGTACATCGAGATGTGGGAACGAGACACCGACTACGACGGCGTGATCGACGTCCGCGAGCAGTATGGCAGCGAGGCAGAGTAGGTACCTCACCTCGCACCGCGCGATTCGAGAGGCGATCGCCTCCGGCGGTCACGTGGGCGCACTCTACGTCACCGGTGGCGGGGGCGTGTCGGCCGAGCTTGCTCGCGCGGCTCGCGAGGCGGGCGTTGACGTGCGGAGAGTCAGCCGTTCGCAGCTTCGGTCGTTGGCGGCGGATGCCCGGGATTGTGCCCTCGAGCCGGCGAGCGGCACCGAGGGGCGGTCTGCGTCGCTCGCGGAGGTGCTGGAGCGATCGGACGAGCGTTTCGGGCTCATCCTCGTGGTCGATCACGTGACCGATCCGCACAACTACGGAGCGATCCTGCGCTCGGCGGACCAGTTCGCGGTGGACGCGGTCGTCGTTCCCGGGCGACGATCGGCGCCGCTGTCGAGCGTGGCGATTCAGTCGAGCGCTGGGACCGCCCCGCACGTGACCATCGTCACCGTCACGAACCTTGCGGCCGCGGTGGAGGCGATGCAGGAACGCGGGTTCTGGGTGTACGCTGCGGAGATGTCGGGCGAGCCGATTCACCAGACGAAGCTGTCCGGCAGGACGGCCGTCGTTCTCGGCAGCGAAGGCAAGGGCGTGTCCCGTCTCGTAGCCGATCGCGCCGACGCTCTCGTCCGCATCCCGACGGCCGGGCACGCCGACTCACTCAACGTCTCGGTCGCGTGCGGTGTCGCCCTCTACGAGATCAGACGCCAGCAGGGTTGGCTGGCCGAGCACTAGGCCTACCCGAAGATCCTCCCCCCGATATCCGGTCGGAACCAGGAGCCGGGAAAGATGACCTCCTTCGCCGCCGTGTACGCGCGGGTCCGTGCGGTCAGAAGCTCGGGCCCGACTCCCACGACGGTGAAGCAACGACCACCGCCGGTGACGACGGCGCCGTCGCGGGTGGCGGTGGCAGCGTGGAAGAGAAGCGCCTCGTTGTCGGGTCTGGACGGAAGCTGCTCCACGGGAATCCCTTTCGGATACTCGGACGGGTAGCCCGGCGCCGCAACAACGACTCCGAGCGCAGTGCTGTTCGAGATACGGATCGGGAAATCGCCGACCGTACCGTTGACGGCCGCGTCGCAGAGGTTGGCAAGGTCGCTGCGCAGGAGCGGCAACACGACCTGCGTCTCCGGGTCGCCGAGGCGGACGTTGTACTCGAGCAGCATCGGCCCGGACTCCGTAACCATGATTCCGAAGTAGAGAACGCCACGGTACGCGAGACCGGCTTCCTTCAGCCCGCGATACGTGGGCTCCACGATCGTGGTGAGAATGCGCCCGTGGTCCTCCGGTGTCAGCCAGGGGACGGGCGAGAGCGCGCCCATGCCCCCGGTGTTCGGCCCCGAACCACCTACGCCGGCCTTCTTGTAGTCGGTCGCGGCAGGTAGCAGGACGAAGCCGTCGCCGTCCGAAATGCCGAAAACCGAGACCTCGTAGCCGGAGAGGCGCTCTTCTACGACGACGGAGTCGCCCTCATCGATGAAGCGACGACCGGCCTCGGCGAGTCGATCCACGTCGTCCGACTCGATCACGCCCTTGCCGGCAGCGAGACCGCTCTTCTTGACGACAAGCGCGGTTCGCGATGAACGAACGTAGCGCTCGAGATCGTCGGCGTCCGTGAAGGTTCGGTGATCGGCGGTCGGGATCCCGTAGCTCGTCATGAACGCCTTGCTCGTCGCCTTGCTCGACTCGAGCTCGGCGGCGCGCGCGTGAGGTCCGATCGCGTGAATGCCTTCGGCGGTCAGCGCGTCTACCAGACCGGCGGCGAGCGGCGCCTCAGGTCCAACGAAGACGAGGTTCACGTTGAGATCGCGCGCCGAGCGCACGACCCCTTCCACGTCGTCCGCCGCGATGTTCGGCACGTTCTCCGCCATGCCGGCGGTTCCCGCGTTGCCCGGAAGCGCGAAGAGACCCGAGATCCGGTTGCTGCGGGAAAACTTCCAAACCAATGCGTGCTCGCGCGCGCCGTTTCCTACAACGAGAATTCTCACCGGGTCATCTCCGGTTCGCCGGATCGCGAGAGTGCGATTGCGTCGAGCTCACGGCCGATGATGCGGGGATAGTGTGTGTGTTCCAGCTCGTGAATACGTCGCTCCATTTCTTCGAGTGTCTCGTGGCCGGTCCGCTCGACCTCGAACTGCGCGAGTACCGGTCCGGTGTCCACGCCGTCGTCCACGGTGTGAATCGTGATACCCATACGGCAGCTCGGCTCGGCGAACGATCGTTCGATCGCGTGCATGCCGGGATGGGCGGGCAGTATCGACGGGTGAATGTTGACGATGCGCCCGGTGAACGCGCTCACGATGGGTGAGGGAAGTATCTTCATGAATCCGGCAAGCACCACGAGGTCCGGGCACAAGGTTGTGAGTACGCCGAGAAGCCGCTTTTCGGCCGCGGCTCGTCCGGCACCGTAGTCGACAACGATCGACGGGACGCCAAGGTTCTCGGCACGCACGAGAGCGTACGCCGACGGGTTGTCGGTGATGAGCGCCTGAAGATTGTGATCCGAGCCGCGAAACGCCTGCGCGATCGCCTCGAAGTTCGTCCCGGACCCGGACGCGAGCACGACGAACTCAGCCACGCGCCACGCTCCCGAGCTCGATGATCGGCTCGCCGACCGCCTCGGCGAGCGCAGCCACGCCGGCCGGATCGACCACGAGCGCGACGCCGATACCCATGTTGAAGACGCGTCGCATCTCGCGCTCGTCGATCGAGCCCGCCCGCCCGAGCCGATCGAAGATCTCAGGCCGCGGCCATGTCCACCGGAGGTCCGGCCGCATCCCGTCCGGAAGGACGCGCGCAACGTTTCCCTCGAGCCCGCCCCCGGTGATATGCGCGGCAGCCTTGATGTGGGCGGCGGCGCGCAGAAGCTGATCCACGTAGATCCTCGTCGGCTCGAGGAGTTGGTTCCAGAGCTCGAGGTCATTCGGATCGGCGACGCGTCGTGCGAGCGAGAACCCGTTGGAATGTATGCCTGAGGAGGCAAGGCCGACGATTGCATCGCCTGCGCTGATCCGCTCGATTCTCGGGAGCCGGTCGTCGCGCTCCACGAGTCCCACGGCGAACCCGGCGAGGTCGATCTCGTCCTCGGCGTACATGTCGGGCAGCTCCGCCGTCTCGCCGCCCGCGAGGGTGCACCCGGCCGTCTCGCAGCCGGCCACGATTCCCCGCATGACGTCCTGCAGCACGTCTTCGCGAATCGTACCGCACGCGATGTAGTCGAGGAAGACCGAGGGTTTCGCACCGCAGACCGCCAGGTCGTTCACGCACATCGCGACGAGGTCGATGCCGACCGTGTCGTATCTGCCGAGTTTCTTCGCCACGAGCAGCTTCGTGCCCACGCCGTCCGTCGTGGAGAGGAGAACCGGGTGGCGATACGCGCTCGGATCGATCTCGATCCCGCCGGCGAATCCACCGATCGGTCCAATTGCCGCGCTGCGAATGCCCGCGACGAACGAGGCGAATCGGTCGCCGCGCTCAATACTCACACCGGACGCCTCGTAGGTGTTTCCGTTCATCGGGCTTGTTCTCCGCTCGTTTGGGGGTTCGTCGCTTCCCTGCGTGAATCCGCCATGAGCTCCTCCGCCGTGAGGGGCACGTCCACCGGGTAACGACCGCTGAAACAAGCGTAGCAGAAATCGCGAGGCTCTGCTACGGAGTGCTGGAGTCGATCGAGGGACAGGAAGCGCACCGAATCCGCACCGATGGCCTCGGCGATCTCGTCCGGGCTCAGGTGGTTCGATATGAGCTCGGAGCGAGTGGGAATGTCGATTCCAAAGAAGCACGGCCACCGGATTTCGGGGGAGGAGAGGCGGAGGTGGACTTCGCGGGCACCGGCTTCTTTGATGAGCCGGACGAGGATCCTGGCGGTTGTGCCTCGCACGAGCGAGTCGTCCACGAGAATCACGCGTCGGCCTTCTATGACTTCTCTGACCGGATGCAGTTTCATCCGCACGGCGAGCTCGCGCTCGGACGTCGTGGGCATGATGAAGCTGCGCCCGGCGTAGTGATTGCGCGTGAGTCCGAAGTCGAAGGGAATGCCGGCGGCCTCCGCGTACCCGATCGCAGCGCTCGTGCCCGAGTCGGGAACCGGGACGACGATGTCGCCGATGCCCCCGCCGTCCGCGGCCGCGAGCGTCGCCCCCATGCGCTTCCGGGCGTCGTGCACGGAAACGTCGAACACCTTCGAATCCGGCCGGGCAAAGTAAATGAGCTCGAAGACGCACTGGCGCGGACTGGGTTGCTTCGCCAGATAGTCGCTCCGTTCGCCGTCCGCGTTGATGACGATGATCTCGCCGGGGCGCACGCTCCGGTACTCGGTCACTTTGAGGATATCGAGTGCACACGTCTCGCTCGCGACGATCGTCATGTCGTCCTTCCAACCGATGTAGAGGGGCCGAAAACCGAAGGAGTCACGGACCGCGACGAGCGAGTCTTCATGCGTGAGGACCATGCTGAACGCGCCTTCGACCATCTGAAGCGTCTCCACGAGCGCCTCGTAGAAGGTGTGCGCGCGACTGCGCGATATGAGATGCAGCAGCATTTCCGTATCGGAACTCGTCTGGAAGATCGATCCCTCGTTGAAGAGCATCGTCTTCAGGGCGCGCGTGTTCGAGATGTTGCCGTTGTGGGCTAGAGTGATCTCGCCCTTGTTGCAGACGACGTGGAGCGGCTGAACGTTCTCTACCTTGTTTCCTCCGTGCGTGGAGTAACGGACATGGCCGATGCCCACGGTAGAGATTCGCGTCTCGGTCAGGTATCGCGAGAGAACCGTCGATACCATCCCGAGGTCCTTGTAGACGACGGTTCTGCCGTCTTTGCGATACGCGATCCCCGCACTCTCCTGGCCTCGGTGCTGAAGCGAGAAGAGCGGGAAGAAGAGTTTCTCCGGTACGTTGATTGGCGAGCGGCTGAAGATCCCGGCCACGCCACAGTGGTGGCCCAGCGATGGACCCTCGGCTCGGCCGAGTGCCCCGTCCACGCCGTGATTCATAGCAGAGTACCTACGCCGCAGTCAAGCTTTGCCTCTACGAGCCGATACCGAAGAAGCGCAGCGAGTTTTCGAAGAGCTGGTCCGCGAGGGCCTCCGGCTCCATCTCGCGCAACTCGGCGAGGAACTTCAGGTTCTCCATGAGGTAAGCAGGCTTGTTGCGCTTGCCACGGTACGCGGACGGTACCATGAACGGGCTTTCGCTCTCAATCAGCATCCGCTCGAGCGGCATGTTGCGTGCGGTCTCGTGCAGGTTCCGAGCGTTCCGGTACGTGACGTTGCCGGCGAACGAGATGTAGAGATCGAGCTCGAGCGCGTGCTGCGCGTACGCCCAGTCTTCCGAGTAGCAGTGAAGCACGCCGCCCTTGCGGGGTATCTTCTGGCGCAGGATATCGAGGACGTCCGCTCCGGCGTCACGATTGTGAATGACAACCGGTTTGCCGAGCCTGTCCGCGATCTCGAGTTGCGCGATGAAGAGCTCGATCTGGGAGTCCTTGTCGCCGAACTTGCGGTAGTAGTCGAGACCGGTCTCGCCGATCGCGACGACGCGGTCGAGACCCGCGCCCTCCTCGATCTTCTCCCGCCAGTCTCGCCCCGGATTCGTCACCTCCGACGGAGAGACGCCGATGGCATGGTAGACGTGAGAGGCCGTCTTCAGGTTCTCGTAGACCTGAAAGAAGTCCCTGAGGTTATTGCAGATGGAGAGAACGCCTTCGACTTTCTCTCTCTTGGCTTCCTGTACTACAATCAGCTGCTCGATCGGGTCTTCATGAATCAGACCGATATGAGCATGAGAATCAAATAATCTCATAGTCCGTCCGTGTCGATATTCCTAGTATGGTGATGAGGATCCTGCCAAACATATCACCACCCAGCTGCGTCGTCAACTCGGCCACAAGGAAGTCGCTATTTGACAAAAAGTTACGCGCATGATACCGTTCCGCTGTATATAATCCGACAATAGGCCGTTAGGAGTAGGAGTATTTGGTGAGTCGCGACCCCAAGACACGTCCAGCCGCGGAGAGTACAGAACTGAGACAACCGATTTCCGCGAAGCTGAGAAACGGCCTGAGAGGCTTCGGCAGCTTCATGCGCAGAATCCTTCGTTCGGGGCGGCAGCGTTTCACCATCATGCTCATCCCGCACTCCGAGAAGCGTGTGCTGAATCTCCAGCTCAACACGTTCGCTCTGGTGTTCGTGGTCGTACTCGCGACGGCGGTCGTCGCCGGATTCTTCTATCTCGCGACGGTGTACACCGGGAGTGAGCGGCTGGCCGACGAGAACGGTTCGCGACTGCGTGCGGCCGAAGCGAGTCTCGAGCAGGTTCGGCAGGAGGTTGCCGAGTTCCTCGAGGTCTACGATGAGTTTGAGAACAGCCTCGGAGGCACGCTGCAGCGACTGGACATCGACTCCGCGAGCGATGCGGATACGCCGTCCGCAGGCGGCGACCTTGCGACGATGCTCAACCTTGAGCAGGTGGGCGAGGGCGACATGCGAGAGATCCTCGACCTGCAGCGCGTCGTGGCGTCGCTCCGGGCCTCGATGAGCCCGCTCAACGAGATTTCCGAGGTCCTCGATCTGCACAAACAGCTTCTGAGCGACATTCCCAACTACTGGCCGGTCATCAACGAACGCGGCATCGTGACGATGGAGTTCGGCCCGAACATCCATCCGCTGCACGGTGTCTGGTACATGCACAAGGGCATCGATATCGCAGACTACATCGGGACACCGATCGTCGCCGCCGCGAACGGCGTGGTGACGGCTGCTGGTTTTGATGCGGTGAGCGGCTACGGTGGGTACGTGGAGATCGACCACAACTACGGTTTCAAGACGAAGTACGGACACCTTCTGGACTACGAGGTCAGCGAAGGCGAGGAGGTGGTCCAGGGACAACGCATAGGGACGATGGGCAGCACCGGTCTCTCGACCGGCAGCCACGTCGACTTTCAGATCTGGATCGGAACTGAAAACATCGATCCGGCCTACTTCCTGAAGCTGTCCAAGCCCGACTTCAACCGCCGAACCCGCAACAGGTACTAGCCATGGCGGCACGGCGGACCGGCGACGACAGCCTCATCAACTCGATCGTGGGCCCCGGAACCTTCTTTCGTGGACATCTGGAGCTTAGCGGACTGCTTCGTATCGACGGGGACTTCTCCGGCTCGGTCAAGACCGACGGTCGGGTCATCGTTGGACAGGCGGGACGCGCCGACTGCGCGATCGAGGCAGCGACCGTGGTCGTGGGCGGGCTCTTCCGCGGTGAGATCCTGGCATTCGAGAAAGTCGTACTCCTCGCGTCAGCGGTCGTGATCGGTACGATCTCAACGCCGAGGCTGGTGGCGGAAAACGGAGTCCTTCTCAGCGGTCGATTCCGAGTGACGGGGTCGGTCGAGGACCTTGTGGCCCCGGGCGATCTCGCCGGGAGGAGGAAGGAGCTCCTGCTCGAGAGCGTGCGGACGCGCGAAACGGCGCAGTCCGCCGGCGACGATCGCAGGAGCTCCCGCGTTGCAGAGAATGAGCGCACCGTGGACTCCGTCCGGGACCGGGCCGGCGCTTCGGCGCAGGAGAACCTCGCGATCGTGCGGGGTGGCGGCGGCGAGTGGAGAGGATAAGCGGAGAGGGCTTCTTCAGCTATCGCCGCGAAGTCGGCGGGAAGAAGGATTCCCGCAGGCTGCGGAAGCCCGCCGCCGCGAAGTCGTTCTTCTCCGAGCTTCGCGAGTCGGAGCGCGTGTCGTCCGGCTTTTCCGTCACGGACGAAACCTCCGAGGCGGCGACGGCGGAGCTTCTTGACGCCGTCTTTGAGGCCGGCGATCGATTGAAGCGACACGCCGATTCGGAGGCACTTCGCAACTACCGGGAGCGGGTCGGACGGTTCCTGAAGGCGGTCGTCAGTCGCGGTATGGACGTAGAAGAGCGCACGTCGGGATCGAATATCCTGCGTCGGAAACGATACACACTCGTTCAGGTCATCGACACGAAGCTCGAGCAGCTTGCTGCGGGGATGATCTCGTCGCAGCGCGAGCAGTTGGACGTGCTCGCGCGGGTGGACGAGATCAACGGGCTTCTCGTTGATCTGAGTCACTAGGGGGTCATGGTGGAGACGCCATGCAAGAATAAGTACACCGTCACCGGCGGAGAGGGCGTGGTCGTTCTCGTTCGCGTGCTTCATACGGGCGAGACGCATCTGTGTCGCGTCGGCGAAGGGCTCACGCTGCGATGCAGCGATCACGTCATCATCCCCACACGCTACGGGCGCGACCTCGCGAAAGTCGTAGGTCCCGTATCGGACGAGAACCGCGGCGACTACGGCGACGTGGTTGCGCTCCATCGCGTGGCGGTTCCTGCGGACCTCGAACGTCACCGCGAAAACGAGGAGCGCGCGCACGAGGCACTCGCGGTTTGCAGAGAGCGGGTTGACGAGCACAGGCTCCCGATGGTGCTCGTGAGCGCGCACTACGTGCTCGACGAACCGCGGCTCGTGTTCTTCTTCACCGCCGAATCGCGGGTGGACTTCCGGGATTTGGTGAAGGATCTGGTACGGGAGTTCCAGCTGCGAATCGAGCTTCGGCAGATCGGCGTCCGGGACGAGGCGCGCATCGTGGGTGGACTCGGCGTGTGCGGACGCGTGCTGTGCTGCAACGGTGTGAGCGATCGGCTCAAGGCGGTCTCGATCAAGATGGCGAAGGTTCAGGGGCTGTCGCTGAACTCCATGAAGATCTCGGGTCCGTGCGGAAGGTTGTTGTGCTGCCTTCAGTACGAGTACGACTTCTACCGAGAGGAGAAGCGCGGACTTCCGAACGTGGGCGCGCGCGTGAAATACGATGACACGCTGTTCCGCATCACCGAGGTGAACGTGCTGACCGGGAACATCCGGATCGAAGGCGACGGTCGGGCGCTCACCTTTCCCGCAAGCCGCGTCTATCAGGATCCGAAGACGCAGCGCTGGACCGTGGACTACGGAGCGCCGGAGACCGACGCGCCGAAGCCGGAGAGCGTGGACCTTCCATCCACCTCGTAGCTCGGGGCGCCTACGTCTCCGCGCCCTCCTGATACTGGAGTCGATACAGGTTGTAGTAGATGCCCCCTTCCGCGATGAGCTCGTCGTGCGAGCCGGTTTCCACGAGCTCTCCGTTCGAGAGGACGAGGATGCGGTCGGCATTCTTGATCGTGGAGAGGCGGTGTGCGATCACGAGCGCGGTCCGATTCTCCATGACGGTTTCCACGGCCTTCTGGATCAGCTGCTCGGTCTCGGTATCGATATTGGAGGTCGCCTCGTCCATGATGATGATGCGCGGATCGTGCGCGAGGATCCGGGCGAAGCTCAGCAACTGTCGCTCACCGGTGGAGATGTTCGTCGCCCCCTCCGTGAGCACTGTGTCGTAGCGAGCGGGGAGCCGCTCGATGAACGCGTCGGCCTGAACCATGCGTGCGATCTCACGGACGCGCTCGTCAGACAGGTCGAGCCCGAGCGTGATGTTGTTCCGGATCGTATCGCTGAAGAGGAAGACGTCCTGTTGGATCGGCTGGACGTACGTGCGAAGCGCATCGAGTCTGTACTCCCGGATATCCGTCCCGTCCAGCCTGATGCTGCCTTCGTTGATGTCCCAGAGCCTCGAGAGGAGGTTCGCGATCGTCGTTTTTCCTGCTCCGGTGTAGCCCACGACGGCGATCGTCTCTCCCGGCTCGATTGAGAACGAAAGGTCCCGAATGACGGGATCTCCTTCCTTGTACGAGAACCAGACGCGATCGAACTCCACGCGACCGCGCACCGGCTGCGCGCGCGTTCCGGTATCCGGGATCCGGTCGGTGTTGTCGAGCATCTCGAAGACGCGCTCGCTTCCGGCCATCGCGCTCTGGACGATCGTGAACTGCTCGGAGATCGCCATGACCGGCTGGTAGAAGCGGCGGATCAGGTTGACGAACGCGATCAGCACGCCGAGCGAGACGAGCCCGGAGAGCAGGAATCCCGCGCCAAAATAGATGACGATGGCGATCGATGTCGAGCTCAGGAGGTCGATCAGCGGACGGAAGGTGGCGAAAACGTACATCTCGCCGAGATTCGCGTTCATGAGCGCGTCGTTCCGTTCGGCAAATTGCGCCTGCGCCCGGCGCTCGCGCACGAAGAGCTGAACGATTGCCATACCCGAGAGGTGCTCGCTCAGGAAGGCGTTCAACCGCGCAACCCACGTCCGCACGCGCCGGAACGCATCGCGCGCGCGACCACGGAAGAAGACGGTCAGGAGGAGTACCGGGGGAAGCGTTGCAAGCGTGACGAGGCCGAGCCTCCAGTTCAGAAGCATGATCGTCGCAACCGCCCCGACCATGCTCGCGACGTTGCTGATGAGGTTGATCAGCACCTCGGTGAAGAGCTGGTTCACCGTCTCGATGTCGTTGGTCACGCGCGTGACGAGCCGTCCCACCGGATGACGCGAGAGGTAGGCGAGTCTCTGACGGACCGTGTGATCGAAGAGCTCCGAGCGCAGATCCTTCATCACGCCCTGGCCGGTGAGCGACATCAGGTACCGTTGGCCGAAGGTGAAAACGAGGACGGAGACGAGCAGGAGAAGGAAGAGCGTCGTGGTTCGGCGAAGCTCGGCGATATCCTCGGCGCGCACGATTCTCCGTACGTCGTCCGGCAGATCCGCGAGCTCGCTCGCTGCGATCGAAGCGTATCGTCGACCCGCGTGCGTCCCGTAGTCGAGCGTCGCGTCGCGGAATCTCCCTCCGAACGCCTCGATCGTCTCGGCGTCGTAGGGGAAAACGTAGTAGCCGGTCTCCTCGATGATCCCGCGCTCCCGCAGCCGCGAGCGAACGACGCCGCTCAATGCGACGAGCTCCTCGTCCTGGACGTACGTCGCGCCCTCGAGCACGATCGCTTCGCGCACATCCACGTCGCGAAGCTCCTCGCGGTCGACGAACTCGGCGGGGATGCGGGTGAATCGAGCAACGAGGTGGCGGTCCACGGCGCGCTGAATGACGACCGGCAGGACGAGGTCGCCGGCGGTCGCGAATGCGAGCGAGACGAGCGCGCCGATCAGGATCGCAAGATACGGTTTCGTGTAGCCGAGCAGACGGCGCATGATGGCCGGGTCGTAGCCCGATATGACCTTTTCGTCTTCCATTCGTCCTCTTCTAGTGCGAGGTCTTCGCTCTGCTGAGTTGTTGGAGCGTCGCGACCTCGCGGTAGAACCCGTCCCGGGCGAGCAGCTCTTCGTGCGTGCCGTACTGAACGAGGCGCCCGCGATCGAGAACCGCCACGTGGTCGGCGGTGGAGAGCGTACTGACCCGGTGGCTCACGATAATACTGGTGCGTCCCTCGCGTTCCTTGAGGAGTTGGTTGAGTATGAGCTCCTCGGTCTCGGTATCCACCGCCGAGAGCGCGTCGTCGAAGACGAGGATGCGCGGGTCCTTCGCGAGCGCACGGCTGATCGCGACGCGCTGTTTCTGTCCGCCGCTCAACGTGATGCCTCGCTCACCCACCTGCGTCTCCCAGCCGTCCGGGAGGATCCTGACGTCGCGCGAGATCGTAGAGACGTCCGAGACGTGCCTGATGAGACGATCGTCCGCCTCGTCGGCGGCGTAGGCGATGTTCTCGCGGAGCGAGGCCGAGAAGAGGAAGGTGTCCTGGGGCACCGCTCCGAAGGCGGAACGGAGCGTCGCGAGGTCGTAATCGAGGACGTCCACGCCCCCGATGAAGACGGTCCCGCGCGGCGGATTCTGCAGTCGCGGCAGGAGTCGAAGGAGCGTCGACTTTCCAGATCCTGTGCGCCCGAGGATGCCGAGAATCGTGCCTTCGGGGATCTCGAGACGGATGTCGTGGAGGGCGGGCTCCTGTTCGGCTCCCGCGTCCGCGGCCTCGTAGGAGAAGCTCAGACCGCGGATGGAGATCGCGGTGGACGACATCGTCGTCACGGGATCGGGCGGATTCGTGATCTCAGGCTCCTCGTTGAGTACCGCGTTGATCCTGCCGAGCGACGCAGCCCCCCGCTGGAGCATATTGATCGTCATCCCGGCTCCGAGCATCGGCCAGATCAGCATTTCCAGGTAGCTCAGCGTTGCGACGAAATCGCCTGCCGAGACGTCACCCATGATGACCGCTTCACCCCCGAAGCGGAGCAGAATGAGCGTCATGATACCGGCCAGGAAGGTGACCACGGGAAAGAAGAGACCCCAGACGCGGACAAGTCGCATGTTGCGCTCCTGGTAGGTTTCGTTGGCATCACGAAACTTGCCGAGGAAGAAGGCTTCCTTCACGAAGCTCTTCACGACTCGAACGCCGGAGAATACCTCCTGCGTCTGTTGACTGAGCTGCGAGAAACCCTCCTGAACGCTCCGGAACATCCCGCGGATGAAACCGCCGAGAAACAGAGTGAGGACGGTGATCAGGGGAAGCGGGATGATCGCGACGAGTGCGATCGCGGGTTGCTGGCTGAAGAGAATGACGAGAATCGCGATCGTCATGAAGAGACCGTCGAACAGGGCGACGAGCGCCATGCCGGACGCCATACGGACCGCGTTCATGTCGTTCGTGGACCGAGCCATCAGGTCGCCGATGTGGCTGCGATTGTAGAAGCTCGGCTGGAGCGAGAGGAACTTCTCGAAGAGACGCCCGCGGAGCTCCCGCTCGATCCGTCGCGAGGCGCCGTGGATGAAGTACCGCCAACCGAATCGCCCGGCGGCTATCACGACCGATACGCCCACGAGTCCGAGCATCAGGCGTCCGATCCACGCGATCTCGAAGCTGCCGCTCGTGATGTGATCAATCGCGACCCGCAGAAACTGGGGGATGAGTATCTGGCTCCCGCTCGTGAGTGCGAGGCAGAGCAGTCCCAGGACGTACGACCACGCGTGCTTCCGAACGTAGGGGAAGAGACTGCGCAGTTCGTTCATTCGGACACCCGGTATCCCGTTCCCGTCGCGTCCGCCGCACGCCACGCTTCGATCCGCTCGCTCACCGCCCGCTGCGCCCGGGCGAGCGCGTCCACGATACCCTGCTTCGACCCGTCGTGCTCGTACACGCCCACGAAGGCAGCGCGATAGGTGATGTGCGAGAGTCCCTTCGCGAGATCCTTGAACGAAACGAAGTAGTGACCGCCGTCGACCGCGACCGCGCTGATGGGTATGCTCCTCCGCGCGAGGATCATTCGGACACCACCGGGGTGGAACTCCTTCACGTGGCCGGTTCGTGAGCGCGTTCCCTCAGGAAAGACGACCGGTGAGATGCCGTGTACGGTCTCGTCTCCGATCCGCCGGAGCTCCGCCGATCCGCGACGGAAATCACTCGTGCGACTGATCAACGCGTGTCGCTGGATTCGCAACACTTCGGAAACGGCGGGGAACCCGTGCGAGAGCGATCGTTTTGCGACGAATCGAAGTCGGTGCCGTGCGAGGGCGTCCAGCAAGACGACGATGTCCGCGAGGCTCTGATGGTTGGAGCACACGAGCGTGGGCGACGGGACGTCCGTGATCAATCGAGGATCAAGGTCCACGGTGAGGCCGCCGTAGTGCTTCGCGAGGACGAGGAGTCGATGCGCCATCCCCGACACGTGACGGTCGAGATGTCGCCGCGCCAGCGGCCGGCTCAGTGTCTGAAGCACTTTGAGGAGCAGGTCCCAATAGAAGAGCTGGCCCACGATGCAGAGGATCATGAGGAGCGTGCGCATAGACTAAATGTAGCTGCTCATCTCCATCGTGGGAAGCTGCTTCGCCTCAGCTTGACACCACACGGCGATGATGATAACTTTCGGTGCTATCATCAGTTACTAGAATGGAGGCGATACCCATTGGCAGGTCAAGGCTCTGCAGCCAAACGACACAGACAGAGTGAACGACGACGACTTCGCAACCGAGCGGTTCGAAGCCAGGTGCGTTCCGGTATTCGGAAATTCCTTGCCGCAGTTGAGGCAAACAACAAGGATACGGCGAGCGACCAGCTCAAAACGGTGACCAGACTGCTCGATTCGGCGTCCGGTAAGGGCGTCTATCACGAGAACACTGCGGCTCGAACCAAGTCGCGACTGACGCGTAAGCTGAACGCAATGCAGTAGAGGCTGTGCGCCGCCACTGAAGGAGTGTGCTGTGGCCGGGAACAAGCTTACCAAGGCTGAGATCGTCGAGCTCATCTCGGAGACTACCGCGGTCAGCAAGAAGGACATCCACGCCATCATCGACCAGTTCTTCACCGAGGTGAAGACGGCGTTGACGTCCGACCGGACGGTCGAGTTCCGCGGCTTCGGCACCTTCGAGGTTCGCACCCGCAAGGGGCGCGAACGCGCGCGCAACCCGAAGACAGGAGAGACGGTCCGCGTTCAGAATCACGGCGTCGTCGTGTTCAGGCCCGGCAAGGAGCTGAAGGACGCGGCGTGGCCGCTGCGCGGCTAGTCGTCTCGGAGTCATTTCTTGAATCAGATTCGTGCTCTTCCGGCATGGCGTGAGCGAAGCTTTCTCCGGAATCTCGGCATCAACTTCGGGCTCGTCGCGCTCGGGGCGGTGCTCTTCTCGTTTTCGTTCCCGAGCATCGTCTCGATGTGGGGGTGGTTTCCGCTTGCGTACGTCGCGCTCGTGCCCGTGTTCGTGCTCATTCACCGGGCCAACTGGGCGGAAATCTTCTTCTACGGGTTCGTCTACGGACTCGCGACCTACGCGCTCCACAACTACTGGCTGAGCGGTTTCCACCCGCTTGCCGTGCTGATCGTCCCGCTTATCTACGCCACCTACTTCCTCTTCTTCTTCCCGGCGATGAAGCTGGCCGACTCGCTGATGCCCCGCTACGGATATCTCCTGCAGCCGGCGATCTGGCTCGCGTACGAGTACTTCCGTACGCAGTTCTTCCTGGGCTACGCGTACGGGATCATCGGCTATACGCAGTACCTCGTGCTTCCGCTCGTCCGGCTGAGTAGCCTGACCGGCGTCTGGGGTGTGAGCCTCCTCGTGGCGTTCCCCGGCGTCTACCTTGGGAACGCGCTGAGAGAGGGGTGGGGAGGATTCCGACGGTTCATTCGCGAGCACAGAATCGCACCAATCGTCTGGGCGGTGCTCTTCGTCGCCTCGATCGGGTACGGCGTCGCGACGAAGGTTGACTACTCGGATGCTCCCACGTGGCGTGTCGCGCTCGTCCAGCAGAACTCCGACCCCTGGATCGGCGGTCGGGTCGCGTACCAGCGATCGCTCGATATTTCGCTGCGTCAGAGTGCCGCGGCGCTCGCCGAGGATCCAAGCGTAGACATCGTGGTCTGGTCGGAGACGGCGATCGTGCCGCCGATCGACTATCATACGCGTTACCGGACGAATCGCGGTTCGTACGGCATCGTGGAGCAGTTGATGGAGTACCTGGAGACGCAGGAGGTGCCGTACGTGATCGGTAACTCGAGCGCGCGGCTCCTGCGGGGTGAGGAGGGCGAGCTCGAACGCGTGGACTACAACGCCGTCATCGTCTACGGCGACGGGGAGTTCTCGGAGCCCTACCGCAAGACGCATCTCGTGCCGTTCACCGAGCACTTCCCGTACCGGCGTCAGTTCCCCTGGCTCTACGACCTCTTGATGGCGAACGGGAGCAACCATTGGGGACACGGCGAGGAGTACACGGTTTTCGAGGTGGGCGGGGTTCGGTTCTCCACGCCGATTTGCTTCGAGGACACGTTCGGGTACATCTCGCGCGAGTTCGTTCGTGAGGGAGCCGAGGTGCTCGTGAACCTCACGAACGACCTCTGGTCGAAGAGCGTTGCCGCGTCCATGCAGCACATGCAGATGGCGGTCTTCCGCGCGACCGAAACGCAGCGGTCAATGGTACGCGCGACGAACGGCGGCATGACGACGATCATCGATCCGAACGGCCGCATCACCGAGATCTACCCGCCCTTCGTGGAGGGCTACCTGATCGGGGACGTGCCGATCTACACCGAGGGGACCACGCCCTACGTCGCTGCGGGAGACTGGCTCGCGTGGGTGATGGTCGCGACCGCCGTGGGCGGAACGCTTGCCGCCGCCGTCGTCGCGCTGGTCGGACGCGCCCGTGCATCGCGAGCGTGACGCCGATCCGTTGACAGCGATTCGGAAGCCGTAGAGAATGGAAGCGAGGCAACAGAGATGGCCAGGATACTGATTGTAGACGACGAACAGATCAACCTCGACTTCTTCGAGGTCATGCTCACGAAGCTCGGTTTCGAGGTCACGAAAGCCTCCGACGGCGAAGAGGCGCTTTTCGCGGTCCAGGAAAACGAGCCGGACCTCATCGTCCTGGACAACATCATGCCGAAGCTCTCGGGTTGGGAAGTCACGCGGATTCTCAAGCAGGACGAGGAGTACAGCGAATACTCCGGCATCCCGATCATCATGTTCTCGGCGATGGACGATGTGAAGGACAAGATCGAGGGCTTCGAGCTCGGAGTCGAGGACTACATCACGAAGCCCTTCAACTTCTCGGAAGTCCTCGCGCGGATTAAGGCGGTGCTCCGCAACCACGAGCTCAGCGAGCAGGTCGTGCAGCGTGAGCGCCGGATCGCGCTCATCGAGTCGCTGAACAACAGCCTGGTCTACTTCACGCGCCATCTCAAGGAGCCGATGCTCGCGATCCGCAAAACCGCCGAGGCCGCCGACGCATCGAACGCGTCCGCAATGACGGAGTTCGTGGCAATGGTTCAGCGCGAGGTCGCGCAGACGCTCGCGTCGCTGGACGGTCTCGAGGACGAGATCAACGAGCTGACGAGGCGCGGCGACGAGATCCGCGAGGGCGAGATCACGCTGGACGATCTTGAGGAGAAGTACCAGAAGCATCTGGACAATCTCAAGGCGAACGCGGATGCGATCGGCGAGGCCCGATCGTAGGGGGAGCATGATCAGCGAGCCGAAGCGTCGAGTCCTGGAGCTCTTTCGCGAGGGACGGGAACTCTACAAGCAGATGAAGTTCGCGGAAGCGTATCGCACCTTCGGTCAGGCGCTCAAGATCGATCCTTCGGACGGTCCGTCCAAGGCGTACCTCGCGCGCTGCAAACACTACGCCAAGAACCCGCCGTCCCCCGAGTGGGACGGGGTATGGGTCTACACGACGAAGTAGATGGCAAGACTGAACAAGAAGCAGAACAGACAACCGGCCGATGAAATGCCGAGGATCAAGACCCGTCTCGGAACCGACGCCGTGCTCAAGGGTACGCTCAGGTTCCGCGAGAGCGTGGAAATCTCGGGAAAGCTCGAGGGGCGGATCATCGCCGAGGGGTTCCTCTACGTTCGCGACGGGGCCGAGATACGCGCGGACATTCGCGCGCGGGACATCATCGTGGCCGGAACCGTGTACGGCAACATCGAGGCCACACACCGGCTCGAGATTCTGGAAACCGGGCAGATCTTCGGGAACGTCCGCACGGCGCAGTTCCGGGTCGCGGACGGCGTGATCTTCGAGGGTAAGTGCGAAATGATACGCGATGCCGACCAGGTCGACGTCTTCTCCGCCCCGATCGATCAACTCCGTGAGTCGATCAGGCGTGCATAGCGTCGGGTTGCTCGTCGCGGGGGACACCGACAGCAACGATCTCGCGGTATTCGTTCGCCGGCTGCGTGCCGCTCTTGCGGCGAACCGTCTCGAGCTCGTGGAGTCTCGCATGCTCGGTCCCGCCCGGACGTCCCGCGGACGAATCGAGCGCGCGCTCGGCGAGCTGCTTCGTGAGTGCGGTCGCGTGATCGCGCGGGTGGACTCGGAGGAAGTGGGGAGCGCGCTGGTTGCGCAGGCCGGCCCTGAGGCCGAACGCGTGCTCGTCCTGTCTGCGGAGGCGCAGCATCACTCGCTATCCGATCTCGTGACCGGGTGGAGAGGCGAGCATTTCGGCGACGGCGCGGTCTTCACCACGTACGGCGTGACGGCCGATCGGGTGAGCGCGATCGTGGAGGGAACGCTCGAGCCATGGGTCGTTGCGTCGACGAACGTCGCCGGGAGCTCTGCCGAGGTCACGATCGGTCCGGTCCCGGCGGCGCACGCGGAATCGCTGTGGCGGGCGCTCCGCGGCGAACTCGGTGAGGAGCGAGTTGCGCGTGGAACCCCGTCGCTCGCGGAGGTCGTCGTGCGAGAGGCGCACGAACGCGACGCGTGGCTCGCGGCCGCGGAGAGCTGTACCGGCGGGCGACTCGCTGCGCAGATCACCTCGGTTCCGGGCAGTTCCGCGGTGTTCTGGGGGTCGCTTGTGACCTACGCGTACGAGGCGAAGAGCGGCGTCCTCGGAGTGGACCCGGAGGACCTGGACGCGTACGGCGCGGTCAGCGAGCGGGTGGTCGTCGCGATGGCGCGCGGTGTGCGCGCGCGAAGCGGGGCGTCGGTTGCCGTCGCGGTCTCCGGTATCGCCGGACCGGGCGGCGGGACGCCCGAGAAGCCGGTCGGTACGGTGTGGCTCGCGTGCGACACGGCGCCGGGTTGGACGAGCACGAGACTCCTGAGCCTGGGAGGCGCTCGCGAGCGCATACAGCGGGACTCGGTGTGTGAGGCGCTCGTAATGATGCGAGCGGCTCTTGCGTCGGGTTGACACGGTCGAAGGGGCGGGCTATATTTGAGTATACCTGCTCAGGCTCCCTTAGAACCCAATCCCGAGGAACAGATCGATAGTGGTTGCAGTTCCTCAGGTTCGTAGTTGGAATCGCGAAAGTGGACAACCTATGCGCCACATATGTGCGAGCCATTCCCGACAAATGAGACGGAGAAACTAGTGAAACCCTCAGAAGACCATCCTACGCTTGGACTTGATGCCGAACAGAACTCTTCCTCGGTCGAGGCTTCGGCGTCCGAGTCGAACGACGCCGGCGATACGGCGGAGACTCGCTCGAACGGCGATACGGCGCCGAGCACCGGTCGCAAGATCGTAGCTCGAAAGAAGCGCGTCCAACTCATCAAGGATACCGAGTCGAACGGAGCAGACGGCCCGGCGAACGAATCCACGGAGCACGTCGCGGCGGAGAGCCCGGACGCCTCGGGCGACGAGACCGCTCAGGCGAACGAGGTGGACGGCGGCGAGGGCTCGGAAGACGGCTCGAGCTCGGACGACGAGAGTGGCGGCAAGGGTCGCGGTCGGTCGCGTTCGCCCGGCGGGAAGCGCAAGCGCTCCTCCAAGTCGAACAGGCGAGACGACGGTGTGCCCGATTCGCCCTCGCGTCCGCAGGGCGACTACGTTGGTCGGGACCACGGCAAGAACGGAAACGACAAGTCGCTGTCGATCAACGAATTGACGCGCATGAACATGCGCGACCTCCGCGGTATCGCGACTCGTCTCGGTATCAGCCAGGAGAACCTGCTCGCGCTCAAGAAACAGGAAGTGATCTTCGCGATACTGAAGGCGCACACCGAGCGCAACGGCACGATCTACGCGTACGGATCGCTCGAGATCCTGCCCGACGGATACGGCTTCCTGCGTAGCCCGCAGAACTCGTACCTCTCCGGTCCTGACGACATCTACATCTCGCCGAGCCAGATTCGTCTCTTCGGCCTCAAGACCGGCGACACGGTCTACGGGCAGATCCGGCCGCCGAAGGAGGGCGAGCGTTTCTTCGCGATGCTGCGCGTGGAAACGGTGAACTACGACAACCCGTCGGTGGCGCAGACCCGCATCCCCTTCGACAATCTGACGCCCCTCTATCCGGACGAGCGCCTGAACATGGAGATGCGCTCGGGAGATGCCGCCACGCGGATGATCAATCTCTTCTCTCCGATCGGCAAGGGACAGCGGGGACTGATCGTCTCGCCGCCGCGGACCGGAAAGACGATCCTTCTTCAGAAAATCGCGAACGCGATCACCGAGAACCATCCTGAGGTCTACCTCATCGTGCTGCTCATCGACGAGCGCCCCGAAGAGGTGACCGACATGGAGCGCAACGTGGACGCGGAGGTCATCTCGTCCACGTTCGACGAGCAGGCGACGCGGCACGTGCAGGTGGCGGAGATGGTGCTCGAGAAGGCGCGCCGGCTCGTTGAGCACCGCAAGGACGTCGTGATCCTCCTGGACTCGATCACGCGGCTCGCGCGCGCGTACAATCAGACCGTGCCCACCTCGGGCAAGATCCTCTCGGGCGGTGTCGACTCGAACGCGCTCCACAAGCCGAAGCGCTTCTTCGGCGCGGCGCGGAATATCGAGGACGGCGGAAGCCTGACCATCGTTGCAACCGCGCTCATCGAGACCGGCAGCCGCATGGACGAGGTCATTTTCGAGGAGTTCAAGGGCACCGGCAACATGGAAATCAACCTCGATCGGAGGCTGAGCGACCGTCGGCTCTTCCCCGCGATCAACATCAAGAAGTCGGGAACGCGGCGTGAGGACCTCCTGCTCACCGAGGAGGAGCTGCAGAAGATGTGGGTCCTGAGGAAGGTGATCAATCCCATGGACGACGTGGAGATCATCGAGCTGCTGATCGACCGGATGCGCAAGACGAAGACGAACGACGCGTTCTTGCGCTCGATGAACACGTCGTCGGTCGAGTAGGCGAGAGCCCGGCGCGTTTGACACACCGTCCGGACTTTGATATCTTCCGGCTTTGCCGGAGGCGTGGATCCTGCCACCGGCGCAGGCAATACCTGAAACGGGAGTGACTATGAAGAAGGATATTCATCCGAACTATAGAGAAGTCGTGTTCAAGGATGCCGCTTCCGGAACGCTCTTCCTGACGCGGTCGACCGTAGCCACGAGCGAGACCGTCGAGTACGAAGGGAAGACCTACCCGCTCTACCAGGTCGAAATCTCGAGTGCATCGCACCCGTTCTACACGGGAAAGCAGCAGATCGTGGACACGACCGGACGAGTCGAACGGTTCCGCAAGAAGTACAACCTCAAGTCATAGCATCACCGACTGATTCAAGAAGCAGGGCGCCGTTCGGCGCCCTTTTTCGTACCTCGGCCGCGACGAAGAGGACGGCGAGGATCACGCCGATCAGGTACGGGAGATAGTCGCCGAGCATCATGTAGACCGTTTCCGTCTCGGGCTCGTACACCGGAACGGTGGCGACGAGGTGTCCGGTCTCGAACATCGGTATCGACTCCTCCACGCGGCCCCACGGGTCGAGGACCGCGGTGAATCCGGAGTTCGTGGAGCGTACCAGCCCCCGCCGCGTCTCGATCGCTCGGTATCGCGCCGCGACGAGGTGCTGGAGTTGCGCGGAGTCGGTCCGCGACCACGAGTTGTTCGTCAGGTTTACGATCAGGTCGGCTCCGGCGTGGACGAATCGACGGTTCACGTACGCGAATCCGTCCTCGAAACAGATGGGAGTCGCGAAGTGGACCGGCGTTTCCGCGTTGCCGACGATCTCGAAGAGCCGATTCTCGTTGCCCGGCGTCCAGACTCCGCTGATGCCCACGACGTCCTGAAAGAACCGTCGGACTGCCGCCGTCTCCCAGAACGGGATCGCCTCGGCGAACGGCACGAGGTGCCGTTTTCCGTACCACTGATCGATCTCGGTGTCCCTCCCGATGAGGATCGAGGCGTTGTAGACCGCGTAGTCGTCCTCCGGATCCTGGAAGGGCGCACCGGTGAGGAGCGGAGCCGGAAGCTCTGAGACGAAGGTGATGAACGGCAGCTCCTGCGGATTAGACGCGTACCAGCCACGGCTCTGCTCGTAATAGTACCGGAGGCTCGTCTCGCTCCAGATGATCAGCTCGGGCTCCCGGTCGATCGCGGCGAGCGCTCGCACGGTCTCGCGTTGGGCGGTCAGAAGCGGCCGCGAGAAGTTGCCGCGGGCCCATGAATCGGCGTTCTGCTGGATCATCACGACGTCCACGGTGTCCCGGATCGGGATCTCGTCGCTGAGACGGATCGATCCGTAGACGGCGACGCCGGCAATCATCACGAAGACGAGCGCGAGGTTCCGCAGCGCGAGCGAGAAGTGCGCCGGCCGGAGCCGAACGGGGCTTCGGACGAGCTCCGCGACCGTCGCGTTGGCGTAGACCGCGATGAGCGAGAGTCCCCAGACTCCCGTAACGTCTGCGAACTGTGTATAGATCACCAGCGTGTTGAAGGGATAGGCGGCGAGTCCCCACGGATACCCGAGAAAGCCCACGCTCTTGAGGTACTCGTAGAGCGTCCAGACAAGCGCGAAGAGCATGGGTCGATACGCGCGAGGCGCCCGCGTGGCGCGCCGGAGGAACCCGGCGAGGACGTAGTTATAGCCGATGTACCCGATCGTCGTTCCGCCGATCGTCCAGATCGAGTAGTCGCCGAAGAACATCAGCCAGTAGTTGGCGATCAGCGTGGAGACTCCGCCGAAGAGCGCTCCGAGCCGCGACGCGTGCTTCGCGTCGGGCGTCTCGCACAGCGCGATGTAGTACGGGGCGAGCGCGACGAGACCCAGTACGGGGCTCCCGAGCGGGAAGAGCTCGTTCGGGAGCGCGAGCGGGAAGAGAACCGCCGAGAGCAGTGTGAGGAGGCCGGATCGTTGCAGCACGGGGTAATAGTAGCGCAAAACGAGACGAACGGCGATGAGTGGAGAGAATTGATATAAACACCGATTGCATGCCTCCGGAATGCGACTATAATGGTGGCACGGCGAGGAGAACATGAGCGATATTGTGTCGCTGCATCAGAGGGAGTACGGGGAGAAGCCTCATGTGGTCGCGTCGGCCCCCGGAATAGTCAATTTGATGGGCGCTCACACGGAGGCCACGGACGGGTATCTGCTCGTCTTCGGGATGGACAAACGTGCGCACGTCGCCGCGTCGCGTCGCGACGACGGTTCGATGCGCTTCTTCGCCGCGGACACGGAGGAGCGCAAGCGCACGAGCAGTTCCGCGCTGAAGTACCGCAGGGAGGACCGGTTCACGGGGATGGTGAAGGGGGTCCTCAGCCGCCTGCAGACGCTCGGCGCGCGGGTAGGCGGGCTGAACGTGACGATCTCGAGCTGCGTTCCCTCCGGGATCGGGTTGGCTGCGTCGCAGGCGATTGGTGTTGCGCTCGCCACCGCGCTTGCCTGTCTCTTTCGCTTCGATCTCGATCCGGTCGAGGCCGCTCAGGTAGCCTACTACGTGGAGCACAGCTTCGCCGGCATGCCGATCGGCTTCGCGTCCTTTCTCGCGTCCGCGATCGTCCGGCAGGATCACATGCTCTTCGTGGATACCCACCGGCTCGATTGGTCGCACGTCCCGGTGGACCTCAACGGCACGTCGATCTTCGGCGTGGACACGCAGGCTCCTGCCGCCCTGACGCCGCGCGAGGAGGCCCGGCGTCAGGCGGATTGCGCGCACTGCCTGGAGCTGCTCTCGGGCCGCCAGAACGGGTGCAGCTTTCAGGACTTCACGGTCGACGAGATCTACGCGAGCATCGGCAAGGTGCCCGAGAGCGCGCGTCACTACTGTCTGCACATCGTCAGCGAGAACGAGCGAGTCCTGAGCTGTCTCTCGGCCGTCCGCCGGAGGGAGATCGCGAGGATCGGGAAGCTGCTGACCGAGAGCCACGAGAGTCTACGCGATCTGTACGAAGGCACCTCCCCTGAGGTAGATTGGCTCGTGAAGCACGCGTACAGCGTCCCCGGCGTTCACGGTGCACGTCTTGCCGGCGGTTCAACCGGCACGTGCGCGGTGGTCCTGGGCGACGCCTCGGCCGCCGAACGGCTGCAGGGGATGTTGCGCGAGTACGAGCGTATCTTCGGCTTTCATCCCGCGGTTCTGCCGTGCGCGCCGGATGAGGGCGTGAGGATCGACTATCGGGAGGGGACGTGAGGATACTCCTTACGAACGACGACGGGATAGACAGCGCGGGGCTGGAAGCCCTGCGCCAGGCATTGTCCGATCATGAGGTGTGGATCGTTGCGCCGGACGGAGAGCGCAGTGCTCAGTCGCACTCGATTACCGTTCACGATCCGATCCGATGCAGGCAGCTCGGCGACCAGGTCTTCGCGACGAGCGGGTCTCCTGCCGACTGTGTCATCGTGGGCCTGCTCGGCGTGATGGCCGAGAAGCCGGACGTCGTCGTGTCCGGAATCAACATCGGACCGAATCTCGGGACGGACATCGTCTTCTCCGGCACGGTTGCCGCGGCGCGACAGGCGGCGTTCATGGGCTATCCGGGTATCGCGGCGAGCATCAATTCGTACCGGCCGCCGTTTCACCTGCGCCCGCTCGCCGAGTTCGTCGCGCGCAACCTCGAGCAACTCGTCTCGTTGTGGAACCCTCGCCATCTCATCAACATCAACGGACCCAACGTCGACTCGGACGAGTTGCCCGTTCAGATCACCTATCCGAGCCGGCGTATCTACCACGATACGCTCGAGGAGTTCAGCTCTCCGCATGGCGAGCGGTACTACTTCCTGAACGGACATCCGGTCGAGTCTCCGATGGAACGAGGGAGCGACTGGACCGCGGTTGCCGAAGGATCGATCTCGATCAGCCCGATCTTCCTCAACCCGATCGACCACCACGAGGACGAGCGGTACGGGAGTGCGGACTTCGTCTTGAAGGGTGTATAATCGCCGATGATGAACGAGGGCATCAGGCTTCTACAGCGGGGTCAGTACGACCGGGCTCTCCAACATCTTCTGAATGCCCGCGTTGAGTCTCCGGACTATCCCGAGCTTTCGTACTACCTCGGGCTTTGCTACACCCACCTCGGACGGCACGACGAGGCGTTGCTCTACCTCGAGCAGGTCGTCACGTCCGAGCTGAGCTTCACACACGTCTATCAGAGCCGGATGATACTCGGCTACATCTACTCGGTGACCGGTCGCTTCCGTCTGGCCGAATTCGAGTTTCGCAAGCTCCTCGAGGACGGCTTCGACTCGGCGCGAACGCACGCCGCGCTCGGGTACGTGCTCCACGCCCAGGGCCGGCTCTCGGACGCCCTCGGCGAGCTGGAGCGCGCCATCGAGCTCGACTCGGACAACAGCAACGCGCTCAACTCGATCGGTTTCATCCTCGCAGATACCGGTACGGACGCGCGAAAAGCGGTCGAGTACTGCCGCAAGGCCGTGCGCCGGCAGCCGAAGAACCCTGCGTATCTCGATTCGCTGGGCTGGGCGTACTACAAGCTCGGGCGCACGGACGAGGCTCGAGACGTCCTGAGACAGGCGCTCGAGGCCGCTCCCGGCAACAAGGAGATCGCCGCGCACCTCCGTGAGGTGATGCACGGACCCTCGGGGGCGCGCAAATGAAACGGATCACGCCCGCCGCGCTGCTTGCGCTCGTGCTCTCTGTGATGCCTGTGGTCGCTCAGAACGTGGACATCGATCTGATTACCGCGAACGACGAGTTTCGCTGGGGAGTCACGTCGCTCCACAACGGACGTATCAACGAGGCGATCGCGAGCTTCAACCGCAGCCTGAGCTTCGATCCGGACCGCGGGCGCACGCGCTACTGGCTCGGCCGCGCGTATTACTACGGCGGGTTCGAGGAGGCCGCGCTCGACGAGTGGCGTTGGGTCTCGGAGAACGACGGGCACACCGCGGTGCTCGACAAGTGGGTCGAGCGCGTGGAGCTCAGTCGTGGGCTCACGACCGAACGGCTCGGCACGGAAGTCAGCCCCGGCCGCTACATCACGATGGTCGACCTGGCGGGGCGCCAGGAGGACGTGACGATCTTCCGGCAGCCGACGATGATTCGGCCCCGCCCGGACGGCTACTTCTATCTCGTCTCGTTCGGTTCGCAGACCGTCCTGCTGTTCGATCCGAACGGCGTGCGACAGCAGATAATCGACGGTGGCCTCGAAGGGCTCGATCGCCCGTTCGACGTGCTCCGCCTGGCGGACGGGTCGCTGCTCGTCAGCGAGTTCGGCGCCGACCGTATCGCGCGGATCAATCCGAACGGGCTCAAGGTGGGCACCTTCGGTCGTCGCGACGTTGCGGACGGAGGGCTCCTCGGACCGCAGTTCCTCGCGGGGGACGGAGAGGGGCACGTGTACGTATCGGACTACGGCAATGCGCGCATTGCGAAGTTCACCACCGAGGGTGAGTTCCTGTTTTCTTTCGGCAGGCCGACGCGAGGGTTCGAAGGGCTTCGATCCCCCGCGGGCGTCGTCGTATCGGACGGCCGCGTCTACGTCGCGGACAGCGAGCAGGCGGCGGTATTCGTCTTCGACGAGAGCGGCAACCCGCTCGGCTCAATCCGGACCGCGCAGATGACGAGCCCGGAAGGCATCTCGCTCTTTGGACCCGGATCGATCCTTGTCAGCGACCGGAACCGGCTCTACGTCGTCGAAGTCGAGAGCGAACGCGTGTCGCTCCTTACCGAACAGAACGAGGATCGGCGCTTTCTCGGGGCGGTCGTTGACGCGAACCGAAACCTCCTCGCGACGGACTTCCGGTCGAGCTCGCTGCTCTTCATGACCGCGAGCGAGGAGCTCTACACCGGACTGAACGTGGAGGTGGATTTCGTCAACGCGACGGAGCATCCACTCGTCTACGCGGCGGTGACGGTGACCGACCGGAACGGTCGGCCGGTCCTCGGGTTGGATGCGACCAACTTCAGAATCACCGAAGACCGATTTCCGACCGGCGACTCCGAGCTGATCTACGCCGGGTATCGGAGCGGGGAAGCCGCGCTTGCCGTGGTCGTGGACGGCTATCGGGCGCCTGCGGGCGCCGGCGCGGGCGAGGCTGTTCGCGCGGCGATGCTCGGGCTCTACGACTCGCTTACACCTGAGGACCGCCACTGGGTGATCGAAGCGGGCGAGCAGCCGGTCGTCGTCGCTCAGCCGGATACCGGGAGACTGGCGACAGCGGATGCCGCCGCGGCGGCGGTGCAGGCGCCGGAGGCGGGTCGACTCGATCTTGGGATTCGTCTCGGTGTGTCTCAGCTGCTCGGCGAGATGGGACGACGCGCGCTGGTCGTGGTTTCGAACGGGGAGACCGCACCCGAGGCGTTCAGCGACTACTCGCTTGCGCAGACGGCCGAACACCTGGAAAACAACCACATCGCGCTCTGGGTCGTCTACACCGAGCGAAACGCGTCCAATCCGGAGCTCGACTACCTGGTCGATGCGACCGGAGGCGGTTCGCTCTACGTCTATCAGCCCCGAGGCGTCGGCGTGCTCGTGGACGAGGTGAAGTCCGCGCCGAGCGGGAGCTACATGCTCGCGTACAACAGCGTCCAGGACAGCGACTTCGGCAGGCGATACATCCCGCTCGAGGTGGAGGCGTACCTGCTCGAGCGAAGCGGGCGAGACGAGGTCGGGTACTTCGGACCGCTGGAGTTCTGATGCCGCTTCTGCACCTGCGAAAGCGACCCGTTGAGAGTTGGGAGCGGCACTGTACGCAGTGCGGCCTCTGCTGCTACGAGCGCGCACCGGTCGCCGGCGGCATTCGCGTTGACCTCGCACGACCCTGCCCCTATCTTGACACGAGTACGCGGCGTTGCAAGGTGTACGATCGGCGCTTCGCCGTGGAGGCGAGCTGCAGCAAGGTCAACCTCCTGCACGCGCTGTTCGGACGTCTGATGCCGCTCACCTGCGGCTACGTCCGACGATTCAGGCGCTGGATACGATGAGCGAGCACAGAGGACCCGGGTTTGACACCAACGTTCAGGATCGTCCCGCGGAAGAGGTTCGCGAGCCCGAGATGTTCCGGGTCGTGCTGCACAACGACGACTACACGACGATGGAGTTCGTCGTTGAGGTGCTCGTGATCGTCTTCCAGAAGGACATCGTCAGCGCGACCAAGATCATGCTCGATGTACATCGAAAGGGCAGAGGTCTCGTGGGGACCTACACCTACGACATCGCTACCACGAAAGCAAACCAGGTCCATCAGATGGCACGAGAACGCGAGTATCCGCTTCGCTGCACGGTCGAACGAACGTAGACCATTCGTACCCATTGCCGGTACCGCCGTTGGATCGTGATCTTTTTCACCGGAGGACCCATGAATCTCAGTCAGGAAGTCAACGAAATCCTGAGCTCAGCATACCAGGAAGCGCGCCGGCGAAAGCACGAGTACCTCACGCCGGAACACGTGCTCTACGCCGCGCTCCACTTCGAATACCCGCGGGACGTGCTCGCCGAGTGCGGTGCCGACCCCGATCAGATTCGCTCCGAACTGGACGACCACCTCAAGGACAACGTTCCCCGCGTCTCGCGGGGCGATCCGCAGCAGTCGCTCGGGTTCCAGAACGTCGTAGAACGCGCCGTTTTCCACACCGAGAGCGCGTCCAAGGAGGAGGTGGAGGTCGGCGACCTCCTCGTCAGCATCTTCGACGAAGAACAGAGCTTCGGCGCCTATTTTCTCAAGAAGGCGGGCGTGCGCCGACTCGCGCTCCTCGAGGTGATCTCGCACGGTCTCTCGGGTAGTGGTGCAGAACCGGACACGTTCGGAGACGACGAACCGTTCTCGGACGAGGACGCGGAAGCGGTCGGCGGCGAGCCTCAAGACGGGACGCCCGGGCGACAGCGAAAGAAGAAGAACGATCCGCTCGAGCAGTTCACAACCGAGCTCACCGCGCTCGCAAAGGAGGGCAACCTCGAGCCGCTCGTGGGCCGTGAGGACATCCTCGAGCGAACGATCCAGGTGCTGTGTCGCCGGCTCAAGAACAACCCGGTTCACCTCGGCGAGCCCGGCGTGGGCAAGACGGCGATCACCGAGGGGCTCGCGCAGCGAATCGCGAGCGGCGACGTCCCGGACATTCTGAAGGAGTACCGCGTGTTCGCGCTCGACATGGGCGCGGTGCTCGCCGGAACACGGTTCCGCGGGGACTTCGAGGAGCGGATGAAAGCCGTCATCAAACGGCTCGAGAAGGAGGAGAAGGTGATTCTCTTCATCGACGAGATCCACACGATCGTGGGCGCGGGCGGAACCGCCGGCGGAGGCTCGATCGAGGCGTCCAATCTGTTGAAGCCCGCGCTCGCGGCGGGACGGCTGCGGTGCATCGGCGCGACCACCCACGACGAGTACCGGCGCTACTTCGAGCGCGACCGAGCGCTCTCGCGCCGCTTCCAGAAGATCGACGTTCCCGAGCCGACCGTGGGAGAAACCGTCGACATACTCAAGGGGCTCAAAGGGCGGTACGAGACCTTCCACAACGTTCGCTACAGCGATGAGGCGCTCGATCTCGCTGCGAGGCTCTCCGACCAGTACATCAAGGATCGCCACCTTCCGGACAAGGCGATCGACGTCATCGACGAGTGCGGCGCGTACGTCCGGATGCGGACCTTTCGCCTGAAGCGAGCACAGTCCGCCGAGGCGACCGAGTCGACGGCGTCCGAGGAGGCGAGCCGGTCCGCCTCGCGGGCAGACAACGGTGGGGCGGACGACGGTGGGGCGGACGACTCCGAGCCGCCGGTCGAAATCGGAGCGCTCGATATCGAACGCGTCGTCTCAAAGATCGCGAACATTCCCGAGCGAAGCGTGTCGGTCTCGGAGAAGGACCGGCTCAAGGAGCTCGAACCCGCGCTGAAACGCGTGATCTTCGGACAGGACCAGGCCGTGGAGTCGGTCGTACAGGCGGTGAAGCGGAGCCGGGCCGGTTTCCGAAACGCGAGCAAGCCCGTGGCATCGTTCCTCTTCGTGGGACCGACCGGTGTAGGCAAGACGGAGCTCGCGCGGCAGCTCGCGCAGACGCTCGGCGTCGCGATGCACCGCTTCGATATGAGCGAGTACCAGGAGAAGTACGCGGTGTCGCGCCTGATCGGGGCTCCTCCGGGCTACGTGGGGTACGACGACGGCGCCCAGCTCGTGGACGTTGTCCGCAAGACGCCGCACGCGGTGCTCCTGCTGGACGAGGTCGAGAAGGCGCACCCGGAGGTGTTCAACGTGCTGCTCCAGGTGATGGACTACGCGACGCTGACCGACAATCAGGGGCGCAAAGCCGATTTCCGGAACGTGATCCTGATCATGACCTCCAACGCGGGGGCGCGCGACATCGGCAAGCCCACGATCGGCTTCGGCGGAAAGCGCGTGACGAGCGAAGCCGTGGACGATGCCGTGGAGCGGTTCTTTGCACCGGAGTTCAGGAACCGCCTGGACAAGGTAGTGCTCTTCAACAAGCTTCCCACCGAGATCATCGAGAATATCGTTCGCAAGGAGATCGCGGACTTCTCGCTCCAGCTCGAGGAGAAGAACATCACGCTCGAAGTGACCGACCGGTGCGTGCGCTGGCTCGCCAAGCACGGTTTCTCGGACGAGTTCGGCGCGAGGAACATCGCTCGGCTGGTGGAGGAGAAGATCAAGGGATACTTCGTGGATGCGGTGCTCTTCGGTGAGCTGCAGGACGGAGGTCACGCGACTGCCGACGTGCTGGCGGACGACGTGATCATCACGCCGGGAAGTCCTCGGCAGGAAGATACCGACGAGTCGAACGAAGTCGGCACGGAGGAGAAGACGTAGCTCCCTTTCCCTGGCTCGAACCCGACGAGTTCTACCGTTTCCCCGATCCGGAAGCCGCGACGCCCGAGGGCATCGTGGGCGTTGGGGGAAACCTGTCTCCCGGGTTGCTCTTGTCTGCCTATCGTCAGGGGATCTTCCCGTGGTTCAACGATCGCGATCCCATTCTCTGGTGGTGCCCGGATCCCCGGTTCGTGATTTTCTTCAACGACCTGCATGTCTCGCGATCGATGGCCGGCGTTCTGCGCCGCGGTGAGTTCCGGCTCTCGCTCGATGAGGACTTCGCCGGGGTGATCCATGCATGCGCGACGACGCCGCGCCCGGGGCAACGGGGTACGTGGATCACGAGCGATATGCAGAGCGCCTACCGCAAGCTCCACGAGCTCGGATACGCGCACAGCTGCGAGGCGTGGAAGGGCGACGAGCTGGTCGGCGGCATGTACGGCGTGTCCCTCGGTGCAGCCTTCTTCGGCGAGAGCATGTTCAGCCACGCGTCCAACGCATCCAAGGCGACGCTCATCACGCTCTGCCGCTTTCTCGATCGGAACGGTTTCCACTTCCTGGACGCTCAGGTCCACACGCCGCACGTTCAGCGAATGGGAGGCCGTGAGATACCGCGCGCGGAGTTTCTGCGTCGACTCGAGTCGGCTCTCAGAGCAGATACGCTGCGCGGGAGTTGGTCAGGACGGCTCGATACTCAGTAGTGGAAGCCGCTGTCGCCGATGAACTCCCTCACGATCGAATAGTCCGGGACGAGTTTGTCCGGAATGTTCGTGAAGTTCGAGAGGAAGCTCTGCATCCGCACGGCCTCGTCGTACGCTTCGTGGTCCGGTTTGACCCGGTGAAGCAGCGGCTCGGCGTGTTTCTTGAGGACTCCGAGCTCGTAGTCGAGCGCCGAGTTGAAGGCGACGTCCGCCGTGTCCTGGTGCGGGAAGATGTTCTTGCGCTCGCCGCGGCGAACAGAAGGCCACATAGTCAGCGTGTCGAGTGCGGAGTGGCCGCGAAACTGGTAGTCGCGGACCATGCGGCGGATGAGCCGATTGTCGGTGGTGGAGATTCGATTGTGGTCGTCCACGTTGAGCTGTGTGAGCGCCGAGACGTAGACTTTGAACTTCCGGTCGCGGTCGATGCGCGGTGTCAGCTCGTCGTTCAGACAGTGAATCCCCTCCATGAGCAGAATGCCGCGCGAGCCCATCTCGATCGTCAGCCCGGTGAGGCTCCGCGTCCCCAACCGGAAGTCGAACCGTGGGAGGCGCACCGCCTCTCCGGCGAAGATCTTCAGGAGATGATCGTTGAGCAGGGCGATGTCGATCGCGTGGATGCTCTCGAAGTCGTAGTTGCCCGTTTCGTCGCGTGGCGTGAGCTCGCGATCCACGAAGTAGTCGTCCACCGAGACGAGATGCGGCTGAAGCCCTTGCGCGCTCAACTGAACCGCCAGTCGCTTCGTGAACGTGGTCTTCCCGGAGCTCGATGGTCCCGCGATGAGCACCACGCGCACCGAGTCTCGGTGTGCCGTGATCTCGCCGGCGATATCGGCGATCTTCTTCTCCTGCAGCGCTTCGTTGACGCGGATGAACTCGCTGACCGATCCGTCCACCACCTTCTGATTCAACCGGCCCACCGAAGTGATGCCCAGGATGTTCCCCCACTCCTTGTACTCACGGTAGATCGAGAGCAACACACGACTGTGCCGGTACTCGCGAAGCCGAGTCGGATGCTTCCGCGGCGGGAAGCACAGGACGAAGCCCGGCTCGAGCGCGCGGAGCGCGAAGTACCGGAGCACGCCGGTAGAGGGAACGAGCGGACCGTGCGAGATATCGAGAAACTCGCCGCACGAGTGCACGGCGACTCGTGACTCGTTTCGGTGGTCGAGGAGCGCCTCGGTCTCGCTCATGTCGCGCTCGCGAAAGGAGCGCCGTGCGTCTTCGTACGAGATGAGGTGGCGAGCGATCGGAACGTCTTCCTTCACGAGCTCGTGCATCTGCTCGGCGATGCGATCGAGCAGATCCTGCGGTACCTCGTCCTCGTCCTGGAAGTAGTGGTAATAGCCGTCGCCGAGCGAGTGCCCGATGATCAGACGCCGGTGGGGCGAGACGCGCTGGACGGCCAGGGCGAGCAGGAAGCAGAGCGACTGGCGATAGCAGCGCACGCCCTCGTCGCTGGCCAGATAGACCGGATCAACGCGCGCGTTGATTCGCACGCGCCGCGAGAGACCGAGCACTTCGTTGTTCACGACGGCCGCGACGACGGGGTTGTCGAGCTCCGTATTGAACTCGGCGCACAGCGCGGCGAGCCCGGTCTCGGGGGGAACGCTGATCTGCTTGTTCGGAAGCCTCACGTCTACGTTGTGCATGTGGTTCTCTCCGGAGGTTCAGGCGTGAGCCGGGACATCCTCGGACTCGTCGGGCGGGAGCGCGCGGACGACGCGGTGTTGCGGATCCCCGGACGTGTCGATGACCGGCTGCTCTGCGTAGCGTTCGCCGCGCGGTCCGGCCACGATCCGGACCATGGGCGCCCGGGGGTTGTCCGAGTTCGTATCAACGACCATTCCTCGAGTGCCGTTCGCAAGCTGCACGTGCGTCCCGATCGGGTAGATGCTGAGATTGCTGATGAGCGCTTTGAGCACCGTCTCGTCGTACATCTTGTTGCGCTGCTGGAGCATCTCCAGGATCGCGCTGTGCCCGTCCGAAGCGGTCCGGAAGGGACGGACCGACGTGATTGCCGCGAACGATCCGGCGACCATGATGATCTTTGCGAACAGGCTGATCTTGTCCCCGGTGAGCTGACGGGGGTAGCCGGTCCCGTCTACGTTCTCGCGGCACTCCAGTACGCCGAGGCAGACGCTCATCGGGAACGAGGCCTGTTTGAGGATTTTGAAGCCGAGGACGGTGTGCGCGGAGATCGCCTGCCGTTCCTTCGGGGAGAGCTTCTGCTTCGACATGTAGAGCTGGGGCGGCAGCCGGATCATACCGATCTCGTGGAGGAGCGCGGCGGTCCCGAGCTCGATGAGCTTGTGCGGAGGCCGGCGAAGCGTCATACCGATCGCCACCGCGACGATCGCGGTCTTGGACGAGTGCGTCACGATGTAGTTCTTGTCCTTCACCCTCATTTCGGAGAGGCGGAGGATGTAGCGACGGTGGCTCCGGACCGTCTCGATGATTCGTTTCACCATATCACTGATCGGTCGCTCGGAGAGCTCGTTCTTCGTGACGAAGTTGGTGAAGGTGCGCTCAACGAAGCCGAGGAGCTCGCCGTAGAACTCCTCCGCCTCGCGGAAGAAGGCGGTTTCCTTTACGTCCTGATCCACCGAAAGCGCTATCGCCTCGCCACCGCTGCCGTCCGCCACGGGCTTCTCGACCTGGTCGCCATCGGAGCGAACTTCATCGTACGACCACGTCTTCAGCCGATCGATGAGCTCCTGTGTAAGCGGCGTCTCGGGGCTCAGCAGGATGTAGTTGTCATCGAGATGGACCGGCTTCGTGAAGTAGTAGCCGGGCTCGAGCGTCTGGACCGGGAACGATTTCATACTTCTCCCTCAACTATATCACAATGCCGGGCCTGAGATAAACTTTGACCATGTCGCCATTTCTGGTATAGTCAGGCAGGGTCCGCATGAAGTTTCGATTCCTGTTCATCGTTTTCAATGTCGTCATTCTGGCGTCGTTCATGCTCATATTTCTGATGCCGGCGCTCGTGCTCGGTTGGGAGTACTCGAGCGTGTTCTGGCGAAGCAACTGGCCGGTCGGCCTCGTGTTCCTCGTCGTCCTCGCCGGTCTCAACGCGTACTTCGTCTACAACTGGAAGGTTTTCCGGCTCCTCGAGAGCGAGGAGTGGGACGCGTTGATCGACTACCTCGAACGCGAGACGTACGAGCGCAAGCGGGTCACCAGGCAACGGGCGCGGATTCTCATCAACGCCTACGTCGTGACCGGGCGGATTGACGGTATCGCCCGGCTCGAGTCGTTCGTTCGCGAGGTCACGCCTCGTCTCGTCCCCAAACTCGCCGTGGAGCTCGGCATCCCGCACCTCCTCTCCAATGACGGCGAACGCATGGCGGCGTACTTCGGAGACGTGAAGGATGCCCGCGGACTCGTTCAGCCGTTCTGGGTCAGGTGGTGCTACGCCTTCGCGCTCATGTCGCAGACGCGGTTCGAGGAGGCGCGCGGCGAGCTTTCTGCGTTGCTTCAGGAGACGAAGGATCCGCTGCTCGGCGCGCTCACCGCGCATATGCTCGAACCGTTTGGTTCGCAGAACGAACAGACGGCTCAGCTGGTGAGCGAAGCTCGGGCCGAGCTCCGGTCCCGGTACACGCCGAGCAGATTGGACCGCGAGCTGGAACGTCAGAAGCACCGCCTCCAGGTTCTCTTCCTTTCTTCACGCATCGAGGAGGCCCGGGACTGGGTCTTTAGGAGCTAGAATCACCATGAGGTCAATACCGAAGTCTCAGAAGCTGGCAGACGTCTGCTACGACATCCGTGGACCGGTCCTCTCGGAGGCGAAACGCCTCGAGGAGGAAGGCTACCGTATACTCAAGCTCAACATCGGGAACACCGCGCCGTTCGATCTGAACGCGCCGGACGAGCTCTTCCACGACGTCATTCTGAACCTGCGCGACAGCCAGGGCTACTGCGACAGCAAGGGACTCTTTTCGGCCCGGAAGGCGGTGATGCAGTACTACCAACAGCGCGACGTTCCGGAGGTCGAGATCGAGGACATCTACATCGGCAACGGCGTGAGCGAGCTCATCGTGATGTCGATGCAGGGCCTGCTCAACAACGGAGACGAGATGCTCCTCCCGGCGCCCGACTATCCGCTCTGGACCGCGGCCGTGCGGCTCTCCGGCGGCACGCCGGTGCACTATCGGTGCGACGAGCAGTCCGACTGGCTGCCGGACCTCGACGACATTCGCAGCAAGGTCGGCGACAAGACCCGCGGGATCGTGGTCATCAATCCGAACAATCCGACCGGAGCGGTCTATCCGCGCGAGACGCTGGAGGCGATTCACGAGATCGCCGCGGAGCACGACCTGATGGTCTTCGCCGACGAAATCTACGACAAGATCGTCTACGACGACACCGAGCACGTGACCATGGCAAGTATCTGCACGGATCTCGTCTGCATCAGCTTCGGCGGGTTATCAAAGAACTACCGCGCCCCCGGTTTTCGCGCGGGGTGGATGCTGCTCTCGGGCCGAAAGCTTCAGGCCAACGGCTACCGCGAAGGGCTCGACATGCTCGCGAACATGCGTCTGTGCAGTAACGTCCCGTCTCAGTACGCGATCCAGACGGCGCTCGGCGGCTACCAGAGCATCAACGACCTCGTGATCAAGGGGGGGCGCCTGCGCGACCAGCGCGACGTTGCGTGGGAGGCGATCACGCAGATTCCGGGGGTCTCTTGCGTGAAGCCGAAGGGCGCGCTCTACCTCTTCCCGCGGCTCGACCCCGAACGCTTCAACATCCGGGACGACGCGCGCTTCGCGCTCGACCTGCTGCGCGAGAAGCGCATTCTCATCGTCCAGGGTACGGGATTCAACTGGCCCACACCCGACCACTTCAGACTCGTGTTCCTCCCGAACGAGGAAGTCCTCGCCGAGGCGATGGTGGGATTGCGCGACTTCCTGTCGTGGTATCGGCAGTAGCGGGTCGGGAGCGAGCAGACGCCGCGCCGCGCGCACCCTTGATACCGATTCCCGTTCTGCTATAATCGCCGAAATGACGGTACGAGTGAGATACGCGCCCTCGCCCACGGGGCTCCAGCACGTGGGGAGCGTTCGTACGGCCCTCTTCGACTACCTTTACGCGCGCTCCCAGGGCGGATCGTTCGTGCTTCGGATCGAGGACACCGACCAGGAGCGGTACGACGAGCGCGCGCTCCAGGACATCTACGACACCTTCGCGTGGCTCGGAATCCGGTGGGACGAGGGGCCGGACGTGGGCGGCCCGCACGGTCCCTACGTCCAGACCGAGCGCTCCGAGCTCTACACCGCGCACGCCCAACGTCTGCTCGAGAGCGGGTGGGCGTACTACGCGTACGATACCGCCGAGGAGCTCAAGGCACAGCGCGAGGCCGCGGAAGGGAAGGGCGGATACGATCGGAAGTTCAGAGACATGCCCGCGGACGAGCTCGCCCGGTACGCCGAGCGCGGCATCACGCCCGTTGTCCGCTTCAAAGTGCCGCTCGAGGGCGCGACCGCCTTCACGGACGCCGTACTGGGCGAGATGAGCTGGGAGAATGCCGACGTCATACCCGACCCCGTCCTCCTGAAGTCGGACGGGCTTCCGACCTATCACCTCGCCGCGGTCGTGGACGACCATCTCATGGAGATCACACACGTCCTCCGGGGCCCCGAGTGGGTGCCGTCGGCGCCGCTCCATGTCCTTCTCTACCAGGCGTTCGGCTGGACGCCTCCGACGTTCTGTCATCTCCCGCTCGTCGTGGGAGACGACGGCAAGAAGCTCAGCAAGCGCCACGGCTCCACGCGCGTGCTCGAGTTCCGCGAGCGCGGATATCTGCCCGAGGCGCTCATCAACTATCTCGCGCGTCTGGGCTGGAGTTACGACGACAAGCAGGAGATCTTCTCGCGCGACGAGCTCGAGCGGGTCTTCTCGCTCGACAAGGTGAACAAGGCGCCGGCGATCTTCGACTACAAGAAGCTCGAGTGGCTCAACGGCCACTACATCCGCGAGCGCTCGGTCGAGAGCCTCTGCGAGGAGATCCTCCCCTTCGTGCAGAAGGCCGGACTCGTGGGCGATCCCCCATCGGAGGAGGAACGCACCGTCGTGGAGGCAGCGGTACCGCTGATCCAGGAGCGTCTCAAGTACCTGGCGGACGCCCCCGAGCTGATCCGCTTCCTTTTCGAGGAGCCGGGCGAGTTCGACCTGGACGAGATGGTGCCGAAGAAGCTCGACCGCGCGCAGACCTCGGCGCTCCTCGAGCAGCTCGTGCCGCTCGTGCCGGAGATCCCCGGTATGACGGACGAGGAGAACGAGGAGCTCTTCCGCGCGAAGGCGGCAGAGCTCGAGACGAAGCTCGGCAACCTCTTGATGCCGCTTCGCGTCGCGGTGACCGGAAGCCGTGTCTCGCCGCCGCTTTTCGGCTCGATTCGGCTTCTCGGCGCCGAGCGTGCGAGCGCACGAGTCGAGCATGCACTACAGCGATTGAAGGAGTCATAATGTCGGAACCGGTTGCAGATCCTAAGCTCATGGATACTCTCGTGTCGCTGTGCAAGCGGCGAGGCTTCATCTTCCAGTCGTCGGATATCTACGGCGGCCTCTCCTCGGCGTGGGACTACGGTCCGCTTGGCTGCGAGCTGAAGAACCGCGTGCAGCGATTCTGGTGGCGCGAGATGACGCAGCTGCACGACAATATCGTGGGGCTGGACGCGGCGATCATGATGCACCCGCGCGTCTGGGAGGCGAGCGGCCACGTGGAGAACTTCGACGATCTACTCGTTGAAGACACGGTCACGAACGAGCGGTTTCGCTTCGATCACCTGACCGAGGAACAGCGAAACACGATGACGAGCCCCGCGGGGAACCCGCTCTCCGCGCCGCGCAAGTTCAACCTCATGTTCAAGACGAGCATGGGCGCGGTCGAAGAGTCGTCGCAGATCGTCTTTCTCCGGCCGGAGACGGCGCAGGGCATCTACGTGAACTTCAAGAACGTCGTGCAATCGTCGCGCGTGAGGATCCCCTTCGGGATCGCGCAGGTCGGCAAAGCGTTCCGGAACGAGATCGTCACGAAGAACTTCATCTTCCGGACCTGCGAGTTCGAGCAGATGGAGATGCAGTACTTCATCCACCCATCCGAGGACGAGCAGTGGTTCGAGTACTGGCGGAACGAACGGATGGAGTACTACCGCAAGCTCGGCATCCGGATGGACCGGCTGCGATGGAAGGAGCACGGTCCGGACGAACTCGCGCACTACGCGAAGGCCGCGTACGACATCGAGTACCTCTTCCCGTTCGGGTGGAGCGAGCTCGAGGGCGTGCACAACCGCACCGACTACGACCTCTCGCGCCACGCGGAGTACTCCGGCAAGGATCTCGCCTATCTGGACGACTCGCGCGGGAACGAGCGCTACATCCCGTACATCATCGAGACGTCGGCGGGGCTCACGCGCGCGGTGCTCATGGTGCTCGCGGACGCGTACGAGGAGGAGGAGGTCGGCGAGAACGATACGCGGACGGTCCTCCGCTTCCACCCGACGGTCGCTCCGGTGACGGTCGGTGTCTTCCCGCTCGTCAAGAAAGACGGGCTCGCCGAGCTCGCCCGCAAGATAGAGCGGGAGCTCCGCGAGGAGTTCTCAACCTTCTACGACCAGGGCGGGGCAATCGGCCGGCGCTACCGGCGTCAGGACGAGATCGGTACGCCGTACTGCATTACGGTAGACTACGACACGAAGGAAGACGACACCGTGACGCTGCGGTTCCGCGACTCGATGGAGCAGGTTCGCATCCCGGTTTCGCAGATTGCCGGCCGCATCCGCGAAGAGAACGCGAAGTACCGGCGGGTGGGTGCATGAACCACGCGCTCGAGACGCTGAAGGAGCGCGGCTTCTTCGCGCAGTGCACGGACGTGGAAGCGCTCTCGCGGCTGATGGACGAGGGACCGGTCTCGTTCTACGTGGGGATCGACCCAACCGGGAGCAGCCTCCACATCGGGCACCTCGTTCCGCTCTACGCGATGGCGCACCTCGCGAAGGCGGGCCACGAACCGGTGGCGCTCGTGGGCGGCGGCACGGCGCGGATCGGCGACCCTTCGGGCAAGACCGAGATGCGGAAGATGCTTACCGTGGAGCAGATCAACGAGAACGTCGCGTCGATCCGGAAGCAGATCGAGGCGTTTCTCGCGTCGGCCCAGACCACGCCCAAGGTCGTCAACAACGCCGACTGGCTCGCCGAGCTCAACTACATCGAGTTCCTGCGCGACATCGGGCGCCACTTCTCGGTCAACCGAATGCTGACCTTCGAGACGTACAAGATGCGACTCGAGACCGGGCTCTCATTCATCGAATTCAACTACCAGCTCCTGCAGAGCTTCGACTTCCTCGAGCTGTACCGCAACCACGGCGTGCGGCTCCAGATCGGCGGCGACGACCAGTGGGGCAACATCGTCGCCGGCGTGGATCTCACGCGGCGCGTTGAGGGTGCCGAGGTCTACGGGCTTACCTTTCCGCTCGTCACGCGTGCGGACGGCAGGAAGATGGGCAAGACCGAATCGGGCGCGATCTTCCTCGATGCGGTGCTCGTGAGCCCGTACGAGATGTTCCAGTACTGGCGGAACGTCCCGGACGCGGACGTGGAGCACTTTCTGCTGACGTACACGTTCCTCCCGGTGGAGGAGTGCCGGCGACTCGGCTCGTACCGCGATCGAAAGATCAACGAGGCGAAGGAGACGCTCGCCGTTGAGGCAACGGCGATCATCCACGGCCGCGAAGAAGCCGAGAAGGCGCGCGAAGCGGCGCGATCCGCCTTCGGCGGCCCTGCCGGAGCACCCGTCGGCGGGGTGGATGCGATCCCCGACGTCACGATCCCCGCGACCGAGCTCGAAGCCGGGATCGGCGTGCTCGACCTCTTCGCGCGCACGAGCCTCTGCGCCTCACGGAGCGAGGCCCGCCGGCTCGTCCAGCAGGGCGGCGCGCGCATCAACGACACACAGGTCACCGATATCGACGCGCAGATCGACTCGAGCTGGGCCGAGGAGGGCGAGCTCCTCCTGCGCGCCGGGAAGAAGCGCTACTTCCGAGTGATCGTGGGTGGCTGACCGGGGCGCGCGAGCCATTCGAACGCCGCTCGCCGCGGCCGCGGGAACCGCGCTCATTCTCGCGGCCTGGGCGATCGCGTCTCGGCTGATCGGTGCGGAGATCATCCTCCCCACGCCGCTCGAGACGCTCCTCTCGCTCGCCTCCGCGCTCGGATCGCCCGCCTTCTTCCTCCACCTCGCCGCGACGCTGCTCAGGGCGCTCGCCGGCTTCGGCATCGCATTCGCGCTCGGGCTCGGCTGGGGGCTCCTCTCCGGCACGAGACACGGCGCAGGAGACGTGCTGCGTCCCGCGCTCGTCTTCATCCGGGCGACGCCGGTCATCGCCGTGATCCTGCTTGCGCTCATCTGGTTCCGCTCCGCCTTCGCCCCGATCTTCGTGACGTGGCTCATGGTGCTTCCGGTCGTCGTGGAGAACGTCGCAACCGGCGCGCGCGCCGCCTCCGGTGAGCTCCTCGAGATGGCGACGCTCTTCCGCGTCCCGTCCGGCAGACGGGTGCGGCAACTCACGGTGCCGGCGCTGCGCCCGTACCTCTTCGCGTCCGCGCACTCGGGCCTCGGGATGGCATTCAAGGTGACGGTGGCGGCGGAGGTGCTCGTGCAGCCGGCCCGTGCGTTGGGCGGCGCGATGCAGGAGGCGCGCTTCTACCTGGACACGCCGAGAATCCTCGCGCTCACGATCGCCGTGGTCGCGCTGAGCGCGGTTGCCGAAGCCGGGCTGCGCCTGGTGGAACGCCTGGCGCCCGGGCGGGTGCGATTCGAGCCCGCGGGCGGAGGCGAGGCGACGGCCACGGGACCGGCGGAGCGTGCCGCGGGGAGTGGCGCGCATCGCACCGTGGCGACCACACACGCGGCCCGCGCCACGACGGGAGACGCTCCTCGCGGCGGCACGCCGGCGGTCCGCGGCGTCACGAAGCGCTACGGCAGCAACCTCGTGCTGGACGATCTCTCGCTCGTCTTCGAACCCGGTACGGTGACGACGGTACTCGGGCCCTCGGGCTGCGGCAAGACAACGCTGCTCCGCATTCTCGCGGGACTCGAGACGCCCGATTCCGGCGGCGTGGAGGCCCCCGCAGACGACCTCGGGCCTTCGGTCGCTTTCGCCTTTCAGGAACCGCGGCTCCTGCCGTGGGCGGAGGCGGCGGCGAACGTCGCGTTCGCGCTGCCGGCGGGCGAGCAGCGGTCTCCGGCGGGGACGAACGTGCGGGGCTGGCTCGACCTCGTGCGGCTCTCCGGGCTCGAGCGATCGCTCCCGTCCACGCTGAGCGGCGGGATGCAGCAGCGGCTCGCGCTCGCCCGCGCGCTCGCCTATCCGGCGCAGACGCTCCTCCTCGACGAGCCGTTCCAGAACCTCGATCTCTCGGTGAAGCTCGACCTCGCGCGCGAGGTGCGGCGGGTGACGCACGAGAGGGTGCGGACGACCGTGATGGTGACGCACGACGTCGTGGAGGCGCTGGCGACCGGCGACGCGGTCGTGATACTCGCGGGGAGTCCGGCTCGCGTGGTGGGGAGGCGACGCGTCTCGCTCAGCGACGCAGAGCGAGACCCGCGAACCGCCGAGCACCAGTCGGCCGCAGCGGAGCTCTACGAGCTGCTTCTCTCGGCGAGGTAGGCCTGGTGGATCCGGGCGTTCCGGAAGTCCTCGGGGATCGTCTGCGCGGTGATGTCGGTGACCGTGAGCGATGACGGCGCATCGGTGAGACGGAACCTGCGCTTGTTCGTCGAGAAGACGAGGACCCCGCTTCGGGAGAGGATCTGCGCGCACCGGCCGAGCAGCTCGCCGTGATCGCGCTGGATGTCCAGGATGCGGTCCATCTTCTTGCTGTTCGAGAAGGTGGGCGGATCGAGCACGATGAGGTCGTACGTTGCGCCGCGCTCGCGCTCGCGCCCGAGGAAGGCGAATACATCGTCGACCTCAAACCTGTGGGCGGGCCCGGTGAATCCGTTGAGCTCCAGATTCTCCTTCGCCCACGAGGTGTACGTGTTGCTCAGGTCCACGCTGACCGTTTCGGTCGCGCCGCCGTCCGCCGCGTACACGGTGAACGAGCCGGTGTAGCTGAAGAGGTTGAGCATTCGTACCGCGCCGCGCTCGCGCATCTCGGCGGCAACGTCGCGCACGATCGCCCGCGTGAGGCGATGATCGAGGAAGAGCCCGGTGTCCAGGTAGTCGCTGAAGTTCACGCGGAATCGGAGGCCGCCCTCGTGGACGACGTCGGTGACGCTCTCGTCCGATAGCTTTTCGTACTGCTCGCCCCGGCCGGTCTTGCGACGCGTCTTGTAGAACGCTCGCTCGGGGCGAACGCCGAGCGAGCGGCGCGCCGCGTCCAGCATCCGGTCCGCGTAGATCTCGGGCGGCCCCGGTAGCTCCTTGTGCGGTGCGTGATACTCCGCGACGTGGACGTAGTCCTCGTAGAGGTCCACGACGAGCGGCACCTCCGGGATGTCGCGATCGTAGAGACGGTAGCACGAGACGCCGTTCCTGCGCGCCCACTTCCCGAGGTGCTTCGAGCGCTTCTTGAGGCGATTCGCGAAGATCTCGACCTGGTAGTCCAGGTCACTCCCCATAGAGCTTCCTGATCTTCACCGAGAGAACGGCATAGCCGGACGAGAGGTCTTCCTTCTGCACGAGAACGCCGGGCGGTACCTTGAGCTTGAGGTTCGTGAAGTTCCAGATTGCCGTGATGCCCGCGTCGATGATCTGCTCCGCGACCTGCTGCGCGACGTGACTCGGAACCGTGAGGATGGCGATCGAGGCCGAGAGCCTGCCCACACGGTCGGGCAACTCGTCCAGGTGGTAGATCGGTTTCCCGTTCACGATCTGTCCGACTTTCGCTTGGTCGGTATCGAAGCCGGCGACGATGCTCAGCCCGCGGCGCGGGAACTCGGCGTAGCCCATCAGCGCCGTTGCGAGGCTTCCGGCACCCACGATGATCGCGCGGTGGTCGTGGTCCCAGTGGAGGAAGCTGTAGATGGCGTCGATCAGCTCCTGAACGGGAAAGCCGATTCGCGGCCTCCCCACGATGCCGGTGATTGCGAGGTCCTTGCGGACCTGAATCGGCTCGAGCTCGAGCTCCTCGGCGATGACCGTTCCCGAGATGAACTCCCGGCCCTCGCGCTGCGCGTTCTCGATCACGTGGAGATACGATGGGAGGCGCTTGATCGTGGGCAGGCTGGCGAGCTTGGTTCCTCTCATGGTGTGGTGCTCCTCGAAGGCGTGGGCCTTGGCAGGATTATACCGGAGGACCGGGGGCCGAGCAAATCCGGAGACAGGTCGACGTTGTACTCGCCGCCTCGTCCCGACGCCCCGTCTCGCTGCCGGCGCACCTGCTCCCGTCTATGCACGTAAGCGGACCCGGTGATAGCATACCGTGTGCGTTCGTACGTCCGCCTCACGCTGGCCGCCGTTCTCCTCTCGCTCGCGCTGTCCCCGGTCTGCGCCCAAGAGCCGGATGCGCCGCCGAATCCGCGACGTTGGCAGTGGCGTTTCGTCGCCGGCGGCGCGACCGTGGGACACGGTGCTTTCTCGGAAGACGGCCGCTACTACTTCGCGGCCGAGGACCGCTACCTCTACGCGGTCGACCGCAACGGCGTCATGATCTGGCGAACAGATCTCGGCAGGCTTCCGGCGGGCAGCGTCGTGGTCGGCACGGACGGTACCGTCTTCGCCACGCTTACCAACGGCGAGCTCCTGGCTCTCAACCGGGACGGGCGGCTCATCTGGCGCGCTCAGATCAGCGACGAGCGACCGCTTGCTCCGGTCGTGTTGCGAAGCGGCCTCGTGGTGACGGTGAGCGCGCCGGCTACCCTGGAGGCGCGCACCCACGCCGGAACACTCGTCTGGAGCTTCAACGTTGGATCCCCGGTCAGCTGCGCACCCATTCTCTCTGACGACGCGAACCTCCTCGTGGCAACGGCGGACGGCGACCTCGTCTCGGTTTCGATCGACGGTCGTCTCGTGCGCCGGCGCTACGTTGGCGAAATCGGGTCCGTGCTCGCCGCGCGTTCTCACGGGCCGCTCCTCGGTTCGACGACCGGGCGCGTCGTCGCGCTCGACTCGGAGCTCGAGCCGCTGTGGCGCGCGGATCTCGGATCCGCGGTGCGCGACCTGCGAGTGAGCGAAGGCGGAGACATCTACGCCACCGGAGACGACGGCTCGCTCGGGCGGATTACTCGGGACGGCACCCTCGCGTGGCGAGCCGAGCCCGGCGGTGCCGCTATTCGATCGCCGGTCGCGTCTGACGGTGTGCTCGTCACGGTGAGCGACGGATTGCTCACGCGCCTTGGGATGGACGGGGTCGCGGTATGGCAGATGCGCTTGCCCGACCCGCCGGACGCCTTGAGCCTTGCCCCATACGGCGCGGTGCTCGTGACGACCGAGGCGTGGGTGACCTACGCCTATGCGGTCGAGTTCGAGCCGACCGGAGCGTGGGCGCGCGATCGGGGAGGGTCGGATCGTCGAGGGGTCGCTCGCGGCGCGGATTCGGGTCGGGTGGAGCTCGAGGCGTTTGAGCGGTCTGTGGACTACCTGATGCTGCGTGAGCTGCTGCTCGCGGGCGGGCGAAGCGAGCAGGTCGTTGCGATGTCCGATCTCGCCGCGCGGGTCGAGGCGAGCGAGAACCTCGCCGGCGAGCATCAGTACATACTCCAGCTGTGCGAAGCGGTCGCGGGGTCGCCGTACTTCGGGCCGCTCGACCAGTTCGGGCCGAGAAGCGCTCCCCGACGCGCGCGCGAGGATGCGATTCGGGTACTCGCTCGGATCGGCGACCTGCGGACGGCGAGCTTCCTTGCACGGCTCCTGGGCTACGAGCCGGACCCGGCGATGCAGGCGTCGATCTTGCGGAGCATGGGTCGGCTTGGCGCGCCGGTGGACGCCGAGCTTGCCGACCGGCTCGCCGCCATCGTTCGCGCGGACGTGGCGCGCGGGCCGAGCGACACGCTCGCCGTGGCGGTCGTCGGGTTCGTGGAGGCGATCGACCAGTATCGCGGCGGCTATCTCAGCCCGGAGATCGCCAACGTGCTGATCGAGATCGCCGGATCGAACTACAGCCGTCGTGTTCGTGAGTACGCGCTCGACACCGTGCGCTCGCTCGCTCGCACGCGGGCGCCCTGAGGCCGAAACCTATGCAAATCGCGTGGGATCGCTGTATAGTAGTGGGCAGACGGAGGTTGGCATGCGACGTACTCTCACCGCGCTTCTCCTTCTGGTGTCGACGGTTGCTTTCTCCATTGATGTCGACGAGGAAGAGCTCCAGGAACTCGGTACCCGGGACATAGACTTCATCAACTACACCGGGCCGTACGAGCGGATCGACACGGTGGAAGAGATCACCGGGATAGGGCGCAGACTCGGGGAGAGCATCGAGCTGGAAGCAGGCTTCAGCGACTTCACGCTGAACGACAAGTACCGCGTCGTTCACGCCGTGGATCCCTCGGTGGACGACGGACTGGACGCCGACATCATCTTCCCGCTCTCCACGGCGCAGGTCGGCCATATCAACAACCTCCGCCGCATCATCTCCGGGTTTCTCCAGGCTACCTACGACTACGGCGCCGCGGACGCCGATCTTCTGGCACGTTGGATCACCATCTACAACGCGGTAGCCCGCGGCAACATGGAGTTCTTCAACGCTCGCTACAAGGAGATCGTGACCGACCACCTCACCCCGGAGTACGCCGGTCTCTCGCGCAGGTACGACGAGTGGCCGGGCATGAGCCAGATCGTGATACCGCTTGCCGAAGGGGCGGAGCCGGGGCAACTCGGGACGGTCGAACCGGGGGAGCTCGCGGACGAACAGGTCGTTGAGGAACTCCGCAGCCAGGAGGACCGTGGCGTGGAGGAACGCCAGGACATGGTCGACCTCACCGAGCGTGTGATAGAAGAACGCGAGGATGCGATCGAGGAGGAGGAAGAGGCGATCGCCGAGGAAGAGCGGCGGATCGAAGAGGAAGAGGAGGCGGTTGCCGAGGAACGTGACGCGATCGAACAAGAGCGTGAAGAAGCCGAGGAGCTTCCCGAGGAGGAGCGTGCTGCCGCGGAAGAGGAGATTGCCGAACGTGAGGAAGCGGTCGAGGAGCGCGAGGAGCAGGTAGCCGAAGACCGGGAGACGGTCGAGGAACGGCGTGAAGAGCTTGCCGAGGACGAGCAGGAGGTCGCCGAGCTGACCGAGCAGGTCCGAGCGGAACGCGAGCGGATTGCGCGCGATACTCGCGCACTTCTGGACGAGCGCGAGATCTCCGAGGAGGTCCGCGGACTCCAGGGCGATCTCTCTCCGATCTACTTTCTCCAGGTTCGCGACGAGGCGGGGGTCATCCTGGGACAGCTCGTACAGATCAATCCCGTTACCGGCCTCCTTCTTAATCGCTCGGACGAAGACGAGATCGTTAGCCGGAGCTACACCTTCCACGCCGATCGCCTGCTCGTCATCGTTGCAGACGGCGACACGGGTCGACTCGCACACTTCGACGTGACGACTCTCGAGGAGACCGGCCGCGGCGAGGATGAAGTGCACCTCGCGAGCGCGCTCCAGGTTGCCGGAGACCCCGCCCGGGTCTACGCGGTTGTGAGGGACGAGGGGGCGTGGTACCTCGGCCGATTTGACGAGGAGCTTGCCCTGATCGATCGGTCGATCATCGGCGTCAATCCGTACACGACGCTCGCCTTCGGCGGGAGCAATGTCTGGGTTCAGACGGCAGACGATCGAATCGTCGCGCTCAGCGTGGACGATCTCCGCATCGCCCCGTGAGCGGATCGCCTTTCTCGGGACGGACGATTCAGGTTGTCCGTGACCTCTCGGTGGACGAGCAGCTCTACCTCTACGAGCAGACGCGTCTGCTGAAAGAAGCGCTCATCGCCGGAGACGGCGAAGCCGTGAAGCGGTTTCGCCTGGCACGTCCCGATCTCGGCGTTTACCTGTTCTTCCTCGAGGAGTCCACGCGGACCAAGGAATCGTTCCGGAACGCGGCCAAGTTCCACGACGTGAAGCTCAATGACTTCAGCGCGGCGGGCTCGTCGTTCGTGAAGAAGGAGAGCATCACGGATACCGTGAAGATGCTCGTTGGGTACTCGCTGGAGTCGGTGTTCGTCGTTCGGTCCAAGCTCGAAGGCACGTGCCGCTGGCTCGAGGATGCGATCGGCACTTACGCGCAGAAGGCGGGCTTGCCGCCGGTTGCCTTCATCAACGGCGGCGACGGACGGCACGAGCACCCCACGCAGGAGTTCCTGGATGAGTTCAGCTTCCTCGAACACCTCTCGTGGGATCGATCGCACATTCACCTCGCGCTCGTGGGCGACCTGTTCCACGGCCGGACCGTGCACTCCAAGGTGGACGGCTTGCAGGTCTTCGGCGAGGTCGAGGTCGATCTCGTCGCGCCCGCCGAAATCGGAATGCCGGATCACTACGTTGAGCAGATGAAAGAGCGCGGATTCGCTGTTCGCGCCTTCGAGAGCATCGAGGAGTACCTCGCCGATCAGAAGGTTGCACCGTTGTGGTATTTCACGCGCCTGCAGCTCGAACGAATGGGAGAGCAGCTCCTGGACAAAGCCGACCGGCTGCGCCAATCGGTTACCTTCCGGCGCGACTTCCTCGGTCGCCTCTCGGGCGGGACGAGGTTCTTCCATCCGCTACCTCGCCACCAGGTCACGCCCACGATACCTTCGTTTCTCGACGAAACCCCGCTGAACGCATGGGACGGTCAGAGCATGAACGGCTACTACACGCGGATGATCGAACTCGCGCTCGTTGCCGGACACCTGGGCGACGACTTCTCGGGTCGGGTCCGCGACCTTCCGGACTATCCGGACGACTTCGTGCACGAGGTATCGGCACGGACCAAACGGAAGCCCGACTACAAGATCGGTATCAAGCCGGTGGATAACGGGATCGTGATCGATCATATCGGCCGTGGATCGTCGCCCGCCGCGATCTGGGACCAGATCGACAAAGTGCGCAGGATACTCGGGCTCAACCGGATCAGCTCGCACGGGGTGTTTACGTCCAACCGAGGGGCCGGCTACAAGGGCATCATCTCGCTTCCCGACCTGCTCGCCCTCGCGGAGCACGAGGTCAAGATGCTCGGCGCGAGCGCCCCGGGATGCACGCTCAATATCGTCCAGGAAGGGAACGTCGTTCGCAAGTATCGGATGGGAATGCCGCCCCGCGTCTACAATCTCCCGGGCATCTCGTGCAAGAACGAGGACTGCATCAGTCACCCCTCGCATCATGAGCCGATCAACGCGGAGTTCCTCCGTGCGGGCGAGAATCGATACGTCTGCAAGTACTGCGAACGCCCCCACGCGTTCGGTGAGATCTGGTAGGCCCGCTACCGGGCTCGCTTCTCCAGCCCGAAGATGCGGCGGAAGAACTTCACGATCGCTCTCCACAGACGCGCGAAGAAACCGGGATTCCGCATTCGATCGAGCCGGAGGTATGCCTCCGCGAGCTCGTCGCTCGTGAGGCTCTTTCGTTGCGTATTCTCCTCGATCTCCATTTCAACGAGATCGGCTTCGTCGTCGCTGTCCGCGATGCGTGCCTCGATCGTCTGCCAGCCGAGTCTGCGGGCGGCCTCGGTTCGTCGGTGTCCGGCGACGAGCTCGTTGCGGCTGTTGATGACGATCGGGTTGAGCAGGCCGTGTCTCCGGAGGCTCTCCATGAGCGAGGAGAGATCACCGAGGTTCTTTCGAACGCGTTTTCGGATGACGACCTCGTCTATGTTGATCTGCAAGCGTGCTCCTAATCCAGCATCGGGTTGGCGGCGGGCGGCTCGTCGTCCGAGTTCTCAGTCGTCTCGTCCGCGGCCCCGTCTCCGCTCTCAGTCGTCTCGTCGTCACCGGCGGGAACGTCGCTCCGGTCGGCGGGCTCCCCGGCAGGCTCGTCCGTGCCGTCGGGCTCATCGGTCTCGGCGGTTTCGCCGGGAACGTCGCCGGTCTGTCGTGCCCCGCTTTGCTGAGCGCCGCTCTGTTGCGAGCTACTGCGCCCGCCGGAACGCTCATTTCCTCCGGCGGCATCGCCGGCCGAGCCGGGTGCGTCTCCGGAGGATCCGCCCCGAAACGGGTCGAACCTTGGCTCGTCGCGCTCGACTTCGCTCCGGTCCTCTTCGGAATCGTCCGAACCGGAGAAGAAGGGGTTCGCGCCCGAACCGAAGGGCGAGCTCGTGGTCGTTTCGTCGTCCGGCTCGCTGGTGTCAAGGACTCCGGACGAGAAGAGGCGATCGCGTACTCCGAGGCCGGCGGTCGCCGCGGTGGGGCGGGTGAGCTGGGTCGCGAGCCGCTCCTTGCGCTCGTCGTGGAACCGCTGGTTCGTGTCGAATTCGCTCGGCTCGGTTCCGGCGATGAAGACCTCTTCGATTGTCGTTCCGCGGTAGTCTTCGGTGGGTAGTCTGCCGGACTCCGCGGTCACCGTGACCTCCAGAATGCCGTTCGGACGCTCAAACTCGCGCGGTGGAAGGTCCTCGTGGATCTCCTTCATGTACCACGCCCAGATAGGCCCGGCGGCCTGAGCTCCGGTTTGGTTGGTGCCGAGGCTGTTGCTCCCGCCTCTGTCGAAGCCGAGCCAGACCGCGGTCGTCATGTACGGCGAGAAGCCGACCGTCCAGGCGTCCGACCAATTCTGGGTAGTTCCGGTCTTGCCGGCCATCGGCATGTCGCCGAAGCCGCCGACGAGGCGCCGCCGGTTCGCGAGCGTTCCGTACTCGACCGTGCTCTGGAGCATGTCGGTCATGATGTAGGCGGCCTGCGGGCTGATGATCTGCGCGTTCCGTCCCTTCCGGACGAGCTCCTCCTGCACGTCCTGGTAGGGAGACAGAATCGTGTTCCCGCGGCGGTCCTCGATGTAGCGAATGGTCGTGGGAACGACCTCGCGACCGCCGTTCGGGAAGGTCGCGAACGCCTTCGCCATGAGGAGCGGGCTCACGCTCACGGTGCCGAGCCCGACGGGGTAGCGCGGTTCGAACCCCCGCTCCGCCATCTCGGTCTCGTTCAGACCGAGGAGCCGTGCCGCGGTTCCCAGCCCGTCCGTGAATCCGATCGTCTCGAGCACCTTGAGCGAGACCACGTTCATCGAGGTCGCGAGCGCGTAGCGCGCGCGGGTCGGACCGCGCCACTCCCCGCGGTAGTTGTTCGGGGTGTAGGGCGTGCCGTCGTCGTAGAAGAAGACAACGGGCGAGTCCATGAAGACGGTCGCCGGCGTGATCACGCGCTGATCGATCGCCGCTGCGTAGTAGAGCGGTTTGAACGAGCTGCCGGGTGGGCGACTCGCGTTCAGCGCCCGGTTGTTCTGGTTGCCCGACTCGAACGGACTCCCCCCGACCATCGCGAGGATATGGCCCGTGTCGTTTTCAATAGTGATGAGGGCGCCTTCCACCTTGTTGCGCTCTAAGGCCTCCCGAGCCTCCAGGTAAGCGGCGTTCGCAACCTGGCGCATTGCGTCCTGCTCGGAGTCGTCGAAGAGCATCGAAACCATGTCGAGAACCGGCGTGAGCCGCTCGCGGAAGTAGACCTCCGCGCGCTCCTCGTCGTGACGCGTTCCCACCTTCATCTCGTCGATGCCGAAGCCGAGTGAAAGCATCTCGACCATGGGAACGAAGCGATCGATGCGTTCCTCGTTGTCCTCCTGATTGCGGCGGTAGGTCGCGTTTGCGCCCCGAATCCCTTCCCAGAGGTGGCGCTGCGCCGCCTTCTGGTAGTCGAGATCGAGCGTCGTGTGGACCCGGTAGCCGTCCGAATAGATGTTGGCTGAACCGAGCAGCAGCTCATCCTGGAGCCGGATGCGTACGTGCTCGGTGAACCATGGTGCGGGGTCATTCTCAAGCCGCTCAAGGAACGCCGCGGTGTTCGCGGTGCGGGTGTAGTCGTGGTTCGCCCAGTACTCTTGATAGCTCACGTCGGCGTCTTCCGGTGTGACATAGCCGAGCTCGACCATCTGGTCGAGGATCTCGCGTTGCAGGCTGCTCGCGTTCTCCGGGTTCGTGATTGGGGAGTAGGTGAGGTTACCCGGGCTCGAGAGCTGAAGAATCAGAAGGACGGACTCCGCGACCGTCAGGTCCGTCGCGGAATGGCCGAAGTAGAACTGGCTCGCCGCCTCGATTCCGTACGTCCCGTGCCCGAACGGCATGCGGTTGAGGTACTCTTCGAGGATCTCGAACTTCGTGTAGTGGCGTTCGAGCTGGAGCGCCCACCAGAGCTCTTCAATCTTTCTCGCGATCGTGACGCTCTGGTCGGTGTACATCATCTTCGCGAGCTGCTGCGTGATCGTGCTCCCGCCGGAGAAGTAACCGGTGCCGCCGCCGGTGAGGTAGTCGAGGACGATATTCGCAGCCGCCCGGCCCATCATGACGAGATTGAAGCCGTTGTGCTGGAAGAATGCCCGGTCCTCACGCGTCAGGAGCGCGTGAACGACGTGGCGCGGAAGATCTTCGATCGAGACGAGCGTCCGCTTCTCGTCGCCGAAGAGCTCGGTGATCTGTTCGCCGTTGCGGTCGATGAGCACGCTCGGCAACGCCGATTCGGTCTCGGAGCTGCGCGAAATCTCTCCGACATTCCGAACCGAGGCGATCGCAATACCGACGGTGACTCCCACCGCGATCGCGATCAGAACGGTAATTCCGGTCAATACCAGCAGCACCGTCCGGCGCCTGCCGTTGAATCGCATAGCCACAGGGTACGGAGCCGCACCGCGCGTGTCAATCTGCACGAGGCTTCGGCCGGGCACTCGGCAGGGGGTTGCGGCACCGTCCGGAAAAAAAAGACCGGCACCCGAAGGTGCCGGCCCAACCGTTAGGTCGTCGGTCATACACATAGTAAACTGGGAGGGGAACTATAATGAACAACCGACAACTCTATTATCGTCTCACGACGAGAATTACTTAATCTCTTCCACCAGGATATCCATCGTCACGGATATCGTGTACGTCTGCTGCTCCTCCGCCGAAAAACGGCGTGTCACGCTGTAGTCACCCAGTACCACTACTATTGTATGCTCTCCCGGGGGCACGGTAAAGTCCCCGCTGTGGCCGTCGAGAGCACGTCCGTTGACGTAGACGCTCGAGCCGCGGGGGGCACTATAGGAGACCGTCGCCAGCGCGAGGTCGAGCGGAAGGCGGATCGGGACCGCGCGGCCGCGATCGACCCCTACGGTGACCTCCTGGTCCTGGAAGCGATCGGAGCGGAGATGAAGCCGGTGCAGACCGGGCGGCAGGAGGTACTCGGTGGCGATCGTCACGAGCTCATCGTCGATGTACAGCTCGAACTCAGGGGCGCGCGCACCGGTCGGATCGTACACGGTGCCGTCCTCGTACTCGTAGCGGACCTCGATCGCTCCGACGTTTCGCGTCACCGGGCGAGCCGCGAGGGAGAACTCGGATTCCTGGATCGATTCGGAGAGGCCCTTCATGCGCGGAACGACCGAAATCGCGAGCGGAAACGACGTCGGTGGGACGATGGTGCCCACCCGCGTGACCGCCGGCGAGGCGTCCGGTCTCGCGTCCGATTGCAGGACGATCTGGTAGAACGACTTCCCACCGCGGACGAGCGGTCTTCTCAGGAGCTCCTCGCCCACAACGTCCGCGACGCCTCCCCGTTCTCGAACGTCTACCGGTCCCATCACGTAGAGCGAAAGCGCGCCGGCCTGTTCGGCTACCGCGGACGGTGCGGTAAGCTCGATGTCGATCGCCTCCAGGAAACGCGCGTCGCCTTCGATTTCGACGAACGCGATCGTCTCCAGGCCGATGCCGCTCCCCTCGGCGGGGCCGGTCGGTGTGACGACGAGCGTTGGTCCGGTCGGCCCGCGAAGCGTCTGTGCCGGGAGCAGAGAGGCGAGACTGAGGAGTATCGTTGTCGCAAAGAGTCCCCGCATCGCCACTCCTACCGCAGTATCCGCTCCGGGTCGCGAGACCGCCCGTCGCGGCGTATCTCGAAGTGAAGGTGCGGCCCGGTTACCATGCCCGTGCTGCCCACCGTGCCGAGAATCATACCCGAACGCACCTCATCGTTCAACGATACCGCAATGCTCTGGAGATGTCCGTAGACGGTCTGGAACCCGCCGGAGTGATCCACGATCACGTGCTTTCCGAGCACCGGGTTCTCTCCCAGGAACGACACCCTTCCGCCGCGCGCCGCCAGGACGTTGGTTCCTGCGGGGGCGGCGTAGTCGGCACCGCCATGGAAGCTCCAGTCGGCCGTGATCGGACTCGTCCGGGGGCCGTACGGCGAGGTGAGCCGGGAGTCGGGAAGCGGGTGACGAAAGAGCATCCCGAGAAACGAGGTGCGCTCCTCTGGAAGGAAGTCCTCGCCCGGGAAGAACCGATACGCCGTCCGTGAGCCTCCCGTCGCGACCGTGACGACGCTCGCTTCGCGCTCCCGTCGCAGGTCGTGCATGATCGCCTCCAGGTCGGACTCGGGTTGGATCGGGACGAAGATACCGGGGATGCCGGGGATCAGGATCGACGATCGATCCCCGAGCTCAGGTTCGGGCAGCCTGTTGAGCGTCGCGACCGCGCTGTACGGCAGCGACAACCGCGCGGCGATGGCGAAGAGCGTGTCGTTCTCCCGCGGCGAGTAGCGGTACAAGAGCAGCGGAGGGAGCTCGTCGCCCGCGCTTGCCCGCCGGTAGTAGTCGCGAATGTCGCTTTGATGCTGGACGTAGAGCGGGTCGGAGCGGTTGAGCGACGCGATCTCGGGATACGCCGACTGAGCGCCGACGGAGACGCCGACGACAAGGAGCAGCGCGAAGATGCTACTTCGGGCGATCGGCGACCGTGCGGGCGGCCGCGACTCTGCGCAGAACATTGGCAACAACCAGCAAGCCCACCGCGCCGAGGACCACGATCGTGTAGACATCACGGGCGCTCGTAGCGAGGATCCAGAGGGGATAGCTGACCGCCGCGCCCACGACGAGCACCGCGGCCGTGAAGCCGTTGATCACGGCGAACCAACGCCAGACGGTTCGTGCGGCGCGGAGAGCCCCTGCGACGAGCCCCCGGCCTCTCGATCCAGTGTGTGCGGTCACGCGTGGGCCTCCTCGAGCGGCGATGTTCCGTGCTTCGCCCACGAGACCGAGCGTCGCGGCAATCCGAACCGGCAAGTGAGATAATCGTGCGCCGCGTCCAGGTCGCGCCCTTGGCGCGAGCGCAACGTCGAGGGCTGCTCGCGACGACCGTTGATGCTCCGTTGGAGCGTCGGCTCCATTTCTTCCGTGAGTCCGGCGACGTTGAGCAGCTCGCGGTCCACGTTGGCGGAGATCGGATCGAGCCGGCCCGGCGCCTGGCCGGTCGGATCGGCGTCTCGCAGAACGATGACTCGGTTCTCCTCACGCGGTCGAAGGCCCTGCTTGGAGTTGTAGATGGGAAACTCGGTTCCTTCAGGCAGCGGGAGTGTCGTATCGCGACCCTGATGGAAGAGGATCTCGCCTCCGCCGAAGGTGATCGCCATGCCGACCGAGACGTCCTTCGCCGTCTCGAAGCGAGCGTAGTACTCGCAATTCTCGCGAAACCATCGCCGGTTCGCGCGCATGAGGACGATCAAGGTGACGGTCGGCACGACCGCGAGGATCGCAGAGCCGCCAACGGCCTGGTTGGCGAACCGGTAGCGCAGTTTCATGCTACGTGGAGTCTAGTCCACGAGGACGCCCGAGTCAATTCAGCTTAGACTGGTGCAGAAATTGTTGACGCAAGTGAAGCACGACGCGATTTCCAGCGGT
>JBKHII010000091.1:0-7388 GCA_046538735.1 Spirochaetales bacterium
ACGGCTCGCGCTACGCCGGCTCGTCATCGTCGCGGCATCCTTCGGGCGCGACCTGGGCTTGCCGGGCAAAGAGCACGACACGGTTCCGGCCGGTCCGCTTCGCCTCGTAGAGCGCGACGTCCGCGTCGTGAACGAGATCGCCGGTGCATCGCGTCGTCGCGGGATACGACGCGACGCCGAGCGAGGCGGTGACGCGCACGGACCGACCGTCGCCCAGCGAGAAGCGGTGCTCCTCCACCGTAGCCCGCAGGCGCTCGGCGATGTCGAGCGCGCGTGCGGCACCGCACCCGTTGAGCGTCACCGTAAACTCCTCGCCACCGTAGCGCGACACCGTATCTCCGCTCCGCAGACCCTCGGCCATGAGCCCTGCGGCCTGACGCAGGACGGCATCGCCGTGCTCGTGACCATATTCGTCGTTGACCGTCTTGAAGTGATCAAGATCAATCATGACGACCGAGAGGTTGTCTCCGACCTGGCGCGCGTGTTTGCTCACGTCCGAGAGCCGTCGTCTGAAGGTCCGCACGTTCTCGATTCCCGTCAGGAAGTCCACGCCCGCCTCGCTCCGGTACCGGATGAACGCCTCCGCAATCGACCGAAGGAACGTGATGTACCGTTCCACGAGCAGACCGAACGCGACCGTTCCGCCCACAAATACGAGCAACGTAACGAACAGCTGTCCGGCGTCCGCGACAAGCCGAAGGAAGGCAAGCGTTCCGAATCCGACGTAGGCCGCAAGCGACATGAGCCACTTCAACCGCACCGGTCGCTGCAAGCGCGAGATCATGGCGATAGGGACCGCGGCCAAGACAATGACGAGTACGGCGTAGAGGGAGGGGGTCGTGGGCCCGAAGTGGAGGACGCGGACGCCGGCAATGATCGCACTCGTCACGATCCCCGGAACGACACCACCGTAGATGAACGAGACGATCATCGGGATGCTCCTGAGATCGAGGATCACGGAGGGCGCGACCGTCACGCCTTCGAGCATCAGGAGGACGCCCAGGATCCCCATCAGCACGCCCTCGCTGCCGGCGTAGAGCTTCTCGAGACGCCCACGGGCGACGGTCTGGAGATAGACCTGATGCGTGAGACTCGCGAAGGAGACGATGAGGGCCAGGTTGATGACGAGCTCGCGTACCACGTACCGCCTATCCGTTGCGGATGATACTACCTACTGTCCCCTCGAACGATACTGCCGGCGTCGCGATTCGACAACAAAAAGTCAATTATGAGGAAAATAGCTCGGCAGGCGCCACGTTCCGGGCTGCGCAGTCAGCCGTCAACAATTTCGGAACCAGTTCCGAATTGAAACTCCAGGACATCCGGGTAGCGCTCACGTATCTGTACCATAGCCCCCAGAACGAGCACCGTCACCCACGCGGTGTCGTAGTCGGCGTGGCCCTTCCGCTTGAGCTTGTGGTTGTGGTACTTCCAATCGGTCTGATGCACGTGCTCGGGCTGCCAGCCGGCGTAGGCCGGCGACCTCGTGAGCGGATTTTGCACGGTCGCGATGAGCTGCCTGCACGCGTCCATCATCGTGATCGCCCACTCCTTCCAGGAGACGTCGCCCGTGTGCTCGGCGAGGCGCAGGAAGTCGTATGCCAGATACATGCCGTAGAAGTCGAGGTGGTGATGCGCGACCGAGACGCTCGTCATACCGATCGTCCGGAACGCATGCTTCGCGAGGAGCGTGTTCTCGGCGAAGGGCACGTCGTAGCTGAACACCCACGAGAGGAGATAACACGCGGCGTCGATCGCCTTCTCGAGGTATCTCGGCTCGGGATCGCGCTCGTAGAGGTCGAGGAAGGCGCGCAGGGTGGTGCAACCCGCCTCCTTGTCCACGCAGTCTGCATCAAGCGTATCTGCATAGTAGTCGTTCGCGTCCACGAGCGACGAGTAGTAGTCGGCCGCCTTGAAGAGCGCCGCCGAGATGCGCGCGTCGCGCGCCTCGGGATCGAGCGCCGCGAGCAGCGAGACGATATAGGCTCCGTTCGTACCGAGGCTGTTGATCGGTTCGCCGTCCTTGCTCCACCACCGGCCGAACGACCCGTCGCGCTCGCCGGTGAGCTGATGCGAGAGGTAGAACTCGGCGTTGCGCAGCGCGATCGAGCGGAACTCCGGGATGTCACGGCCGAGCTCGTGCAGGAGGCGGTGAAGCCGCACGTAGCCGAGCATGGCCTCGCCGTTGCAGCGAGCGTTGCTTCCCTGGAGCAGTCGCTCGTCGTGCGAGAAGACCGCGTGCGACTCGAACCGCTTCTTGCGAAAATGGAAGTAGTCGCGGTGGAGTCCGTTCTCGAGTGCTCCTCCCAGAAAGAAGCGCCCCACTCGTTCGGCGGCGTCCACGAGCTCTTCACGCCCGGACTCCCGCCCCGCTACCACGAGCACGCAAGCGGCTTCCAGACTCTTCGCAAGGAAGGAGCCCGCGGTGGAGTCATAGAATGGCTGAATGACGCCGTTGCCCCGTCCCATCTGCACGCCGTGGATCCCCCGTCGCGCATCGTCAACGAGCAGGAAGAGAAGGTGCCGGAGCTTGAGCGAGGCAAAGGTGGACCACGACATCGCCGGGGCGAACCGGTCGCCGTATCGCGACCGGACGAGCTCGGGCGCGGCTCGGAACGTCCGGAACACGTTGCCGTCGCGCGGCAGGCACGCCACGTAGAACGTTCGGGTATACGAGAAGGGTGTCCCGCGTGACCGCACGGTCAGCCACCGTGATCGCGCGGCCGCCATGCCGCCGAAGAGCACGCCCTTCATCCGGTACGCGGCGGGCGCCTCGGCGTACGGAATTGCGATCTCGAAGGCCGGCTCTGTTCCCTCCCGGTACGTCCGTACGCTCGATACGAGCTCGTCACGACGGGCCGGCTCGGCGAAGACCATCTGCACCTTCTCATCGTCGTGCAACAGCGAGCACGCGGGAACCGATATCCGATCCTCACGGAACGACCAGCCGCGATCGATGCCGCCTCGCGGGAAGCTCCCCCTGCCGCGGGCGTTCTCCTTGTACATCACCGACGGAACGATCCACTCGGTTGCGGCACGATGCGGCACGAGCGTGGTGAAAAGGAGGCGCCACGTGCCGGGCCGCTCAATCGTCCACGAACGCTCCACGCGCACGAAATCGCCGTCCTCCGAGAGCAGATCGACGATCGCTCCGTGGTCGAAGGTCGCCGCGACCGTCCAGACGCGCTCCTCGTGCGGATCGTCGTGCTCGCCGCCCGAAGGCCACGGGCTCCCAACGTCGATTCGATTCGGGTAGAGATCGCCCTCCGGCGTGCGAATGCGGTAGACGAGCGTAGCGATCGGAGCCGCATCGCGCAAGAGCGCCACGGCGCGTCCGCCGCCGTCCGGCTGAATGGTCACCATCCTGCCCCGATCAAGACCGATTTGGCGCGGTCGGTCAAGTGCAGAGGTGACGGATGAGTCGCCGGCCGGTGTTGTACTCCGCGGAGGGACTATGCTTCTACGAAAACGAAACCTCGTCGGGTTTGCAACGATCGTCCTCGTCTTCGCCCTCGGCGGTTGTCACTTCGCCTACCTCCCCGGTGAATACGACTACGACTACGACGACTCCGACGGCCGAGTCGATCCCGACCTGCTCGCCGTGACGAGTCCGGACGGCGGCGTCTATGCCGCAGGGGAGACGCTTCAGATCGCTTGGGACGGCAGCGATCAGCCGAGCTCCGTGGACATCGAGATTAACCTGGGCGACACGCTCTACGAACCGATCGCCCGGAACGTCCGCAACAACGGCGGATACTCGTGGACGATTCCGAGCGACTTCGGACTGGAAACCGAGATCGCGGACGAGTACCAGATCGTCGTAAGCGGGTACCACCCCGATCAGGCGACGGGATCGCTCAAGCTGGCGGCGTACTCGAGCGGCTTCACGATCGTCCCGAGCTCCTCGGACGGGCTCACGGACGTGAGGGTGAGTCAGCGACTCATTGAGGTGACGTTGACGGACAACGGCATGGAAATCGACGGGGACACGGTCGATCTCTATCTCAACGGAGAGCTTGTCGCGGAGAACCATGTGCTCGAAGCAGCGGGAACGACGTTCGCGCTGACGCTTCGAGCGGGCGACAACGTGTTCGAGGTCCACGCGGTCAACGAGGGAACGGTCACTCCCAACACGGCACTCCTGGAGATCAGCCACGTCGTGGACGGGCCGACCGCACAGGAGTGGCGGCTCTACGCCGGCGAGACCGGCAGCCTCACGATCACGGCGCCGTAGTGACCCTGAAGTCGCGGAACTCCGCCCTGCCGAGCGTGCGCAGGGCGAGCTCCACGCCCGACTCGATTCCAAACCACGTGCGATAGCGGATACGATCCACCCCGTCGACGGCGACCGTGATGTACTGCGACACCGGCTCGTACAGCACGTCCACGACGAGGTAGTCGTTCATACCCTCGGGAATCGCGGCGTCCAGAACACGCGCCATGTTCACGTCGTCGTCCGATCGGTAGAGCTGGAGGTACGTCGTGGTGGTGCGACGCTCGGCGGGGTCGCGCGTGAACCAGACGAGCAGGCTCGAGCCCATCCCGTATCCGCGTCGCCGCTCCACGTCTTCAACGAAGAGATGGAGACCCACACCGACCCATCCGTCGGCGTCGAGCGATCGAACACGGAAGGAGTAGAGAACCGGCTCGCTTGACTGGTCCGCCGGCATGACGAGCTTCGCAAAGTACGCGTCCGGGTCCGTCTGCACGGCCGAGCGGTCGCCCACCGACCACGAACCGGTATCGCTCGCTCCCGCGCCGAATCCCGAGGCGACCTCTTCGGTGAGCCGCTCCTTCATGATCCGAACGAAGCCGTTGCTCAGGATCTCGTCCAACACTCGATCTTCGAGCGCCTGCTTCTCCGCGCGGAGCTCCTCGTTCTCGGCCAGCAGCTCCGCAACCTCGGCGCGCAGGAGCGCGAGCTGTTCGGCGCGCTCGGCATCCGCAAGCGCCGCCCGCGCCTCGGCCCCGGATACGCTGTCGTCGGCGGGCGAGGTGCCCCCGGGCGGAAGCTCGCTGCGGTCCCGCGCGCCGGGGAGCTCTCCAGCGGGCTCGGCTCCCAGTGGCCCGAGCGGAAGGCCGCTTCGGACGCCGGAGCGCAACGCCTCCTCAAAGTCCGCGAGATTGCTCGCGGCGCTCTCCAGCGCGGCGAGACGATCGTCGATCTGTCTCAGCTCGTTGGTCACCGCCTGCGTCGCTGCCTGGAGGTCGGCGCTTCGCACGTAGTCGCCCGGGAAGGTCCAGTCCGCGGGTGCTTCGGAGCGATCATCGGTGGGGCGCGGAGCTCCCGGCTCCTCGCCGAGCGACGCCTGGTAGGCCTCCACGAGTTCCTGCAGGCGCGACACTTCGCTCGTCATCGTCTCCACGTCGTCCTTGAGCCCCGTGTTTCGCGTCTGCAGCTCGTCTATCTGGTCGCGGAGATCGCGTCGCTCGTCGCGAAGCTCGTTGTTCTCCATGACGAGCCCCACGATATCGCCTGCGAGCTGGTCGCGCTCGCGGATGAGTGCCTGCACCTCGTCTCCGGAGAGCGGCGTGGTGAGGTCGCCGCTCTCCGGGGTCCCGCCCCCCTCGATGCCGGGCCGGTCGCCGAGCCGCGACTCGAGACGCTCTTGTTCGGCAAGCAGCTCGTCACGCTCGGCTTCGAGCTCCTCGTTCTCGTCGGCGAGCTCTTCGACCTGCAGGCGGAACGCGTCGCGTTCGGCTTCCACGCGGTCGATCACGGCCTGCAGCTCGGCACGCTGCTCGGCCAGGGCGGTCTCGAACTCGGAGTCGGTATCGATCACGAGGAGTTCGCGCAGGGCGTCCGCACGCGCCTCGTTGATCGAGCTCGAGGGGACGCGCCGGATCTGCTCAGCAAGCTCGAGCTCGTCATCGCCGCCGACCTGGAGCGCGCCGCCGTACACGCGATCGCCAACGAGCACACCGTCGATCCGGATGGTGGAGTCTTCGATCGAGATCGTCGCGAAGTCGAGGATGGTCTCGCGCGGAAGAATGTTCGCGCTCTCGGGAATGACGCGTGTGACCGACCACGAGTAGCCGTCGGCCTGCTCGAGGAACAGCGAGTAGGCGTCGCCCTCGATCGTGACGTTGCGAACATAGAACGCGGCCGGCCCCGCCTGATGGATGGTCGAGGAGGAGAGATCGAGATCCGCGAGGGCGAGGCGCTCGGGCGTCGCCGAGTCGGCCTGCTGGGCGACCACCGGCGTCAACGTCGCGCAGAGCGCGAGCGCAAGGCCGAGCAGGCGCCCGAGAAGCGGTGCTGTCGAGTTTCGAACCATCGTCATCCTCCCATCCGGAGAGCCCAAGGTGACTCTTTTTCTTTTCGGCGGTTTCGGCGCTCCGGCTGAGCGCTCGATGTGGTCGTCGGGATGCCCGCGGCGTGGTATCCTGCACGGAGGAGCGACTATGACGATCGGAGTACCCAAAGAGATCAAGCGCCACGAGTATCGCGTCGGCCTGACCCCGGACGATGTCCGCAGCTACGTGGCTCACGGACACAGAGTCGTCGTCCAGGCCGGCGCCGGCATCGGCTCGGGCTACGAGGACGCGGAGTACGCCGATCACGGCGCCGAGATCCACGAGTCGGCGGCCGAGGTCTTTGAAGCGGCGGATCTCATCGTGAAGGTCAAGGAGCCGCTGCCGGAGGAGTTCGACCTGTTCCACGAGGGGCAGATCCTCTACACGTACCTCCACCTCGCGGCGAACGCTCCGCTCGCCCGTGCGCTCATGGAGCGCAAGGTCGTCGCGATCGCGTACGAGACGATCGAGCTCCCGGACGGGAGCCTCCCCTGCCTGACGCCGATGAGCGAGATCGCGGGCCGGCTCAGCGTGCAGGAAGGCGCGAAGTACCTGGAGAAGGAGTACGGCGGGCGCGGCATCCTGCTCGGCGGCGTGCCGGGCGTTCCGCGCGGCGTCGTGGCCATTCTCGGGGGCGGGGTCGTGGGGACCAACGCGTGCAAGATCGCCACCGGCATCGGCGCGAACGTCACGATTCTGGACATCAACGCTCGCCGGCTCGCGTACCTGGACGACATCTTCGGCAGCTCGATCACCACGCTTTACGCGACGGACGCGAACATCGAGTACGTCGTCCGCGAGGCGGACATCGTGATCGGAGCGGTGCTCCTCCCCGGCGAGTCCACTCCGAAGCTCATCACGCGCGAGCATATCAAAATGATGAAGCCGGGAGCGGTACTCGTGGACGTTGCGATCGATCAAGGCGGTATCGCCGAAACGTCAAAGCCAACCACGCACGACGAACCGATCTACATCGTGGACGACGTGGTTCACTACTGCGTCGCCAACATGCCCGGCGCCGTCGCGCGTTCCTCCACGATCGCGCTCACGAGCGTCACGCTCTCGTACGGTCTGCTGATCGCGGACATGGG
>JBKHII010000038.1:0-28384 GCA_046538735.1 Spirochaetales bacterium
GCTCATGGTCGACCTCGTGCTCAACCACTGCTCGGCGCAGGGCCCGTGGTTCCAGGCGTTCCTCCGCGACGAAGAGCCGTTCAACCGGTACTTCATTACCGTGCCCAGGAACACGGACGTGAGCTCGGTCGTTCGCCCCCGCGCGCACCCCCTGCTCACTCCCTTCGAAACCGACGCGGGAACCAAGTACGTCTGGACGACCTTCAGCGCCGACCAGGTCGACCTCGACTACGCGAACCCCGAGGTCCTGCTCGAGATGATGGACGTGTTCCTGGGCTATCTCGCTCGCGGCGCGCGCGTGATCCGGCTGGACGCGATCGCCTACCTCTGGAAGGAGCTCGGCACGAGCTGCATCCATCGTCCGCAGGCGCACGCGGTCGTGAAGCTGATGCGCGCAATCGCGGAGGAGATCGCGCCGTGGGTCGTCATCGTCACCGAGACGAACGTCCCGCACGAGGAGAACATCAGCTACTTCGGCGATGGAACGGACGAGGCGCACATGGTCTACAACTTCTCGCTTCCGCCGCTCACCCTGGACGCCTTCCTGCGCGGCGATGCTACGCGCCTGCAGGATTGGGCCGCGACGCTCGCGACCGCTTCGCGCCGGACGACGTTCTTCAACTTCCTCGCGTCACACGACGGGATCGGGTTACTCCCGGCGAGAGGGATCCTGGACGACGATCGGATCGAGGCGATGATCAGCGCGGTGGAAGAGCGCGGCGGTCGTATCAGCTACAAATCCACCCCGGAGGGCGACGCGCCCTACGAGATGAACGTGAACTACCTGAGCGCGATCGCCCCCGCATCGCTCCCGGACGCACAGCGCGCCGCGATGTTCCTCGCCTCGCAGAGCATCATGCTCTCGCTCGCCGGGGTGCCCGGCATCTACTACCACAGTCTCATCGGGAGCGAGAACTGGGAAGCCGGCGTGGAGCAGACCGGCCACAACCGGACGATCAACCGCCGCAAGCTTCGCTACGATGAGCTCTCGGCCGAGCTCAACGATCCGGACACGCTGCGGCACCAGGTATTCGAGGCCTTCAAGGGCTTCTTGCGAGCCCGCGCGGGCTCGCCCGCGTTTCACCCGTCGGCATCCCAGCGCATCCTCCGGGCTCCGCCGCAGGTTTTCGCCGTGCTGCGTGGAGAGCGCAACGCGACGGGCGACGAGGGCGACGAGCGCGTGCTCTGCCTCGTAAACGTCTCGGACGAGGAGGCGGAAGTATCGTACACGGACGGCGATCTCGGTTTGGGTGAGGAGAAGGGCTTCCGCGATATCCTGAGCGGCGACTACGTCTTCCCGAGCCGCGACCACGGCAACCGCGTCAGCCTCGAGCTCGAGCCGTACGAGGTCCTCTGGCTGCGATATTGAGCGGGTTCGGCAGTCCCGCCGAGCTACTCGCTGATGACCTCGTCCATCTCGACGGCCTTGAAGCCGAGCGGTTTGACGTCGTGGCCGTAGATCGAGTAGTCGTTCACCGTGATCGGCTCCCGAGAGGAGATAGCCTCTGGGAACGCGTTCCCGAAGCCCTCGATGATCGAGGGGTAGGTGACGAGGTCCGCGTGCGGGTCTCGCAGCTCGAGACGCCACCGGTCCGGTGGCGCGCGCCTCAGAAGGTCTCCGGCCCGGTCCCGACTCAGTACGCGATTCTGGATCTTCGGCTTGCCGCATCAGCAAGGTCGGTGACAGCTCAGTCGGTTTCCGGCTCGCAGGTCGGGGCGGGCTGCCTTATACTGAGTCCGTGATAGAGATCGGCACCATAGGTATCCGCCACGGTGAGGCGGTCGTCCTCGGCCTGCTCGTCGTCTCGACCGTCCTGCTCTTCCTCAAGCGGAGACCTGCCGGGCTCGTGTGGTTCTCCGCGATCACGATGACCGCGATCGCGGTCCACCTGTACGCGGAGCACGGTCGCTGGCAGATGGTTCCGGCCTACGGATTGCTCTTCGTCTTCGCGTTCTGGCTCGCCCGGCCCGCAGGGCCGCCGTACCGTTCGGCGCCTGCATACCGAGCCGGCGGGCTCATGCTTCGCATCGCCGTCGCAATCGTGGTCGTTCCGGCGCTCCTCGTGCCGCTTCTGGTGCCGATCTTCGTCATTCCCGCGCCGGCGGGGCCACACGGCGTGGGTTACGCGCAGGTGGTGGCGCCGGTTCTGCCGGCCACGGAGGAGTCGTCCGACTTCGAGCGGGCCAACGCTCGGTTCGAGGATCCGTTGCAGATCGACGTATGGTACCCGGCCGAAGCGGGTGCTCCCACGCTCGTTCCCTTCTGGTCGGTGGACGACCTCGCACGCTACCGGCTCCCGGGGCTTCCGCGGATCGCCGCGACGCACCTCACGCTCGTTCCGACCCCCGTAGGTCATCGAGCACCGGTGATCGCCGGCAGGTTGCCGGTACTCGTCGTGGTGCAGGACCGCGGCGTCCTGCCCGGCGACTATCTCCATCTGGTGCTCGAAGCGGCGAGCGCCGGCTGGCTCGTGGCGAGTCTTCCGGGCGGTATTGGCGAGGCAGGGCTTCTGGACGCGATCGCCGCGCTTGAGGCGACGGACAACGACCAGGCGCTCGCGGGGCGAATCGATGCGAACCGGCTGGTGCTGCTCCTCACCGGCGACAGCCACGAGCTCGACCTCGGCGTTCCTGAGCTCCGCATCGGCGGAGAGCTCGCCCTGGAGGCGTCGCTTCCGTCCGGGCGCTACGCGCTCGGGGTTCCCGGCGCTCAGATCCCAGAACGGGCGTACACGATCCGTCACCTCTTGGTTCGTCCGTCTCAGCTGCTGGTGGGGAGCTCGGACATCGGGCCGGCGAGGCTCGATCGCTTTCTGCGCCACGCGGTGCGAACGCTCCTTCGCGACGGCGGGCAGTCCGCTCCGGTGTTCTCCGGGGCACCGCCCGACCAGGGTTCGCTTCTCGGCGAGCTCGAGGGGGCGGTCTTCAGACAGCTCCCGGCCGCGCCGCGATGAGCGCGTAGGTGACGGCCCACTCGACCGTCCGACCGGCGAGCTCGCCAAGGAGCAGGTTCACGATCGCTCCTCGCGCGGGCTCGTCCGCAACCTCAACGATCGCCGCGCCGAGTCCTCCCGGTCTCTCCCCGGACAACCATACCGTGATCTGCTCGCGCGAGAGCAGCCGCCGCTCGCGCGTCTCGATGAGCCGGTGCTCGTCCACCTCCCAACCGCCCGCTTCGAGGGCCGCCGCCACGTCCTGTTCGTTCCAGCCGACGAGCTCGCCCGCTCCGGCGAACACGCGCTCCTCCGCCGCGCGGAGGTGATCGATCGCGGCGACCCGGGCGTCCGCTCGCGCGGTGTTCCGCGACGCTCCGGTCCCGGTGCGCGACGTGGCCGGCGGCGCCGCGGCGCCGTCTGCCGATGTCTGGAGGAGCGCGCTCAGGCGTTGACCGCGTGCCGGGATGCGCTGGAGCACGACGAGGCGGGCCTCGTCCGCGGCGACCGCGCGAAGCCGACCGGGGAGCTCCCCGCGAGCGTCCGGCGTTGGAAGCGCGTCCGCGAGGAGAACGCGGTCGAACGGGTGCTCGCTCACGGCGGGGTCACCGAGCGAGGCGGCCGGGGCGGCGTGGATGATCGTGGGGCGCTCGATCTCCGGAAGACGCGCGGCGTAGTGGCGGGCGATTTCGGCGCGAGCGGAGTCGGGTACGGCGGCAACGACCCGGCCCTCCGGCGCGCTGCGCACGGTCTCCCAAAGGTGGAGCGTGGCGCCGCGTCCAAGAAGAAGAACGCGGTGGTGGCGCGAGATCTCCGCCGCCGCCGCGAGCGCGTCGCGGAGCTCCGCGGCGGCGCCCAGGCGTTCCTCGTGGCTGCGGCGGACCCACTCGGTCAACCGTCGATCCGTCTCCCGACTGTAGCTCAGGACTTCCTCGCTCTGCTCGGGGACCGCGGTCTCGAGCTGGAGCTCGCGGTTGCGCCGGACGCGAAGCGCGACGTCGTGCTCGTAGCCGCGGTCGGAGGGCTCGTAGAAGACGCGGCCCTGGAGCGCCGCCGGGAGGTATGCCTGGGCGACCCAGTGGTCGCGGTAGGCGTGCGGATAGAGATATCCCTCGCCGTGGCCGAAGCCTTCCTTGTCGCGGCTTGCGTCGCGGAGGTGGTTCGGGACCTCCTGCTGCGCCTCGCGCGAGACGGCGTCCAGCGCGTCGAAGTAGCCGAGCGCGGAGTTCGACTTGGGAGCGGTCGCGAGATAGAGTGCGGCGTGCGCGAGGTGGAAGTTGCCCTCGGGCAGGCCCACGCGGTCGAACGCGGCCGCGGCGGATTCCACGACGCCGAGCGCGTGCGGGTCGGCGAGGCCCACGTCCTCGCTCGCGGCGATGAGCATCCGGCGGAAGACGAAGTGGGGCGATTCGCCGCTGTGGATCATCTTCGCGAGCCAGTAGAGCGTCGCGTCCGGGTCGCTGCCGCGCATGCTCTTGATGAAGGCGCTGATGACGTCGTAGTGGTAGTCGCCCTCCTTGTCGTAGAGGACCGCCTTCTGCTGGATGCTTTCCTCGGCGATCTCACGCGTGATGCGGATCGCGGTTCCGGGCTCGGGCGGGAATCGCTCGGGTGTGGTTTCTACGGCGAGCTGGATCGCATTCAGGAGGCCGCGCGCGTCGCCGTCCGCCACGCCCACGAGGTGGTCGAGCGCATCGTCGTCTATGCGGACCTCGTACTTCCCGTAGCCGCGCGCCTCGTCCTCGATCGCCCGGCGCGCGATCGTACGCAGATCGTCGTTCGTGAGCGTCTTGAGTTGGAAGATGCGGCTCCGGGAGACGAGCGCGCTGTTGACCTCGAAGAAGGGGTTCTGCGTCGTCGCGCCGATGAGAATGACGGTTCCGTTCTCCACCCACGGGAGCAGCGCGTCCTGCTGCGCCTTGTTCCACCGGTGGACTTCGTCCACGAAGAGGATCGTTCGGCGCCCGTAGAGCTCCCTCGTCTCCTTCGCCTCTTCGATCGCGGCTCGCACGTCCTTCACACCGGCGAGCACGGCGTTCAGGCTCACGAACGTGCCCTTCGTCGTATTCGCGATCACGCGCGCGAGCGTGGTCTTTCCCGTTCCCGGAGGCCCGTAGAAGATGACGGACGATATCATGTCCGCCTGGATCGCCCGCCGAAGGAGCCGACCTTCGCCGAGGATGTGCTCCTGGCCCACGAACTCGTTGAGGGTGCGCGGTCTCATGCGCGCCGCCAGCGGCTCGGAACCGGCGTCCGAGGCCTGAAAGAGCGTGTTGTCGGGCATGGCTCGATGATACCATCTCCCTGTCAAAGCGGCGACGCTTGCAGTATCATTTGATCCCGTGCGAGTCCTCATGCTCCTACCGGCAGTGCTTCTTCTCGCCGCGCCTCTCGCCGCGCAGTCGTTCGATGCGGACGGTTCCGCGTGGACGGTCTACCTCCAGGGCGAGGTCCGGAACGAGGTGCAGTCGGCCGTTGAGGCGATCGAACAGTGGTGGCGGGTCCGGGACGATCGATACCGGGAGACCTATGCCGAGATCGAGCGGCTCTACGTGACCGCCCGCGACGAGGAACTCACCTGGGAGGAGTACGCCGAGTCGCTCGCGGCGTTGGAGCCCGCGCTCGTTGCGGCGGACGACTCGCCGCGTCCCGGCGGAGAACCGTCCGAACGCGACCGCGGTGCGCTGCCGTTCGGAATGACATCGGCTGAGGTCGACGCGCGGCTCCGGATCGCGCGCGCCTTCCCCATGGAGCTTCCCGCTCCCGGGACGCAGGCGTTCTCGGACGCAGAGACGTGGCTCGCGACGCTCGCTCGAAGCGAAGGGTTCCCGCTCGACCGCTTCCTCGAGGCGACCGGCATGATCGAGGAAGCGCTCCTTTCCTCGCTCTCGTCCTCGGACGCTCGGCGCTTCGTCTCCGACCTTCGGATTTCGCAGGAGCTCCCGGACGATCTCTCCGCCTTCGACCGCATTCGCCGGAGCCTCGAGCTCTGGCGGCTCCGCGTCCTCGCCGCGCTCGACGACGAGCGCGTTGATCTCCTCGATTCGATGCTCGTCGCCACGAGCGGGTCCTCCGCATCGGTCGGTGCGGACGTACGTTCGCGGCTCGCCGAGATCATGGACGAGCGGTCGCGACTGATCGAGCTTCGTTCTCTGCTTCCGCTTCCGGCCCGGACGGTCGCGCTCCTTTCCGCCGGACCGCTCGGCGACGCTGCGGCGTTTGCGGAGGGGCGCGTCGCGGAGTACGCCGGGCTCTCGTCCGTACTCCTGCATCTCGCAGATTCCCGCCGCGAGGCACCCCGCGACGCCTACGGCGAGAGCGCGACGCTTGCGTTCCTCGCGGACACCGCCGAGTCGCTTCTCGGGGTGTTGTCCGAGCTGCAGCGCTACGAGCTCGCGCGCGCGATGGGGTTGACGCTTCGCGAGATCGATGAGCTGCGCGTAGGGCTCCACCGGCTGCGCCTCGCGGTCGGTGAGGCGGTCCGCTCCGGCGAGCCGGGCGCCGCGCGCACGCGGTCCGACCGAGACCGCGGGGACGGCGAGGCGGCCGCGATCGACGACTCGCTCTTCGCGGACTACCTCGCCGAAGGCGCCGAGTTCGTGGAAGCGGCCCGACCGTGGGCGGACGGCGAACGCTCGCGGAGCGGCGACGAGTACCGCTGGGCGATGCTCGCCATCGTGAGTCACCCGTACGCGCAGTACCTGGTCGCGTCGTTGCCCGAGCCGGCCGAGACGCGAGCCATGGTGGAGGCATTCGTCGCGCAGACCTACGAGGAAGCGCTCAGGCGGCCCGGTATCGCTGCGCTGGATCTCGAGCCGGTCGTCCTCGGCGACGCGATTCAGCCGGTTCAGCGCGTGTACCGGACGGAGAGCGACGCCGTGGCGAACGAGCTCTACGATGCGTTCGCCGCCGCTGGGCAGGGCGTCGCAGAGCTGAGCCGCGATTTCGGGGCGAGCTACGCGGCGGGTCTCACGGTCGCCGGATACTGGAGCCACATGCACGGCCTCCACGTCGCGGTCGAGCGCGACGGCGGCGCGGCGGCTCGAATCCGCTCTCGCGTGGATGCGTGGCTCGCGCTCGCCCGGGCGGCACGACTCGTTGACGAAGAGGTCTCGCTCACGTTGCGCGGACTCCTCTCGCTGCGGCGGACGGTACGCGACGAGCTCGATCCAATCGCCGTCGCCTCGGGGATCGCGAGCGTTGCGGCGTACGCGCCGCGCCTGCCGACCGCACGCTCGCTCCTCGACGAGGTCTCCACGTTCACGTCCGATCCGCGCGCTACGCTCAGCGCGCTCGCGCAGCTCTACGAGGTCGACGAGGGAGACGCGACGATCGATGCGATCGCGGCGGACGTGGAGCGTACGGCCGAGCGGCTTCGCCGCGTTGAGCTTGCCGATCGCAGGCTGGTCGAGGAACTCGCGACACGGCCGGAGGGCTCGCAATGATGCAGCTGTGGCGACGTTCGTTCACCGCGATGATGCTACTCGTCGTGCTCGTTCTCGGGTGTGAGGTCTCGGACGAGCCGACCGTCTCCGACTCCCAGTCACTCGAGCACGCGTCCGAGCAGGTAGGCGCCGAGGGAACCGCCGCATCCGGCGCGCCCGAACCGGTCGCGGAGCGCGCGACAAGCGTCCCTGCCCGCATGCTCGAGGTGGACGTGACGGGCGGGCTCCATCCCGAGCGCCTGCTCGAGACGGACGCGCTCGCGACGACCGATCCGGTTGTCTGGGGCGATACGATCGTCGCGGGCTTCGCGGACGGCGAGGTGCGCGCGTACGACACGGCCGACCGCGCCGCGGTATGGAGAAGCGTGATGGCCGGCGCAGTAGACGCTCTGGCCGCCGGCCCGACCGCGCTCTTCGCTGCCGCCGGCACCGAAGTCGTTCGGTTGAGTCCGGTTACCGGCGAGGTCGAATGGAGGACGCCGCTCGGAAGCGAGTCGTCCACGAGGATCACGCGAACCTCCACGGCGCTCTATCTGGGTCTGGAGAGCCGCGAGATCGTCTCGATAGACGCGGACGACGGCGCCGAACGGTGGCGAGCACGGCTCGGCGCACCGCCGGTCGATCGGCCGGTTGTCGCCGACGGCATCGTGTACGTGACCACCGAGGGAGAGACGTGCGACGCGTTCTCGGCCGGTGCGGGAGAGCGCCTGTGGTCGCACCGCGCTGCGGGTCCGTACGTCGCCGCCCCGGCCTACGCGGCGGGCCGTGTCGTCCTGGCGACCGTGGACGGCGACGTAGCGGTCCTCTCGTCCGATGGCGAGCTCCTCGAGTCGTGGGGCGCGGGCCCCGGTCCGATCCTCGTATCGCCGGCGGTGCACGAGCGGGGCATCGTTCTTGCGGACGGGTCGGGCGCGATACGGTCGTACGCCATGGACGGCACGCTGGAGTGGGAGAGCTCTCTGACCTCGCATCTGGCGGGCATTCCCGCGTTGCTCGGCGAGGTGCTCGTTCTGGGCGAGTCAAACGGCGGCGCGGTTTCGCTTGATTCCGGAAGCGGCAACGCTATCGCACGCGTCGCGCTCGGCGATGCTCCCGCCGGAGAGCCGGCCTACGTTGACGGGCGTCTCTACGTGACTCTGCGGAACGGCGCCGTGCGGCCGCTCGACGTGAACGGCGATCGGAGGGAGGTGCCTCTCTTCACGGCCGAAGGAAGCTGGGTACTGTCCGAGGCCGGGACGTTCCGGCTCCGGGACGAACGCGTATCGCTTCGCATGCGCTCCGAGCGCGACGCGGTGTTCGAGATCAGCGTTTCCTCGGCGCCGGCCGAGAATCTGGTTCTCGAGGTCGTCGCGGACGACGGCCAGACCGTCGCGACGAACATGGGGAAGGTGGATCTGGAACGAACCGTTCGCGCTCCGCTTGACGCGGGGGTCTCCTATCAGATGGTGATCACACGCTCCGACCCGCGCGGCGAGATCACGATCTCGATCGGTACGGTCCAGCTCCGGTAGCCTACCTGAGAAGATTCTCAACCGAGCCGCGTTTCTGCTCGGCGTCATGGACACGGGCCTGGAGACCGTCCTTGCGGCTCTCGAGCTCGGCGATCTCCTTCTGAAGCGTCTCGATCTGGCTTCGCTTTCGCGCGATCGATGTCTCGATCTGATCCACGTCGCCGGCGAGTCGCTCTGCTTCCAACGCAGCATCAAGGCGCTCGAGTCTCGCTCTCGTCTCCTCGCGCTCGCGCTCGGCCTCCGCGACGACGGCGAGCGCATCCTGGACGTCCGAGCTCATCTCCGAGACGAGGTCCGAGCCCGCCGCCGAGCGCGCGATTGCCGCGAGCGCGTCGGCTCGCTCCCGCTCGGAGTCCGCGATCTGCTCGTCGATCTCGCGCAGGCGAGTCGCCGGGCGCTTTCCGACGCCGAGCTTCTCAAGCTCGTTCTCGAGAGCCGATCGCTCGTCATCGAGGGCGGCGATTTCGTGCTCGAGGCGCTGCGACTCGTCCATGAGATCGAGGAACGGTCCGGCCGTGCGGTCGAGCTCGGGGTCGCCGATCGTCGTCATGAAAGCGGTCGCCGAGATCTGCTTCCCCGCCTCGCGATGGAGCCGTTCGAGCTGTGTCTCGCGCATCGATAGCCGATTGCGCAGCACGATGAGACGGCCTCGAAGAACCATCTTCTCGAGAAACGGCTTCTCGGAGACCTGAGACTCGACCGTGTCGAGGTCCGCGCGGATCTGCTTGAGCTCTTCGTGCGCGTCCAGGAGCGGCGTGAAGATCTCCGCGTACTCCTGGTCCACGAGCGGATTGTCGCGGAAGACGCGGAACGCGTTCTCGCCGATGGTACGGTAGTGCGGGTCGAGCTCCGCACCGATCTCCTTGTGCCTCTTCTGCAGCTCGGACCGTGCCGAAGAGATCTCCTGGAGTCGCTCACCGATTGCGACGATGCGGTCGTGGGTTGCACGGCGCTCGGCTATCCTCGCGGAAAGCTCGTCGTTGCGCGCAAGCAGCGTTGCGTACGGTTCCTCGTTGGGAAGTGCATGCGAAGCGGCGATGGCGTTGCCCGCGTCCGCCAGCCGGTCGTTCAGGGTCCGAGTCAGCGCGGCGTATTCTGCCTGCACCTCGGCTCGTTTCTCCGTGAAAGCGCTCATACGTTCACGGTACGTCTGCGGTGTGAAGTTGTCAATTTGCGTACCGGCGAATCCGATCGATTGAACGAGCGTCTTGCCCGGTGTATCTTCCTTCGCAGCCAACGTTTCGGAGGAACAGAATGAGTGACGCATACCGAGCCGAACAGGCGGACCTTCGTGTCCGAACCTTCATCCAGCAGGTGTACGGCTGGATGGCCGCAGCCCTCGCGGTGACCGGCTTCGTTGCGCTGGCGGTAACCCGGAGCCGCGCGCTCCAGCAGATCATCTTTGGGACGCCGTACGTCTTCTTCGGTCTGATCATCGGCGAGTTGCTGCTCGTGATGTGGCTCGCCACCCGGATCTCGCGAATGACGGCCTCCACGGCGACGACGGTTTTCGTGGCCTACTCCGCGCTGAACGGACTGACGCTCGGTGCGGTCTTCCTCGCCTACACGGAGGCGACCGTTGCTCAAGCGTTCTTTGTGACGGCCGGTCTGTTCACCGTCATGACGCTCTACGGGTTCTTCACCAAGACCGATCTCACGCGCATCGGCAATCTCCTGGGCATGGCTTTGATCGGCTTCATCATCGCGACGGTCGTGAACCTCTTCCTGCGCAGCGAGGCGCTCTACTGGATCATCACGTACGTTGGCGTCGTTGTCTTCGTGGGACTCGTCGCGTACGACAGCCAACGGATCAAGGAGATGGCGCTCGCCGGGGCGGGCGACGGCGAGGAAGGCCGGAAGCACGCTGTCATGGGCGCGCTGCGCCTCTACCTCGACTTCGTGAACCTCTTCCTGCTGATCCTTCGTATCCTGGGCCGACGTCGGTAGCCGCCCGCTTCGCGGGAGGAGAGGCGCCTGTACGCGCCTCTCCCGTTTTCGTACCTTGGTCGCAATGCAATTCAACGAGTTGAACCTGAACGCCGATCTCAAGCGCGCAATCGACGACCTCGGTTTCGAGCGCTGCACGGACGTTCAGGCCGAAACCTTCAAACACACGCTCGAGCACCGCGACGTGGCGGTCCAGAGCCAGACCGGTACCGGGAAGACGGCGGCCTTTCTGATCACGATCTTCCAGCTGATGAACGAGTCGGAGCAGTTCAAGGGAACGCGGGCGCTCATCGTCGCTCCGACCCGTGAGCTCGCGGTCCAGATCGAGAACGACGCGAAAGCGCTCGGCAAGTACCTGCCGCAGCGAACCGGCTGTTTCTACGGCGGGGTGGGCTACGGCCGGCAAGAGCGCGATCTCGCCGACAAGGTGGAGATCGTGATCGGCACTCCCGGTCGCCTCCTCGACTTCAACCAGTCCGGCAAGCTCGACTTCCGCGAAATGGGGATTCTCGTGATCGACGAGGCGGATCGCCTCTTCGACATGGGGTTCTACCCGGACATCCGCAAGATGATGCGACGCGCGCGTCCGCGCAACGAGCGGCTCACGATGCTCTACAGCGCGACACTGAGCGTGAGCGTCCGCAACATCTCGTGGCAGTTCATGAACGAGCCGGCGGAGATCGAGATCCAGCCCGAGCGCATGACCGTGGAGACCGTGGAGCAGACGCTCTACCACGTCGCCCAGGACGAGAAGTTCCCGCTCCTGCTCGGCCTGCTGAAGAAGCACGAGCCGAACAACGCGCTCATCTTCTGTAACACCAAGCGAGCGACCGAGATCATCGCGAAGAAGCTCCGGATGAACGGCTACCAGTGCGAGTTCATTGTCGGGGATCTGCCGCAGAAGAAGCGGCTCAGCATCATCGAACGGATCAAGTCGGGCGACGTGAAGATGCTCACCGCCACGGACGTCGCGGCGCGAGGGCTCCACGTGAACGATCTCGACCTGGTCGTGAACTACGACCTGCCTGAGGATCCGGAAGCGTACGTGCACCGCATCGGGCGGACCGCACGCGCCGGGCGCGAGGGGAAGGCGGTCTCGCTCGCCTGCGAGCGCTTCGTCTACAGTCTCGAATCGATCGAGCAGCTGATCGGCATGAGGATCCCCACCGAGCGCGTCGCGGACGATCTGCTCGTTGAAGACGAGAGCGCCGGCAAACGGCTGCCTTCCTCGCACTTCGACGAGCGACCGCCGAGAAAGCGGCGGGATGGGCGCTCGGGACGGTCGAGCGACCGGTTGCCGCGGCGCACCACCCAGGGTGCGTCGCACAGCGGGGCCGATCGGAGCCCCCCGGGAGCGCCCGGTACGCATCCCCACGCGCCGAAGCGCGCTGCGGCGGACGCGGGAAACGATTCGTCGTCACGAAGGAAGCGGAACCGCGGAGGCCGTTCTCGCGGTCAGGACACGCCGGCGGCAGCGCGCGACGGAGCGACCCCGGCAGGGTCGCGCGGCGGAAACGGCCCGTCCGAGAAGGGACCCTCGCGGGAGTCGAGCATGGACGAGCGAATCGAGTACTACCGTCGGAAGTACGGCGAAGATTTCGCGCCGAACGGCGCGGAGAGTGGACCGTCGGCCCAGAAGTCGAAGAAGCGGAAGCCGGACGACGGGAACACGGGCGACGCGACGCGGACGCCGGAGTCGCAGCAGAAGGAGGAGCCGTCCGAGAAGCAGGGCGGATTCCTCGGCAGGATCGCGGGCATCTTCAAGCGGAAGCGCCCGTGAGCTTCTCGCGGACGATATTGACAATTGGATGTGGTTCGACTACCTTGAACCGCCTAAGTGGAAATTGACCTTCGGGAGAGGCACGTCCTCGGTCCGGGGCTGAGAGTAAGGAGATAGGTGAATGGCCCGCAATTCAACTGCGAGGGGCAAGATCGTTCGTCGATTTGGACTGAACATCTACGGGAACCAAAAATACGATCGACTCTTGAAGAGAAAGCCGAACGGCCCGGGGAATCCGAAGCGTGGCCGTGTGCGGCAGACCGAGTACGGGCGCCAGCTCAACGAGAAGCAGAAGCTCCGCTGGGCGTACGGTCTGTCCGAGAAGCAGTTCAGCAACCTCTTCTACAAGGCGAAGGCGATGAAGGGCGTCACCGGCGACAACATGCTGATGCTGCTCGAGCGCCGGTTGGACAACGTCGTCTATCGGCTGGGCATGGCCACGAGCCGGGCTCAGGCTCGCCAGCTCGTCAGTCACGGGCACATCACGCTGAACGGTCGCAAGGTTACGATCCCCTCGGCGCTCGTTCGTCCCGCGGACAGCATCTCCGTCCGCGACAGAAAGCCGACGAAGGACCTTGTGCGCAAGCTCATGGCGGACAATTCGTCGCGGCCGACCCCGCCGTGGCTCACCGTCTCCCGCGACGACCTGATCGGGAAGGTCGAGGTCAACCCGACCCGCGACGTGATCCCCACGATCGCGGAAGAGCAGCTCATCGTCGAGTTCTACTCGAAGTAAGCTCTCCAGCTACCACGCAAACCGAAGGCCGCCGTAAGGCGGCCTTTTTTCGATCAGTCGCCCCGGCCGCGATCGCGATGGCCGCAGACGTCGCGTTTTGCTTCCGCCGCCTTCCTGAATACCTTACCTCGTATGGAACCTCCTCTCTATCGGCTCGGACAAACCGGTATCCTCGTCACGCCGATCGGTCTCGGGTGCCGGCAGTTTGCGGGTGGTCGGGGCCTCGTCGGCTCGTTCTGGAAGCCGATCGATCAGAAGCAGATCGACGCGATTGTCCGTGCCGCCCGGGAGGGCGGCATCAACTGGTTCGACACCGCCGAAGCGTACGGGAACGGCGTCTCGGAGGCGGCCCTGAGCAGCGCGCTCGAGCATGCGGGCGCCGACCGCGAGACGATCGTGGCGACGAAGTGGCAGCCGATGCTCCGGTTCGCCGGTTCGATCGCGAAGACCTTTCCGGATCGCGAGCGGCACCTCGCGCCCTATCGGGTGACACTCCATCAGATTCACAACGCGTTGAGCTTCTCCTCGATCGAGAAGCAGATGAATGCGATGGCCGATCTCGTGGAGGCTCGCTCGATTCAGGCGGTGGGCGTGAGCAACTTCTCCGCGAGCCGGATGCGTACCGCGCACGACGTGCTCGCACGGCGTGGCGTGCCGCTCGCGAGCAATCAGGTGAAATACAGCCTGCTCGATCGCACGATCGAAACGAACGGCATCCTGGAGACGGCGAGCGAGCTGGGAGTCTCGGTCATCGCGTACTCGCCGCTCGAGCAGGGGATTCTGACGGGCAGGTTCCACGACGATCCGCAGGAGCGGGAGCGCCTGTCCGGTCCAAGACGGTTTCTGAAGGTGTTCCGGTCGTCCGGTCTCGAGCGGTCCCGCCCGCTGATCGAGGCGCTCAAGCGGGTAGGCGAGGCGCACCACGCGTCCCCCGCGCAGGTCGCGCTCGCGTGGACGACGCGCAGACACGGGAGCACCGTCGTCGCGATTCCGGGCGCCTCGTCGGTTTCGCACGCCGAAAGCAATGCCCGCTCCATGGCGGTGGAGCTCGATCCGGACGAGCTGGACGAGATCGATGAGGTCTCCGCACGGGTTGCGGGCTAACGGCGAACCGGATATAAACCACAAGATGCACGTCGCGACGATTCTCGAACGCAGGCGTCCGGCCTTCAGTCTCGAGTTCTTCCCTCCCAAGACGGAGGACGGGTGGGGTCGGCTGTTTCGCGTGATCGCGAAGTTTGCGGAGCTCGAGCCGGATTTCGTCTCCGTGACGTACGGCGCCGGCGGGACGACTCGCGAACAGACGCACGAGCTCGTTCGGCGAATCGCCGCCGAGACGACGATTACGGTCGTCCCGCACCTCACCTGCGTCTGTCACACTCGAACCGAGGTCGCGGAGATTCTCCGGCGGTACGCCGGTGTAGGGATCGGCGGGATCATGGCGCTCGGCGGCGATCCGCCACGAGCGCTCGAGGGCGAGTGCCGGAGTGAGTACGTCTACGCGTTCGAGCTCGTACGGCAGATTCGGGAGTTCCGCGACACGGAGGCCGCGGGGCGGGGCGCCGAGTTTGCGATCGGCGTGGCCGGCTTCCCTGAGGGCCACCCGGCCACGCCGCACCGGGTCCACGAGATCGACCACCTGAAGCGGAAGGTGGACGAGGGTGCCGACTACATCTGCACGCAGCTCTTCTTTGACAATCGTGACTTCTACGACTTCCGCGAGCGGTGCGAGACCGCCGGAATCACCGTGCCGATCGTTGCGGGGATCATGCCCGTCACCTCGCTCGCGAACTTCGAGCGGCTGCCGTCGCTCGCGCTCGGCTCGCGCTATCCCGCCCGCCTCATTCGAACGATTACCAGCTACGAGGACGACGAGGACGTGGAGAAGGCCGGGGTCGAGTGGGCCACCGAGCAGTGCGCGGATCTCCTCCGAAACGGCGTTCGCGGCGTCCACTTCTACACGCTGAACCGGCTCCGGCCGATCCGAAACGTCTGGCGGGCCATCGCCTCCGGCGCGGGCTAAGTGCTCAAGACGAGCGTTTCCCCACGCCGATAGAATGATATCGAAGGGGCGGAATCCATGCACAAAATGCCTGTGATCAGTTCGGACACCGAGCTCAACGACCGAGTGGAGCGAATATGCACGAAGCTCGGCAACTTCTTCAAACCGGTCTTCATAGACACCCGCGACGAGGCGCTCGAGTACCTGCTCTACGACCTGCCGGAGGTGGTGCTCGTGAACTTTGCGGATCCGGAAGTGGATACGACGTCGATCCTGGAGGCGATCAAGGCCGATCCCTGGTTACACTACGGCGGTATCATAGCGGTGCACAGTCGACACCACCTGAAGCAGCTCGAGGAACACCTGCCGGACTCGAACGTGATCAGCATCATTCCGCGGGGAGAGTTCGTCTCGACCTTCTTCCGAGTGCTGAGGATTCTCGTGCAGAACAGGAGGATCATCTTCGAGCGAGGCCTCCAGAGCTACCTCCTCGGCAACATCTCGGGCTCATTCGTGCTGGACAACGATCCGTACAGCATCAAAACCTACGCGAACCTGGTGAGCAACTACCTCTACAACTCGAACTTCATCAATCGTGACAAGCGCGATCGTCTGCACCTCGCGTTGTTTGAAATGCTCATGAACGCGGTGGAGCACGGGAACTGCAGTATCACCTACGAGGAGAAGAGTGCGTGGCTCGAGGAGCACGGCGACGTACTCGACCTCATCCGCCGGAAGTGCAGCGACCCCGTCGTGCGCGACAAGCGGGTCTATTTTGCCTACCGGATCACGCCCGACCGGTCGTACTTCACGGTCCGGGACGAAGGCGAGGGATTCGACTGGCGTGCCCGTCTCGAACCGGAAGACGAGGAAGCGAATCTCATGATGCACGGTCATGGGATTCAGATGACGAACTACTACATCGAGAATCTCTCGTACAACGACGTTGGGAACGAGGTCCGGTTCGAGCTGACGCACCAGGAGAACGAGACGAATCTGGTGCCCGGCATCTTCGAAGATCAGTCGGAGCGAGTCTTTCTGGATCGCGAGGTGGTGTTCAAGGAGGGGGAGGAGTCGAATCACCTCTACTATATCGTGTCCGGAACGTTTGAGATCTACGCCGGAGGCAAACTCGTATCAACGCTCACGCCGGACGACATGTTTCTCGGCGAGATGAGCTTTCTGCTGAACGACCGCCGGTCGGCCACCGTCATCGCGCGCGGGCGTAGCGTTCTCATGATGATCCCGAAGCGGGCTTTCGTGAGTGTGATCAGGGCTCAGCCGCACTACGGCATCTTCCTGGCGCGACTCCTGGCCAAACGATTGAGCAAACTGAACGCGACCGTCGCGGTTCTCAAAGGCTAGTTCGACGCGCTACCGATTGCCGACCGGTGCATCCACCGCCGGGCGCCGTTCGCCGATCACTCCGCGGCCGTAATCCGCGCCTCATAGCCGAGGCGATCGACCAACTCCACTATCTTCTCGAGCGATTCCCGGTTCCCGTCGTACTCGACCTGGATCGTGCTCGTTCCGCGATCCACGAAAATATCGGAGACTCCCTCCAGCTTGCGCCCAACGTGCTCGATCGTGATCGAGCACGAGGTGCACGTGGCGCCGATCAGGTCCAGGACAGCTTTCTTCGTTTCAACTGCGCGTTCCATGACGCTAAGATAGGTATTTCATACTCCAATAGTAAAGAATCCCAATGCGCGACGGACGTGATATGCTGCTGATGGAGCCTATGTCTCAGCACCTACTCATGCTTGGCGGCGGTCACGCGCACCTTCCCTTGCTCCGATCCGCGGCCGACATCAACGGCGAGGGGCACCACGTGACGCTCGTGTCACCGGAGCCCGAACACTACTACTCGGCCATGGGGCCGGGGATGCTCGGCGGCTCGTACGCTGCGGACGATGCGCGCTTTCCGATTCGCGAGATGGCGGAGGCGTCCGGAGTGCGTTGGGTCCGAGACCGTGCCGTGAGGATTCGTCCGCTCGACCGGATCGTTGAGCTCGCCGGCGGCGAGTCGCTTTCGTACGACGTGCTCTCCGTGAACACGGGAAGCAGCGTCGCTCCAACGGTCGCGGTCGACCGGGGCCCGGGCGGTGGACCACGAGTGTTCACCGCAAAACCCGTGTCCGGGTTGTTCGAGGCTCGCCGGTACGTAGATGAGGTCGTGCGGCGCATGGTCGAAGGGCGACGACCGGGAGAACCCGAGGACGAGGAAGGCGAGCTGCGGATTGCCGTCGTTGGCGGCGGCCCGTCCGCGGTGGAGATCGCGGCCAACGTCCGGAGGTTGGTCCGTTCGCTCTCCGCGGTCGGCGACGAGCGAACCGGCGTGGACCTGTACGCCGCGGATGCCATCCTTCGCGGATTGTCCGGGCGCGCCGCACGGATCGCACGGCGAGCACTGCAAGCCTCCGGCGTGCGTCTTCACGAGTGCGTACCGGTGCGACGCGTGGCTCCGGAGGGCGTCGTCACCGCGACCGGAGTCGAGCCGGCAGATCTGGTCCTGCTCGCGACGGGGGTGGTACCGTCGCGGCTCTACCGGGACTCTCAACTACCGGTGGGACCGGACGGATCGCTTGCGGTCAACGAGTACCTGCACTGCCTCGGACACCGGAGTGTGTTCGGTGCAGGCGACTGCATCTGGTACACTCCGAGACCGCTCGCGCGCGCCGGCGTCTACGCGGTTCGCCAATCGTCCGTTCTCGTGCACAATGTGCGAGCAGCGCTGAGCGGTCGGTACGACCGTCTGCGACGATTCGTTCCGGGAGGCGGCTACATGCTCCTTCTCAATCTGGGCGACGAGACGGCGCTTCTGTGGCGCCGCGTCCTGGGAGTGCCGATCGTGGTCCGCGCCCGTTGGGCGTGGCGACTGAAACGGCGAATCGATCGAGCCTTCATGCAGAAGCACGGAAGCGGGGGTGACCGTGGCAACGAGTACTGAACCGATTCTGATTGTAGACGACGATGAGTTGATCGCGCAGACGTTCAGCGCGATCCTCGAGGAGGCCGGGTGGCTGAACCGCGTGGTGATTACCGACCCGCGCGAAGTCATGTCGTTTGTTCGGAGCCACCGCATCGCCGCCATCCTGCTCGATCTTCTGATGCCGCACATCGGTGGCAGAGAGTTGCTGGAAAGCATCACGACCGAGCGCCCCGAGATACCCGTCATCGTGCTCACGCTCGAAGACAGCGTGGACGTTGCGGTCGACTGCATGAGGGTAGGGGCGTTCGACTTCATGACGAAGCCCGTCGACCACAACCGGCTCGTGAATTCCGTTACGCACGCGCTTCGCGTCCACGCGCTGCACGAGGAGGTGCGCGTCCTTTCCACGCGCGGGCACGACGTGGAGCTCCACCGGCCGGAGGTCTTCGCGCCCATCGTCACCTCGAGCGACACGATGCGTCAGCTGTTCGCGTACATCGAGACGGTGGCGCAGAGCCCCCGTGCGGTGCTCGTGACCGGTGAGAGCGGAACCGGCAAGGAGCTCATAGCGAGATCGATCCACGATGCGAGCGGGAGAAACGGCCAGTTCGTGCCGGTGAACGTCGCCGGACTGGACGAGACCGTCTTCTCCGACTCGCTGTTCGGTCACAGGCGCGGTGCGTTCACCGGTGCGGACACGACCCGCAAGGGTCTGGTGGAACAGGCGGCCGGCGGGACGCTCTTCCTCGACGAGATCGGCGATCTGGACAACGGCGCGCAGGTCAAGCTCCTGCGCCTGCTTCAGGAGGACGAGTACTATCCGCTCGGATCGGACACGCCCGAACGGTCGACCGCACGAGTGGTCGCCGCGACGAACGCCGACCTGAGCGAGCGGCTCGAGCGCGGGGTGTTCAGACGGGACCTCTTCTACCGTCTGATGGGTCACCACGTGGAGGTGCCGCCGCTCCGCGAGCGCCCGGAGGATATCCCGGTCCTGCTCTCGCACTTTCTCGAGGAGAGCCATCGCGCCCTCGGCCGCGATCCGAAGCCGGTACCGCCTGGTTCGGAGCGGGCCTTCGCAGGCTACTCCTTCCCGGGCAACGTCCGGGAGCTCCAGGCGATCGTGTTTGACGTGGTCAGCCGGGCAATGGGGCGACCGGTGACCGCGGAGGACTTCGCCCGCCATCCGCTGCTCGCCCGGCAATCTCCACCGGAATCCGGAGAGGGTCGTTTCAGCTACACCGGCTCGATTCCTACGCTGGGCGAGGTGGAGGCTTTTCTGATTCGAGAGGCGTTGGAGAAGGCCGACGGAAACCAAACGGCCGCCGCGCGCATGCTTGGCGTGTCGCAGTCCACCTTGAGCAGGCGGCTTGCCCGCGGACAGGTGTAGTCGCGCAGTGCAATCTGCATTGCAAGATGCATCATGCATGGAGTCCGGCGTGGATCTCAGGATCGTCCGAGCTCACAAACACCTGCCATATAATGATTTATCGTGTTTGCAATTGCCTGGCACGAGTCGTGCTATAGGGAGGGTACATGGTGGTGTGGGACATCCCGCACACATGTAAAAATCGCCCGGGGGTTCGTCCCCGCCGGACCTCCGGGCTCCTTTCTTGGTTCGATCCCCGCTCTCCTTCCGATCAAATCTCCGCCGTGAACTGATTCACGAGATCGCGCTTCAGACGCGCCAGATCGTCCGAGAGCGAGACCTTGTAGATGTGCGGGTTGATGATTCGCTTGTACGTCTCATCGAGCTCGCCCAGCGATGCCTTGCAGTGGTCTTGAAGCTCCTTGAGCGGTCTCCTCTCGTGGAGTCGTCGGCCGTCCTCCATCTGAGCGCGCAGCATCGGCTCGATCGTTCCGTAGTGCGCCATTTCGAACTTGCGAGCGCTGAGATCGGGGTGATGAAAGGTGTAGCGCCTGCCTTCCGCGACCTCCTCATCGTCGAGAGCGATCAGGTCGGCGAGCGGGCAGCCTCCGTCCTCGCGGAACCGGTAGACCTGTTTCACTCCCGGATTGGTCGTCTTCGCGAGCTGATTCGAGATCTTGATGACCGGCTTGAGCGCGCCATCGCCCTTTGCCGCGAGCTTGTACACGCCGGCGAGCGATGAGTCGTCGCCCCCCGTCACCATACTCGTGCCGACACCCCAGCTGTCGATCGGGCTCCCGGACGTGATGAGTTGATGGATGATCTCCTCGCTGAGCTCGTTGCTCGCGGTGATCGTAGCGTCCTCGAGACCCGCGGCGTCCAGCCGCCTTCGCACCTGCTTGCTGAGGTACTCGAGGTCGCCGCTGTCCAGTCTCACGCCGATCTTGTGTCCCCTCGATTTCATCTTCTTGCCCACTTCGATCGCGTGCTCGATGCCGCTTCCGAGCGTGTCGTACGTATCGATCAGGAGAATCGTGGCGTCAGGGTAGATGTCGGCGTATCTCTCGAAGCTTTCGTGCTCGCTCGCGAACGCCATCACCCACGAGTGCGCCATGGTTCCTTTGACAGGGATTCCGTACCACTTGCCCGCCAGCGTATTCGACGTCGCCGCCGCTCCGCCGATGTACGCAGCTCTGCTCGCGCGCATCGCGCCGTCCGGTCCCTGCGCCCGGCGAAGGCCGAACTCGAGCACCAGACCCTTGTCCGAAGCCGTGTAGACACGCGCCGCCTTCGTCGCGATCAGCGTCTGGAAGTTGATCGTGTTGAGCAGCATTCCTTCGATCAGCTGGGCTTCGATCAGCGACGCGTGTACTCGTATGAGCGGCTCTCCGGGGAAGGCAATGCTGCCCTCCGGCATCGCGTACACATTCCCGCGAAACCGGAAGTCCCGCAGGAAGGTCAGGAACTCATCCTTGAATTGCCCGAGGCTCCGCAGGTACTCGATGTCGTCGTCCGAGAAGGCGAATGCCTCGAGCTGATCGAGCAGGTCGTCCAGGCCGGCAAACACGCTGAATCCTCCGGAGAACGGTTGCCTGCGGAAGAACATGTCGAACACCACGTCGTGATTCTCGTGGCACAGGAAGTAGCCCTGGATCATCGTGAGCTCGTACAGGTCGGTGAACAGCGCAGAATGGGTTGGATTCATGATTGGAGTATAGCCGCCCCGGGCGTCAGGAGTAAAATCGCCGTACGAGCATCTCAAGGTTCCTCCGCGCACGCGTCTCGAGACGAGACCGGAAGAACTCCGTTTCGTAGATCCACGTTCGGTCGAGGAACCCAAGCAGGATCGCTCTCCGACCTTCACGGAAGCGCTGCGCAGGCAGGTGCCCGTACTCGCCGGCGATTGCCCGGTCGTACGCAAGAACGGTGTGAGCACGCGCGCCGAGGATGGAGAGATCCACGTCCGTCATGACCGGCGCTGTCGCACGGAACAGCCGGTCTGCCTCGTCCGTGCGCCGACTCCGGGCGTACGGGAGGTCCCGCAGCAACCCAACGCTGCGATCGGGAGCGGCGGACGGCTGGTGCCTGGTCTCAAGAATGAGAGCGGCCGTGACCTCAACGATCAGGTCGGGAACGCACAGGTCGCCCATCTCCCTGCGCGCCAGATCGGCGCTTCGATCCTCGTTGTCCGGAGCGCCGGGATCGTACTCAGCATCGTGGTAGAAAATCGCGTACCCCAGAGCGAGCCGTTCGTCCGGTCCCGTCGCGACGGAGTCGCAGTAGCGATCGAGCCGATCGAAGCACCACCGGACGTGATGCCATGTGTGATAGGACCGGATCGGTGCCGTGTAGGCGCGATCGAGGCGGAGGTATGCAGCCCGGGCCGTACGGTCGTCTGCATTGACACCGGGTGTCGAGGCCAGGAGCGTGAACCAGCGATTGGAGGTCTTCATTGCCCGAGTGCACCAATTGTGCCTCATGATGGTATGGTTGGTCCATGAAGCTCGTCCGGTTCGTCCGCAGGCGTCTGCTGCGGCTCATCCTGACCGTGTTTATCATCGCGACGATGGTCTTCTTCCTCGTCCGCGTTCTCCCGGGAGACCCCGCTGCCGTCATCGCGGGTCTTGACGCCGATCCCGACTCGCTCGCGGCCATCCGCGCGCAGCAGGGCCTGGATCGCCCGCTCGTCGTGCAGTATCTCGACTGGCTCTGGAGCGCGCTCCGGTTCGATTTCGGACGATCGTTCTTCTCCAACGAGCCGGCGATGGCGCTCATCATGAGGCGACTGCCGTTGACGTTGCTCCTCTCGCTCCTCGCGTTCGTCGCATCGGTCGCGATCGCGGTTCCGCTCGGCGTGCTGTCCGCGGTGCACCGCTGGGGGCCGATCGACTACGCCGGCATGGTGTTCTCGCAGTTTGGGATGGCGCTGCCGGGCTTCTGGCTCGGAATACTGCTCCTCCTCGTCTTCTCCGTACACCTTCGGTGGTTCCCGCTCTTCGGGGCCGACTCGCTGCGCCACCTCGTCCTGCCGGCCGTCGCGCTCGGTCTCGGGCGCAGCGCGCTGCTCGTCCGGTACGTCCGGAGCTCCACGCTCGAGGAGCTGGGCAAGGACTACGTCGTGACCGCAGAGGCGATGGGTATCCCCAGGTCGAGCATCCGTTACCGCCACGTCCTGAAGAACGCCTTGCTCCCGGTGATCACGATCGCCGGTATCCAACTCGGTTACATGCTTGGCGGCACGATTCTCATCGAGCAGGTGTTCTCGCTTCCCGGCGCCGGCCGGCTCCTGCTTACCGCGATCCAACAGCGCGACTTCGCGGTGATACAGGCCGGGGTCGTCTTCCTCGCCGTGGCGTTTTCCTTCGTCAACTTCCTGGCGGACGTGCTCTACACCGTCGTGAATCCCAGGATACGGGTCGGCTGATGGCGCACCGTGTGCTCGAGCTACGAAATCTGCACGTGACCTTCGGGAAGTCGATCACGGCGGTCCGCGGTCTGGATCTGGATGTGGAATCGGGGGAGTTCCATGCACTCGTGGGAGAGTCCGGATGCGGCAAGAGCGCCACGGCGAAGGCGATCGTTCGCCTTCTGCCTCCCGCCGCCACGATCAGCTGGGATCGATTCACGCTGGACGGAACCGACTACACGACGGCGTCGCCTCGCGCGTTCCGATCGTTGCGCGGGACGCGCGTCGCAATGGTCTTCCAGGAGCCCGGCCGCCACCTGAATCCGGCAATGACGATCGGTCAGCTCATCGGGGAGGCGCTCCGCGTCCACAAGCGAGCCACGGGATCGGGCGCGCCGGCACGCAGTCGGGAGCTTATGGATCTCGTGGATCTTGCTCCCGACGTTCTCTCGGCGTATCCTCACGAGCTCTCCGGCGGGATGAAGCAGCGGGCGTTGATCGCGCTTGCGATCTCATGCGATCCGGTGCTGTTGCTCGCGGACGAGCCGACAACCGCCCTGGACGTCACCGTCCAGGCGCAGATTATCAGTCTCCTGGACCGACTCAGGACCGAGCTCGGGATGGGAATCCTCTTCATCTCGCACGATCTCGGGCTCGTGCAACGGAGCGCCGACCGCGTGTCGGTGATGTACGGGGGCAGGATCGTGGACGCCGCACCGAGCGCCGAGCTCTTCTCGTGGCCGCTCCATCCGTACACAGCGCTCCTGCTCGAATCGATCCCGAGTGTGGACCGACGCGGTGAACGCCTGCGCGCGATTCCCGGTCGGGTGCCGGCCGCATCCGCGGTACCGGGCGGTTGCTCGTTCCACCCCCGCTGCCCGATCGCGGTCGACCGGTGCGTCCGCGAGGTGCCGTTGCTCGTGGGGTACCGGCCGCGACACAGATCGGCGTGTCATCGGGTGCGAGAGCGGCTCCTCGAGCCGGGGGCCGACGCGTGAGCGCGCTTCTCGCCGTAGACGGCCTCAACAAGGTGTATCATCGGAACTCGCTCTTTGAGTCGACCGACCGTTCGGTTCACGCCGTGAGAGACGTGAGCTTCTCGGTTCGACAAGGGGAGATCCTCGGAATCGTGGGTGAATCGGGCTGCGGGAAGAGCACGCTTGCGCGAGCGGTTTTCTTCCTCGAGCGCCCCACGAGCGGGACGGTCCGGTTCCGTGGAGTCGACGTCTCGTCCATGCGTGGCGCCGAGCTCTTGCGCTTTCGCAAGCATGCGCAGGTTGTGTTCCAGGACCCGCACGGAGCACTCAATCCGCGGCTCCGCGTGGGACGATCGCTCGAGGAAGGATTGATCGCGCAGCGGGTCGCGAGAGCTCGCCGCCGGGATCGCGTCCGGGAGCTCATGGAGGTCGTGGGGCTCGATGAGCACTACCTCACGGCGTATCCGCACGAGCTTTCGGGAGGTCAGCGCCAACGCGTCGTGATCGCCCGGGCGCTCGCAGTGGACCCGGAGTTACTCGTTCTCGACGAGCCTGTGAGCAGTCTCGACGTCTCGATTCAGGCGCAGATTGTGAACCTCCTGCTCGAGTTGAAGGAGCGACTTGACCTCACGTACGTTTTCATCTCTCATGATCTCAATCTGGTCGCGTACCTGAGCGACCGAATCGGTGTGATGAAACGCGGAGAGATCGTGGAACTCGCTCCGACCGATGCGCTCGTGGCGTCGCCGGAGTCCGAGTACACGCGGAAGCTCTTTGAGAGCTCGCCCCGGTACGAGGATCGCCGTGTGATTCGACACGCTCTTTCAGGGAGGAAGATATGATCAAGCACGCGCGCACAGTGTGGGCGCTTCTGACCGCGGCGGCACTTGCCGCGACGACGCTCTCGTGTGGACGAGAAGAAGCGGGGGCTCCAACGATGGAGTTTGCGCTTTCGGGCAACCCGGACACGCTCGACCCGCACCGGACGACCGGAACCCTGACTTTTCAAACTACTCGCAGCTTCTACGACACCCTCGTGGAGCCCGATCGAAGTGGGGATCTGGTTCCCGCGCTCGCCGAGTCGTGGGACATCTCGGAGGACGGGCTGACGTGGACGTTCTCGCTACGCGACGGCGTCCGGTTCCACAACGGTGAGCCGCTGACGTCCTCGGATGTGAGAGCCACCTTTGAGCGGTTGACGGATCCGGCGACGGCGTCGCCTTCCGCGGGCGAGTTCGCGGCGATCACGGAGATCGAAACACCGGACGAGGCTACGGTGATTCTCAGGCTCTCCGAGCCGACTGCGCCACTGCTTGCCTCGATAGCGTCCGGCTGGGGAGCGATTCTGCCGGCATCGCTGGTTGAGCAGGACCACGACTTCGGGAACGAGCCGGTTGGAACCGGGCCGTTCCGGTTCGTGGAGTGGGTTCCGGACTCCCGGATCGTCATGGAGCGCAACGACGACTACTGGATGGAGGGTCACCCTCGGATAGGCGGCGTGGTGATCAACATCATCCCGGAGAGCGCGGTTCAACTGCAGGGGTTGCTTACGGGTGAGTTGCACGCAGTAGACATGGTCAACCAGCAGGATCTGGAGACGCTGCGGGAGGACGATGATGTGTATGTGCAGACCGATCTCTCGGCGCTCGTGATGGTTCTCGCGATGAACAACGAGCGTGCGCCGATGAACGACGTCCGCTTCCGACAGGCGGTCGCGCACGCGATCGCCAAGCAATCCACAATGGACATAGCCTACGGCGGTGGCGAAGTGGTGGGAACCTTCATGGACGTCTCCGATCCCTACTACGTGGATCTCACCGACGTCTATCCCTACGACCCCGCTCGATCGAGGGAGATTCTCGCCGAGATCGGCGGCTCCCCGACCGAACCGCTCGTGATGTCGCTCCCCGAGAACTACCAGCCGCACGTTCGGGCGGGCGAGATGTACGAGGCGATGCTCGAGGAGGTGGGCATACCCGTGGAACTGCGCCTCGTGGACTGGTCTACCTGGCTGAACGAAGTGTATCGGGGTAGCAACTACGACATGACGGTCATCGGTCACACGGGAAAGCTCGATCCGGACGGCAGGCTGCGGCGCTACGGCACCGGCGAGACCTACGTCCACTGGGACAACGCGGAGGCTGCGGCGCTGATCGATGAGGCGCGTCGCACAGTCGACCCCGGTCGACGCAGGGATCTCTACAGCCTCGTACTCGAGATGATGGCTCGCGAGGTGCCGCACGTTTACGTGGGGACCTCGTACCGCTACCTCGCGATGCGACGCACGGTGAGCGGTCTTCACCAGGACGCGAAGCTTGACACGTTCGACTTCCGGTACGTCGAGATCGACGAGTAAAGGCATGCGCGCGCGCGTTCTCCTCATGGGCATCGCGCTCGCCTACGTGGTTCTCCTTACGCTCGTTGCGGCGGGAGCCGCGGTCGTTGCGCCGTACGACCCGACCGACCAGGACTACGAGTCGCGGCTTCTCCGACCCGGTGCACCGGGCCATCTGCTGGGCACCGACGATCTCGGACGCGACGTGTTGTCGCGAATCGTGTGGGGCAGCCGTGCGGCGCTCGTTGTGGGACTCGTATCGGTCACGATCGCGCTGGGAATCGGGCTCCTCGTGGGGCTGACCGCCGGGCTCGCCGGCGGATGGACCGAAAACATCCTCATGCTCGTGATGGATGCCGTTCTCTCGTTTCCCACGATTCTCCTCGCAATCGCGGTCGTGACCGTCTTCGGCTACGGACTCGCTCAGGTTACCATCGCGATCGGGGTGGTCTTCTCTCCGGTGTTCGCCAGACTCGTGCGCGCGCGGACCCTCGCGATCAAGCACGAGGGATACGTAGAGAGCGCGCGAGCGCTCGGCACTCCCATGTGGCGCATCACCGCGGTCCATGTGATCCCGAACATCGTGCCCGAGATCGTCGTGCAGTGTTCGGTCACCTTCGCCCTGGCAGTCGTTATCGAAGCGGGGCTCTCCTACCTGGGACTGGGCACGCAGCCTCCGACGCCGAGCTGGGGGCTCATGCTCAAGGATGCCCGCTCGTACCTTTTCCAGGCGCCGTGGCTCGCGGTCTATCCGGGGCTCGCCATTGCGGGGACCGTGCTCAGCTTCAATGTCCTGGGCGACGCGCTCTCGGAGCACCTCAATCCGCTCGCCGATTGAGCGAGCAGGACAGACTACCGAGCGTCCGGCACTGAGCCGTCGTCGGCGGCGCGAATCGACTCCCAGATTCGCTCCTGCACGCGCGCCAGGGGGAGCGGCGTGGAGAATCGCTTCGCGCACGGACGTTCGGTCGGCCTCCCGTCGCTGAGGTTCCAGTCCTTCACGGCGGCGGCGATCTCACCGGCCGCCCGGGCGGCCGGCAGCTCCCAGGCCGTCGCGATTGATGTCACCGCTCGGCTCGACTCGTCGAGCGCTCGGGCGTAGCAGTCGAGGAAGCTCTCCGTGCTGGTCTCGCTCTCGTCGCACGGGTGCACCCATTCGCGGTGCCTCCGGTTCAGGACGTCCACGTCCGGCGGGACCTGCGGGGGGTGCACGATGCTGAGCCATCGTCGGTCTTCCTCCCGAGCCTCCGCGCGAGCGAGGGCCTCGCGCAGGGACTCCCGGTCGACTCGGTTCGTGAATCGATAGTAGCCCATCGTGTCCAGGTAGGCGCTCACGAGGCGGTCCCGCAGTCGGTCGTCCCTCGCCGCCTTGTCGTAGGCGGCGGCGAGCGCCGTGCTCATCATGTCGAGCCAGTTTTCCGGAGGCTTGTCCCCGCACGATACCTGACCGTAGAAGTCGATCTCGTTCGGGTGACGTCCATCGCGCTCGCGCAGCAACTCCACGTCGATCAGACGCTCGAGAAAGGGATGCATCGACCGGTACTGGTCGGTATCGGGGTCTCCGGGCTCGGTCCAACCCGCGTGCGTGTTGATAAACGGATGCGCGTGGCGGTCGAGGATCGCGTGGGATGCGAACCCCACGATCCACGATCCCGCCCACGATTCGAGCGGGAGCCCGTGGGCTCGAGCCCATCTCCACATCGCGGCGACGGCCGTCCCGTAACGCTTGCGGTGCATGAGCGAGCCGTAGGCGAGCCCGGTCGGCTTCCGGCGCTGATTGTGGTAGAAGAGGTCGGGGCCCTGGGCGCCGAGGACCAGATAGCTGCGCAGCGAGCCTCGGGCGAGTGGGGCGAGCTCGGTCGCCACGCTCGAGCGCGCGATGGAGTCTTCGGCGAACAGCAGATGTGCCACATGGGAGGGCATGAGCCGAGTGTACTCTCGTCCGGCGGCGCGGGCAATCGCGGCCACGGCGGTTTGCAGTTCCACCCCAAAACCGGTAGAGTCGTCCTAT
>JBKHII010000039.1:0-28127 GCA_046538735.1 Spirochaetales bacterium
GGACTACGGAAAGATCACCGCTCCGTCCGGCCCGCGAGTGCGTGTCCACTTCGGCGGCACGAGCGTCGGCGGGAAGTCCCTCGCCCGCTCCTCCACGAAATCGATTCCGAGCCCCGGCCCGTCCGGCGGACGCACCGCTCCGTCCACGACCTGGAGAACGCCGGGGAAGATCTCGCCCATGATCGGGGTGGGCTCGTACATCTCCTGGATACCGAAGTTGGGCACCGCGAAGTCCAGGTGGACGTTCGCGGCGTGGCCGAAGGGCGAGCAGTCGCCGGGGCCGTGCCACGCGGTCCGCACGCCGTACGCCTCGCAGAGCGCGGCGAGCTTCCGAGCAGGGGTGATCCCTCCGATGTGCGAGAGGTGCACGCGGATGAAATCGATGAGGCGGTCGTGGATGAGCGGCAGCCACTGCTCCGAGCTCGTGAAGAGCTCGCCGAGCGCGATCGGTGTCGTGCTCACGCGACGGAGGTGCCTGAGCCAATCCGCCTGCTCCGGCGGGAGCGGGTCCTCGAGGAAGAAGAGCCCCACGTCGTCCAGCTTCCGCGCGAAGCGCGCGAGCTCTCCGACCGGAATACGCTCGTGGACGTCGTGCAGGAGCTCGACCTCGTCGCCGAGCGCCCGGCGGACCTCGGCGAGCATCTCCGCGGTGAGCGCCATGTAGCGCGACGGGTTGATGGGAACCCGGTCGTCCTGCGGCGCCGGCGGCCCGGCAAAAACGCGAGGCGCCGCGGTGCCTTCGGGCCCGGCGGCACGCTGCGTTGAGCCTCCGGCGACTCTCTTCGACTCGGTCGAGCTTTCCGCGTCCGCCGAGCGTGTCATCGCACCGGCTGCGCCGTAGCCGCCGAGCTGACACCGCACGTACCGGTGGCCGGACGCGACGAGCTCCCTCGCACGAGCGATGAGCTCTTCGATCGTGGAGCCGTCGGCATGACGGTAGACGTCCACTCGATCGCGGCACGCGCCGCCGAGCAGCTGGTACACGGGCATGTCCGCACGCTTGCCGGCGATGTCCCAGAGAGCCATGTCAACGCCGGCGATCGCGTTGTTGAGGACCGGACCGCTGCGCCAGTAGCCGTTGGCGGTCATGAGCCGCCACAGATCCTCGATCCGCGAGACGTCGCGGTCGGCAAGAAGCGGCGCGAGATACCGGTCCACGACCTCCGCGACCGCACTCGCCCGCTGCGTGAACGTCGCGCAGCCGTATCCCACGAGACCGTCCTGCGACGTCTCGACCTTCACGATCACGAGGTCGATCCCCTCGGGTGCCGTCATGATCGCGCTCACGTTTCGGATCCGAATCATAGTACTCCAGCCTCTCCGTCAATGAGATGCTCCGAGATCTCGAGCGGCGCCGTGAGCCGGATGTCTCGCGACGACGCGCCCACCTCGAAGACGTACTCGCCGGCGGGAACCACCCAGATTCCGCGCTCGGTGTCCCACCCGGCGATCGCGCGAAGCGGAACCACCACGCGATACTCGAGCGACCGGCCGGACTCCACGGCGCGCTTCGAGAAGCCGACGAGCTTGCGCGGCACGAAGTGCGCGAGCGAGGCGGGTGGACGGGCGTAGACCTGCGCGGTTTCCAGACCGTCGCGCTCGCCCTCGTTCATGACCGTGAACGTGACGGCGATGCGATCGCCGTCCTGCGCGACCGCGAGACGCGAATACCCGTAGCTCGTGTACGAGAGCCCGTGTCCGAAGGCGAAGAGCGGCTCGATCTCGTGCGCGTCCAGGTGGCGGTAGCCGGCGAAGACTCCCTCGGCGTAACGCACGGGGAACCGGGGAACGCTCTGTGAGACGTAGTCGGGTTCCACGTAGAGCTCGCCGCCTTCCGGGAGGTAGTTCGCGGTGGCGGCGCGGTCCTCGTACCGTCGCTCGATCGAGATCGGGAGTTTGCCGGAGGGATTCACCTGCCCGAAGAGAATCTCGGCGAGCGCACGCGCGCCGATCTCACCCGGATACCAGAGGTGGAGGATCGAGTCCACATCGTCCACCCAGGAAGTCGTCTCCACGCCGCCGCCCGCGACGAGCACGACGACCACGCGCCGCGCCGTGCGCGACGCCTTCTTGATGAGCGCGACCTGCCCTTCGGGTAGCTCGTACGGCCGATCGGAACCTTCGTGCTCGAGCTCGGGCGTGAGGCCCACGCACACAATCGCCACGTCCGCGTCCGCGAGAACCTGGTCCTCGCTCGCGCCGTTCACCACGCGCAGCAGCTTGCGATCGGGCGCGACCGCGACCACTCCGCCGGCGATGCTCACGGGATCGATCGCGCGCACCGCGGCGGCGCCACCGCCGGTCGTGGGGGTGGGGTCGGCGTGCGGCCCAACCACGGCAATCGATCCGCTCGCCGGCGAGAGCGGGAGCAAACCGTCGGCATTCTTGAGGAGCACGATTCCTTCGCGCGCGACCTCGAGCGCCGCACCGGCGTGTTCCTCGTGCTTGCCGCGGCGAGGATCGGGGATCTCGCGCCGGCGCTCCTCGATGCGGAAGGTCGTCTCGAGGATGCGGCGAGCCCGCGCGTCGATCTGCTCCTCGGAAAGCGATCCCGCGTCCAGCATCGCGCGCAGTTTCTCGGGATCGAACGCCTTCGCCTCGGGCATCTCCAGGTGGAGCCCGCTCGCGATCGCGGGCTCGGTGTTCCAGAGCGCCCACCAGTCGCTCATGACCAGTCCGGAGAAGCCCCACTCGTCCTGCAACACGCTCGTGACCAGGCGCTCTGACTCGCCGGCGTATTCTCCGTTCACGAGGTTGTAGCTGGTCATGAGGCACGAGACGCGGGCGTCCTTCACGGCGGCCTCGAAAGGAAGGAGGTAGAGCTCGCGGAGCGTCCGCTCGTCCACGATCGAGTCGCTCATGCAGCGGTGCCAGTCCGTATTGTTCGCGACGTAGTGCTTGACCGTCGCCGAGACGCCGGTGGCCTGCACGCCGGCGATGTACGGCACGACGAGCGAGGCGGCGAGCCACGGGTCCTCGCCGAGATACTCGAAGTTGCGCCCGCATTCGTGGACGCGATAGAGGTTCACGCCGGGACCCAGAACAATATCGACGTTGGCCGCGCGGAACTCTTCGCCTACGGCGGTCCCGTAGTCGCGCGCCCGATCGCGATTCCACGTCGCGGCGAGCGCGATGAACGCCGGGAAAGCGGTCGCGTCTATCGTCTTGTCCTTCAGCCCCATACTCGCGTCCGCCATGCGGAGCCGGCGGACGCCGAGCCGCGGAACGCCCCGCGTGTACATGTTGTCCACCCCGGCGAGCAGCGCGAGCTTCTCGTCCGGCGTCATCTCGGAGAGCGTGGCCGAAGCCTTGGAAATCGGAGTCATGATAGCTCCAGAGCGTAGCAGCATTCGCCGATGATCACAATGAAAGGGGTGACATGGCGAAGGATCCGGTGAAGACGAGCACGTTCCCGCGCAGCAGGCTCTCCACGATCGACTTGGGACGGATCGGCGTGAAGAAGCATCACATCGCCGCGCTGCTCGAGATCGACGTGACGCGCGCGCGGCACGGTCTGCGAATCGTCAACCGCGGCGGCCGCTCAACGGTGAGCTTCCTCGCGTGGCTCGTGAAGAACGTCGCCTCCAGTCTCGCCGAGCATCCCACCGCGCACTCGGTGCGCGTCGGCAAGCGCTCAATCGCAAGCTTCGACCACGTGAACGTGAGCATCATGATCGAACGCGCCGTAGACGGCGAGCGCGTTCCGCTTCCGCTGCTCATCGCGAACGCCGACATCCGGACCGTTGAGGACATCGAGGCGCAGATCGCCGTCGCACGGCAGCAACCGATTTGCGCCGGTACGGTCGTGATCGGTCGCGGTGAGTCGCTCGCGCATCGCCTCTACTACGCGCTGCCGGGGTTCCTCCGGCGAATGCTCCTTCGGCGTGCGCTCGCGAATCCCCAGCGCCTCCACTCGATGATGGGCAGCGTGGTCATCACCTCGGTCGGAATGGGCGGCCGGGTGAAGGGCTGGTTCATCCCCAAGAGCATGCACCCGGTCTGCATCGGCGTGGGCGCGGTGACGTCCAAGGCGGTCGTGATGAACGGACGGATCGAACCGCGCGACGTGCTGCACATGACCGTGCTCGTTGACCACGACGTGGTGGACGGCGCGCCCGCCTCGCGGTGGATCTCCGCGCTCGTGAAGGCGATGGAGAACGGAGCCGAGCTCTCGATCAACTGACCCTGCTCACCGTCCCCCCGCATATGGTACCTTAAGTGCATGGAAGCACTGGTACTCGAACGCAAGGGTGAGCTCGCGATCCGCGACATCAACGTCAACGAACCGCTCGGAACGCGTGACGTCCGCGTGGCGATTCGCAACGTGGGTGTCTGCGGAAGCGACGTCCACTACTACACGCACGGAGCGATCGGTCCGTTCGTCGTGCGCGAGCCGATGATCCTCGGACACGAGGCGAGCGGCATCGTCGTGGACGTGGGCGAAGATGTGACCGACCTCAAACCGGGCGACCGCGTCTGCATGGAGCCGGGTATCCCCGATCCTCGCAGCAAGGCGAGCCGGCTCGGGATCTACAACCTGGATCCCGCGGTGCGCTTCTGGGCGACTCCGCCGATCCACGGCGTGACCCGACCTACGGTCGTCCACCCCGCCGACTACACGTACAAACTCCCGGACAACGTGAGCCTCCAGGCGGGCGCGATGGTCGAGCCGCTTGCGGTCGGCATGCACGCCGCGAACAAGGCCGGGATCTCGCCGGGCGACGTGGCGATCGTGATCGGCGCCGGGACGATCGGGCTCGTCACGATCATGGCGGCGCTCGCCGGTGGGTGCAGCGAGGTGATCGCGCTGGACGTGAAGCAGCCCAAGCTCGACATCGCTGCCGGCCTTGGCCCGGTGCGCACCGTGAACGTGGCGGGCGCGGACCCGAAGGAGGTCGTGAACGAGGTCACGGGCGCGTGGGGCGCGGACGTCGTCTTCGAGGCGAGCGGTGCGCCGCCCGCGATGGACACGGCACTCGAGCTCCTGCGGCCCGGCGGTCGCCTCATCGCGATCGGAATGCCGCTCGAACCGGTCCCGTTCAACGTCGTCGCCGCGCAGGCGAAGGAAGTGCGCATGGAAACAATCTTCCGCTACGCGAACGTCTACGACCGCGCCGTGAAGCTGCTCGGCTCCGGCGCGATCAACCTGGACCCGCTCGTCACCGAGACCTACCCGTTCGCGCAGAGCATCGAGGCGTACGACTATGCGGTGAACCCCGCGGACACGAGCGTGAAGGTACAGATCGAGCTGCCGTCGTGATTCCCCGGGAAGATTTCTTCCCACGGATCGACGGTTCACTCGCACTCCTGCTCGAAGAGCAGGACCTGCGCCTCTTCGGCGTGGCGGCCGTGCCGGCCGGCTCAGGCGGTGCGGCCGTCGCCGCGGCCGCGAGGAGCGAGTACGGCGCGTGGATCGGCGCCGGGCACCACGGCGAGATGGACTACCTTGAGCGGCACGCCGATCTCAAGTACGCGCCGGAACGCGTGCTCGCCGGGTGCCGTTCGGTCCTGGTCGTGGGCTGCAACTACTACCAGCGACCGCGCCGCGATCGCGAGCCGGGAACCGGCCGCGTCGCGCGCTACGCGTGGGGCCGCGACTATCACAACGCGCTCGGCAAGCGCCTGAAGCGCGTCGTCCGCGTCTTGCGCGAACGCTACCCGGACGAGCACTTCCGGTCGTTCGTTGACGCGTCGCCGCTCTCCGAACGCTTCTTTGCCGAGCAGGCGGGAATCGGCTATACGGGGCGCCACACGCTCACGATCTCGAGCGTCTACGGCAGTTGGTTCTTCCTGGGAGAGATCCTCACAACGCTTGAGCTCGAATCGACTCCGATCGACCGACCGCGGCACGGCGCCTGTCCCACGAGCTGCTTCCGGTGCGGTACCGCCTGCCCCACGAACGCGCTCTACGACCACCACCGCATCAACGCCCGCCGCTGCATCAGCTACCTCACGATCGAGCACCGAGGTCCGATTCCGGAAGAGTTGCGTCCGCTCATGGGAGACTGGGTATTCGGCTGCGACCTGTGTCAGGAGGCGTGCCCCCTGAACGTTCGGGCGAAGGAGACCTCGCTCGCCGACTTCCGCGCGCACCGCGCCGGCGAGCGGCTCGACCTCGGCGAGATCCTCGCGATCGAAACGCGCGAGGCGTACCGCGATCGCTTCGCGGGGACGCCGTTGCTCCGCCCGGGCCGCGAGGCGATGGTCAGAAACGCCTGCATCGCGGCGGCGAACACCGGGAGCGTACACCTCCTGCCGCGGCTGCGCGAGCTCTCGAACGATTCGAGCCCGCTCGTACGCGAGCACGCTCGCTGGGCGGTCGACCGCCTGGAGTAGCCGCGGCGCGGGGGGTGCGGACGAACGGCGATTGTGTATACTGCAGGGGAATCGGAGGAAGCATGGCTACGGACACACGGACAACGCTCGTCGTCTTGGCAGCGGGCATGGGAAGCCGCTACGGCGGCGTGAAGCAGATCGACGCGGTAGGTCCAAACGGCGAGGCGATCATCGACTACTCCATCTTCGACGCGCTCCTCGTCGGCTTCACCGACCTCTGCTTCGTGGTACGAGCCGAGATCGAGGACGCGGTACGCGAGTTCTTCGCGGGGAAGTTTCCTGACACGATCGGCGTGCGGTACGCGATTCAGTCGCTGCAAGATGTACCCGAAGGCATCACCGTTCCGGTCGAGCGAAGCAAGCCGTGGGGTACCGCCCACGCCGTCTACGCCGCTCGAACCGCGGTGGACACGCCGTTCGCGGTCGTGAACGCGGACGACTTCTACGGCCGGGACGCGTACAAGACGCTGCACGCGTACCTTTCGGCGCTCTCGCCCGAGGAGACAGACTATGCGATGGTCGGCTACCCCCTGGAGGACACGCTCTCCGAGCACGGAACCGTGAGCCGCGGCATCTGCGCCAAGGACGCCGACGGCTTCCTTGAGAGCATCACCGAGCACAAGAAGATCGAGAAGCAAGGCTCGCGCATCGTGGACACGCAGGAAGACGGGAGCGAGGTCGAGCTCCAACCGGACGATATCGCGAGCATGAACATGTTCGGCTTCACACCCGCGGTATTCGACCAGATCGAGCACGAGTTCGCGGCATTTCTGAAGGAACGAGCCGACGATCCAAAGGCGGAGTTCTACATTCCCACGCTGATGACGCGGCTGATCAACACCCAGCGCGCGCAGATGCGGGTTCTCTCCACGAAGGCGCGCTGGTTCGGGATGACGTATCGCGAGGACAAGGAGATGGTGCAGGCGCGCATTCGCGATTTCGTGGAATCCGAGCTCTACCCGCGCAAGCTCTGGGGATAGCAAAGCGCGAACAGAGAAGAAAAGGGCCACCGAGAGGTGGCCCTTCGTGTCGTTGAGTGTCTCTTACTGAGCGTCCTCGAGCGCCTCTGCGGCGAGCTCGAAGAATCCGTCCACGTGGATACTCACGCCGGAAATGGCGTCGGTATTGCCCTCGTCGTCCCAGCTGATCGCCGTAGGATCCTGGGTCTCGAGGAGCGTCCGCTCGACCGCGTCCGCCTGCTCCCACCACGGTGCCTGCGCGCCACCGTTCTCGACCATGCCGTACTCGCCGGCAACCGAGACCTCGTACTTGTCCCGACCGTCTGCGTCAAACGGGTTCCAGTACGCGGAAACGACGTAGCCGCTCGCGACGGTCAGGTCGACCTTGTCCTGCCAACCCGAACCTGCCGGCTCGGCCGCCTGCGCGGTGTACGTCCCGTCCTCGTATGGACCGTAGCCAACCGGTCCCTGCTCGAGCGCCTGAGTCGCAAGCGTCTGGAGCTCATTGATATGGATCGTCACGCCGGAGACCGCGTCGGTGTAGCCACCGTCGTCGAGATCCATCGCGCGAGGATCCTGAACCTCAATCAGATACTCTTCGGCTTCCTCAGCCTGGACATGCCACTCGGCCTGCGCGCCGCCGTTCTCAACCATGCCGTAGTCGCCTGCCTCGGACACGACCTTCTTCGTCGGTCCGGCCGTGGAGCTCGCGCCGTCCCAGTTGACGGAGACGATCCGGCCGTCCTCGACCTCAAGGGTGACCATGTACTTCCACCCGGTGCGGCCGTACTCGAGATCCTGAGCGAAGTAGACGCCATCTTCGTAGGTTTCGGCTGCCTCGGCACCGCCGTCTTCCTCCTGTCCTCGAGCACATCCGAACCCGAACAGTGCTACGACAAGGACAAGGATCGCAGTGATTCTCTTCATGCTGTACCCCTTTCGGAAGCGCATTGCGCCTCGTAGTTGTGTTGAACCCACATACATTACAAGTTAAGTCGCATTCTGTAAAGAGATATCGATTGTTTCTTCTGCATTGCCAGTGGATTATCGTGAACGACCTCACAATAATACGCGCGGCGATGCTCCTCGATCGTCCTGACCGGCACACGTGGCGCCACTTGGCTCGCACCTCGGAATGCGTGCTATAGTCGCGGAGATGCCGCTCTTCACCGCCAGTGTCCTCGCCAACGAGGAGATTGCCCGCGACTACTTCCGGATGGATTTCTCGTGGCCGCACGATGTCCGATCGCCCGCACCCGGCGAGTTTGTCACCGTCCGCGTGGCCGACACCTCAGCTCCGCTGCTCCGCCGGCCCTTCGGAGTTTCGGCGTTCTCCGAGGGCCGCTGTTCCATGATCTACTGGCGTCGCGGACCCGGCACAAGACTGCTCGCCGGGTACGAACCCGGCGATGCGCTCAACGTCATGGCGCCGCTCGGCCACGGCTTTCCCGCCCCCGCCGGCGACGCGGTTCCGGTGCTCGCCGCCGGAGGCGTGGGGATCGGACCGCTTCTGTTCTTCGCGAATGCGTTGGCCGCCGAAGGGCGGTCGCCGGTCCTGCTCGTTGGAGCGCGAACCGGCGCCGGCCAGCCTCGGGTTCAGGTTGACCCCGCGGTTCAGATTCGCCGGGCCACCGACGACGGCACACACGGATTCCACGGTACGGTCATCGAGCTTCTCGAGCGAACGATCGCGACCACATCCGGCGGAGCCGAGCTCTACCTCTGCGGTCCGAACCCGATGCTCCGGGCGGGCCACGACGTGGCCGGGCGGCTCGGTCTGCCGGCGTGGGTATCGATGGAGCAGACGATGGGGTGCGCCGTGGGAGCGTGCATGGGCTGCGCCGTCCGCGTACACGGTCCCGAACGCTACGCTCGGGTCTGCACGGAAGGCCCGGTCTTCCGGTCCACGGAGATCGTATGGGAGTAGACCTCTCGCTCACGATCGGCGGGGCCACGCTCGCGAATCCGGTCGGCGTCGCGTCCGGTACCTACGGATACGGCAGCGAGTACGAGCAGCACCTGGACCTCCGCGGGATCGGCGCGCTCTACACGAAGGCGGTAACGAAGCGACCGCGCCAGGGCAACGACGTACCGCGGATCATAGAGACCCCGTCCGGCCTGCTCAACAGCATCGGACTCGCCAACGTTGGCCAAGAACGCTTCGTGCAGGAGAAGCTACCGTCGTTCGCCGGCCTCCCCTGCGCCGTCGTCGCGAACGTGGCCGGCGACTTCCCGGAGGAGTACGCGGAGGTCGTGGCGTTCCTCGAGGAGTCGAACGGCGCGGACGCGCTCTGGGGCTACGAGGTCAACGTCTCGTGCCCGAACGTGAAGGCCGGCGGCGTCGCGATCGGCTCGGTGCCGGAGCAGGTCGAGCGCGTGGCGCGACTCGTGAAGGCGTCGACCCGGAAGCCGGTCATGCTGAAGCTCACGCCCAACGTTACCGACATCACCGAGATAGCTCGGGCGGCCGAGGCAGGCGGCGCGGACGCGGTCAGCTGCATCAACACCGTCATCGGAATGAAGATCGACGTCCACTCGCAACGCCCGGTGCTGCCCGCCGGGACCGGTGGGCTGAGCGGCCCCGCGATCCTGCCCATCGGCGTCGCCGCCGTCTACAAGGTGAGCCGAGCGGTCTCGATCCCCGTCGTCGGGATGGGCGGCATCATGTGCGGCGAAGACGCGATCCAGTACCTGCTCGCCGGCGCGCGAGCCGTGCAGGTGGGAACCGCGAACTTCGTGGACCCGCGCATCGCGACCGGCATGTGCGCCGAGATCGAGGCGTACGCCGAACGACACGGACTGCGTTCACTCGCCGACTTCGGCGCCTGCCTCGAGTGACGCCTGCGCGTCCGGCCACGGACAGAGCTCGCGCACCTCGCAGCCGGCGCAGTCGGGCTTCCGCGCGTAGCACCGATAGCGACCGTGCAGGTTCACGGCCATCGAGAAGTCGGTCTGCAGATCAGCCGGCACGATCGCCTTGAGCTCCCGCTCGATCTTCTCCGGGTTCCTGCCGGAGACGAGCCCGAGACGACTGGTCACCCGAGTGAGGTGCGTGTCAACGACGATTGCCGGCTCACCGTAGACAACGCCGAGAATCACATTGGCGCTCTTCCTCCCCATTCCCGGCAGCGAGGTGAGCTCGGCCATCGTGCCCGGGACCGTGTCGTGGAACTCCTCGTGCAGTCGCTTCGCCGCGCCAACGATGCTCTTCGCCTTGTTGCGGTAGAATCCCGTGCTCCGCACAATCTGCTCGACCTCCGCAACCGGGGCGATCGCAAGATCGGCCGGAGTCGGGAAACGCGCGAAAAGCTCCGGGGTGACGAGGTTGACCTGAGCGTCCGTCGTCTGAGCCGAGAGGATCACCGCGATCGCAAGCTGAAAGGGCGAATCGTAGTTGAGCAGCGGGCGGCGGTCCGGGTACGCGTCGCACAGCCGGCCCGTGACGGCAACCGCCCGCTCGGTTGCATTCACCATCGTCCTCCTGTAGGATTCGTGAACTCGAGAAACGAAGGATACCACCGCGGGGGTCACTATGTCGCCGTTCGAAGTTCTGGCAGCGTTCCTCGTTGTCATGGGCGTTGTCTCCATACCCATCATCGCGCTCATCAACCGGTCGAAGAGCCCGATCGGTCAGGCCATTGCCGACCGCATCCGGAGTAAAACCGAGGCTCAGTACGGACGACTCCCCGCGAGCCCCGCGTCGACCTCACCCAATCCTCCCTCAGCGGCGCCTGAGAACGACGCCGATCCGCTCGCGGTGATCGAGCGTCAGCAGGAGCACTTGCGCGAGATGGGCACGCGACTCGAGTTCCTCGAACGCCTGATCGAGAAGCAGCAGTCCGAGTAGCGCGCGGTCAGATTGACCGCAGACGTGGCGGAACGCTATACTGGAGGTCGCTTCGGGATGTAGCCTAGTGGCTAAGGCGCCTGCTTTGGGAGCAGGAGATCGCGAGTTCGAGTCTCGCCATCCCGATTTCGTGCGCGGTTACGCCACGATCCAGGGTGCCTGCCAAAGGAGGCCACGACACCCGACCTGCAGGCGTTCCGCCTGCAGGTTCCCAATTCTGCGCCCATAGCTCAGCTGGATAGAGCATCGGCCTTCTAAGCCGAGGGTCGGAGGTTCGAGTCCTCCTGGGCGCGTGATTAGTTTCTGCCGTGTAGAGACTTACGTCCTATCGGGGATGGAAACCGGACCAGGACCACCTCCTATCAATTGATTCGCAATCGATCTTTCTCTTCATGTTCTTCTGGCAGAATGCTGTATGGCGCGTCCGAACGAGTCCAGAATCCTCTCGGAGCAGTGGGCCCTGATGGGATCGCGATCGCACTGCAGCAGAGTGAGCTACTGCGGGTGCGGGAGAAGCCGATGAGATGTACCAGGAACTGCGATCTGAGCCCACTATGTGCACGATGTGCTGCAGTTATGGAGAGCTGTGACGGGTATCCTTCGAGATCGAGGAACCATCGGTAGTTGGTCTCATTGGGAGAAACGGTGCCGGGAAGACGACCTTGCTATGTTCAATCTTCGGGCTCTATCCGCAAGCCGGGCTCCCGTGCAAATAGACGTTCACTCGGTGAATGCGGCCTCGAGCGAGGGTAGACAGCGGATCGGATACCAGACCGAAGAGCTGCGCATAGTCGCCAGTCAGAGTGTCCTGTTGGGTCACACGGTTGGGCAGATTGTGCCGATCTGGCGTTCTGCGAAATCGTCGCGCTGCTTGCGTTCGCCGCGCGGTACACTCCGACAATGCTCGGCCTCCCGCACGTCTCTGCTCCGGACCTGATTGAACTGGCAGCGGCGCCGGCGTCGTCGAGCCTCGTGGCATTCAACGACAACGCTCTTGGTCCGATCGCGGCGACCCTCCTCCCTCTCTGCCTATTCGGTGTGCAGTTCGTTTCGACCATCACGCTCCGGAGACTGCAGATCGCGGTTCCGGGGGAAGTCCATGTCTACGTATTGATAGGGGTCGCAATTGTGTCTTCGGTACTCCTTCTGCTGTCGGTGACGTCCAGACGCTATTCCCCATCAGCCTGCTCACGACAACGGAGTAGTCGATCGTGGATCATGAGATGCTCCCCGTACTGGAATCAACGACTAATGGAACGGCGCGAGCGCTTTCTTTCCCTCTCATGTGCTCTTCCTTCCTTGCCCGGAGCATGAACCGGGGGTAAAATGTCCACACAAAAGAAGCACGAGGGGAATCATGGATTTTGAACGATCGGATGGGAAGATTACTCAGAATCCCGGAAAGGCGGAAATTGACCAGGTGATCGACGGGATCGGCCGGCAGTATGATTTCTGTATTCTGGGCGAAGGAGACTCGTTCGTGCAGACTGCGGGATCGGCCGGTGGACTGCTGGTACAGTACCGCGATTCCAGGGGTATGTTCGAGAGCGTCAGCTCCTCTCTGGATGCAGTGGCAGTCAAGGACATATTCGGTCAATTCCTCAACGGTGAAGCCGGTTGGAAGACAAGCATGGAGTTCTCTCCGATGGAGATGGGCGGCGCCGGAGCCGATTCCAGCGGCGGGATAGAGACGGGTCCGGCCGACGGCAGCCGGGAGAGCCGGACCGAGAACTCCTTCGCGGACCAGCTGAAGGATTCGGTCAAGAAGGAAGCAATGAACAGCGTGAGCCGGACCGCGCGGAAGATCACCCGGGGCATATTCCGGAAGTTCTTCCAAGCCCCATGAAGAGTGCAGAAGCACTACGGATTGCCGCAGCCTTACTGATATGCATCTGCCTTGCACCGCCGCTGGCGGCACAGACGACGGATGAACAGCAGGAGCTCTACCGACTTCTGTTCACGGACTATCTTGGATACACCTTCAGGGCCTCTTCAACTCTGGAGTCCTCAGACTACCCGTATACCGGCGACTACGGGATGCAGGTCCTCTTCGACGGAGACCAGTACACCGGATGGTCGGAGGGCACCGACGGCGACGGCACGGGTGAGGCACTGTGGCTGGAGATAGAAGCCGGCTGCGACACCCTCCTGCTGAAGAACGGATTCGGACGCTCCATGGACCTGTTCTCCAAGAATAATCGGGTCGCGTCACTCGACGTAACGCTGTGGATTGGATACCTGCCTGCGGCAATGGTGACAGAACACGGTCCCCTCTACGTTGTCGCAGATACCGGGCAGCAGGAGTCGCTGCGGATCGAGGATAACCGGGAAGTGCAGGAACACCGCTTCGCCTTCGACTACGAAGCCGCCCAACGGAGGGGCCTTCAGCTCGAGGATAGATTCATGGGATTCGCCGTAGAAGAAGACCTTCCACCCTCCATCGAGAAGATGGTCTTCCTGCTGCGGATGGAGATAACCGGGGTCTACCGCGGCAACAGGTGGAACGACACCTGTCTGACCGAACTGCGCTGCTTCGATTCCGCAAGCTTCGAACCAGTGGAGATGGACAGCCTCGAAGGGGCCTTGCGCTACCGCGAAGAGAACGGCCTCTGGCGCTTTCTCTACACTGAGGGCGGGCTGCTCCTTGATCCCTATCTCCTGAGCCCCGGCGGCCGGTGGTGCGTTGCGTTCACCGCTCCGAGAAGCGCGGAAGGCCGAGTCGAGACCGGCTACGCGCTCCTGCGCCTGCCCTATCCGGAGCTGTACGAGCACGAGGGATTCGAAGCGGCCGTATACGCGGGCAAGCAGCCGATTGAGTTCGAAGAAGACGGGGATGCCGTTGATCTGATTTTCGACGACGGGAGCACGATCAGGCTGGAATAGGTTTCGGTCTCGTGACAGCCTGTCCGCCGACAAAGAAACGGGGACTCCCGGGCAGTCTGTCCGGCGTCCCCCGACTTTCAAGGCTCATGATCGGAGTAGGTACATTGTCTCGCTAGACCGGCCCGAGGCACCTGGGCATCGAGCAGGTTGGTAGCGATAAGGTATCTATGACCCCGGACAACCCTTGAAGGTGGGGTCTCCGAAAGGGCGGATCAGTTCCCGCGACGCCCTACTGCGGCGACAGCTCGTTCCTGATTGAGATGTCGGGAAGCTTGCGCTGCACTGCCTCTTCCGCCTTCTTCACCTCAATCGCCGTCCGGACTCGGCCCTCCAGTGTCACAACATGCTTCTTTCGAAACAGCGGACCCTCCTTCGAGACCGACACGATGATCCTCGTTGGATCGGAGATAGTCGGATCCTCTCGAACCGCCGTCTGTGCCTCTTTCTGAATCATCTCATTGTCCGACATTGCTCCTCCTCTACCTGTACGAAGCTTACGCAGCAATTGTCCACCGCCCGACCATTTTCGGACCAGGTCTTGTCAATATCTCGCGCTGCGGAAAACCCCGGTTCGCACGATATCATTCACCCGACTCCGAACCGTCGAAATCCAGATCAAGCGCCTCCGATCGCTCTGCCAGAATACGATCGATCTGTGCTTGGGCGCGCTCCGCCAGGTCACGGTCTGCGTTGAGCGCACGGTTAATCGTGCTGAAACGGCCGGTCGACAGGTCTGTCGCCCGAACGGCCGCGACCATTCTTTCGTGGTAACTCTCCTGCACCGTCTCGCTTTGATCCATCAGAACCTCATACGAGCGCGCTTCGCGCTCCGGCACTCCAGTCAACCCATTCTCCTGGATTTCGGACAAGCGCTCGCGATCCAAGCCGGATCGAGAGATCAGCCGATTGATCTGACGATCGAGCTGCGCGCGCAGGACCCTCACCTCCAGGTACGCAACGGCAAAGTCCTCGAGCTCCTCCAAGGTCACATCTCCGGCGGGCGAAACCGGGTCGTCTCCCAAGTCCGGCTGGGCGCTCATGCTCGCCGCCGCCTGAAGGAGGAGGAACGCCGCAACGACCAGACGCGAAGCACTCGTGAACATCGTCATGCCTCCGTGTTTGGTCGTGGCACGAGGTTGTTTTCGATTGAAACGTCCGGCAGCTCCCTGCTGATCAGTTTCTCCACGCGATCGACCTCTCCGGCCGAGCCGACGGTGCCGTCGAGCTGGACGACAGTCCGCCGACGAAAGATCGGGCCCTTCCGGCGCACTGACGGCATGATGCTTGTTGGATTGGATACGTTTGGGTCGTTCTGGATCGCCATCCGGGTGATCTTGTAGATTGTATCCTTATCCTGCACGCTTCCCTCCTTGTCGATGTTGTGCGTAATTTAGGAAGGTAGATTCCGTATAGCGACCACGATTCTGCAGGATTATGTCTGGATTCCTCTCGTCACAGTTTCGTCATGTCCTCCTCGCCCTGACGCTCGGAGTCGCGCTTGCCGTTCCGCGGGTGGATGCGCTTGAGCTGTGGACAACGGGTGTTCCGGAACTACCACCGGCAGCGAACCGTACAACGACCTCACGAACCGTCACGCACCGGAACGGCGGCGAGATAGCCGCGCGCTCACGAAGATACGATCGGCTTTCGCGGCTTACGGAGAATCGCGTGGCGCGCGAAGTCTACGACGAGAGGGGGCGGTACCTCTGGACAACCGAGTTCAGCTGTCACGACGATCGGCTTGTCTCGGTGCGGGCCACGGCCGACGAGGTCGTCCGTTGGGAGATCCAGTTCGAGTACGATGATGAAGGACGGGTGGTCCGTGAGGCGTACCTGACTCCCAGCGGGGACGAGCAGCGAATCGTCGCCTACGACTACTCGGTGGACCGGACCGAAATCGTCTCGTACCGCGGCGACGGAACCGTGGCCTGGCGTCGCAGCGAGACAACAGGAAGCGTTCAGGACGAGCGGGAGACAACCTACTTCTACGCGGACGGCTCGCGGGTCAAGACGATCGTGGCAGTTGTTGACGATAGGGGGCGCGCCACGAGTGAGCAGCATCTTGATGAGCTCGGCGCGGTGTATCGTTCCATCTCACGGGACTTTGAAGGCGATCACGCCGCCGAGGAGGTCGTTCGCGACGACACCGGTGCAGTGATCCGGCGGACCCGGTGGCGCTACAACCCACCAGACCGACTGATCGAACGAACCGTCGACCTGCCGCACGAGTCGATCGTTGAGCGTCTCAGCATCGAGTACGAGTTCGACGAGCGCGGGAATTGGGTTCGACAGACCCACACTGTCGTCGCCGAAGTGTCCGGCGAACCCCCGATGATCACCGACCGCTTCGTCCTCGATCGGGAGATCGACTATCAATGAGGACCGGCTCGCTCTTCAGCCGCTCGTTCATGGCTCATCTTGTCTCGCTGCTCCTCGTGACCCTTCTCATCATCGGCACAGTCTTCGTGAGCCTCCGCCGGAGCGTCGACATCTGGAACGTGAATCGCGGGCAGCGGCTCGAGAATCTGATTCTCCCTATTCTCGCCGATGTCTACCGGCGCGAGGGAATGCTCGAGCCGGACACCATCCACGATCAGCTCCGGCACATCCTCACCGCAAATGTCTACGCGTATGTGTTCAGCCGCGAGCGCGATCCGGTCTACTTCTACTCGCTCGGGCGCCGAACCCAGCTCTACGACCACGCCGCAGTTGCGGACGACCTCGAGCGACTGAGAGAGCAGGACCAGGTCCTGACGCCTATTGTGGACGGGAACGACATCATCGGGTACCTGACCGCCGATACCGTCGGATTCGCGAACGATGCATCGAATCGACGCTTCCTCGTGAGTATCTCGGGCGCCGTGATCGGCGGAGCCGTCGCCGCGGTGATCCTCGCACTCGCCGCCGCCGGGATCTTCGCCGCGAGTCTTGCTCGAGAAGCTCGCACTGTGTCCAATGCGCTGCGCCTGATCGCCGGCGGTCGTCGCGACGTGGAAGTAGGTGCTTCCAGAACCACCGAGCTGCGGGCAATCGGCGATTCGGCGGAGAGCCTCCAGGCTCAACTCGCGCGGGAGGAACGGACCCGACGGCAGTGGATGGAGGACATCGCACACGATCTGCGAACGCCGGTGACGGCGCTCAGAACCCAGCTCGAAGGGATCGTGCACGGCTATCTCACTCCGGACGGCGAGCGTCTCGCGAGTCTTCAGGAGGAGGTCAAGCATATCGAGTGGCTCGTATCTGGACTGCGCGAGCTCAGTCACATCGAGTCGCCCGAGACCGAGGTCGAGTTCCACGAGACCGATCTCTGCGAGTTCGTGAGAACGATCGTTCGGGCGATTGCGATCCCGGATTCGGTCGAGCCCGTGCAACCGACAATACGGTGCGCGGGAAAGACGCTGGCTCGCGTCGCGCCGCATCTCCTTCGTCGGGCTGTGGAGAACATAGTCGTGAACGCGTTTCTGTACGTGGACGACGAGAGGCGGATCGAGGTGACGGTGCGCCAGGATGGGGACGACTGCCTCATCGACGTGGCGAACACCGGGATCGTCGACCCGGAGGTGGCCCCGCGGTTCTTCGATCGCCTCTACCGCGGGCAGAGGCCGGCCGGCCGTGGCGGCTCCGGGCTAGGCCTTCCGATCGCTCTGTCCTCGGTCGAGCGACACGGCGGCTCGATCCGGATTGACCAGCGCGGATCCTGGACGCACGTCACGATCAGACTTCCGCGAAACGTGCGTGACTGAGGCGGCTCCCTGGACTCCGCGGTCGATCGCTCCGCGCGTCAAGCCGGAGACGCGTGAGACCGCAAGACTCGTCCCGCAGAGCTCGTGCGGGATTCCCATACTCCGGTAGATCGGCCCGGAGTAGAAGTCGACGCTCGGAAAAGCCCTCCGGCTCGGGGTCATCGCTCGTCTTGCTTCGTGCCCGATCCTTCGTCTCCGGGATGCAGCGAGTGAGCTCGTTCGCCGACGAACCGGTACCCGTATCCGCGGACGGTTTCAATCCACTCCGCCTCGCCGAGCAGCGCCCGGATATTGCCGATGTGCGTGTCCACGGTTCGTTCGGCGCCGTCGTACGGACGATCCAGACATTCGCTCAGGATGTGCTCGCGGGTGATCGCCTGCCCCTCGTTCGTGACGAGCTCGGTCAGAATCCGCCACTCGCTCTCGGTGACGTGCACGCGCTCGCCGTCGAGCTCCACGAGGTGAGCTGACTCGTCGATCACGAGCGTGTGCCCGTGGAGGTGCCACAGTCGGCGAGCCCCGTCGGGGTCGGTCTGCGCGCTCCTGCCGCGCCGGAGGATTGCCTCGAGCCTGAGCAACAACTCCTTCGCGGAGAACGGCTTCACGACGTAATCGTCCGCACCGACTTCAAAGCCCATTACTCGCTCGGACTCGCTATCCTTAGCGGTCAGGAATATGATGGGGACACTGCTCGTCTCACGGATCTTCTGCGCGAGTTTGTAGCCGTTCCCGTCCGGGAGGCGGATGTCGAGAATAACCGCCTCGAACCCGGACGTCGCGAGCGCTTCCACGGCGTCTTTCACTGTCGCGACGGATGTTGGAGTGTGTCCGCTCACGCTGAACGCCTCGGTCACCGCCTCACGGATGAGATCGCTGTCTTCCACGATGAGAATGCGTGCCATCACCAGCAGTATACCGTTTCACAGGGGTAGTGCCAGCGGCGTGGACTCGCAGGAAAACAGTCGTGTTCTGGTCCGAACCTGCACAATCGATTCCTATCGTTTATTCAGGAGGGTAGTATGAAACGTATACCAATGTTAAAGTCACTGCTGACGGGTAGTGTGCTCATGGCGGCGGTGTTCCTCCTCGCTGCGGGTTGTACCGCGGGCGGGCCTGTTTCCTATGAGGAAGCGGAGGAGCTGCGCGAGCAGATTGCCGACATGGAGGACCGGCTGAACGACGTCGAGAGCATGCTCGGCGAAGTCCAGAATGGTGACCTGAGCAACGACGCGGAACAGTCAATCGGGGACGCAGCAGAGGAGGTCTCTGCCGTGCTCGCGTCGCTCGAAGACGTGGACGAAGCGCTCGAGATGCCTGAGCTCGACACCCAGGCGCCGCCACCTCCGCCTGCGCCGGGCGGGGCCGGTGAGACGACCATGTAGTCAAGATCGTGCGGATGAGACTTGAGCCCTCGTGTCGCGGATGCCGCGGCGCGAGGGTCTCTTCTAGAAGGAGTGGTGATGATGACGAGAATTCGGGAACTGCTGGCGGTTTCGCCTGAACGCCTGACGGATTTCGGTGTATCGCTTGTGCTTGCCATCGGACTCGGGTTCGGGATCGCTGCGCTCTATCGCTACACCCACCGCAGCATGAACTACGAGAGTAACTTCCCTCAGACGCTCGTTCTTCTGACGCCGATCGTCACGATCGTCATGTTCTTCATCCAGGGAGATCTCGTACTCTCGCTCGGACTCGTGGGCTCGCTGTCGATCGTCCGTTTCCGAACTCCCATCAAGGACACGAAGGACATGGTCTTTCTGTTCTGGGCGATCGTCACCGGTCTCGGAACGGGGACGCTCCACTGGACGCTGGCGCTCCTGGCAACCGGAGTACTCTCGCTTCTGATGACGCTCTTCACCCTCGTACGGTACGGGCGACGCACTCACTCCGAGTTCATCCTCATCGTCTCCGGCGACCTGCCGTACGAGGGCGATATGATCACCGACCTTCTCGCGCAGGCAGCGATCCCAACGCAGATCAGGAGTCACGAGCTCGTGGACGAGAGCTGGGAGCTGACCTATGAGCTTACCCTCGGTCGTGGAATGGACGAGCGCGTGCACGAGGCTGTGTCGCGCGTCCATCGCCTGGAAGGCGTACGCAGGGTTTCCTTGCTGACTCCCCAGCTGACCCTTCCGGCATGAGATCGACGATGAGCTCCGTCGCCCGATTCGAGCGCAAGTACCGGCTGACTCCCTCCGAGTACGTGGTCCTTCGTGGCCGGCTCGCAGCGCTGACGCGCCCGGACGAATACACGAGGAGATCCGGCGGGCGGTACCTGGTACGTTCGCTCTACTACGACACCGACGACCTCGCGGCGTATCGCGAGCGCGAGGAGGGGCTCTTCGGGAGAATCAAGCTCCGGTTGCGCGTCTACAGCTCAGCGGAATCGGAAATGCACCGAGTACGCGTAGAGATCAAGACCCGCGAAGGGGCGGTCATGGTAAAGCATACCGCCTTTGTCGAGTATCCGGACTACCTCGGGTTTCTCAAGACCCGATCGTGGTCCAACCACGATCGGGTTCTTGCCGAGTTCGAGCGGCTGGTGCGAAGCCGCGACGCGCGCCCCGTCTTGCTCGTGCAATACCAACGCGAAGCGTTGGTCTCACGCGACGATCCGCGAGTGCGCATCACGCTCGACCACGCCATTCACAGTACTCGTGCCGACTCGCTGACGCTCGAACCGATCCTGCTGCGCCCGCATCGCCCGCGGTCGATCGTTCTCGAGATGAAGACCCCGTGCGGCGAGCTCCCCGGTTGGGTTGAGGCACTCGTACGCGATCACGGCTTGACGCTGGTGTCCAACAGCAAATACGCGCAGGGCATCGAGACCGTGCACGGCGCGTTTGCGGGCATCGTCGCGGAGGCCCAATGAGCCGTCGGCGCGCGCTGCTGCGGGTCGGACTGATCTCGGTCGCGACGGTGCTCGCGGCTTTGGGCTTGTACCTGTGGGCCGGCAGCTCGGGAAAGGCGGTCGAGTTCGTGGACGAGGGCATCGAGCTTGCCGTTCGCCGCGAGCTGAACCGTCGCGACGGGCCGATCGGCGAGGCCGAGCTCGCGGGCGTGACCCGGCTGGACGCTGCTCGCTCCGGCGTGACCGACCTCGCCGATCTTCAATGGCTACCGAATCTCGCGACGCTCGATCTATCCGGTAACGAAATCGACTCGATCGAGCCGCTCCGCTCGCTCCCACGTCTGCGCGAGCTTGACCTGCACGGCCTCACGACCTGCCCGGACGGTGAGCTTGACCTTCGTCCGCTCGCTCGGCTGGAAACGCTGGAGCGCCTGGATCTCTCCGAAAATGCGTTATGCGCGCGATTCCGCGGGCTCGAGGAGCTCACTCGGCTCGAAGACCTCTCGCTGCGAGGCACCGGGCTCTCCTCGCTCGGCCCGATTGAATCGCTCGTCCGCCTTCGCGACCTCGACCTGCGCAACACCAATCTCGAGAACACCGATCTCTCGCCCCTTTCGTCCTTTGGCGTGCTCGAGCGGCTGAACCTCCGCAATACGGGGATCACCCGAATCGATGAGCTCAGCGAGATGACGACGCTACGTTACCTGAATCTCCACTCGAATCCCCGAATCGAGTCGCTCGAGCCGATACGCAACCTGAGACGGCTGCACACGCTCATCATCCGAAACGTCCCGGTGCGCGATCCCACGATCCTGAGCCGGCTAACGGAGCTCCGGCGGCTCAACGTCCGCAGTACGGGTCTGCGCGAGCTCCACGTGCTTGCGTCTCTTATGGAACGGGGCGCGCTTCAGGACGATCCGGAGAGGGGAGTCGTCGCGGACGTGGACATCCGCGACAATCCGATTGGCGCCGGGAGCGGATCGACCGCGGCGTACGACGTCCTTCGGCCGTACTGGCGGTGGATCACACACCGCTACCCGGAGCAGCTCCCGCGTGCGCCCACGCGCGATCTCGTCATCAACGAGGTCATGACGTCGAACGGGACGACGCTTCAAGCAGACGACGGATCGTTCCCCGACTGGATCGAGATCCGCAACCGCCTGGATCAACCGATGGATCTGGGCGGCTACTACCTCTCGAACACGCCCGACGACCCTCGCGCCTGGCGCTTTCCTGCGGGCACGCGGATCGGACCGGGTGGCCTTCTCGTAATTCTTGCGACCGGCACCTCGTCTGCAGACCGCCGGGGATCTGTCCCCGAAGCGCTCTTCGCGCTCTCGTCGGACGGTGTCACGCTCCGGTTGACGGCGCCCGACGGGACGACGCTCGTCGACTCGTTCGAAGTCCCCGCGATTCCCCGCGACACGAGCTACGGGCGTGTCGCGGACTCGCTTGAAGGGGCGATCTTCGTGGAGCCGACGCCCGAACGGCCGAACTCCGAAGGCAGGCGCTACGTGGCGCTGACCATGTCGCACGATGCGGGCTTCTACGAGTCCGGATTCGAGCTCGTTCTGGAGGCAGACGAGGAGGCAATGCCGTCTTCTGCACGGATTCTCTACACTCTTGACGGCTCGATCCCCGATCCTGCTGCGATCGGCGGGCGGAGCTACCGGACCTCCGGTGCGCAAACGGAGGCACCGAGTAGTCGCTCCGTGACTACGCTTCCCTATGAGTCGCCGATTGCGATTCAAAGCTCCGAGGAAATCCAGAATCGGGCAGAGACCGATCGCTCGGTCGCGCCACTGAGCACGATCCCCACGACCGTACCGACTGCCGACATGTGGGAATGGCGGCCTCCAGACGATCCCGGGTTTCGCGCCACGGTCGTCAGGGCGTCGGTCTACGACGGCTCGCAGCGGCTCGGTTCCGTGGTGTCGCATACCTACTTCGTGGCCGAGGCGATCCATGAGCGGTTCACAACGCCCGTGGTGTCGATCATCGCGGAGCCCGGCGATCTCTTCGGGTACGAGAAGGGCGTCTACGTTCCGGGCCGGACCTACGATGAGGCGCGAGACGACGATGTCAATTGGATGCGACACGTCGCGAACTACAGCCTCCCGACCGAGGTCGGCGCTCACATCGAGTACTATGAGCCGGACGGGTACCAGGGTGTCGATATAGACGGAGGCATTCGCATCCACGGCGGATGGTCGAGATCGCACCCGCTCAAATCGCTGCGCCTCTACGCGCGCAAGGACTACGAGCGCGTCAACGTCTTCGACCACCCGTTCTTTTCGCCTGACGATTCCGAATACCCGCCGGCTGATCCGACCGGCTACCGGAGGCTGATGCTTCGAAGCGGGCAGAGCCTTTTCCGCAGCCACCTCCAGGATGCGTTTCTCAACGACTATCTCGCCGGTCATCTCGCCGTTGATCTGACGCGGGCACGGCCGGTCGTTCACTTCATCAATGGCGAGTACTGGGGCATCAAGAATCTCCGGGAGCGGTTCGACCGCTTCTACCTCGAGCAGCGATACGGCCTCGATCCCGACGGCCTCGCGATCATTGAGAGCCCGCTCGGTGCGGCGGCCGGCCTCAAGCAGGGCACGCCGGAGGACGCTCGTGATTACCGCCGGCTGCTCGATCGGATCCAGCGATCCGACCCGAGCGACCCGGAGGTGTATGAGTGGGTAGCCGAACGTGTCGACGTGGACAGCCTGATCGACTACAACGTCCTCCGTATCTATTCCGGCGATCCGGACGGCGTCAGCAAGCACATGATCGCGTGGCGGGCACGCCCAGTTGGTCGTGGCTCTGAGCTACTTCCTGTTCAGGACGGGCGGTGGAGGTTCCATACGTGGGACCTGGACAACGCGCTCCTCTTTCTCGAAGAGGACACGATGAGCTTCTACGCAAACGACGTTGAACCGTCCGGTTCATCCGAGGATCGGCCTGGATCGGCACACCGAGATGACCAGGTCAACATGCTCCGGCCGCCCGAGTACACGGCGCTGTTCGCAGGGCTCCTGCGGAATGAGGAGTTCCGAAACCGTTTCGTAAACAGGTTTTGCGACCTCCTCAACACCCGGCTTCACCCCGAGATCCTGGCCCCGGCGATCCAGGAGTGGGCACGGCGCATCGAGACCGAGATGCCGCATCATATCGCGCGGTGGGGCTATCCGGAATCGCTCGACTACTGGCGCTCGCAGGTCGACCACCACGTTCACTACGCGCAGGTTCGCCCGGACATACAGCGCCGGCACATCCGCGACTACTTCCGCACTCGGAACGTGCCGATCTCAGGCGCGGAGCCCGTGACCATCGTCGTTCCGGCAGCCGGGGGCCGAATCCGTGTGAATTCGATCGATCTCAACGAGTCAACGCCCGGGATCGATCCCGGAAGCTCGTGGACCGGCCTGTACTTCGGCGGCGTTCCGGTCGAGATAGAGGCGGTCGCCGAGGATGGCTACACGCTCGTTGCATGGAGCGCGGACGGCGTCCTGCCGGACGGTACCGTGTCGTCCACGCGACTGATCGTCGATCCCCAGGACCGAGTCGACCTGGAGCCGGTGTTCGAGCCCATCGGTCGGTAGCGGTGTTCCGCCGGCATTCATCGGACCGATCTTGACGCGATACCAAGACAGCGTGGACGCCGACTGGTCGAAGAGTCGGTAGCATCATAGCCACGGTGAAGAGATTGCCGTGAGACGTGGGCGACTTCGAAGACGCCCACCAACGATTCTGTGGTCGGCCGGACCGCAATGGAGGAATACATGACACACCGAAGAAGCACCTCGGGGATTCTGGGACTCGCTCTGGCGCTGCCGCTCTTGCTCGTCGCGCCCATAATTGGCGCGCAGAGTCCACCGGGGTTCGAGCAGGGCGACGAGATAGAACCGGTGGACGATGAAGAGCTCGAGCACTTCGTGATCGCGTTTGTCGAGGTTCAGGAACTTCAGGACGGTCTCAACGAAATGACGGACGAGCGCATCGAGGAGTCCGAGCTCAGCGAGCGCCGCTTCTACGAGATCAACGAGATCGCCCAACAGAACGACCAGTCCGCGCTCTCGAACGTGGACGACGACGAGCTCGCCGAATACCGGACCGTGCTCGATGACATCCTCGAAATCCAGAACGAGCAGCAAACCGTCATGGCCGAGGCGGTCCAGGAGGAGGACCTCACGATTGAACGCTTCAACCGGATAATGCTCGCGTTGCGGGAGGATCAGGAGCTCGCTGCCCGAGCCGAAGAGGAGCTCCAGGCGATTGTCGACGAGGAGCGCGAGGGGGCGCAATAGACGAGCCCATCGTCCGGACAGCAGCCAAGGCCGTGCGTCGCGACTTGTATCGCGCGTGCGGCCCTTCTACGTTCTGTGGAGCGGAAGTCGATGTCCGTAGACCGGACATGTCCGAAGGTCTGTTGGTTCACGCACCGAAGAGCTCTTTCCCCGCGTACACAGCGTCGGCCGTGAGGCGCACACCCAGCTTCCGTAAGCCCGCCTCGTCGCCGACGGTCGGCATATGACTCAGGTGCGCCTCGCAGCCTGCAAGCCGTGTGAGCTCGCCCAGGGCCACTTCGGCCGCGGGATTGGTTGCGCCGCTTATGGAGAGCGCGACGAGGGTCTCCTCCAGGTCAAGACTGACTTCCCTGCCTCCCAGGATGCCCATCTTGAGCCGACCCACTGAATCGACGATCGCCTGCGGTAGCAGGTCGATTGTGTCGGGTATCGACGCGAGCTTCTTCGCCGCGTTCAGGATCAGCGCCGACGAGGCGTGGAAGAGCGATGAGTTCTTGCCGGTAACGATCGAACCGTCCGGGAGCTCGAGCGCGGCGCCGCAGTAGACCCCGCGGTGCCCCTTTCCGGTCGACTCGGCCTGACTCGCGGCCTGCCGGGCGGGCGCGACGACCACGCGATCATCCTCATCCAGCTGGAGATCCTCCATCAGGAGCTTCACCCGCTCGACCGTGGTGCTCTCGGCCATGCCCATCAGGTACTCGCAGGCGTAGCGGAAGTAGCGGCGCAGGACCTCCTGCTTCGCCGCCTCGCACACGACCTCATCGTTGACGATCCCGAAGCCGGCGCGGTTCACACCCATGTCGGTGGGCGACCGGTAGAAGGACTCTCCGCCGGTGATCCGCTCGATGATCCGTCTGAGGACCGGGAAGGCGTCCACGTCGCGGTTGTAGTTCACGGCACGTTCGTTGTACGCCTCGAGGTGAAAGTGATCGATCACGTTGTAGTCCTGGATGTCCGCCGTTGCCGCCTCGTAGGCAACGTTCACCGGGTGGTTGAGCGGGAGGTTCCAGATGGGAAAGGTCTCGAACTTGGCGTAGCCGGACTCGAGACCCATTCGATGGTCGTGATAGAGCTGCGACAGGCAGGTCGCGAGCTTCCCGCTGTTGGGTCCGGGCGCGGTGACGATCACGACCGGGCGCTCGGTGTGGACGTACTCGTTCGCGCCGTACCCCTCCTCGCTCACGATGGTTTCGATGTCCGTTGGGTAGCCACGCGTGGAGCCGTGCGTGTAGACCCGGATACCGCGCCGCTCCATGCGCCGCTTGAACTGCTGTGCTCCGGCCTGCCCGTGGAACCGCGTGATGACGACGCCGGCCAACGTAATGCCGTGCCTCGCGAGCTCGTCTATGATCTGGAGCGCGTTCTGGTCGTAGGTGATACCGAAGTCGGCCCGAACCTTCTTCCGCTCGATATCGCCGGCGTAGATGCAGAGAATCACCTCCGCACGGTCGCGGAACTGCTCGATCAACCGAACCTTCACGTTCGGATCGAAGCCGGGCAGTACCCGTGCGGCGTGGTGATCGAAGAGGAGCTTGCCGCCGAACTCGAGGTAGAGCTTATGCGGGAAACGCTTCATCCGCTCGCTGATGGCAGCTCCCTGCTCAGCGAGGTACTTCTCGTTGTCGAACCCTGTGACCATGGTGCCTCAATGAATGGTATAGCGGCGCCCGTGGACCCGGAGCGATACGCTCCGCTGCTCCGTGAGCGCTGTTTCACAGATCACCAAAGGGTCTTCTTCATGCCGGCCTCGGAAGCAAACGGGCCGGGAATGGTCTTGATCCCGCGGTGATTCCCGAAGTAGTCGGAGTCAAACGTGATCGCGCTGCCGTCCGGGCTCTCGAAGCGCTGCTCCGGCTCGAACGCACAGCCCAGAATATCGCTGTTGATGATGCCGGTCTCGAAATCGCCCAGAAGGTCAAACACGTTGGTCCGAAGGGTATAGGTGCCGTTCTTCTCTACCAGCTCAACCGTCACGTCGTCCTGATCGTTGACCAGTTTGGATGACTCGTTCTTCCAGGGCTTGGCACCATTCAGGTACGCATTCCCGTGGATCCACACCGGCAGGTGCTTCTCGTGGAACTCTGCCAGTTTCCTCATATCGGGACGTTCCACGTCCAGGTCGAACCAGGCAATCCACTCCTCGTAGGTGGGATACTCGTCAAAACACCAGGTGCCCACGACGCGCTCGTGTTCCTCGGGTCCGCCCGGCTTCACCGGTTCATCGGAAGGACGGCCCTGGATGAAGATGTTGTTGTAGAAGCGGTCGTCGCCGTGAAGGATCGTCATGAAGCCCGCGACCTCCGTCCGGTGACGGATATGGTACGGCGTATAGCGCGCGCCCGTGCCGCCTCCCACGAAGGTAAGCGGCCCCATGACCAGGTTGTGCACCATGGCAACACCCTCGGTGGCGATGCGCAGCGAGCATTGGGAGAGCATGATGTTGTTGTCGATCAACGTGGGGCCGTGACCAACTTCCACGAAGATATCCTGGCTGCCCATGCCACCCTCGGCCCATGTGCAGAAATCGGGCCGCTCGTTGTGATGCAGGAGGTTCTGAGAGATTCTGGTGCCCTGGGGTTCCCAGTCGCACCAGATACCCATGGTGCAGTGATGGATATGATTCCTGCGGATGGTCACGTCGATTGCGGCATGCAGCTTGATACCTGAGATCTCCGCGCCACCCAGTTCCTGCATGTTGTTGATATGGTGGATGTGGTTGTTCTCGATCAGCGAGAACACCGCGCCCATCCGGCCCACGATGCCGGTCTGCTCGCAGTGATGGATGTGACAGCGACGCACGATGTGAGAGCCCACCAGCTCCTTCAGCCAGCCGTGATACTGGCCGCGACACACCGCGTCGCGCTCCATCTGGGTGGGGCTCTTCACGTGTTTGGTCGTGAAGTAGTGATCGTTCTCCGGGTCGTAGTACTTGCCCAGGGAGATGCCGCAGCACTTGCTGTTACTGATGTCGCAGTCCTCGATGATCCAGCCGCGGCTCCAGTGAGGACCAACCATGCCCTCCTGGAACGCCGCGGGAGGCGCCCAGGTGGTTGCCGCCTTCTCGACCTTGAAACCGGAGAAGGTGATGTATCCTCGGCCGGCTTCCTCAGGAAAGAAGCAGCGGCGGCGGACGTTGATCTCCACCTTCTCCTTGGTGGGATCCTTGTCCTGGAAGTTGGCGTACAGCACGGTCTCGCTGCCTTCCTGGAC
>JBKHII010000092.1:0-7236 GCA_046538735.1 Spirochaetales bacterium
GGGTCGAGGTGAAGAGGATACGGTCGAGCTTGATGAGACCGGTGTCTTTGTCCAGCTCGTACTTCTTCTTGCTGCCTTTGGAGATCTCTATGACGGCGATGAACGATTCCGGCGTGATCCTGGATCGATCGATGTCGTGCCAAGCGTTCATAGGTCGTGATACTACGCGCAAGATGATCCGTCAACCTTGACCGGTTTTGCTTCCGCGCGTAGCTTCACGATCATGGCCGACACAGCAGCATCGCAGATTCCACGCAGAGACGAGATCCCTGCGGAGCACCTCTGGGACCTCTCGTCGATCTTTGCCTCGGACGATGAGTGGGAGGCGTACTTCAAGGAGACGGAGGGGCTCGTCCCGAAGATCGGAAGCTACAAAGGCACGCTCGACCGGAGCGTCTCACACCTGAAGACGTGCCTCGACTTCATGAGCGAACTTCGCCGCCGCGAGGAGCGCCTCGGCTACTACGCTTCGCTTCGCGTGAGCGAGAACGTTGGCGACAGCGCGGCGCAGGGACGCTCCTCCCGATTCACCCGGCTCTCGAGCGAGATCGACGCCGCGGCAAGCTACCAGTCGCCCGAGATCCAGGCGATCCCGGACGAGAGGATGGAGACCTTTCTCGCCTCGCCCGAGCTCGAGACGTACCGTGTCTACCTCCGAAAGCTCCTGCGATGGAAGCCACATATCCTGAGCGAGCAGGAGGAGCGCCTGCTCGCGCTCCAGGAGGAAGCGAACCAGACCGCCTACCGCGGATTCTCGGCGCTCACGAACGTGGATATGGATTTCGGGACGGTCAAGACCGACGAAGGAAACGTCGCGCTCAGTCAGTCGTCCTTCGCCTCGCTGCTCCAGAACCGGAATCGAGACGTCAGGCGCTCCGCGTACGAGCAGTTCTACGGCGTCTTCAAGGGTCACGAGAACACGCTCGCGACCTTGCTCGCGGGCAAGGTCAACTTGGACGTCTATCGCGCGAAGGTTCGCAACTTCCCGTCCGCGCGGGAGGCGGCGCTCTTCGGGGACAAGGTGCCCACGCAGGTCTACGACACGCTGATCGAGACCGTGCACGAGAACCTAAGTGCGCTGCACGACTATTACGCGCTCCGGAGGCGCGTCCTGGGCATCCCCGACCTTCGCCACTACGACGTCTACGTGCCGCTCGTTTCGGAGGTGACCACGCGTCACAGCTACGAGGAAGCCGTCGACCTGATTACCACGGCGCTCCGGCCGCTCGGGAGCGAGTACGTAGACACGCTTCGCGGCGGTCTCCTCGGTGGCTGGGTCGACCGCTACGAGACGAAGGGCAAGCGAAGCGGCGCGTTCTCCTCCGGGGGCTACGACACGCACCCGTTCATCCTCATGAACTACCAGGACGACGTCCTGCGCGACGTTTTCACGCTCGCGCACGAGGGCGGCCACTCGATGCACAGCTGGTACTCGAAGCGATCGAATCCCTTCCCGCACTACCGGTACACGATCTTCGAGGCGGAAGTGGCGAGCACCTTCAACGAAGCGCTGCTCATGCACCACATGCTCGGCGGCGATCCGTCCGACCGGATGCGCGCGTACCTGCTCAACAAGCAGATCGACGATATCGTCGCCACGCTCTATCGTCAGACGATGTTTGCCGAGTACGAGCGGAAGATGCATGAGATGGTGGAGCAGGGCGAACCGCTGACGGTCGAGAGCCTCCGAAAGACCTATCGCTCGCTCCTTGAGACCTACTTCGGCCCGGATACGGTCCTGGAGGACGAGAGCGACCTGGAGGCGCTGCGGATCCCGCACTTCTACATGGGCTTCTACGTGTACAAGTATGCGACCGGTATCTCGGCCTCGATCGCGCTGGCGGAACGCGTGCTCGCCGGGGAGCCGGGGGCGCTCGACTCGTACTTCACGTTCCTGAAGAGCGGCGGATCGCACTTCCCGATCGAGAGCCTGCGCGAAGCGGGCGTGGACATGGGGCGAAGAGAACCGATCCAGACCGCGCTCGACCTCTTTTCGAGCCGAGTTCGCGAGCTGACGAAGCTTCTCGCGTAGGACGAGACACGGCATGGCACAACAGAACCGACGACCCACGCCACCTCGCTACGCGCCCTCACCGAGACGGCTGCTCCCGGGGTTTCAGCTCCGCCCCCAGTGGTGGAACTGGACGGGTCTCTACCGCGCGCTGGACGAGCGCATCGCGCGGCACGGCACCGATCGCCTCGGCGCGAGGTCGGTCCGCGGTCTGCGCTACTTCTGGCTGGACGGGATTTTCGCGTCGCTCTCGGACAACATCCTCGTCTCCTTCGTCGCGGTCTTTCTCCTCGCGTACGGAGCAACGAACGGTCAGATCGGTGCCCTCAACGCAGTCGCAAACCTCTTCGGCGTGCTCGCCCTCTTTCCCGGCGCCGCTCACGCGGACCGAGTACGGAATCCCAAGGCGCTCGTCCTCTGGACCGGCGGCGGGCTCGGACGACTCGCCGTTCTCGGCCTCGTCGTGGTGCCGTTCATCGCACCCTCGGCGACCGTGGCGATCTGGATCGCCATCGGAATCAACGCATTCCGGAGCTTCATGGGCAACTATGCGAACCCCGCATGGACAAGCATCGTCGCCGATCTGGTCCCGAACCATCGGCGGGGGCGCTACTTCTCGGAGCGCAACTTCACGATGGGAATCGCCGCCCTCATCGTCGCGAGCGGCGGAGGGCTTCTCATCCGCTCGCTGAACGGGCGGTTCGACCTTCCCTTCCTCGGCTACCAGGCCGTCTTCGCGCTCGCGCTCTTCTTCGGGTTGCTCAGCACCTTCTCGTTCCTTCGCATCCCGCTGCGACCGCGGCGGGTTGAGGCGAAGCTGCAGCGGCCAAGCGGCTTGCTGCGAATCGTCACCGCCCACCCGGAGTTCGGAGCATTCCTGCTCGGAGCCTTCATCTGGAACCTCTCGATCCAAATGGCCGCACCCTTCTTCAACGTCTTTCTCGTAACCGAGCTCGGCGGAACCGTGCAGACAGTCGGACTCACCTCAGGAGTGATGAGCGTACTCGGGCTCTTCGGTCAGATCTTCTTCGGCCGTCTGCTCGATCGCAGAGGCGCGCTCACCGTCATCGCCGTCTCCGGCCTGATCATCCCGCTGCTCCCGATCGGATGGGGCCTGGCGACGCAGGTCCGGCACGTCTACGTCCTCGTGAGCGTGGGCGGAGCCGCGTGGGCCGGCTACAACCTTGCCAACTTCAACCTGCTGCTCGACCTCGCCCCCGCGGAAGCACGAAACCGCGCCGTCGCGCTCTACCAGGCGGTCGTCTTTGCGGCGGCCGTGGTCGGCCCGATCGCAGCGGCAGATGGCAGAGTACCGCTGCGCGTCCCTGATGCGGCGCCACAAATCGCGTCCTGACCGCGAGTTCCGAGCGATCGACCTGCAGGGTCGGTGACATTTTCCTTTGCTTCCGGGCCGTCGCGGTGCGATGTTTGAACGGGAGGCCCCCAATGCGAATCTCGTGCTCTACCACCATCGCCCATCGTTCACCGCTCGAGGAGGCGCTCGCCCGCGTCAAGTCGCTCGGCTTCGACCACGTTGACCTGCTCATGGCGCACGGCTGGGCGCACGTCAGCCCGCGCGACCTCGTGGACGGATACGACGTGGTGACCGACCGCGTCCAACGAGCGCTCGCCGAGCACGGCCTGACGGTCGCCGCCCTCAATCTTGCCTTCAGCGGTCCCCTCTACGGCCGCGGTGACGAAGACATCCGTCGGCGGAGGGAGGAAGCCGAGGCTGTTGTCCGACTCATGAGAAGCTTCAACATCGCGGTTGCTGCGGTACAACCGGGCGGACGCCCTCACGGCATCGCGGACACAACGCTGCTCGATGAGGCCGCCGAATCGTGGCGGGAGCTGACGGCGATTGCGGAGCGTGAAGGTCGACGCTTCGCTCTCGAGCTCCACACCGGTTCGCCGTTCGACTCGCCGGACGCAGCGCGCGAGCTCATCAACCGCGCTCCTGATACCGAGTTCGCCTTTGACCCCTCGCACCTCGTGGGCCAGGGCATCGATCTCCACCAGGTCGCCTGGATTCTCGAACGCGCCGCACACGTGCACCTTCGGGACGCGGAGTCCGGCCGTGTGCAGGTACCGTTCGGGAAGGGAACCGTCGACTTCGATTGGATCCTCACGCACCTGAAGCGTCGCTCCTACGACGGGTTCGTCGCGGTCGAGTTCTTGGACACGGATGAGTTCGATGTCGCGGAAAGTTCGCGCGCGCTCGCCGAGATGGTGCGGGGATTCGCGACGTAGGAGCGGGTGCGGATTCCCGTTGACGATGTGTTCACTGCTCAATAGTTTAATAGTGAATTATCTAGCATTGGATAATTCATTGTTCTAAGGTACGATGCCGTATGGCACCAGAACCGAACGAGTACGATATCGAGTTGTCGGCGTACGTGAAGCTCACGCGCGCCGAGAGCGCGCTTCAGGGACGGATCTTGGATCACCACCCGCTGTCCGCGGGAATGACCCTGTCCCAGTTCGGCGTTCTCGAGGCGCTGCTTCACAAGGGGAGACTCTCACACCACGATGCTGCACGGAAAATCCTGAAGACCCCGGGAAACATCACATCGGTGGTGGATCAGCTGGAGCGATCGGGACTTGTGGAGCGCCGGAGGTGTGAAACGGATCGGCGGCGGGTGTTCCTGGAGCTCACCGACCGAGGCAAGGTCACCGCGCGGACTGCATTCGAGCGAATGCGGAATGCGATCCGAGACGAGATGTCCGTACTCACGCGCGAAGAGCTCGTCGAGCTCTCACGACTCTGCAAGAAGCTCGGGACGGCGCGACGATACCCGATCCCGGGCGAGGGGAACTAGGTGAAAGTCACTGTCTTCTTCTACTCGATGTACGGACACATGTATCAGATGGCTCAGGCCGCCGTGGAGGGAGCCGAACGGGCGGGAGCCGAAGTCAGACTGCTTCAAATACCGGAGACCATTTCGGAAGACGTGCTCAGACAGATTGGAGCGTACGAAGCGCGGCAAGCGTTCAGGGACGTACCGGTCGCAACGGTGGACGACCTTCGATGGCCGGATGCTGCAGTCTTCGCCGTTCCCACGCGATACGGCAACATGCCGGGCCAGTTCCGCACCTTCTTCGATCAAGCAGGCAAGATCTGGATGGAGGGCGCGACCGTGGGCAAGGTGGCGACCGTGATGTCCGGAACCGGGACGCAGCACGGCGGCCAGGAGACGACGATCCTGACCACGCACATCACCCTCCTCCACCTAGGATACGTCATCGTGGGCCTGCCGTACACCTATCCCGGCCACTTCGAGCTCGGTGAGGTCAGCGGCGTCACGCCCTACGGCGCGTCAACAATCGCGGCAACCGACGGGAGCCGCTCCCCGATCGAGAACGAGCTCGAGGCGGCGAGGTTCCAGGCGGAGCACGCCGCGAAGATCGCGGGCAAGCTCTTCGACTGATGCGAGGCGCACGCGGCGGGTGAACCGACGCGCCCGCCGCGTGCACGTCATCTCCGCCTCCGGTCGATCGACGCGGGCGATTCCCCGACGTAGAATGGGAGGATGCTCCCATTGCTCCCGATTCCATCCGAGTTCACTCTGCAGATCGACGATCTCGTGCACCACGGCCCGTTGCGTGCGACGGGACCCGATTGGATGGAACCCATCCTCGAGACGCTGCGCCCTGAACTATTTGCGGCTGCATCCTTCCACGGTCCGCAAACGGCGAACCTCGCGGTGGACGCCCCGAAGGAAGCCCAGCTCGTCCCGAAGCAACTGCCCGACTCCTCGTACTCGCTCCGAGTCGCCGGAGATCGCGTAGACGTGGAGTGCCGCGAACCGGCAGGTCTCGTTGCGGCGCTCCGATCGCTTCGCAGTCTGGCTACCGAACGCGGCTATCGGTGCGCCTCCGTCACGGACACGCCACGTTTCGCGTACCGCGGCGTTCACCTGGACGTTGGTCGACACTTCTTCGGAAGCTCGTTCGTGAAGCGGTTGATCGGAGTCGCAAGCTCGCTCGGCTTCAACGTCTTCCACTGGCATCTGACCGAAGACCAGGGATGGCGACTCCCGGTCGAGGCGTATCCACGGCTCACCGATGTGGGCGCCTATCGAGAACAGCCGGACGGAAGACGGTACGGAGGCTCGTACACCGCCGAAGAGATCGCCGATGTCGTCCGATACGCCGGCGTCCACGGCGTTCTCGTGATTCCGGAGATCGAGCTGCCCGGTCACGCGCAGGCGGCGGTTGCCGCCTATCCCGAGCTCAGCTGCCGTGAGGAGCCCGTAAACGTCTGGAACCGGTGGGGCGTATCCGAAGAAGTCTTCTGCGCTGGAAAGGATCAGGTCTTCGCCTTCCTTGCCGACGTCTTTGACGAAGTCGTGCGGCTCTTCCCGTCGCAGTACGTCCACATCGGCGGCGACGAGTGCCCGAAGGCGCGGTGGAAGAAGTGCCCGCGCTGTCAGGACCGCAGGAAGCGAGAAGGGCTCGCGGACGAGAACGAGCTCCAGAGCTACTTCGTAGGCAGAGCCGCCCGCGCACTCGAGGCGCGCGGGCGCACCGCGATCGGATGGGATGAGATCCTGGAAGGAGGGCTCCCCGGCGGGACCGTCGTGATGTCGTGGCGCGGAACCGAGGGAGGCAGACTGGCAGCCGAACTGGGACACGACGTCGTCATGACACCGACCTCGCACTGCTACTTCGATCACCGCCAGATCGACCGGGACGGCGAGATCGGCTTCCCCCACCCCGACGAAACCGGCCGGCCGCCGGTCCTGACACTCGAAGGCGTCTACGCCTTCGATCCAACCGTCGGCCTGCCCCCATCGAGCTCAGAACGCGTGCTCGGGGGCCAGGCGAACGTCTGGACGGAGCAGATGCCGAACGAGGCCGACGTGGAGTACATGGTCGCGCCTCGCCTCCTCGCCATGGCCGAGGCGCTCTGGAGTCCACCCGGGCGTCGGTCGTTCGAAGACTTCCGCGGTCGAGCACGGGCGTGGCTCGCGCGGCTGGATGCGATCCGGTGGAACTACGCGCGGCTCCCGGAGCTCGAGGCGTGAGGCGTGTCACCGGACGTGGGGCTTCGCCTACGCCTCGCCATGCCCGCCGATTCTGTTGACAACCAAAAACGGCTTTGCTATATTTCGGTCTCACAATTGGAAGCCCGATTTCCCGCGGCGGTGGTGAAATTGGTAGACACGCTAGCTTGAGGGGCTAGTGGGGTAAAACCCGTGGAGGTTCAAGTCCTCTCCGCCGCA
>JBKHII010000007.1:0-81055 GCA_046538735.1 Spirochaetales bacterium
ACGGAAGATCTGGTGTCGTGAATGCCATGGTTCCTCCTCTTGTATTTATGACAAATGTAATCATGTTCTCAGTGCGAGCAAACTCCAACCTGCCCAACGCACAGTCAGGCTGCGGAAGCCGCGCTGCTTTCGGACGCTCACGGCGAGCGTTTCTTGTGATCCCCATCACGTATCCAGCCTCCGGTTTTCGAATGACGCTCCGGTTATGCAGGTAGTAACTTCAGAGGAGAGAGAACGACACCGCTCTCGTCACATCAGGAGGAACGTATGGCCAGATTCGGCGATCTGCTCCAGGAAGCCGACTTCAAGAAGGAAAAGCACGCGCCCGTTATCGAGGCGCCCGATTCGGTACAAGCGGACGAGCCGTTCACGATAACGGCTTCGATAGGCAAGGAGATTGCCCATCCGAATACGACCGAGCATCACATCGTGTGGATGGAGCTCCACTTCAAGCCGGACAACGACAAGTTTTCCCACCAGCTCTCCGCGAACCGGTTCGCGGCGCACGGCGAGTCGGTGAATGGCGCGAACGAAGGATCGGCATGGACCGAACCGCTCTGCTCTTCTCTGGTCAAACTGAAGGAATCGGGCACGATCTACGCGACGAGCTACTGCAACATCCACGGGCTCTGGGAGAGTCGGAAGCGCATTGAGGTGAAGTAGACCGCGACCGAAGGGGCCCGCGGGCGCCACGGCCCGCGGCTACTCTCGTCGCCGTGCGTGCCTATTCGCCGTAGAACTCATCCGCGGGCAACGATCCTCCCACGGACGCCGGCTCGAACTCGTGCAGGATGCGCAGGTAGCTGCGAAGCGCAGGTTCGCTCTCGGCCGCCGTCTCAACGCGGAGGTTGAGCCGCGGAAGGCTCGAAACGACCGTCTCCCGGTCGAGCCCGAGCCCAAGATCCGAAACCAGCGCTCCGGCGGCCTCGGGATCGGCGAGCACTCGCTCCACGCTCTCCTCGAGCAGCGCCACGACCGCGTGCGCGTTCCGGTCGGCGGGCCTCGTCACGAGCACCGTCTGCGGCATCCCGACGCCGGCGTGCTCCTCGAACAACTTCTGCAGATCGGCTACGACGCCGAGCGTATCGTTCTCCGCCAGCACTCGCGTCACGAACGGCTCGGGAAGCACCCCCGCGCTCACGCGGCCGGCGATGAGGAGCTGCGAGAGCTCCACCTGCGCGAATCCGTACTCCACGGCAATCGCGTTCGTGAGACCCTCCTCCTCCAGCACGTACCGGAAGACGACGTCCGGCGTCGCACCGCGACCGATCGAGTGCACCGGACCCGAGAGATCGTGGATCTCGACTCCCTTGGGTCCCACGAGGTAGAGCACACCCCAGATGAAGGTCGACGCGACCTCCACGGGCGCGCCGCGCCCGAAGAGCTGCGCGGCGGCGTTGCTCGGGAGTGTCGCCGCGTCGACCTCACCGGCAAGATACGCCGAGATCAGGTTCGGCGGCGTGGAATACGTCACGATCTCGAGCGCTCGATCGCCGCCAAGCCTGGGCGCGTCCTCGATGAGCGGTGCGAAGGCGACCGCGGTGGGTCCCCGCAGGACCCCGACTCGGTAGGGCTCCTGAGCGCACACTCCCGCCACGACGACGAGACCGATCAACACGACCATACTGATGCGAGAGAACCGAGACATAGATACCCCTTTCCTATCTTGCGATGAACGTCCGGACCACGCGATCACGAGTCCAGGCTTCCCGCACCGCCTGCTGATACTCCTTCGCGCGCTCTCTGTCGTTCACCATCACGACCGAGAAGAGCGTGTCGTCGCTGAAGTAGAAGCACTGGTAGCGAGAGCCGAGCTCGTGCTCCTCAATACCGTACTCGAGCGGATTCCGCGGTTTGTTGATGCTGAAAAAATGCGAGCCGAAGACCTCGCACTTGAGGCGGAACGCCGGATTGTCGAACTCCATCGCATGGCCCATCGCGTTCTTCGCCGCGACCATGCCCTGATACTCGGCCGCGTGCCACAGGTCGGTCAGAACGCCGTCCCGGTGCTCGGCGCAGTCGCCTACGGCGTAGATCGACGGGTCGCTCGTGCGAAGATGCTCGTCCACGAGGATGCCCTCGTTGACGGACAGACCGGCCGCCTCGGCGAGCTCGGTCCGCGGCGCAACCCCGATACAGAAAACCACGAGGTCGTACGTGGAGGTCTCGCGAATCATCGCGACGGTGTAGCTCCCCTTCGAATGCGGTTCGACCGAGAGTATCTCTTCCCGGAACTTGAGCTTCACGCCCTTCGACCGCAGCAGATCCTCCATGATCTCGCCGGCACGAACGTTGAGATGGCGCGGCATGACCTGCGCCGTCGCGCCCACGATCGTCACCTGCTTCTTCATCGCCCGGAGCTCGGCCGCGATCTCCACGGACAGAACGCCCAGCCCGTCGATGAGAATCCGCTTGGCCTTGCCGGCCGCCTTCCGCAGACGCCGGATGTCGTCCTCGGACCGAGCGACGAAGAAGGACTTCGCGTGTTCGGGGGTTACGGTCTTCGGGTAGCGGGGCTCCGACCCCGTGGCGAGGATGAGCGCCTCGAAGCGATGCTCGCTCCCGTCCGAGAGACGGAGCACACGCTCGCCGGGAACGATTTCTCGGGCTTCCTCATCGTTTCGCAGCGTGATCCCGTGCTCCTCGTACCACTCCTCGGGCTCGAGCAGGTAGTCGCCGGCGCTGAACCCCTTCGCGATGCTTTTGCTGAGCTTCGTCCGCTTGTAGGGAGCGCTTCGCTCGCCGTTGAGCAGAAGGACGCGGCGGGACCCGCCCTCCTCGGCGATCGTGCGCGCCGCAGACACGCCGGCAATGCCCGCTCCAACTATCACTATGTCCCACGTATCCATTCGGGCACAACCTCGCTTGCTTGCGCTCGCGCTCATCGAGTATACTGGTTTTACCATACTGAAAATCGCTCCAGCTTTCTACCAAGGAAAGGCAGGGTACCATGCCGAGCATGTCCGTCCGCTATCTGGGTCTTCCGCTCACAAGCCCGATAGTCCTCTCGAGCTCGAGCCTGACGAATACCGTCAACGGGGTCCGGCGCGCCGCAGACGCAGGAGCGGGCGCCGTCGTCCTGAAGTCGCTTTTTGAGGAGCAGATCTCCGCCGAGACTCCGGAAGACGCCGAGCAGGTCGACTACTCGATCCATCCGGAGGCGGAGGAGTACATCCGCCAGATGGGCAAGCACCTGGGACCGGAGACGTATCTCCGGCTGATCCGTGAGGCGAAGCAGGCGGTCGACATCCCGGTCATTGCGAGCGTCAACTGCGTGACTCCGCGCTGGTGGGGTGACTACGCGAAGCAGATCGAGAGCGCGGGCGCGGACGCGATCGAACTGAACATCGCGATCATGCCGCGCGGCGGCAGGACGCCCGAAGAGGTTGAGTCGTCGTATCTGCGAATCGTGGAGCAGGTCCGCAAGGCGGTGAATCTGCCGATCGCGGTCAAGATCGGACCGTACTTCACCAGCCTCCCGCGCCTGACGGACCAGCTGCAGCGAGCAGGCGCGGGAGCGATCGTCATGTTCAACCGGTTCTACCAGCTCGATATCGACGTGGAGAAGCTCGAGCTCGCCGGCGGCTACCAGTTCTCGTCGCCGCAGGAGCTCCACACTCCACTTCGCTGGATCAGCGTCCTCGCGGGCGGTAGTCCGAGCGAGTTGGTAGGGTCAACGGGCGTTCACACGGGCGAGGACGTCGTGAAGATGCTGCTCGCGGGAGCCACGGCCGTTCAGGTCTGCTCCACCGTCTATCGCAACGGCTACGAGCGGATCACCGAAATGAACCGAGATCTCGCCGAATGGATGCGGAATCATGATTTCGAAGAGATCGCAGCGTTCAGGGGACGATTATCGCAGTCCGGAAGCAGCGTTCCCGAGGCGTATGAGCGGCTGCAGTACATCAAGGCGTTGACCGGGCTCGCATAGGCGATCGATCCCCGGCGTACCGTGGCGGTCCGCGGGTCTCGACGGGAGCTTGCGCGGAGCTACGGCGCGACCGGGCTGAGCTCGGCGCCCTGCACCGGGAGCTCCACGTCCGCGAACCACGAACCCACGCGCCGCACGGTCACCAGCGTTCCGTCCCACAGCCTGCGAAGCACGCCCGCGCGCTCCTGAGCGGGCAGCACCAGCACTTCGGATGCGAGCTCGATCCCTTCGAGTTCAATCGCGACGCGCCCGACCTCGGCGCGAGGTGTAGGAGCGATCACCTCGTCTTCCTGTTCGATTCGTCCCTGGAGCCGTTCGAGCGATCCTGCGGGTACGCTGATCTCGATGTCGGTCGGTCCTTCGGGAATCACAAGCGGCTCCCTGCCTCCGAAGACGCGCACCGCCTCCGGCGCAGGGTACCCGAATCGGTGCGTGGAAAACGCCTCGAACCCGTAGTCGAGGAGCGCGGCGGCGTCCGCGGCGCGGAGCGCCCCGCCGATCGCGTGCGATTCCGCATCCAGACCGAGAACCACGGCGACGAGCCGCCGACCGTCGCGCTCCGCCGTTGCGGCCAGGTGGTATCCCGACTCGTCGATGAAGCCGGTCTTGAATCCGTCCACGCCTTCGTACTCCCAAAGCAGCGTGTTGCGATTCGCCTGCGTGATCGGTGCCCGCGCCTGCGCTCCGACCCGATTCTCCGCGGCCGGATAGGTGAACGTGCGCACACTGTAGTACTCGCGAAGCACCTCGGGGTGCTGCTCGAGATGCGCGAGCAGGAAGCGTGCGAAACTGCGCGCCGTGATCGTGTTTCGCGGGCTCAGGCCGCACGGCTCCTCGAAGGAGAGATCGATCAGGCCGAGCTCGCGAACCCTGCGGTTCATGCGCTCGGCGAAGGCGCGGACGCTGCCGTCCACGAGCTCGGCAAGCGCAACGGCGGCGTCGTTCCCGGACGACACCGAAAGGCCGAGCAGGAGGTCTTCCACATCGAAGCGCTGACCGGGCCCGAGAAACATGAGCGACGAGTCCGGCGGCTGGTTCTCCGCCCACCACGCCGGCGCAGGCGCTATGTCCGCATCGATCGCGATCTCGCCCCGCTTCAGCGCGACGAGGGCGGCGTCTATCGCAACGAGCTTCGTGAGGCTCGCCGGGGGAATGACGAGGTCGGGGTTCTTCGCGTAGAGCACGGTCTGCGACGCGACGTCTACGAGGATCGCGGCGCGCGCGCGCAGTTCGGGCGGCGCCGCAAAATCGGACACCTGCGACCAGTCCGGGGTTCGCAGCGTGGGGGCCGGCTCGGAGTACAGCGTCGATCCAATGCACAGGAAGAACAGGACGCCGAGCAGGAGAACGGTTCGCCTCATGGCGGGATCGTAAGCGGGATGGAGGCAGGTATGCAACCGAATCGCGACAAATCGATCAATTCGCTCTTGCGTTCGGCCGAAGCTCAATATATAGTGGTTCTGTTGCGCCAATCGGCGTCCAAGACCACATATATGGTAGTGTAATGCGGTGTCCGCGCTGTCTGGGAATGGAAGACAAAGTCATTGAGTCTCGAACGCTTGCGGACGGCACGAGTATTCGCCGTCGTCGCGAGTGCAGCAATTGCGGCTACCGCTACACGTCGTATGAGCGCGTGGAAGAGCGTCCGCTCATGGTCGTGAAATCGCAGGGGGGCCGGGAGCCGTTCGACAGGTCCAAGCTCGAACGCGGCATCCGGCAGGCGATTCGCAAGCGTCCGGTGAGCCAGGACCAGATCGATGAGATCCTCAACGAGATCGAGGACGAGTCGATGGAGCTCAGCAAGTCGAGCCACGAGATCCCATCGCACCGTCTCGGCGAGATGGTCCTGACGAAGCTCTACGAGCTCGACCGCGTCGCGTACGTGAGGTTCGCGTCGGTCTATCGCAACTTTGAAAACGTTGAGGAGTTCATCAATGAGATTGAACGACTCAAGCAACAGAAGGAAAACTCGAGCCGGGGGAGCGCTTCGGCGTAGGCTCGAGCATCACTCGAACGAGAGAGGGAGGGTTCTCGTGACTCAGAACGTATTGCATCCGAACTGGCGCGATTTTCTCAGCAACGACGTGAAGCCGGGACGTACGAAGGCGCAGCGCCAGGTCGTCCGTCAGGTCGTCAAGCGCGACGGCACGACCGAAACGTACAACCGAGCGAAGATCGGGAACGCAATCGCCGCAGCCTTCGACGCCGTGGGAGAGCCGGTTGCCGAGGAACGCATCGAGTTCCTCCTCCAGGCGGTGGAGCGCAAGCTCGCCGACTTCATGTCCGGCCGCCACCCGAACTCGGCGCCGGCGATCGAGGAGATCCAGGACATCGTGGAGACGGTCCTCGTGGAGGCTCAGGAGGTAGGCGTTGCGAAGTCGTACATCCTCTACCGGGCCCGGCACGAGGCGATGCGCGACACGCAGAAGCTGCTCCTGGACATCAACACGACCATGGACGGCTACCTCTCGCAGTCGGACTGGCGTGTAAACGAGAACGCGAACGTGAACTTCTCGCTCGGCGGCCTGATCCTTCACAACTCAGGGACGATCACGGCGAACTACTGGCTACGCAACATCTACCCGGAGGCGATCGCGCAGGCGCACCGCAACGCGGACATGCACATCCACGATCTCTCGATGTTCAGCGGCTACTGCGCGGGCTGGAGCCTCCGGCAGCTCATCCAGGAAGGCCTCGGCGGCGTGCCGGACAAGATCACGAGCAAGCCCGCGAAACACCTCAACACGCTCATCCAGCAGGTCGTGAACTTCCTCGGGATCATGCAGAACGAGTGGGCGGGAGCGCAGGCGTTCAGCAGCTTCGACACCTACCTCGCCCCCTTCGTGAAGATCGACAACCTGGATCTCGCCGAAGTCCGGCAGGCGATCCAGAGCTTCATCTTCGGCGTGAACACACCGAGTCGCTGGGGCAGCCAGGCGCCGTTCACGAACATCACGCTCGACTGGAACGTACCGCACGACCTCCGCGACAAGCCGGCGATCGTCGCGGGCGAGGAACAGACGTTCACGTACGGCGAATGCCAGGCGGAGATGGACCTCGTCAACCGCGCCTTCATCGAGCTCATGCTCCGGGGCGACGCGAACGGTCGCGGCTTCCAGTACCCGATCCCCACGTACAACATCACCGAGGACTTCGACTGGGAGTCTCCCAACGCCGGGCTGCTTTTCGAGATGACCGCGAAGTACGGCACCCCCTACTTCCAGAACTTCGTCAACTCCGACCTGGATCCCGGTGACGTTCGTTCGATGTGCTGCCGCCTCCAGCTCGACAAGCGCGAGCTTCGCAAGCGCGGCGGCGGACTCTTCGGCTCGGACGAGTTCACGGGATCGATCGGCGTGGTCACGATCAACCTGCCGCGCATCGGCTACCTCGCCGCAGATGAAGCCGACTACTTCGCGCGTCTCGACTACCTGATGGACCTCGCGGCGGAGAGCCTCACGATCAAGCGCAAAGTCATTAACCGGCTGCTCGACGCGGGCCTCTTCCCCTACACGAGCCGTTACCTGAAGCACCTCAACAACCACTTCTCCACGATCGGGCTCGTGGGAATGAACGAGAGTCTGCTCAACCTCAAGAACGTCACGATCGTGGACGCGGAGGGGCGCGACTTCGCGCTTCGCGTCCTCGAGCACATGCGCAACCGTCTCGCGGACTACCAGGAGGAAACGGGCGACCTATTCAACCTGGAGGCGACCCCCGCCGAGAGCACGAGCTACCGACTCGCCAAGCACGACCGCGAGGCGTTCCCCGACATCATCACGAGCGGCGACGACGAACCGTACTACACGAACAGCTCGCAGCTCCCGGTGAACCACACGGACGACATCTTTGACGCGCTCGACCTCCAGGACGAGCTCCAGGTTCAATACACGGGCGGTACCGTCTTCCACGGCTTCCTCGGTGAGGCGCTGGACGACTGGCGGAGCTGCGCGAAGCTCGTCCGTACCGTCGCGCACACGTATCGGCTTCCCTACTTCACGCTCTCGCCGACCTTCTCGGTCTGCCCCACGCACGGATACCTCGCAGGCGAGCACTTCGAATGCCCCGAGTGCGGCGCAGAAACCGAAATCTACACGCGGATCGTGGGCTACTACCGAAGCCTCAAGAACTGGAACAGAGGCAAACGCGAGGAGTACCGCCACCGCGTGACGTTCCACGGTTCAGACGCGCAGGCGACGGCGGACACCGCCGCCGGCGACGCAGCTCCACCGGCGCCGCCGCAAGCGCCGGCCGCGTCGCCTGCATCGTACGCCTACTTCTTCCGCGCCGGCTGCCCCAATTGTCCTCCGGTTCGTGAGTTCGTGGAGCAGCTCGGCATGCCGGGAGAGGTGGTGAACGTGGACACGCCCGCAGGGATGCAGGCCGCGATCACGCACCAGGTCCTCTCAACTCCCACGGTGCTCTTCTTCGACGAGTCGGGATCTGAACTGGCGCGCGCGGGCAGCGTGAATCAGGCGCAGCGGCTCGTCCCGCAGCCGCTCGGGGCGCCGGGATAGTGGGTTCGCTCGATCGGCTCGGACTGCTCAAGACGAGCCTCGCGGACTACCCGGGCGAGGTTGCGGCGGTGCTCTTCACGGCCGGCTGCAATCTCCGCTGCCCATACTGTCACAATCCTGAGCTCGTGCACGGACAACACCCGGCCGATTTTCTTTCTCGAGACGAGGTGGAGGCCTTCCTCCGGAAGCGCGCGAATGTGCTCACCGGTGTGTGCATCACCGGCGGCGAACCGCTCCTTCACGACGGGCTCGCCGGACTCGTGGACTTCATCCACGGACTCGGCCTCAAGGTCAAGATCGACACGAACGGCATGCTCCCCGATCGTATCGCCCCTCTCGAGGCGGACTACCTCGCGCTTGATCTGAAGCTCGCTCCGGAGCGATACGCCGAGTCGCTCGCCGCTCCTGCGTCCGCCGGCGAGCGCATCGAACGCGCCGTCCTCGAGGTGCGCCGCCATCCGGCCCCCGCCGAGTTCCGCACGACCGTCGTTCCCGGACTCGTTCATCGATCGGACGCGGAGCGGATCGTCTCGATGCTTCGCCCGGGAGACCGCTACGTACTCGCCGCCTTCCACCCGGGCACCACGCTGGACCCGATCTTCGAGGCGGTCGCCGCCCCGCCTCTGAAACTGCTCGAGGAGTACGCTGAGCTCGCACGAGCGCAAGGCGCCGAGTGCAGGATCAGAGCCCCCCGGGAGACGAGCGGGTCGGCATGATCCGCTGTTTTGCCCACGGCAAGCCTCTGTAACTACATTCTACGTATCGATAAGAGAAGCAGAACGACAAGAATCAGGCTCGCCGTCTTCTTCCTGATGTCGATCGGCGGTTTCGTTGCATTCGCCGTGATCGTGGCGGGGCAGAACCTCTGGCAGCAGTATGACGCCTACTACATTCGCTACACGGATACTTCGGTCTCGGGCATCCAGGTAGGAGGCACCGTCATCTACCAGGGCATCGCCGTCGGCACGATCGAATCGATCCACATCGACCCGCAGGACGTACAGAGCATCGTCGTTGAGATCAACGTACAGCAAGGTACACCGATCAAGACGGACGTCACGGCCGAGATCGTTCCGGTCGGCATCACGGGTATCTCGCAGATCGAGCTCTCCGGTGGCACCCGGGACGCGGAACGGCTCGATCCCGGGTCCTTCATCGCGCCGGCCGACTCTACGGTCACTCAGGTCACCGAGTCGGCGCAGTCAATCTTGCGCGGGATCGAGACCCTCCTCGCCGACATCTCCGGCGTGTTGGGTCAGGTGGAAGAGGAAGGCGTGGGCAACATCCTCTCACAGGCGGACGAAATGGTGGCCGAGAATCGGGAGACGATTCGCAACCTCCTGAGCGAGCTCGAATCAACGGCTGCCGGACTCGCCTCCGTCACGCGCGAGGTCGGGCGGGTTGCCGGAACTACGAGCGAGATCGCCTCCGGACTGGAGTCCACGATCGCATCCACGGCCCCACGTATCGACGAGACGACACAACTCCTCGCCGACACCGTCCGGGCCGTGAACCAGATCGCCACTTCGGGCGAGGTCGAGCGCATGACCGCTGCCGCCGGCAGTATCGCCGACGAGGTCGATCTCCTCGTCCGCCGGAACGCGTCCGAGATCGAGGAGGCGGTGGAGACGCTCAACGATACGCTTCGTCTCCTGAACAACTTCGCGTTCCAGATCAACGCCGACCCCTCGCTCTTGGTGGTTCCGGAGGAGCAGCAGTGAGAAGATGCCTGATCGTCACGCTCGCCACCGGGACGCTGCTCGTATTCGCCGGTTGCATCACGCGGCCCGCGAGTCCCGATTCGTATTACTCGCTCTCGTATCTGCAGCGATCTGAGAAGGACGGGCTGTTCCGCAGCGAACCCTTCGACGCCACGGTGCACGTCCGCGACACGAGAGTCGCTCAGGCGTACACGCGCCCGCAAATCGTCGTCCGAGGGATCGGCCCGCAATTCGAGTATCTCGGCAATGAGCTCTGGGGCGTAGATCTCAGAACTACCGTCGCGGGCCTGGTCTCAAGACGCCTGGAATCCTACGGTATCTTCGCCGCGACGCAACGGGATTTCGAGCGGGAGGACGCCGACTACGAGCTCCGGTCGTCGCTCGGTGCAATCGAGTACGTCCGCTACGAAGGGACCCGCCAGGCTCGCGTAGAAATCGAGCTCTCGCTGTGGAACGTTCGGGAGCGGGAGCAAGTCGTCGTCCACCGCGGCTCCGCCCGCCGGTCCGTGTTTGGTGACGACGTCTCGATCTTCGTTTCCGAGGCAAACGAAATGCTCTTTGAGCAGATCGACGCGTTTCTCGAACGGGTCGCCGGCTACCTGGAGACCGGCGAGCCGCAGACCGCGCTACTCACCGATCGCCGCGCGGAGCGAGACCAGGAAGAAGAGACCGGACCTGGGGTGCTGCTTCTTCCCGCGCTCGGGCAGTCGGAGAACCAGCCGTACTACACGATCATCGGATCGGACGGCACTGTCCGCGGAAGCGGGCAGTTTGGAGTGCCCGTCGACCTTGCTCCAGGAACGTACTCCGTCGCCTTCGGCTCAGGACCCGAGGACGAGCAAATGACGATCGATCGCGTTACGATCTCGCCCCGCGAGCGCACGATCGTTGAGCCAACGTGGGCCGCAATGACGGTTGAGATCATTGACGAGACGCGCGAGCAGGTTCGGGCGCGCTACGACATCTACGACGCGGAGACGGGCGTCAGCTACGGTGGTCGCATCTCGCAGTCCGAGGCGCTCGTAGCCTCGCAGACTGTGTGGATTCTGCCTCCGGCGCGCTACAAGATCGTCATCAACAACCGCCCGTTCAACACGCTTCGCGATTTCATCACGGTCAACCTGGTCGCCGGACGAAGCGAGGACCTGACGATCGTGGTGGGCTCGGACGACTCCGGCAACGTCACCTCGATGCTCGGAGCGGGTAACGTGGATCTCGATGAGATCGCACCCGAGGACACACCGCTCCGCCTCACGAGCGCCATCAACGGCAGCTTCTCATTCACGCTGGACAATCGTGACGCACCGGACGACTTCGAGGCGGTCTACTTCCTCGACTCGGAGATCGATACCGAGCTCGTCTACGAAACAGGGCCGTTGCGGTACGACCTGGAGAACAACGTTGCCATCGGCCTCAACGCCTTGAACGCGCGACCGTTGCGGGTGGCCTCGGACGAGTTCCGCCTGCGCAACACGCTGGTCTACGGCCTGACCAACCTCTATGGCGTCTACGCGCGAGCGGACGCGTCCGCGACGATCGTGGGTCGGCGCGTCGTCCCGGACGAGCCTACGAACTACGTGAAGCGAGACAACGGCACCACGGTGGAACGCGAGACGGATGCCGAGCTCATCGTGCTCTCGCCGCCGTTCCTTCCGGTCACGCTGCGCGAGGGGGCCGGCATCAGCATCGCTGCGCTCCGCAGCCAACGTGCCGAACTGGGTATCCGCGGCGGCGTGGGCGCCACTCAAACGATCCGCTACAACGTGTACGAGAGCGCCGGCACCGAGACGATCGACGAGAGCCCGTACAACGTCTACTCGCGCCGCGAGTCCGAGTTCGCCACCGGGTTTGAGATCTCCGCCTCGGCAACGTTCCAGTTGCCGCTCAGCACCACGGTCAGCTCGGTGGCAGAGCTCTTCGTGCCCTTCAACGATGTCGGGTCCGCGTCGGTCGAATGGGAGAACGTCGTGAGCATCGTGCTCGTGAACAACGTCTCGCTCTACTATCGTTTCGTGTTGGCCAACGCCGCGACCGCGGACGACGACCACTACCTCGTCCAGGATCACGGCGTGTTCATCCGTCTCAACTACTTGTTCAGATGATCGAGCTCCACGATTCCGCGCTTCGGCTGTCAGGCGAGATCACCCGGTCGACCGTTCCCGAGCTCTTCGCCGAGTTCCGCCGCCGCAAACCGAACGGGGTCCGGACGATCGACCTCTCACGGGTAGAGAAGCTCGACAACGCGGGGGCCGCCTTTCTCGAGTACGTTCGCGACCGTCAGGCTACGCCCCCTTCGTTCGTTGGGGCGAATGAGACGGTATCTCACGCGCTCGAGCTGTTCGCCGGTTCGCCGGCGGTTCGGTCGGCACCGGAGGTTCGGCGCGGTCCGCTCGAGCGCCTCGGTGATTCGATCCTGCGTACGCTGGTCGCGGCTCGCGACTACTTTCGGCTCGCTGCCGACATCGTCTACTGGACGCTCGCGGCACCTTTCGACCGCCGGTCGCGCCGCGCCGGCTCGGTGGGCGACCAGTGCGAGCGGATCGGCCTTCGTGCAGTGCCGATCGTCGCCTTCCTCGCCCTCGTCCTGGGCGTCATTGTCGTTCTCCAGGCCGCCGTACAGCTGCGCCGATTCGGCGCTACGCTCTACGTGGTGGACCTGCTCGGGGTCTCCATGACGCGCGAGACGGGCCCGCTGTTCACCGCCATCATCGTCGCCGGCCGGAGCGGGGCGGCCATCACGGCTCAACTCGCCACGATGCGCGTGACCGAGGAGCTTGACGCGCTGACCGTCATGGCGCTCGACCCCATCCGCTACGTCGTCGTCCCGATGATGCTCGGCATGCTGCTCACGATCCCGCTTCTCACGGCGATCTCCGTCCTCGTGGGTATCGCAGGAGGGGTTGGTATCGCCGCGTTGAGCCTCGATCTCTCCGCGGAGACCTTCGCCAATCGCCTTGCGGAGATCGTCGGCCGGCTCGATCTCTTCGTAGGAATCGCCAAGAGCTTCTTCTTCGGCGCCGCGATCGTGCTCACGGCGTCCTACTTCGGTCTCACCTCAAGCGGTGGCGCCGAGGGAGTCGGAAGCTCCACGACCCGGAGCGTCGTCGTCTCGATCTTCGCCGTGATCGTGCTCAACGCGCTCTTCAGCCTGCTCTATCTCGTATGAGTGACTCGCGGCCCGTCGTAGAGATTCGCGACCTCCATGCGCGTCTGTCCGGAAAGGATGTTCTGAGGGGCGTGAGCGCGGCCGTGCCGCCGGGCTCGATCACGGTTGTGCTCGGAGCGAGCGGGTCCGGGAAGACTACGCTGCTCAAGCACATCCTCGGCCTTCTTCCGGCGACGAGAGGAACGGTTCACGTCTTCGGCGAGGACCTCTCGCAGGTCACCGAGCCAGAGCTTGCCTCGATCAGACGTCGACTCGGCATGCTCTTCCAGGCCGGAGCGCTCCTCAACTCCCGCACGGTCGGGCGCAACGCTCGTATTCCGCTCGAGCAGCATACCAGGCTGCCCGATCCGATCATCGATCGCATCGTGCGCACGAAGCTACGGCTGGTTGGGCTGCCGGAATCCGCGGATCGCCTGCCGGGAGATCTCTCGGGCGGAATGAGGAAACGCGCCGCCCTCGCGCGCGCGCTCGCCCTTGATCCCGAACTCCTGCTCTGCGACGAACCGTCCTCCGGGCTCGACCCGCCCACGTCCGAAGCGCTCGATCGCCTTCTCATCAACCTCCGCGAGACGCTCCGGATGACGATGCTCGTCATCTCGCACGACATCGCAAGCGTTCGACGCATCGCGGACCATGTCCTCTTCCTGTACGAGGGTCGCATCGCCTTCCAGGGAACGATGCAGGAGGCGGATGCCTCGTCCGAGCCGTCGCTCAGAGAATTTCTCGCGGCCTCGGGGCTGCCGGAGTGAGCACACTCCCGGCAGCCGCGCTCCGACCGCGAACGGGCCCGGCATCAACCGTCAGAAAAAAAGGGCTGCCCGTTCAGGCAGCCCCGGATACTCGGTCTCTTCGGCCTTACCAGCTGTCTACCATATCGTCTTCGTCGCGACTCTCTTCCGCGAAGAGGTCGGTCAGCACACGCAGGCCGTCGAAATAGACGTAGTAGGTGCCGTAGGTTTCCAGGAGCGCGGGCTCAATCATGAATCCGAGAATCTGGATGCCCATCCGGTCGTTGTAGTGGTAGTCACGCTGCACGAGCGTGGGCGGCACGGCAACGGTCATCTCCTTCCAGCCGGAGAAGTTCAGCGTGCCCATATTGAGCACGTTCACGTTCCCGAAGTAGTCGGCGACCACGACGTTGAGTCGGTGGTTGAAGTTTCGACCGACGACCCAGACGCTGATCGTCTTGGCGATACCGGGAACCTGCAGTGGGCGAATCGGCTGAACGTAGATCTCCGCGTTTCCGCGACGGAAGAACGAGGCCTTCACGCCGAGAACGAACTCGTCCGGCGTTGCAATACCGATCTCCTCTTCCTCGGGGAGCGGCTCCTTGTCGGCCGGCCCACCCTCGAATCGCCGGCTCTCAATAACGCCCTGGTCGATCGGCATGTACACGCGCCAGAAACCGGAGTCCTCGAACTTGGAGACCGATACTTCCTGCAGCAGCTGCTGCGCAGTGTCTTGGCCCAGATCCGCCGCCTCGGGTTCGGCCTGCTGAGCTCCGAGGAGCATCGCCGTGCCGGCAATTAGAATGGTAAGTAGCAGTACTCGCTTCATCGATCTCTCCTACTGTCTCTGTTCCACGTCCCAGGTTTCCCGTACGAACTCCGGGTCGGCCAAGCCTTCTCCGTCGAAACCGGTCTCGAACAAATCGGTCAGCACCTTCAGTTGGTCGAGGTAGAAGTGGAAACCGGCCACCGATTCCTCCGGCCGTGTCCAGAGCACGATCTTCACGAGTTCCATCTGGCGACGGGCTGGTACGAACCGGACCGCTCGCGGAATATAGTTTGGAATCTCGGCGCGAAGGTTTCTCCACCCTGCATAGCCGAGATCGCCGAGCTTCAGGTTGTGAACGATTCCGCGATAGTCGCGGACCTGGACCTCGAGATAGTAGCTGTAGTTCGATCCCCACGCCCACACGTCGATCGACATTGGTCGTCCCGGAATCGTGATCGGACGAGGAACGGGATTCCCGTCTTCGTCGTCCTCATCTTCTACGGGGATGAACTCGAGATAGTTGTAACCGCGGCGAGTGAAAGCCGCCTGCACGCCGAGCACTCCCGGCGTCTCAGCCTCGGGCCGGCCCATCTCTTCCGGCCACACGTCCTGTACGATCTGATACTCAAACGGATAGTCGTACTGTCCGGCACCCTCTTCCTCGACAGCGAGGAACTTGCCACCGCGCACAATCCACCGACTGTCACCGTCATCGAAGTCTTCCAGGATGATGGACTGCCAGTTGGTGGTCGCCTCATCGGCGACAGCTGCCGCGGTGAGCAACACTACCAGCAATATCGAGACTACCATGCCTCGTCTCATGCTCACGCTCCTTTACCTACAAAAAGCGGCAATTTCTTCCGGTCTCCCCCGAGTATATTTCCGGCCCTATGCAGTGTCAAACGTTTTTCCCCCAGGCAGACATTCGATACATCGGCACGCGGAGCCATAAAGTTCACGATTGAAAGGAGTAAGAGGCCTACTCCGACCGCTCGTCGGAGGCAAGAACGAGCACGGACGGCACGACGACGAGCCTCGCGCCGTCGCGTGCGCCCACGGCGCTCTCGCCCGCCTCTATCGCCTCCACTGCGGGCGCGAGGGCGACGCCGAACTCGTCCTGAACCGAGAACAGACCCCGCCCGTCGCGTCCGAGCGGCGCGTGCCGGTATCCGAACCGCAGTTGGGTCTCGTTTCGGAGAGCCTCGTACGCCCACGTGTTTGCCGCGCCGAGCAGGAGTACGACGCAGCGCTCGTCCTCGGAGATCGCACCCTGGACCCTCGTGCGCACCTCTTCGCGCGCAGGCGGGTCTGCGAACGACTCGGTAGCGAGCGGTACTCCGGCGGTCTCCCGGTAGCCGGCAGCCAGTGCTGCGGCTTCGTCCCGGGAATCGTCGCTGCTCTCGTCCACGAACACCACGACGCGCCGGGCCGGATCGCTCAACGTCCACGCTCCGAGAACGCGTCCCGCCTCGGTCATCGCGTCCGTGGAGTCGAAGATCACCCTCACAAGGTTATCCGCCTCCGGGCCGTCGTAGAAGGCGATGAAACGCCTCCCCGGGAACTGCGGCGCGATCTCGTCTGCCATGAGCGAGAGGTAGGGGCTCAGCACCACGACCGAAGCGTCGTGATCCTCGATGACGGCGCGAGCCTGAACGGCGTCCAGCGTGCGCGCATCCGGCCACGCGACCGTCGCTCGATACCCTGCCCCGGCGGCGTCCTGACGCAACCGGTCCTCGAACGAGTCCGTATCAACGGTAGCCTCGAGCGCGGGGTCACCAACGTAGAGCAGCCGGGGACCGCATCCCGTCAGTAGCGCGACAACGACGACAAACAGGAGCGGTCTCATCGGAACCGTAGCGCGCGAACTCCGCCGATGGAGAGCAGCGAGGCCGCCCACGCAACGAGGAACAACACAACGGTCGCGCTCACGGCGACCCACCAGAGGTTCATCGACGCGAGAAGCGGCACGATACCGAGCGCGAAGGGGGTCGCGGTCATGAGAAACAGATGGACGTAGCGAACCCAGTAGGTCCCGCAGCTGTAGTGATAGTAGAGCGTTGGAACGAGCAGCACCATCGTGATGCGGAGCGCCGGAACGAGGAACAACTCGTACGCACCGTGGTACTCAGCGCGAACGAAGAGATCCAGGATACCGGCGAGGGTGAACAGCCCCGCGAAGAAGGACGACAGCGTGAGGAAACGTTCGTCCGGCGACCGACCTCGGACGTCCCGCACGAACAGGAGGTAGAGCAGAAACCCGACCGCTCCGGGAACGACGAAGTCGTACATCGCGTTGAACAGGAAGAGCCCGCCACCGCTGAAGGGCCGGACGATGAAGCGGTTCATCATCATGAGCGGCAGGAGAACGATCAGGTAGGCGAAGCCCCCCTTCAACGCCGGTATCGACGTCGTGCTCGCCGGCTGCGTGGCGAGGTCGCGAAGAACGAGCATATAGACATACGCCAGTGGGACTGCAACGATCAGGAATACGTGCACGGTGAGTCGGATAGTATCACGAAGCACGCGCACAGGCAAACCGTTGACACCTGTCATCGTGCGCGTAAGATTGCACTCCATGGATTCCACCGGCGTGGGAATCGTACAGCCACGCGACTACGTCTTTGCCGTCCGCGGCGACGAGCCGCTCCTCCTCGAAAGCGGCCGCCGCTTCGGCCCGGTCACGGTGCGCTACGAGACGTACGGGTCGCTGAACGCCGAGCGCTCGAACGCAATACTGCTGCTCCACGCATTCAGCGGCGATTCCCACGCCGCCGGCTACCACGACGAGACCGACAAGCGACCAGGCTGGTGGGACGCCATGGTCGGCCCCGAACGCGCGTTCGACACCGACAGGTACTTCGTCATCTGCTCGAACGTCCTCGGCGGCTGCCGGGGCACGACGGGTCCGGGTTCCACCGATCCCTCTACGGGCAAGCCGTACGGACTGAGCTTCCCCGTCGTTACGATCGAAGACATGGTGAACGTGCAGTATCGCCTGGTGCGGCACCTCGGAATCGAGCGGCTCCTCGCCGTGGCCGGCGGGTCGATGGGGGGGATGCAAGCGCTCCAGTGGGCGGTCAGCTATCCGGACGCCGTAGCGGGGGTCATCGTCCTCGCGTCCACGGCGCGCTTGAGCGCGCAGGGAATCGCCTTCAACGCGGTGGGGCGAAACGCGATCATGAGCGACGCGCGCTGGAACAACGGGAACTACTACGGCAAGGAACCGCCGGCAAGAGGTCTCGCGATCGCGCGAATGGTCGGACACATTACCTATCTTTCGGACGCTTCGATGCACGAGAAGTTCGGTCGCCGACTCCAGGAACGGGATCGGTTCGGATTCGATTTCTCGGACCAGTTCGAGGTGGAGAGCTATCTCGAGTACAAGGGCGGATCGTTCGTGGACCGCTTTGACCCGAACACCTACCTCTACCTCTCCAAGGCGATCGACTACTTCGACCTGGGAGGCAAGTACGGCTCGCTCGAGCAGGCGTTCGCCCGGACCACCAGCAAGTACCTTGTGATCAGCTTTTCGTCGGACTGGCTCTATCCCTCATACCAGAGCAAGGAGATCGTCGTGGCGCTCATGCGCGAACGAAAAGACGTCAGCTACACGGAGCTCGACTGCCCCTACGGGCACGACTCGTTTCTCCTGGAAACGGAGCGACAGAGGCCGCTCATCGCATCGTTCCTCCAGACGGTGTACGCCCATGGATAGGAACGCGCAGCGGTTCAGCTACGACGAGATAGCCGGGCTGGTCGAGAACAACAGCACGGTACTCGACCTCGGCTGCGGCGACGGCGAGCTGCTCCACCGGCTGATCTCCACGCGAAACGTCAGCGGTCGCGGCGTGGAGATCGAGGAGGCGATGATTCGCGAGTGCCTTGCCAAGGGGATCAGCGTCTTCCAAGGGGACCTCGACGAGGGACTGAAGGAGTACGCGACCGGAAGCTACGACTACGTCATTCTCAACGAAACGCTGCAGGCGCTTCACGAACCGGTGTTGCTCCTGAAGGAGATGGTGCGGGTAGGTCGACGCGCGATCGTCAACTTCCCCAACTTCGGCTACATCCTGAACCGCGCACAGCTCTTCTTCCGGGGACGTATGCCCGTCACCAAGGACATCCCCTACGAATGGTACGACACCCCGAACATCCACTTCTGTACGCGACGCGACTTCCTCGTGCTCTGCCGCGACCTTGCGATACCGGTACTCGCAACGATCGATCTCGGACACGATCGTCGGGTTCCTCGATTCCTCGCAAATCTCTTTGCCACCGAGTGTTGCTTCATGCTGAAGGGCTCCGAATAGTCGCCCCGTCCGTTTGACTCTACCCCGGCGGAATGGTATTGTGTATGCTCACTGAAGTTGAGAGCCTGTAAGGGGGTTGATTGGCTACAAAGGACTTACGTGTCAACGACATGATCCGGGTGCGGGAGGTGCGCCTGGTAGATGAGGACAACAACCAGGTCGGCATCGTGCCGACGCTCGAAGCCAGGAAGATGGCCCAGGAGAAGGGGGTTGACCTCGTGGAGATCGCGCCGAACGCGAACCCACCGGTCTGTCGTTTGCTGGACTATGGCAAGTACAAGTTCGACCTGGAGAAGAAGAACAGGGAGAACAAGAAGAAGCAGAAGCAGCAGGAACTGAAGGAGATTCGGATGCAACCCAAGATCGACACGCACGATCTTGAGTTCAAGACGAAGCACGTTGCCGAGTTCCTGGACAAGGGTGCCAAAGTCAAGGTCACCATCCGCTTCCGAGGGCGCGAGCTCGCCCATACCGAACGCGGCAGAGTTGTCCTTGGCAAGGTTCTCGAGATGCTCGATCGCGACGTGACCGTCGATCGCCACCCGGCGATGGAGGGCAGATTCATGTCGATGATCATCAGTCCGAAGTCCAAGAAGAGCTGATGTAACCCACCGCAGCACCACGGAGAGCGATATGCCGAAAATGAAGACTCGTCGGAGCGCCGCGAAGCGCTACAAGAAGACCGCAAGCGGCAAGATCAAGTACAAGAAGCAGGGCCTGCGCCACATCCTGACGAAGAAGTCGGCGAAGCGCAAGCGCAAGCTCCGGAAGGCGGGGATCCTCAGCCACGCCGAGGAGAAGCGCGCCAAGGTTCTCCTGCCCTACGACTGAGAATCGCGAAGATTAGCTAAGGAGTCAGACGATGCCACGCGCAGTTGACGGCACCAGAAGAAAGGACCGCAGAAAAAAGATCCTCAAGCAGGCGAAAGGCTATTGGGGACGGAGGAGTAAGCTCTTCCGAACGGCGAAGGACGCCGTCGCGAAGAGCCATTCGTACGCCTACCGTGACCGCAAGGCAAAGAAGCGAGAATTCCGCGCTCTTTGGATCACGCGGATCTCCGCCGGATGTCGCGCCGAAGGAGTGTCGTACAGCCGATTCATCAACGGGCTCAAACGAGCGAATGTTCAGATGAACCGGAAGGCGCTCTCCAACCTGGCAATCGAAGACCGCGACGCATTCCGAGAGCTCGTCGCACGAGCGAAGAGCGCCCTCGAATAGCAGATGATCAGCCTCGAGCAAATCCGGAACCTTGAAAGCAAGGTCCACACGGCCGTGTCCCGGATCAAGACGCTTTCCGAGGAGAATGCGACACTGAAGCAACGGCTCGAGAGCTACGAGGCGAGGATCACCGAGCTTCAGACGCTCGTGTCCGCCTTCAAGGCGGACCAGGACGAGATCGAGGCGGGAATCGTTTCGGCGCTCAAGCACCTTGACGAGCTTGAGGACTCCGTCGGCGAGTCTGCGGAGAGGGAACCGGCCCGGTCGAGCGTGGACGCGACACCCGTCTCGGAACCGGAGCAGGACTCCGTCAACGACGCGGAGGGCGTGAAGAGTGGTACCGGTGCGCCCGCGCGGAACGTTGCGCCCGAGGGCGAAACGGAGTCGGGGAATGACCCGTCGGAAAGGTCCGACGACGAGGAGCCGGAGGACGAGGACCCGGAGCTCGACATATTCTAACGATGCAAATCGACCTTCTGGGCACGTCATTCACCGTACGCACGGATGAAGACCCGGAGTACTTCCGCGAGGTCGTGGCGCACTTTCGCACCAAAATCGCCGAGATCCAGCAAGCGGTCTCCACGACCGACCCTCTGAAGGTTGCGATCCTCGCCGGCATCCTTGCGGCGGACGACTACATGAAGGCGACCGGCGCCCACCGCCGCGAGGACTCAGAGGCACGACGAATCACCGATGAGTTGATTTCCGAGCTCACCAATGCGCTGGACGAACAAAGCGGAGATGCTCGTGAACCTCAGTAGGTTCCGGTCAACGTGAAGGATAGCGCCGAAGCCGGTCGTACACGAGGCGCCTGATCTCCGGATCCACCTGCACCGACTCACGCTTGAACTCCTGCGCTACAGCACGTGCATCGAATACCCCATCCTGCACGAGGATCGGCGTCTGTTTCGTGCCGGATTCCCTGCCCGATTCGCCGTCGTCCACCTTCGCGTGCGTGTACATGCCGTCCGAGAACCACGTCACCGCGTGCTGATCTCCCAACTTGCCGTAGCACAACTGAAAGCCGCGGATCGTGTCCTCAGAGGAGTACCAGACGATCAGATCCATGTCCTCGTCCGTGAACCAGCGGCGCTTCCCTTCCTCGGGCCGTTGGCGAACTCCTCTCCACTCGCGTAACACGACTCCTCCTGAACACGACCCGGTCGTTCCCACACCAAGAATACCGCACGAGTGACAGGATCGTCACGATCCCGTCACGATCCCGTCACGATCCCGTCACGATCCCGTCACGCCCTCCGTCACGATATCGCGGCCTCCGTGAGCGCGGCTCGAACTCGTTCTCCGTCCACTGCATCGAAGTTGCATCCGTCCACGGATACGATCGCCGCGGCTATGATGTTCGCGACCTGCGCGCACCGGCGCGCCTCGAGGCGCTGAGCGACTCCGAACAGATATCCGGAAGCGAAGGCGTCGCCGGCGCCGGTGGTATCGGCACGCTCTGCCGGGTGCGGATCCGCCGCGATGATCTCTTCCTTCTCGGCAACGATGCATCCCCGAGGCCCAACCTTCATCACCACGGTCGGCGCAAGGTGGGCGGCGGCACGCAGAACGGCCACGTCGTCGCCACGTTCCCCGGTGAGCGCGCGCAACTCCTGTTCGTTGGCAAAGAGCAGATCCACGTTTCCGGGAATCCAATCGACGAGCGACTCGTGGTACCGCTCCACGACGAATGGATCGGCAACATCGAAGGAGACGAGCGTATGCGCGCTCCTGGCAACGCGGACGGCCTGACGCACCGCGTCCTCCTGGCCCGGCGAATCCCACATGTAGCCGGTCGTGTGAAACACACGAGCGTTTCGCACGCGTTCCATGTCGATGTCCGTGGCGACCAGTTCGCGGCACGCGCCGAGATAAGTGAACATGGTTCGCTGCGAGTCCGGAGTCACAAGGATGACGGACGTTCCGGACGGGGTATGCTTGCGCGCCAGACGGGGCTCCACTCCCTCGGTATCGAGAAGCGTTTCGAACCGATCTCCGTTTGAATCGCTGCCAACGGCACCGGTATAGGTCACTTCGGCGTTGGAGCCGACGTTCCGCATCAACCACCTCGCGCCCCGCACCGTGTTCGCGCAACTGCCTCCCGGCAGCCTCCTCACGACGCTGCCCGATCGGAGCGCCCGTTGCTGCTGATCGTAGTCGACCAGGTTCATGCTCCCGGGAACGACACCGAGCCGTTCGACCGCTTCGTGCGTCGCGCGCACGATGATGTCCATCAGCGGATTGCCTACTCCGTACAGCACCGGCTTCCTCTCAGTTGACAATGGGTGGCGCATTTCCTACTATTCGATTCGCCGCGATGCCCGTCACAACCAGTCAGCAGATAACACGCTACTTCAACCAGTTCTCGCAGGCAGAAGTGACGTTCACGCGGGAAGTAGTACACACGCTTCTGTTGAACACGAAACACGTGCATCTGAAGTGCATGGGATCGCACTGGCCATGCATCATCTATGCCGCTTCGATGACAACGGCAAAGATTATAGCAAACCTCAAGAGCGGCCTCAACGAATGCCTGCGAAACGCCAACAACGTCGTCCAACTCCGTTTCAGCTTCGCTGAGCCCGACAAGCCCGATCCCATCACCTTCTTCATCCCCGCCCGGGTCGTGGCGAGCCAGCCGTACGGTGAGAAGACCCCGGACCTTTTCTTTGCAAGCCTCGAGTACACTCAACGCCCGCCGGACGATCTCATTCAGATTCTCGGGCAGTTCCTGGAGGCGAACGTCAACGCAAAGCGACGCAGAGAGGAACGGATCCCTCTCTCGCCGCACAGCATCAGGCAGCTGGGGTTGGTGGTGGACGCGTGCGGCGTCTCGGTAGACGGCGTACCCCGCAACACGATCATCCGCGATCTGTCGTTCTCGGGGTGCAAGGCGATACTCGCCGGCATCGCGAAGATGCTCGTGAGCAAACCGGTCGTCGTTCGTCTTGTATTCAACGACCCGGAGCAGGCGTTTCAGATTCCCGGCGTCATCTGCAGGTACGACCCCGTAGAGGGGCACGAGGAGATCGCCGCTTTCGGTATCCAATTCGCGGAAGACAAGGTCCCCATGGCCTACAAGATGAGGATCAACTCCGCGCTCAAGCTCTTCCGGTCAAAAAGCGCAGACACGTAAATGACGGATAAACTCTCCGACATCATCTTCATTTCCGTTCCGGATACATTGGAGCGGCAGATCGGCACGTTCACGGTGGACCCCGACCGGCTCCTGCCGGTTGAAGTCACCTCGGGGGCCGACCGGTACGACATCCACGACCTCGCATGGGAGCAGATCGTTGCGGCGATGCTGAAGATCCTCGCCTACGCTCCCGAGCACGAGGACGCAGACTACTACCGCGAGTTCGTGCTTGCAGCGACGCCTACCATCATCGAGGACCTCACGGAGACCGCGATCATCAAGTCTCGGAACGGGGATCTCGAGATCGCCGAGGAGATATTCCTCGCGCTCAAGGGACTTCAGCCGAACGACCAGCGCGCGCTGGTCAATCTCGCGCTGCTCTACGAACAGCGCGCCCTGGAGGCCGGGAGGGTGGACGACGCATCCGGCGCCAACGACTACGTGGACCGGGCGTTGGAGGTCTATGAAGAGCTCTTCTCGTTCGACGACACGATTCCCGAGGCCCACCTCAACGCAGGCTTCTTTCTCGCCAAGCAACAGCGATACGACGAGGCGCGCCGCCATCTCAGCGCGTACGTTGACCGCGGCGACGACGAGGAGCGCAAGCAGGAAGCTCGCAAGGTCATAGCACAGATAGAGTCCCAGGATCTCGGGGACTCGCTGTTCCGTGAGTCGTACGAGCTTATCCAGGCGGGAGACGAGGAGAAAGGGGTCGAACGAGTCGAGCGGTTCATTGAGACACACCCCGATGTCTGGAACGCCTGGTTCCTGCTCGGCTGGGGGCACCGGCGGCTCCGTCACTTCGAACAAGCGAAGGAGGCGTTCGAACGCGCTCTCGAACTGGGTCCTCGGCAGCCGGACACGCTGAATGAGCTCGCGATCTGCCATCTCGAGTTGGACGACGCCATGGGAGCCCGAGCGCTCCTGACCGAAGCCCTCGCCGCCGAACCGGAGAATACGAAGGTCATTTCGAACCTCGGGATCCTCGCGCTCAAGGAAAGCGACGAGGAGGAAGCGGCAGGCTACTTCCGGACGGTCCTGGAAATCGACCCGAGCGACCGAGTCGCTCGCGCCTACCTCGACCAGCTCTCCGGGAACTAGTCCCAACCACGCCCTCAACTTTTCGTCTCAAGTTTTTGCACGCCGCGACCGATGCTCGTGACAGGGTTGTTTGCGTTTCGCCGCGAGGCGAGGCGCCTATCTCCCCCGCTCTCTTTCTATATCGGTGTTTCTGAACACCGGTTGAGAGAAGATTGAAAAAAAGAGCCGTGAACTCGGAGTCGAGTTGCAGGGTTCGGAAGGAGGTGTGACGAAACGAGAATCGCCCGGAACGTCGAACCGGGCAGAAGAGGCGAAGGCAAGGGCACGGATGCCCTTCACGCCGCGCCGTGGCGTAGTGCCGCGGCGAGAACCAACTCACGGAGGATTAGATGATCATCAATCACAACCTGAGCGCGATGTTCGCGCAGCGCGAGCGCGGAGTCGTTGTCGATCGACTCGACAACAACATCGAGAAGCTCTCGTCCGGTATGCGGATCAACCGCGCGGGCGACGATCCGGCAGGACTTGCCGTCAGCGAGAAGATGCGGAGCCAGATTCGAGGCTTGAATCAGGCGTCCCGCAACGCGGCGGACGGCATATCGTTCATTCAAACTTCGGAAGGCTACCTGCAGGAAAGCCAGGACATCATGCAACGCATTCGCGAGCTCGCCGTCCAGGCATCCAACGGTATCTACAGTTCGGAAGACCGCATGCAGATCCAGGTCGAGATCTCCCAGCTCGTTGACGAGGTGGACCGCATCGCCAGTCATGCCCAGTTCAACGGCATGAACATGCTGACCGGCCGTTTCGCTCGCGATACCGGCGAGAACGTCGTCACGGCGAGCATGTGGTTCCACATCGGCGCAAACATGGACCAGCGTGAACAGGTCTACATCGGCACGATGACGGCCCGCGGCCTGGGCGTCCGTTTCGAGGACGACAGCATCGTCTCGCTGTCCACGCCTGAGGGCGCCAACCGAACGATCGGAATCGTGGATGCAGCTCTGCGAAAGGTGAACAAGCAGCGCGCCGACCTCGGTGCGTATCAGAACCGGCTCGAGCACGCGATTCGCGGCCTCGACGTTGGTGCTGAGAACCTGCAGGCATCCGAGGCCCGGATCAGAGACACCGACATGGCTCAGGAAATCGTCAAGTACACGACGAACCAGATCCTCCTGCAGAGCTCCAGTGCGATGCTCGCGCAGGCAAACACGACGCCTCAGTCCGTATTGCAATTGCTGGGCTAAGGTAGTATTCTTGAACGTGGCGGCGTCCCATTTTGGGGCGCCGCGTCTTCGCTCCCGGCGTGGAGTTGCTTCGCGCGGGACTGATCTTTGAAAAAAACCCCCTTGATGCCCGGTTGGCTGACCGGTGCTGCTCGAGGTGGTGTCCCTGCGAGAAGAGTCAACTCATCGTAGATGAGCTGGTTCTTCCGAGAAGGCGCGACGAACGGAGCAGAAGGAGCGCGATTGACTTCTGAAGCGCCTGCAGGAAGTGAGGGCACGGATTGCCCTCATGCGACACATCAAGGAGGGTCATATGATCATCAATCACAACACGAGTGCCGCATTCGCGTCGCGTACCTTGAATTTCCGTCAAGACAGGATTCAGGGCAGCATCGAGAAACTCTCGAGCGGAATGCGCATCAATCGTGCCGGGGATGACGCCTCTGGACTCGCCGTCAGTGAGAAGCTTCGGAGTCAGATTCGAGGTCTCAATCAGGCGGAACGAAACATCCAGAACGCGGTCAGCTTCATCCAGACGAGCGAGGGCTACCTGCAGAACACGCAGGACATCCTCCACCGGATTCGCGAGCTCTCGGTTCAGAGTGCCAACGGCATCTATACCGCAGAGGATCGCATGCAGATCCAGGTAGAGGTCTCGCAACTCGTCGACGAGGTGAACCGGATTGCTTCCCACGCTCAGTTCAACGGTATGAACATGCTGACCGGAGCCTTCGCGCGCGATTCGGCGACGGAACAGGTCATGCAGTTCCAGGTGGGAGCAAACATGGACCAGAGCGAGCGAGTGTTTATCGGGACCATGACGGCCCGGGCGCTCGGCTTGGAGGACACGCAGGGCGAAGGCGGGATCGTATCGATCTCGACCCCGGAACTCGCCAATCGAACGATTGGCGTCGTGGACACGGCGCTGCGCCAGGTAAACCGCCAGCGAGCCGATCTCGGTGCGTACCAGAATCGGTTTGAGATCGCCCAGGAGGGCGTCGCAGTCGCTGCGGAGAACCTTGCCGCCGCAGAGAGCCGTATCCGAGACACCGACATGGCCGGCCAGGTCGTTGATTTCGTGAGGGATCAGATCCTGGTTCAGGCCAACACGGCGATGCTCGCCCAGGCGAACACGCAGCCGCAGTCGGTTCTTCAGCTATTGGGTTAGTACTGGGATTCGTCTCCGTTCGTGACAGCCGACCTCGAGGCAGCTGTGCACACCCCAAGAGATCACTGGACGTCATCTTTTGGGTATTCCGAGTCGGGAGAGGGTTCGCGCTCTCTCTCCCGCTCCCCTTTAGACGCGATCTTACACGGAGGTAAGATATGTCTATGGAGATTACTGGGATAGTCGGTCAGGGCGGCCCTCATCGATCGAATCCCGGGGAGTTCAGGGCGCAGCGCTCGCCAACACAGGCTGAGCAGACTGCTTTGCGAGCGGAACAGAATCTCTCATCCGTCGTGAACGAGACCATGGAAGTCGAGACGCTTGTCAAAGACCTTCAGATCGTCACGTCTGCCTTGGACAAGCGGCTGAAGTTCAGCATCAACCAGGAGCTCAATCAGATCGTCGTCAAGGTCATTGATCGCCAAACCGATAAGGTGATCAAGGAGCTTCCGCCTGAGGAGATTCAGCGGCTCCATGTCCGCATCCGCGAGGCGATCGGCCTGCTGATAGACGAGGAGATCTAGCCGCGCCTGATATTCGCCCCGGGTCGCGCTACCCTTTCCAACGGCGGACGCGATACGGGAGGGATTCGTGTCAGACATCATGATTCCCGGAATCACGAATTCCGGCCTCAACACAGACGGGATGGTGGAAGACATCATGGAGGCAGAGCGTGCCCCCGTCACCCGCATGGAAGACCGCATTGACAGCTACGAAGAGGAACGCGAAGCGTGGCTTGAGATCGGTCGGCGTGCGTCCAATCTGCAGGAAGCCGCCCGTCTTTTGTTCGGCTTCGAGAACCCCTTCAACGAGAGAATAGCCTCCTCCACGAACGAAGGCGTCCTCGTCGCCTCCGCCGAGCGCGCCGCACCCGAAGGAACCAGCCGCATCGCTGTTCACCAACTCGCCGAAGCCGACCGTTTCTTCTCGCGTAGCCTCCCGAGCGACTTCCAAGTCGCCGCCGGCCGCTACGGTTTTCGCGTCGGCGAGGAGGAGGAGTACTTCGCCTTCTCCGGGGGTTCACTCGAGTCGTTCGCGGAGGCGATCAACAGACGGGCCGGAGACGTAGTCGGTGCGCGCGTCGTACGCAATACGGCCGACTCGAAGACCATCCTGATCGAGGCGAACCGGACCGGCGCAGAGAATCAGCTCTCGTTCCTCGAGGACGCACGGTCGTTTGCGCTCGAGGCCGGCGTTCTCGAAGAGGTCCGTGACCAGGTCGTGCAGGCGCCGATCCAGGCGAGCACGGTCGACGGCACAACGGCAAGTTCCACGAGAACGGTGCAGGCGGGTACTCTCACCGTTGAACCGGAAGGACAGGCCACGGTTCGCCTTCCGGCGCCCGTCACGGACACCGAATCGCTCGTGATGGAGCTGGAGGTCGACGTTCGGAACCTCTCCGAGGAGTGGACCGCGCCCGAGCCGCCACCGGGACCAGAGATCCCGGACACGGGAAGCATCACGCTCGGCGACGTAACGATCGAGAATGCGCCGTCCGAGGTTCCGCTCCCGGGCTGGGAGCCACCGGAACCCCCGGAGGTGCGCGAGGATCCGTCGATCCTGTTTCTCAGCTCCTCGGGTCGCCGGATCGAGCTTCCGGCGCTCGCAGACACGGAGGGGTTCGAGACTGTCCGCGTGCCGCTCTCCCAGTTCGCGGACCGACTCGACGCGATCGAGGTGCGGAACAACAACACGCATCGCCGGGTCCGAGTCCGAAACATCACGATATACGACCCCCGCACGCGGGGCGACGTGGCTCCGCTCAATCCGGTCAGCACCGCACGCGACGCGATCGTTGAAATTGAGGGCATCGAGGTGATTCGCCCGACCAATGCGATCGACGATCTGATCGACGGTGTGACGCTCAACCTCCGCGGCACGAGCAGCGTACCGGTGGACGTGACGGTCGAACCCGATCGGGAGGCGGTTACCGACTCTCTGATCCAGTTCGTCTTCTACTACAACGAGCTCGTTCGCCATATCAACATCCTGACCCGGAGTGAAGAAGCAATCGTAGACGAGCTCACGAACCTGAACGACGACGAGCGCCAGGAGGCGCTCGAAGACCTGGGTCTGCTCCAGGGAAATCTCTCGCTGAACTCGCTCAAGTCGCGTCTCCAGACGATCATGATGAACGCCTACCCCACGGACGCGGGGACAGCGCTCGCGATGCTCGCGCAGATGGGCATCTCGACCAACGAGTCGGGTCCCGGAAGCGGCGTCAACTCGAGCAGACTGCGAGGGTACATGGAGATGAACCCCGCCGACGTGGAGACCGTCCTTCAGACGCGGTTCGCTTCCGCGCGTCAGCTCTTCGGAAGCGACTCGAACGGAGACCGAGCCGTGGATACCGGCGTCGCCTACGAGATCGACCGCAATCTTCGCCCGTACGTTCAGACCGACGGGCTCATTCCGCAGCGAACCGGGAACATCGAGCAATCGATTTCGGACACGCAGAATCGCATTGAACGCGAGAATGCGCGCCTGGAAGAGGTCGAAGCGCGGTATCGCGCGGAGTTCGCGCAGATGGAGGCGGCGATGCAGGAGATGAAGGAGAACCAGCGCGCTCTTCAGAACCTCCAGACGCAGTCGGGAGGGCAGCAATAGATGAACCGGGCGGCTCACGTGGCTTGGCTTTGCTGCCGAGACTAGGAGAGGGAGACGCATATGGAAATCCTCGTCAACCACGAGCCGCTGGACTTCAAGCTCGAGAACGAATCCTCGGTCGGCGAAATCGTTGACGGGCTCGCTCATTGGCTCAGCGCCGGCCGTTTCGCAATCACCGCGATTGACGTGAACGCCACGTCGTATGCGCTCCACGACCGCGAATCGTGGGCCGACATCCAGATCGACGACGTGGACCGCCTTGCCGTGGAGGCGCTGCCGCTCACCGACGTGGATCACGCGACGCTCGTCGCGCTCGAGGAGTACTTCTCTATCCTCGCCGAGTGTCTGGAAACGCGGAATGAGCTGCCGCTCGGTGAGCTCGTACGGGAGCTCCCCTACGTTCGCGCCAGGCTCACGCAGTTCTTCCCTGCGCTCGCGTCCGAAGACGGCGAGACATCCGTTCTCCTCGACGATCGGCTGGAACAGGGGAAGATGCCCCACCCGGAAAACGCGCGATCGCTCTCGGCCGAGGTCAACGATATCCGGACCATCATCCGCAGCCGCGAACGCGAGTACCGCGAGCCGGCTCGCGAGCTCGCGCTTACGTTGGGACATCTCTCGGCTACCCGGCCCGCACTCATCGAGGTTCCGGTTCAGCTCCAGACCGGAAAAGAGCAGGAAGCCATGCAGACCGTAGTCACGCTCACGGAGCTCCTGACCCGGGTCGTGCGGCTCGTTCCGCTCGTGGAGCGATCCGAGGACGACGCCGACATCAACGTGGAGGGAGTAAGGCGCTTTGCCGAAGAGCTCCTTCCGCACCTGATTGAGCTCAAGGATGCGCTCGAGATCCAGGACACGGTCCTCATCGGTGACCTGCTTGAGTACGAGGTCGCGCCGCGGCTGGAAGCGCTCCACCGGCTCCTGCCCGGGGGAACTCAGGAGCAATGATTCCGGTCCTTCTGCAACAGGACATTCAGTTCTTTGCTCAGCCGGACCCCGCGCAGACACGAGTCGTCCTCATCGTATTCGGCCTCGTCGTCGCGTTCGGAGCCGTTGCTGCGTTTCTGAACAGCCGCGGCGGCAAATCCGGCGGCGGGCACCACGGCGGTCACGGCGGCGGACTGAATCGACGCGCGAAGAAACTCGGACTCAGCGCCGATCAGCGACGAGCGCTCAAGGAGCTCGTCCGTACCCTCGGACTCCAGAATCCGAGTCGTCTGCTGACGCACTCCGCGTATCTCAACCACGCGCTGAAGCGCAGGATCGAGCAGCTCGATCTCGCAAACGTGCCGGAAGCTGAACGCGAGAGACAGAAATCGCTGCTCTTCTCGGTGAAACGGACGATCCAGAACGCCACGGCGAACGTCAGAGTCCTTCCTTCCTCACGACACATCAAGGTCGGGCACACGGTGCGCGTACGCACTCCGGACGCGGAGGAGCATGAGCTCCTTGTCGCCTCGAACGTGCACAACGGGATCGGAATCGAGCTCCCTTACCAGCGACGCGGATCTCGGAATCAGTACAAGAAGGGTACCGAGCTGCGCGTCAGCTTCGTGGACGAAAACGACCGTCTCTACAGCTTTGGAACCCGCGTCATCGGCTACAACACGGCTCGCGGGGGCTCGGTGATGTTCGTGGAGCACGCCTCGAATATCCGCCAGACGCAGAAGCGGAAATCCCCGAGGCGCGAGTACGACAGACCGTGCTACTTCTACCCCGTCACCGTCCTCACGACCGGCCGAGGTCGCAAACGCCGGACGCAGGCGTTCGTCAACAAGAACCGCCGTATCTTCGGTCGGTTCGAGGACTTGTCGGCCGGCGGATGTGCCATCAGGACGCAGGTGCCGCTTCCGAAGGGCGACATCCTGAAGATTGATTTCGAGAATGCGGACGGAACGCCAATCTCCGTCTACGGGATGGTACGCGCGGTCGAACGCCAGCGCGCCAAGGGGCGCCTCATGCACATCAAGTTCACGCGCGTGTCGCGGAAGCACCTGAATCAGATCCAGAGCTATGTGTACGGACTCACCGAGTGATTCCCGAATCGCTTGACCCGTGTCAACCCGTGAATTAGGCTTCTTCCATGAAAGTAGTTGAGCTGACGAACGTCGTTCAGCGGGAGACTCCGCTGCACTACCGCAGGACGTTCACAGCCACCGCAGTATTCTCGCGCAATCACTCTCGACAGGAATCGAGCCGTGTGGAGTTCGTCCTTGAGCACTCTCCGCTCGGCAGCGTCGGTGTCAAGGTCAAGATCCTTGACGAAATCGACTACCCGCTCGTACCGGCGATCTCCGCGCTCAAGGCCCACATCGCGAAACTCGAGCAGTCCGGGAATCTCCCCTGATCTTCGTGAGCTCATCGCCCGAACAGACGGCCGCGCTCGGCCGGCGAATCGCTTCGCGCCTGAATCCGGGCTCGATCCTCCTGCTGGACGGTCCCCTGGGCGCCGGGAAAACCGCGCTCGCGAAGGGGATCGCCGCAGGGCTCGGGGTCGGCGAGACCGTCACGAGCCCCACGTACACGATCGTCAGCGAGTATCGAGGGCGGTTGCCCCTCTACCATGTCGATCTCTACCGTATCTCGGACGAGGAGGAGTACCTGAACCTCGGACTCGAGGAGCTCCTGTACGCCGACGGTGTATCGCTCGTGGAGTGGCCCGAACGCGCCGGCGCCCCCATACCCGGAGCCACCGCCACGCTCTCGATCCGGATCCGCGAGGATGGACGGCGCGAGATTTGCGGTCCCGCGACGCTGCTCTCGGAGGAAGGAGCGTGAACCACCTCGCGATCGATACGGCGACCGAGATACTCTCGGTCGCGCTGCGCGTTGGCTCCGAGGTCGGTCCCCCGGAGTCGGACCGGGCACGCCATCACCGCGACTACGTCGCGGTGCGCGACGTCGGACTCAAGCACACCGAACGGCTGCTTCCGATCGTGGACGCGCTCCTCTCCGAGGCAGGGATCGCCGCTCGGCAACTGGACCTCGTATCGTGCACGCGGGGCCCGGGATCGTTCACGGGTCTGCGCATCGGCATGGCCACGGCCAAGGGGCTCGCGGCCGCGGTCGCCGGAGCGCACGATCTCGAGCGGCTGCCGCTCGTCTCGGTCTCCACGCTCGACGCGATGGCGCGACGCATTCCCGAGGTCGGCACGATCGTGCTCCCCGTCATAGACGGCAAGAAAGGTCGTTTCTACGGCGCCGCCTACTTCGGCGGCACGCGACGCACGACCGACCTCGATCTACCGGTCGATCAGCTCCTGAGCCGCGCCCGGGAATCGGTGCCGGAGGCGACCCGGGTCATCGTCACCGGACCGCATGCGGCCGCATTCGCAGAACGCGCAGGCTCGAACGACATGGTGGTGGATCCGGCCTGCCGCTGTGGCTGGGCCCACGTGCTGCTGAATGAGGCTCTTCTCAGGCTCGAGCGGGACGGGTTCGACTCGGACGGGCAGGGGCCGGACTACGCGCGCGGAAGCGACGCCGAGCCGGCTCGTTCCACGCCGTAGGGACTCAGCTCTCGTCCTCCGGTTTCCCGGTCACCTCGGGCCGATCCGGCCGTTGCAGCGAGGGCAGCGAGCGCCCCGCCCCGCCGGCCGCGGCGCTCCTCGCCGCTTCGCGGTTCTCGGCCTGGATCGCTTCGTACACCTCTTGCCGGTACACCTTGACGTGCCGAGGTGCCTCGATACCGAGCTTGATCTGATCGCCCTTGATATCGATGACCGAGACGCGGATGTCCTCACCGATCACGATGGTCTCGTTGACCCTGCGTGCGAGAATGAGCATTATCGGCTCCTCGCGCCGGCCAGCTCCTCGAGAATAAGGTGTTTCGTCTTCCACGTCTGATCGAGCGAGATCGCCTGCCTGCCGAGCTGCTTCACGCGGTTGATAACGATCGGCCCCTGCAGGTTCGCGCTGATCTTGGTCTCGTCCTCGGGAATCGTGACGATCGCGAAGGCAAGGACGTCCTCATCGCTCTCGTACTCGATCGCCTCGAGATCCTCATCGGCCACGTCCAGAACGTAGTCGGGCCTCAGATCGTACGGATTGAGCATGATGAACGCGATCGCCGGGTCGTCCAAGCTCTGGAGCCAATAGAATCCTTCCTGGGCGGCATCGAGCAAGGCGTATCGGCGAAGCTCTTCGAACCCGAAGATGCCGACGGGGAACGTGATGACCTGTCGCTCGCTGACTTCAATGGGGCCGTACGGCCGTGACTCGATTCTCATGTTACCTCAGGAAGTCCAGCAATGTCGGCTGCATGATCCGCGCCGCGGCTCCGAGCGCCGCGCGATGCGTGTACTCGAGCTTGCGAAGCTCGGTGATTCGCTCCGTCATGTCCACGTCGACCTCGTTCGAGTATCGCTCGGTGATCTCGGGGATCGTGCTCTCGGTTCGCTCGAACGCGAGCTGCAGGCGCTCGTCGTACGAACCGAGCTTCCCGAGCTTCCCGAGCACGTTGTCCAACGCGCTGTCGATGCCGCCGAGGGCCCGACCTCCTACGTCGATTGTATCACCCGTGGCAAGCCGATCCCGGAGCGTAATCAACGTATCGAACATCGAGCCTCCAAACACACGAGCTGAGGACGCGAGATTCTGCGGCGGCGCGTTGCCGCGACCGTTCAAGATGCCGAGATCGGCGAGTACTTCGCCGTCCGCCCCGTCGTCCAGCCAGAGCTGGTGCGGCGTGGTCGACTCGATCACGAGCGAGTTCTGAACCGGATCGAGCCGCGCGCGCGCCGGGGCGCCCGACTCGTTGATCCTCGCGATGATCGCCGAGATGTTGTCACCGGCGCGCAACCGGATCTCCTCGCCGTCTACGTGGATCGCGGTGTCCTGTTGCACGACGTAGCTCGTCGCGTCCACACTGCTGAAGACCTGTTGATTCTCCGCCCAGAACACCTCGTTGCCGGCGAAGTTGAGCGGAATGTAGCTCCCGTCCGCGATCTCGGTCCGGTTCTCGTTGATCGTACCCAGGTACTGCACCTGCGAGACAACCGGCTCTCCAAAGCCTTCCACGCGCCCCTCGATCACACGGAACGGCGTCGTCTTCGTTCGGTCTCCTGCGAAGAGCATCGCGCCGTCGCCGCCCTTCGCGTTCGCAACCTCTACGAGCTGATTGAGGAGCTGATTGATCTCCCCCGCCATTGCCTGCTGATCCTGCTGCGTGTAGGTCCCGTGCGCCCCCTGAATCGCAAGCTCGCGCGCCCGCTGGAGGATCCCGACGGCTTCCTGCATGTACGTTTCGCTCTCGCGATGCCGCAGCTGCGCCATCTCGATGTTCTCCGAGTATCGCTTCAGCCGGTAGAGGTAGCTCTGGTGGCGCGTCGCGTGCGCGGCCGCCGCCGGATCATCGCGCAGCTCCTGGATCCGGTTCTGGCTCGCGATCTGATTCTGCGTGTTCAGCAGTCGAGCCTCGCGCTGACGCGCGTAGTACTGCATGTCGTCGTTGGGCATGTTCGTGCTAATGCGCTGCATCTACTACACTCCCATTCGGTTGATGATCGTATCGAGCATCTCGTCCACCTCCGAGATGAAACGCGCCGCCGCCGAGTAACCGTGCTGATACTTGATCATCTGCGCGATCTCTTCGTCGACGTTGACGCCGCTGATGCTGTCGCGAGTATCGCGGAGATCCTTCATGATCGCGTTCTGCGTTGCGAGCGAGAGCTCGGCTTCCTCGCCCTTCAGCGCCACGCCCGCGACGGCATCGGCGAAGTAGTCGTCGAAGGTGGAGATCCGGCCGACCTGGACGGTCTGATTGCGAATCGCCGCGATCTGGAGCGCGCCGCTGCCGTCGCCCGGATTGCCGGGTCGGCCGGCGTCCCCGAGGCTCGCCGCGATACGCGCCGGCTCCCGCACGAGGTCTTCGTTCACGCCGATCCAGCCGGCAGGGTGCGCCAGCGGCGCCACGGCGTAATCGAGCCCGTCCCCCCGCAGGGCGAGCACCGCGTCGGCCTGTTCCCATCCATAGGCGTTCTCCGGCCCCGAGCCTTGCAGAATGCCCGCGTAGCCGGAGAGGAACCGGCCCGAGTCTTCAAGGTAGCGGATCACGAAGTCGGGGTCTTCACTCGCCTCCGCCGGGGTCCCCTTGAGCGTGAGGCGGCCGTCGTAGTCGAGGCGCGCGACGACTTCGCTGGACGAGTGGTTGATTCGGTTGATCACGTCGGCGACGGTATCGGTGGGAGCGTAGTCGATGCTCACGAGCCCGCTCGGGCCGCTCAGCGTGAGTGTCCCGCCGAGACCGATCTGCTCTTGCGGATCGAGCCGGTTTGCACCGCTGATCCGGAAGACGTAGGTGGAATCGAACTCCCCGTCGCCGTTGCGATCGTAGTTGCCGAGTGCGTTATTCACGAAGGGATACTCGGTGAAGAAGTCGTTGTCGGTCGAGCCGTCCAGCCCGTACGCCTCGCGGTGCACCTCGTTCACGAGGTCGGCGAGGTTGACCGCCATGTTGTCCAAGCTCTGGATCTCGCCGCGGACGTCCACGTCGCGCAGCTCGAGCAGCGCGGCGAGCTTGCCGTCCGTGAACCGCGTCTCCTCGCGCCCTTCGCTCCAGACGACGCGCGAGAAGCCCTCGTTCTCGGTGTCGCCCTCGGTATCGAGCGGAATCGCGACCGAGCCCTGGACGAGCTGGTAGCCGCCCGTGTGGACGTTGTACTCGTCCTTGTCGGTCGTGTTGATCGTGATGTTGATGTACTGCGAAAGCTGCTCAACGCGCAGATCGCGCTGGTCGAGCCAATCGTTCGGGTCGTCGCCGGCGGCTCGGACCTTGACGATCTCCTCGTTGAGCGCGGCGATCTCACGCGTGAGGTCGTTGATCTCCTCCACGGCAATCTGGACCTCGTCCTCGAGCATCGATCTGATCTGCTCGAGGTTCTGGTAACGGTTCTGGATTCCCTCCACCAACGCCTGACCGCGAGTCAGGACGTTTTGCCGCGCAGCCATCTGTTCGGGAAAGGCGCTCAGCTCCTGCCACGAGTCCCAGAAACGGTCCGTGAGCGAGCGAACCGAGACGTCCACCGGCTCGTTGTAGATCTGTTCGAGCATCCGCACGTACTTGTCGCGGCTCTCCCAGTAGCCTTCGCCGCTCGCCTGGCTCACGATGCGCCCCTCGAGCAGCATGTCGCGGATGCGCTCCACGCGCGCGATGTCCACGCCCTGTCCGATCTGTCCCGGTGTCTCGGCCCGGTTGAGCTGCGGTCGATAAAGCGGGTCGGTCGGCTCAAACTCGACGCGTTGACGGCTGTAACCTTCAACGCTCGCGTTCGAGAGGTTGTGTCCCACGGTCTGCAGGCCCCGGTTCTGCGCGAAGAGGCTGCGCTTGCCGAGCTCTATTCCTGAAAACGTCGATTGCATCGCTTCTCCCCCTGGCCCGCTCAAAGCCTCCGGTCGAGCACCATCGCCCTTCCGTCGGTCGGGTTCCGCCTGCCGTGCCTCGAGTAGATGGTGCCCTTCTGGTCGGGGTAGATCACCCCGAGCATCTCGTTCGTCGCGCGAAGACTCCCGCGCACGAACGAGTCGATCCCGCGCGTCATGCCCTTCACACGAAGCACGGCCACCTGGAGCTCTCGAAAGAGGCCGGAGAGAGGTCGACGGTCGACTTCAGGGACTCGGTCGAGCAGTTCCGCGAAACTCGCCTCCGTCGGGAGCCCCGCGTCGCGCTTCGCCTCGTCAAAAAGCTCCTGCCGGCAATCATCCAGCGCCGAGACCTCACGGCTCAGTCGTTCCATCTCCGGGACCAGACCGTCGATCGTCTCCCAGTCGCGGGCAACGATCGCCTCCTGGAGCTGTTGCTGCCGCTCCCCGAACTCGTTCATGAGCTCCGCCTGTCGCGACAGTTGTTCCTTCAGTTCCTCGTAGGCATACGTCATCGCTTTGATTGTCGGCCGGTTCGATTGCGTTGATAAGTGGGAGCTTGCTATAGTCATATCAACGCTTGACGGAGCCCCGGAGCATCGGTATCTATATCGTAACTTTCATATATAAGGTGTGAGCATGCAGAGCAAGTACGATATCGTCATCGTGGGAGCGGGAGCGGCCGGACTGACCGCAGCTCAGTACGGCGCGCGCGCCAACCTCAGGACGCTTGTCCTGGAGAAGACCGCAAACGGCGGCCAGTGCCTGCAGATCGAAGGGCTCGAGAACTACCCCGGTTTCCCCGATCCGATCAACGGCTACGACTTCACCGAGCTGTTCGAGCGGCAGGCCAGGCAGTTCGGTGCGGAGCTCCGCGTCGCGACGGTGAGCCGATTGGACAAACAGGCGGATGAGTTCGTGCTCGAGACGTCCGAGGGCGAGGTGCGCGCGTCCGCCGTCATCCTCGCGACCGGCGCGAAGCATCGCCACCTCGGCGTGCCGGGCGAGGAAGAGCTCGCCGGGCGCGGCGTCTCCTACTGCGCCACGTGCGACGGCCCCTTCTTCAAGAACCGGCGCATTCTCGTCGTTGGCGGCGGCGACGCCGCGTGCGACGAGGCGACCTTCCTCTCAAAGCTCTCGGATCGGATCACGCTTGTTCACCGTCGCGACCGGTTCCGCGCGCAACCGGCGGTCGCGCAGCGCGTGCTCGACAATCCGAACATCACCGTCCGATTCAACACGGTGGTCAGGGAGATCCACGGCGCGAAGAACGCGATGGGGATGGAGCAGGTTGGCGCCGTCACGCTCGAGGACGTGCGGTCGGGCGAGCTACAGAAGGTGGAGATGGACGCCGTGTTCGTATTCGTCGGATCGATTCCGCAGACCGATCTCGTCCCTACGCTGCCGAAGGATGAGGCGGGCTATATCGTGACCGATCAGCGAATGGAGACCGCCGTACCCGGACTCTTCGCCGTAGGCGACGTTCGCTCCACTCCCTTCCGCCAGCTCGTCGTGGCGGCCGGCGAGGGTGCCGTCGCGGCGCACGCCGCGGCGCAGCACATCGAAGCGCTCACGGGCAACGTTTACCAAGAAGTGACCGCTTGATATACTCGCCACCACCGGTGAGCGAAGCGAAATCGAAACACCTCGGATCGATCCTCCTCGCAGCACTGCTCCTGTCGTCCGCCTCGCCGGATGCAGGAGCGCTCTCGTTCTGGGACGACGTTCCCAACGCGACGCTTCGCGAACGCCTGCTCGAGGCGATGACCCCGCAGGAGGTGATCGCGCAGACGCTCATGCTCGGGTGGCTCGGCGAACGACCGAGCGCCGAGATCGTGGAGTGGCTCGCCGAGACGAGTCTGGGCGGCGTGAAGGTGTTCGGCTGGAACGGCGGCAACCTCGTCACGCTCGCCGAGACGCTCGGCGAGATGCAGGGGCGGGCGAGCGAGCATCGGCTGGGAGTCCCGCTCATCACGGCGACCGACCAGGAGGGCGGCTGGGTGCGCCACGTGAAGGGGCGCGACGATCTCACCACGTCCATCACGCCCGGAAACATGGCGATCGGCGCGTCCAGCCTGCCGTACGACGCGTATCGCAGCGCGTACTACATCGGCATGGAGTTGCGCGCGCTCGGCATCAACATGAACTTCGCGCCGACCGTGGACGTCTACGTGAACCCCGAGGCGCACGTCATTGGGCCGCGCGCGTTCTCGGACGATCCCGTCCTGACCGGCGTCCTCGGCGTTGCATTCTATCAGGGGCTCGAAGAGGCTCGCGTCATCGCGACGGCGAAGCACTTTCCGGGACACGGAAATGCCGCGGAGGACTCGCACGGCGTACTCCCGGTCCTTGACGACTCGTACGACGAGCTCGCCGGCCGCGACCTCGTCCCGTATCGCTTCCTCGTGAACGAGGGCGTGCCGGCGGTTCTCACCGGACACCTGAGCTTCCCGAACGTCTCGGGCGACGAACGTCCCGCCTCGCTGTCGCCCCACTTCATCCACGATCTTCTGCGCGGAACGCTCGGCTTCCGCGGCCTCGTCATTACGGACGACCTCTACATGGGCGGCGCGTGGGAGTACGGCGCCGACCACGGCTGGGGAATCGCGGAGATCGTGATCGAGGCGCTCCGCGCCGGTAACGACATGGTCATGCTCTCCCGCACGCCCGACCTCAACGGCGCGCTGACCGATCGGCTCGTTGAGCTCTACAACGCAGATCCCGACTTCCGCGCGCGTGTGCGCGACGCAGCCGGCCGCGTGCTCGACCTGAAGCTCGCCTACCTGAAACCGACCGATCGCGTGCCTCTCGAACCCGACTCCGATCGCCTCGCCGATTCGATCCGCGCACAGGGCGGCGCGAGCTTCTTCCGGGACCAGGCGGGGCGAAGCGTAGCGGTACTCCGCGACGCCGGGCTGCCTCTGGAGATCGGTTCGGACGAGCGAATCCTTCTCGCCGGCAAAGATCTCGACTTCCTGCGGATCGGCGAAGAGCTCATCCCGGACGCGGACGTCTACCGCATCGGTTCGCCGCGCTTCGTGGGAACGGACGCACGGGATCGCGTCTCATTCCGGGATGCCGCGGCGCGATACGACACGGTAGTCTTCTGTCTCTCCGATACCAGTACCGCCGAGATCCTCGCGGCCGCGGAGGGCGTAGAGGCGCGGATCGTCATCTTTTCGATCCTTACACCCGTCTACCTCTCGGACCTGCCGTGGGTCGAGTCGGCGATCGCCGTCTTCGGGTGGGGAGTGGAGTCGTTCCGCGCCGGCTACTCGGTGCTCCTGGGCAGGGTCGCTCCCGAGGGTACCTCGCCGCTCGCGCTCAGGCACGCCAACGAGGGAGAGAACGCCGAGGAAAAGAACGCCCCGCTTCCGGAGTCGGACTGAAGATGGCGTGGGTTCGACTGAACGAGGAGCTGCTCGACCCGCTCATGAGATTCCTTGGTGCGCTCGAGTCGGGATGCGTACCGTTCACCGAACGCCTCATCGCGACCGGTCGGCTGAGCGCGCCTCCCCGGTCGCAATCGTCCGTCTTCGTGCGGCTCGAGCGAGGACCGACCGTATCGGGAGCGGTCCTCCAGACCACGAGCGGTCTCTACTATCCGGTGCTCGACCCGGCGAATCCGCAGCTGGAGCCGGACGCCGTCCGGCTCCTTGCGAGAAGCGGGAGGCGCATCTACTCCGTCATGGGCCGGATTCGGGACGTCGTCGCGCTCGAGGCCGTGCTCCCTCGGCGACCGCAGCAGGCGCTCGAGTACCACCTGATGTCACAGGAGGAGCCTCCGCCGGACATCCCGCTGCCACGCCTGCCTCGGGGGCTTACGATCCGCGAGGTCGGCGAGGAGGCCGCTCGGCACCTGTTTGACATCCAGAAGAAGTATGAGATAGAAGAAGTGCTGCTGCCGGGGAACACATTGAGTCCCACGGCGACCATGCAGCATCTGAGGCAGACGCTTCGTTCTCAGATGGTTCTCGTCGCCGAGATCGAGGGGGTTCCCGTGGGGAAGGCCAACACAAACGCGCGTGGCGTCTTCTTCGACCAGATCGGAGGCGTGTTCACCGAACGCTCGCTGCGCTCGCGCGGTGTGGGAACCGCATTGATGCTTCGCCTGCTCCGGCGGATCGCAGCGGACGGCAAGAACGGAACGCTCTTCGTGAAAATGGAGAATGCACCGGCAATCACGATGTACCGGAACATTGGGTTCGCCGTTGAGGACGGCTTTCGGATATCCTATTACAGGTAGAATATGCTGCGAAGAAAGAAGAGAAAGAATCGATCGATCCTGATGGTCACGCCCGAGGCGGTACCGTTCGCAAAGGCGGGCGGCCTCGCCGACGCAGTTTCCGCGCTCGCACAGGAGCTCGACCGCGCCGGCCACGACGTCCGAATTCTCATGCCCCGCTATCACGGCATCGAGCGGGACCGGCTCTATCGCTACCCCACGCCCTTCACGGTTCGCGTGGGCGAGGAGATCTACACGACTGCGCTCTACGAGGGGCGACTCGGAGATACCTCCGTGGTCGTCTACTTCATCGACCACGAAGAGCTCTACGCCCGCGAGGGTATCTACGGCTCGCCCGCCGGAGGGTACGCGGACAATCTCCGGCGGTTTGCGCTCCTCAGTCACGCGGCGTTCTCGCTCGGATCCTTCATCGGCTGGGTACCCGAGATCATGCACGCGCACGACTGGCCCACGGCGCTCGTTCCGGTGATCGCGCAGCGTCGCGGCGCGATGGGCGCCACGAAGCCCACAACCGTGCTCACGATCCACAACGTGGGCTACCAGGGCGCCTTCCCCGTAGGCGAGCTGCCGCAGAGCGGTCTCGGGTGGGCGGATCTCTCCGAGAGCCGGCTGCTGCACTTCGATTCGCTCAACCTGCTGAAGGCCGGTATCGTGAACGCGGACATGGTCACGACCGTCTCCCCGCGTTATGCGGAGGAGATCCGCACGCCACGGCGCGGCTTCTCGCTCGACAAAGTACTCGCCGAACGGGGCGACACGCTGGTGGGGATCCTCAACGGAGTGGACTACGACGTGTGGAATCCCGAGAAGGATCCGTATCTGGACGTGAAGTACACGACCGAGACTGTTGCGCTGAAGGATCGCGCCAAGGAGACGCTCCAGCAGGAGTTCGGCCTTCCGGTCACGAACGACCTTCCGCTCGTGGGCATGGTCTCGCGACTCGTGGATCAGAAGGGCTTCGAGGAGCTCACGAGCCCCGGTTTCGGCGCGCTGCCGGACATCCTCAACGACGGTCGCGCGCAGGTCGCGATCCTCGGCAGCGGCGACGCCAAGTACGAGTACTACCTGCGCTCGCTGGCGCATCGCTACCGCAACCTCGCCGTCGTCATCGGGTTCGACGAACGTCTCGCGCACCTCGTGGAGGCCGCGAGCGACTTCTTCCTCATGCCCTCGCGCTACGAACCGTGCGGTCTCAACCAGCTCTACTCGCTGCGCTACGGGACGCTCCCGATCGTCACGCGGACCGGCGGCCTCGCGGACACGGTTGAGGAGGCGTCTCCGAGGGGCGGAACCGGCTTCTTCATCGACGAGGCGTGTCCCATGTCGATCAGCTCGACGGTTCTGCGTGCGGTGAACACGTGGCACAAGGAACGCAATCGTATAGACGCGATGCGCCGCGCCGCGATGAAGCTCCGGTTCGGATGGGAACACGCCGGCCAGGCGTACGTGGGCGTTTACGAACGCGCCCTCGCGCTCTCGCGCCCAACGTAGGCTGCTCGAACGGGCCCGGACGCCGTCCGCGCCGCCGGGAGCCGTGCGCGGCCCGAAACGGGTGGTGCGACCGGCGTCACGCCTACCCTTCGCGTGCGGACTTTCTCCGCAGGCGCTCGAGCCGGTGTACGATCTCCGCCGCTCCCGCGGCGGTAGGCTCGCGCTCCAGGTACGACTCCACCAGGTTGAGCGCCGCAGCGGCATCGCGCCGGTCGTGCTCGAGGATCTTCGCCATCTCCGTCACAACGGGACCCGCGAGCGGGTCCGGCACGCGTGCCAGTGCTCGAAGCGCCTCGTCCGACCGCCTGCGACGCCGATAGATCCGGGAGAGCGAGATCGCGGCTCGGGCAGCGATCTCGGCATCGGACTCGTCCACCGCGCGTTCGAAGAGCGCCGCCGCCGTCTCCTGATCCGAGCGGGCAATCCACCGGGCGAGCTGATAGCAGTCGACAAGCCGCTCGGCGATGGGGTCCGCCAGTACCCGTTCGATGCGCAGGAACAGATGCACGAGCGACACGATGTCCAGACGGTGGTGCTCGAACACCTCGCCGAGATGCGCCCCGTCGCGGTCGCGAAGGAACCGGAAGTAGCGTTCCGGGATCTCGAACCCCGGAATGTCGTCCACCCGACCGCGGTCGAGCACGCTTCGTTCGATCTCCGAGAGCGTGCACGACTCGAGCTTGGATCGCCAGAGCCTGCGCGCCCAGTAGAGAAGATCGAGCTGCTCGACCTCCATCGGCGGAATTCCGTTCATCACGAAACGCGACTCGAGAAGCCGGCTGTCAAACGCCTTACCGTTGTAGCTCACCCACACCTCGCCTGCCAGGTCCCTCCCCACCGCGTCAAGGAAGTCGGGCTCACCCGGGAAGTCCACGAGCAGCGCCTGGCGCACGCGAACCGAGTCGCCCTCGATCGTTCCCGCCCCAACGAGAAACACGGTCGTGCCGGCGCCGCCCGAGAGGCCTGTCGTCTCGGTGTCAATGAAGCGAAGTGAGCCCGGATCGATCCGCCGGGCAAGAAGCCGGCTCTCGAACGGACGGGAGCCAACCGCGGCACCGATCTGTACCACCGTCTCACGCGCGTAGACCAGCGGCGCGACGCGCGCCCACCCCTCGAGCCCGGCTACCCCGTCCGAGAGACCGTCTCGGGTCGGCGTGGTCCGCCCGGCAGATCCGGCAAGCTCGGTCGGCGCAGCCGGCTCGGACGACCTCGCAGACACCGCCGGAGACTGCGCGCCCGCATCGGAAGGCGTCCCCGGGCACCTTGGCGACTCCGAGGGGGTGCCGTGCGAGGCCGGAGTCGCCCTCCTGGCCTGCTTGATCCGTTTGAGGCGGTCGTAGAGGTCACCCGGCACGCGCTCCCTCCAGCCAGGCTCCGAGGAAGTGGTCCACGGCGGATTTGGGATTGCCGTCGATTTCCTCCTCCGGATCGCGCGGGCCCACGCACGAAGGACAACCCTCGGCACACGGACAGCCACGGAGGAGATCGAGCGAGGCCGCGAGTATCGCGTCGATCTTCGTCAGGAAGGCCTCGCTCAGACCGCTGCCGCCGGGGTACGAGTCGTAGACGTAGAGCGCCGGTGCGCCGAAGTGGGGATCGCGGACTCGTTCGGCGACACCGATATCCCGAGGATCGCAGAGCAGGAAGACGGGCGCCACGTTCCGGATGAGCGTGCCGATCCTCGAAAGCGCGGGGCCGACCTCGGCCGGGTCGAGCGACTCGATCGCCTCACCGGAGCGTGTGCCCCCGTCGAAGACGAGCACCACGCTGCGCGTGTGCATCTCCTCCTCGGGCAGCGAGATCTCGCCGTAGCCGATGTTCTCGTGCGTCTGGTAGCGCAGCTTCTTGAACTTCGCGACCTGGCTTCGGACGAGGATGTCGCCCACGACGACCGAGCTGCCGGCGGCAGCGCGACGATCGTCCTCTTCGAGGACCTTGATGTCCCGCTTCACGAGCGCGTCCGTGAAGTAGTTGACGTCGGTCTGCTCCACGTGGCAGCGCCGGTTCTCCAGGTCGAGCTTCGTCACGACGAACTGGGTACCGCGATGGATGTAGATCGCGTTGTCGAAGATGAGCTCCTTCGCGGACGGGCGGTCCATCTCACCGATCACCTCGTGGCGGCCCTTCGTCGTGTCCACGATCACCACGTTGTCCGAGGTGGCGCTGCGCAGCGAGACTTGCTCCGCGGGGTACGAGCGGTCGGCCCAGTAGTAGGCGTCGCCGGTCTTGCGGACCACGCCGCCCTCTTCAAGATACTCGAGCACCGCCCGTGCATCCTCGGGAAACCCGCCGAGATCGCGGAACGGCAGCTCGAACACGGCACACTTCAGGTGATCGGTCAAGACGTACATGTTGTCCGCGTCCACAAAGCCGTTCTCGGGAGCGCTGCCGAGGAAGTACTCCGGGTGCTTCACGATATACTGGTCGAGCGGTGCGGATGAGGCGACGATCACGGCGAGGCTCACGGTCGTGCGGCGTCCCGCCCTTCCCGCCTGCTGCCACGCCGAACCAACGCTACCGGGGTAGCCTCCGAGGATCGCGGCGTCCAGGCCTCCAATGTCGATCCCGAGCTCGAGCGCGTTCGTGGACACGACGCCGTGAATCGTTCCGTCGCGCAGTCCTTTCTCGATCGCCCGGCGCTCGCTCGGGAGATACCCCCCGCGGTACGCCTCAACACGAATGCGTTCGTTCTCGCTGTAGACGTTCGCGAGGCTCTTGTTGATGTAGCTCGCGATGAGCTCGGTCCGGACGCGGGACCGGCTGAAGACGATGGTCTTGACGCCGGAACGAAGGAAGGTGAGCGCGAGGCGCCGGCTCTCGTTCACCACGCCGCGCCGAATCCCCTGCACACGGTCTACGAGCGGCGGATTGTAGAGCACGAGGTGCTTCTCGCCGCTCGGCGCGCCATTGCGGTCGATGAGCGTCATCTCCTTCTCCACGATGCGGTTCGCGAGCTCACCCGGATTGCCGATCGTCGCCGAGCAGCAGATGAAGGTCGGATTCGACCCGTAGAAGGCGGCGATCCGCTTGAGCCGTCGCACGAGGTTGGTCATGTGCGATCCGAAGATACCGCGATAGGTGTGGACCTCGTCGATCACGACGTACTTCAGGTTCCGGAGGAACTTGATCCACTTGGGATGGTTCGGCAGGACGCCCGCGTGAAGCATGTCGGGGTTCGAGATCACGATCTGTCCCTTGTCGCGTGCCGAAACGCGCAGCGACACCGGCGTATCGCCGTCGAACGTGACGATCTTCACCGGGAGCTCGCCCGCCAGGACCGACTCGTTCAGCTCCGACTGCTGATCCTGGCTGAGCGCCTTCGTTGGAAAGAGGTAGAGCGCCCGGCTCTCGGGCGACTCGATAATCGTCTGAAGCACGGCGAGGTTGTAACAGAGCGTCTTCCCGGAAGCGGTCGGCGTGACCACGACGAAGTCGTGTCCGGCCCGAGCGGCTCGGTAGGAGGCAGCCTGATGGCTGTAGAGTCTCGTGATTCCTCGCGATTCGAGCGCTGTACGGATCTCCGGATGGAGATCGTCGGGCAACGGAGCGTACTCGCCGTCGCGCGGCGGGATGTGTTCCCACCTCGTCACGCACGACATGAACCGAGGATCATCCTGAAGCTTCTTGATCAACTCGTGCACTTGGTTCCTCACGCAATAGTACCATCACTCTGACGCAATGCTCACCGGGTAATTCTTGACCGCTGGAATTTGCAGACGTACACTACATCGATGCCGAAAACCAACGTGCTGACGATTGTCCTCGGCGGGGGCAAGGGGACGAGGCTCTACCCGCTCACGAAGGACCGCGCGAAGCCGGCGGTTCCCTTCGGGGGTAAGTACCGGCTCGTTGACATACCGCTTTCCAACAGCATTAACGCCGGATTCAAGAAGATCTACGTCCTCACGCAGTTCAACACGGCGTCGCTGCATCTCCATATCGCGAATACCTACATTTTCGATGCGTTCACGCGCGGATTCGTCGAGATCCTCGCCGCGGAACAGACCTTCGACCACGAGGGGTGGTACGAAGGCACCGGAGACGCGGTGCGGAAGAACTTCGTGCACTTCCGAACGCAGGCTCCCAACCACTACCTCATCCTCTCGGGCGACCAGCTCTACCGGATGGACCTCGAGGACTTCCTACGCCGCCACATCGAGAGCGGCAACGAGGTCACGATCGCCGCCACGACGGTGAATCGAGAGCAGGCGGTGGGACTCGGTATTCTCACGGTAGGCAAAGACCAACGCATCGTGGAGTTCACGGAGAAGCCGCCCCTCGAGGTCGACATCTCCTCGATGAAGATACCGGCTGCGGTCCACCCGAACAAGGAGCACCTGAAAGCCGGTCGCGAGTACCTCGCCTCGATGGGCATCTACTGCTTCAAAGCCTCCGCGCTGGAACGAGCGCTCGACAACGAGCTGGCCGACTTCGGGAAGGAGATCATCCCCATGATGATCTCAGGGGGGCAAGCCGGAGCGTACTTCTACTCCGGTTTCTGGGAAGACATCGGAACGATCAAGAGCTTCTACGAGACGAACCTCGACCTCGCGAGCATCAACCCGGAGTTCAACTTCTACCTCGAGAACAACCCGATCTACACGCGCAAGCGTGACCTGCCGGCGAGTAAGTTCAACCAGTGCACGCTCGCAAGCACGATCACGGCGGACGGTTGCATCGTCACGAACGCCGTCGTGCGCGAGTCGGTCGTAGGCATCCGAACGATCATCGAGCCCGGAAGCGAGCTCCACGGCGTTGTCTGCATGGGTGCCGACCACTACGAGACCGCCGAGCAACGCGCGGCGAACCGCGAGCGCGGGATCCCGAACATGGGGATCGGCGAGGACACGAAGGTCGCGCGCGCGATCATCGACAAGGATGCACGCATCGGCGCGGGATGCCGGATCGGCGTGAACGAGACGTTCCCCCAGGACGGCGATTACGGCAACTACTACGTGCGGGACGGAATCATCATCATCCCGAAGAATGCCGTGATTCCCGCCGGAACGATCGTGTAGGAGCTCAGCGGATCCGCTCGCCGACGGCGGCCAGCAGCAACGCATCCGACGGAGCGAGCCTGAGCGCGAGCGCCTCCTCCGGCGTGAAGAAGCCGATCTCCTCGTGCTCGTGAAGCACGACGGATTCGATATCCACCTCCACGCGGAATCCCAGGAGCTGGAAGCGTTCGCCGGCGTGATCGAATCGGGCCTCGCCTACGGCGTCGCCCACGCGACCGACAACGCCCAGCTCTTCGCGCAGCTCGCGCAGCAACGCCTCCTCCGGCCGTTCTCCATCGTCGACCTTCCCTCCGGGTAGTTCCCACAGCCCACCCAGGTCGCCTCCCGGCGGACGCCTGACGAAGAGGAGACGGTCTCCGTGACGGATCAACGCGGCGGTCGACTGCCTCATCGCCTACAGGAAGAGAACGCGATGGAAGAAGAAGTGAAGGATCGCGACGAGCAGGCCGAGGTACGCGAGGCTCGCGGATCGCTGCAGGAAGAGCTGATCGAGCCGCTCCACGAATCCCGATTCCACGGTGCTCTTCTCCTTGTAGTACGCGAGAATGAGCGTCGCTCCGAGTACCATCCCGGTCGCGGCCGGCACCAGGTTGCCCAGGATGATCGTATCGTCCGGGTGGACGCTGAGGAACTGGAAGAAGCCGACGAGGAGGGTGGTGATTCCGAGGCCGAATGCGAAGCCGGGGCTCTTGAAGACCGATTCGCTGAAGAACGAGCTCACCCGCAGGCGCTCATCGAGCTCGCTGAACCCGAGCGTAATGCTCGCGAGAACGAGCGTGAGAATGGAGAGCAGGTAGATCTGGTACATCGGCTCCTCCTCCGCTGAGCATACCGTCGGCGCACGAAGCGGTCAATCCGAGCCGAGCGGGATCCGAAGCTCGTGCTCGGCTCCTCGCAGGACGATGTGCACGACGACCTCCTCGGACTCCGACGTCTCGTCCGCGGCCTCGCCGCCAAACACGTGCCGGATCACGGTGGGATACTCGGCGTCCGTAGGGAGCGCATCGGTCACGGCTGTTCCGTCCGGGAACCGAAGTCGCACGAGGCTTGCCTCCCCCTCGGGAGGCTCGGCGCCTTCGTCCGAGCCGGTCCCCGAGCCGCCCGGGACCGCCCGATCCTCGCGTGCGGACGGCTCGATCCTCACGGTGACGAATACCTCTTCGTCGAACGCGAACGCTTCCCCGTCCAGGAGATAACCTTCGGCCTGGACCACTCCCGGTTCGGGTCGCAGAAAGAGGATGTAGAGGAGGAACATCATCATGACGAGGACGATGTCCAGAAGGACGATCAAGAGCGACTTGTTCCGCTTGAAGATGCCGCCGGTCGGCCGCTCACGATCGGCCCGGTCGCCGAGCCGCTCCACGCGGTCGTAGTGAAAGACGTACTGAGACGGATCGCTCGTCTCGGGTGCCCGTTCGCCTCTACGCTCGCGGTTTCGACCGGACATCGGCCACCTTCCCGAGCTCCGCCGCGAGCTCCTCGGCGAGGAAGAGACCGCGCCTCCGGCGCAGCGAGCGGCCGGCGATCTGATGCACGAGCACCGCGGCGCACGACGCCCGCCACCCGTCCATCCCGCCCGCGAGGAGCCCTCCGATCGCGCCGGCGAGCACGTCGCCGCTTCCGCCGGTCCCCATCGCCGCGTTCATGCCGTCCGCGTACGCGAAGCGTCCGTCCGGATGCGCAACGATCGTCGTATGCGATTTGCCTACCACAACCGCTCCCGTCCTGCCCGCGAGCTCGAGCGCCGCGCCCTTGAAATCGGCGAGCACGGCGGCCGAGCCGGTTCCGAGCAGACGCCCCAGCTCTCCGGGATGCGGCGTGAGCACCCACCGGTCGTGCAAGCCGGGAGCGTCGTCCATGCCGGCGAGGAGGTTCAACGCGTCGGCGTCGAGCACGCCGGCAGCGACACGGTCCGCCCTGCCTCCGGGAAGGAGCGCGCGCAACAGCTCTCTTCGCGCATCGCTCACGCCCCATCCGGGTCCGATCACGACGGAATCCACATCAACGCCGGCGAGCGGCTCTTCGGGGTCGAGCGGCCGCACCATGACCGACCCCACGTTCGACGCGACGATCGGGTAGATCGCATCGTCCGCGAAGACCGTCACGAGTCCGGCACGACATCGATGAGCGCCTTCGGCGGAGAGCACGGCGGCGCCGGTCGTTCCCACGCCACCGGCGAAGACGCCGGTCGCGCCGCGGCGATGCTTGTACGTATCGGCGTCGAGCGGCGGGAGCACCGTGCGCAGGCGGTCGCTTTCAAGAAGCGTGCCGCGGATAGTCGGGTCGCGAGTGAGGTCGCTCGGGAAACAGACGTTGATTCGCACGATCGCACCGCAGAGGCTCCGAGCGGCCGGCGCGTACAGGCACTCCTTCGGGAGTCCCATGGTAAGCGTCCACGTGGCGCGAACGGCGGGCATGCCCGGGCGCCACTCGTCGCCGAGCCCGCTCGGCGCGTCAACGGACGCCACTTGAGCGCCGCGCTCGAGCGCCTCGTTGATCGCCGAGCAAATATCGTCCAGCGGCGCTCGCAGCGCACCCCTGACGCCGGTTCCGGCAAGACCGTCCACGACGACGTCCGCCCTCGCGAGCGCATCGAGACACGTCCGGCGATCGTTCGCCCAGACGAACGGCTGCACACCGAGCGAACGAACGACTCCCGCGTGAACTCGAGCGTGCTCGCCGAGGGCCTCCTCGGGTGCCGAAAGCACCACGGAGGTCTCGTACCCGGCTCCCACGGCATAGCGCGCCATCACGAGCGCGTCGCCACCGTTGTTCCCCTTGCCGGCGACGACGCAGAGCCGAGGCGACTGCGGACGACCGCTCAGGCGACGCTCGATCTCGAGCCATGAGAGAAGTCCGGCGCTCTCCATGAGGACGATGGCCGGTATCGCGTATTCGTTCTGCGCGCGACGATCGATCTCCTGCATCCGCGACGAGTCGACGATGCGTGTCAGGTCGCGCGTCCAGTCGGTCACCTGGCGACTCCGGCCTCGAAGAGTCGATCCGTACGCCACCACACGAGAGCAACGTCGTCCCTCGTCGCGAGCATTCCGCTCAGGATCCCGTCGTGCGAAACGTGCAGGTCGCGGATCACGACATCCTCGTAGTCGATGCCGAGCGTTCTGCGCCTGACGACCTTCCCGCTCGTGTGCAGGATGAGGAGTTGGCTCTCCTGCTCGCTCTCGCGGCTCAGAAGGAAGAGGTGCTCGTTTGACGCGGCTCCGAGCAGCTCGTAATAGAACTCCTCGTCCTCACCGAGCGCGCCGAGCACGCCGTCCCGTCTCACGTTACGCGGGACGTCCACGAAGCCCTCGTATGCTCCATCGTCAATGTTGAGCCAATAGACGCGACTCATGAGCCGATTGATCGACCCGCCGCCGCCGGCGTCACCCTCGTCGTGCGCGTAGTAGTTGATCTTCGCGTAGAGCCGCCGGAGCTCCTGGTCCGGTCGAATCGACTCGAGGATCGGCGCGGCGGCGACGTCGCTCGGGACGGGTAGCGTATCGGGTGTGATCTCCACACGTCGAAGCAACGTGCCGTCGGAGGCGAACCAGTAGACGATCGACCGCGGTGGGGCCGAGGTCACGACCACGATTTCGTCGCTCGCCGTCACCTCGATCTCCTGGATGTGCGGGAAGAAGCTTCCTCCGATTCCCTCCTGACCGAGATAGTCGATCTGATTGCCTCTCTGATCGAGTCGGACGACGACGCGGTTGAGTCGGACGCCGAGCTCCTCGTCGAAGACGGCGACCCGATCGGGCACCTGATCCTCCACGAGGAGCGTCTTGTCGCTCGTGACGGCAACCTCGCCCACGGTGTTGAAGGGGTACTCGTACGCCCGGCGATTCGTCACGCGCTCCTCGTCCGAGCTCGACTGGAGCATCACGGGGCGCGGATTCTGCGATGGATTGTAGTAGAGCGTGAGCAGGTCGCCGTAGGAGGTGAACTCCATGATGCGGTTGCCGTAGCCGCTCGCGACGTAGAAGAGACCGCCGCGCATGGCCATGCGCGTCTTCCGCGTCAGCGCGGAACCGTCCAGATAGAGCTCGATCTGGTCCTCCATCTTCCCGTATTCCAGCGAGAAGAGGTCCTGTCGCTCCAGGACGGGCACGTGACTCCGCGAGCACGCGCTCGGGAGCAAAACGGCGAGAGCCGACAGGGCGAGCAGCATTCGAACGCGGGATCGTAGCGACATTGGTATGTGATACTACCGGCCTCGGTCACGAGGTGTCAATCTTGACCGGCCTCCGAGACCCCCGATACATTGGTGCTATGCTTCAGAACGTGATCGACGCGCTGTTCGGCTCCAAGAACGAAGCCGACCTCAAGGCGCTGCTCCCCCTCCTCCATTCGGTGAACGCCGCCGAGCCGTGGGCGATGTCGCTCTCCCCCGACGAGTTCCCGGAGCAGACGAAGCGCTTTCGAGAGCGTGTTCGGTCCGGCGAGACGCTCGACGCCCTTCTCCCCGAAGCGTACGCGCTCGTGCGCGAGGCCGCTCGGCGGACGCTCGGCGAGCGGCTCTACGACGTGCAGATCCTCGGAGGCATCGTCCTGCATCAGGGCAAGATCATGGAGATGAAGACGGGCGAAGGAAAGACGGTCAGCAGCGTCACGGCCGCCTATCTCAACTCGCTCGCCGGCAAGGGCGTCCACATCGTAACGGTGAACGACTATCTCGCCGAACGAGACGCCAACTGGATGAAGCCGATCTACGACTACCTCGGCGTTTCCGTGGGCGCGATCCTCGCCAACATGGACAACGAGGCGCGCAAAGAGGCGTACCGCAAAGATATCACCTACGGCACGAACAACGAGTTCGGATTCGACTACCTGCGCGACAACATGCGATTCGACGCGTCCCGCAAGGTCCAGGCGGGCCACCACTTCTGTGTCGTGGACGAGATCGACTCGATCCTGATCGACGAGGCGCGTACGCCGCTCATCATCTCGGGCCCGGCCGAGGACGACACACGGAAGTACAACGCGGTCAACCGCGTGGTTCACGACCTCGCAGAGTGCGAGAAGGATCCGGAGACCGACGACTACCCGGAGGAGCCGGTCGGCGACTACAAGCTCGAGGAGAAGTCGAAGCGCGTGTCGTTTACCGAACAGGGTCTGGCGCACCTCGAGGAGCTCCTGCAGCGGGCGAGGATCATCGGCGACAGCCTCTTCGTGGACGAGAACTTCGAGTACATCCACCTCGCGACGCAAGCGGTGCGAGCGCATCGTCTCTTCAAGAAGGACCAGCAGTACGTCGTCGCCGAGGGCAAGGTCGAGATCGTTGACGAGTTCACCGGACGCATCCTTCACGGCCGTCGCTACTCGGACGGCCTCCACCAGGCGATCGAGGCGAAGGAAGGCATCAAGATCGCCGAGCGCAACCGCACGCTCGCGACGATCACCTTCCAGAACTTCTTCCGCATGTACGACAAAATCTCCGGAATGACCGGTACGGCGGAGACCGAGGCGAAGGAGTTCGGCAAGATCTACGGACTCGACGTCGTGGTCATACCCACGAATCGACCGGTGGCCCGGATCGACCAGGACGACGTCATCTACGTTGACGCACGCCAGAAGTACGACGCGATCTGCGACGAGATACAGCATCTCCACGAGAAGGGACAGCCCGTGCTGGTAGGTACCGTCTCGATCGAGCGGTCGGAGGTGCTCTCGGCGATGCTCACGAAGCGTGGCGTGCGCCACGAGGTGCTCAACGCGAAGAACCACTCGCGAGAAGCGCTCATCATCGCGGAGGCCGGCGCAAAGGGCGCGGTTACGATCGCGACGAACATGGCGGGCCGCGGGACGGACATCAAGCTCGGCGGCAATCCCGAGTTCCGCGCACGTCGCAAAGTCGGGACCGACGCGACGATCGAGGAGTTCCAGCGGGCGTACGAGCGAGAGCGCGAGGCGTGGCGCGAAGACTACCGCGAGGTCCAGGAGGCGGGTGGGCTCTACGTCCTCGGAACCGAGCGGCACGAGTCGCGCCGAATCGACAATCAGTTGCGAGGTCGGTCCGGACGACAGGGCGACCCCGGCGAGAGCCGATTCTTCCTCTCCATGGACGACGATCTCATGCGGCTCTTCGGTCGCGGAGGCGCAAATCTCAAGGCGATCATGACGCGCGGACTCCCGGAGGGAGAGCCGCTCAACCATCCCATCATCAACCGGAGTATCGAACGCGCGCAGAAACGCGTTGAGGAGCGCAACTTCGACATCCGGAAGCACCTGCTCGAGTACGACGATGTGCTCAACGAGCAGCGCAAGTACATCTACGAACAGCGGGATACGATCCTCGTGGACCGTTCGTTGCGAGACCGCGTCATGGCAACCGCGCGAGACCTCATCTCCGAATCGCTCGAGGACGTCACCGAACCCGGAGACGCAACCCCCTCACGAATCGCTGAGCTCGTCGACTTCCTGCGAGAGCGTCTCTACTACACTCCCGACGTTTCGGCGGACGAGCTCGCGGGCAAACCCGCGCGCGAGATCGAAGAGCTCCTGATTCAGGAAATGGAAGCCGACGTCGCGGAGAAAGAGGGAATCATCGGCAAGGAGCAGCTCAATCTCGCGATTCGATACGAGTACCTGCGCAATATCGATTCCCGCTGGCAGGATCATCTGGAGAACCTCGAGGCGTTGCGTGAGGCGGTCTACCTCCGCTCGTACGCGCAGAAAAACCCCCTACTCGAGTACAAGCTCGAAGGCTTTGAGATCTTCGACGAGCTCCTGCTCGACATCCGGCTTGCAGTCGCGCGGAAACTGATGGCGGTCAAGGCGGACGGATTCCGGGCTCGCGTGCAGAGCCCCTCACCGGTACAGGCCGCTCAGGAGCATCACTCGCAGGTTTCCGCGTTCGGCGGCGGGCTGCGGCCGGGTGCTGCGGTCGGCGGCGGTGCCGCGGCGCTCGCGACCCGACCGCGACCCCATTCGGCGGCGCAACCCCAGCAGCAGACCGTCCGCCGATCAGTGCCCAAGGTCGGACGGAACGACCCCTGCCCGTGTGGCAGCGGCAAGAAGTACAAGCACTGCCACGGCCGCTAGCTCTCGGCGCTACGGCATGTGTTTGAGGGGGTCCTCCCAGCGGCCCTGGCGGATCACGGAGAAGTGCAGATGCGGGCCGGTACTCCGGCCCGTGTTCCCGATTCGCCCGATCATTTGCCCGGCCGATACCCGCTGGCCGTTCGTCACGTTGAACGAATCCAGGTGTCCGTACAGGCTGCGGAAACCGTCTCCGTGATCGAGAATGATCATGTTGCCAAGCGTCCCGGTGTTCGGCTCAAGGTGTACCACGCGTCCGGGTCGCGCGGCGAGAACCGGCGTACCGACCGCATTCGCCAGGTCGATGCCCGTATGCATCCTCCACTGGCCGGTGAAGGGATCAGACCTCATTCCGTAGCCCGAGGTGAACCTGAAGTTCCGCACCGGCCACTGAAACAGCTCTCCGATCGCGAGGAGGTACTCGTTCTCGTCCATCTCCGCACCGGGGACGAAGAGGGTCTCTCCAACCTGCAACACGCTCGTCTCCAGATCGTTCGCGTCCAGGATCGGGGCGACCGGCACGCCGTACTGACCCGCTATCGAAGAGAGCGACTCGCTCGGCTGTACCGCGTGGAAGAGCCCGTCCCGGTCCGGGATAGAGAGCGTTGTCCCGGGGAGCAACCGGCGGACATCGTCGATCGGGTTCATCGAGAGAATCGTCCCGGGCTCGATGCCGAACTCGTACGCGATCTCCGAGATCGTGTCTCCCGGTTCCACCTCGTACTCGACTCGGCGGATGCGCTCGAAATTCGTCGCGTCGATCGCCAGCGTCTCGCCGCCTCCCTGCCCGGTCATCGTGTCTACGGTTGCCAGGAGCGTCTCAGAAGGCGTTCTGGGAATGCGCAGCCCGACTCGCTGCGCGTAGAAGTCGAAGGCCCCGAGGATCGGCATCAGCAGCGCCGATGCGACAATGGCCACCGGAACGGCCACCGCCGTCGCGAGCGCGGCTCCGGGAATACGGCTGACCGCCCTGTGGATCGTGTTCCGCACTCGGCTGCGTCGCGAACGAGGTCGCCCGGGCAGCGCCGCACGCGCGCGACCGAGCCTGCGGCGTGGGTCGCGCATTGCAACGCTGCGGAGGTTGGCCGGCTCCGCGCGCCTGCGGTCCGGAGGCCTCACGCCGCTCGGATCGGCTCCGCCAAGCGCGAAGTCGTGGCCAACGCCGGGGCGACCCGGTCGCCCGGTTGCCCGGGATTCGGTGCGCCCTCGCGGTCTTCGATCAATCCGTTGTGTCTCAATGATCCCACGCATCTCTCTATCCATATCGACATGTTCACCGACGCTTGTTATAGTCCGATACTGAACTAGAGCCGCTTGTGGCCCACGATATCCGAGATTCCATCGAAGCCCAGCCTCCTCACCGCCCGCCGCGAGGCCGATTCTACACGGTTTTCGCCATCGTTGCCGTCGTCGTCGTCCTCGTGCTCGTCCGCTATGGTTCGATCATGCTCTCGGCCGCGGCTCCCGTGCCGGCCACGAACGTGCCCGCCCCGGTCGAACGCGGACCGATCCTTGATCGCAACGGACGCATCCTCGCGATCCAGACGTCGCTCGAGACCGTCTGGGCGTGGCGCCCGGAGGTAGAGGACCCCGCGCGCACGGCCCGCGAGCTCGCACCGCTCATCGACATGGAACCGGCCGTTCTCGCCCGGAGGCTGACCGGACCCACGGGATCGGTCACGATCAAACGAACGATCTCCCCGGGCGAGAGCGAGGCGATCCGTGCGGCGCAGGAAGAAGGGCTCCTTCAGGGCATCCGTCTTCGAGAAGACTACGGACGCAGCTACCCCGAGCGCGAGAGTCTCGCACCGGTCGTGGGGTTCGTGGGTGCGGACGGGCACGGGATGACGGGGATCGAGTACACGATGGAGCAGTGGCTCTCCCCGAGCTCCGACGGGGCCGGGTTCGGCAACCAGGTCTTCCTCACCGTGGACATGAACATCCAGCACGAGTCCGAACGCCTCGCGCGCGAGGCGCTCGAGCGATACGACGCGGATTCCGTGGTCTTGCTCACGATGGACGCGGAGAGCGGCGACCTCCTCGGGTACGCATCGCTCCCCGGTTTCGACGCAAACCAGTACGGGACGTACTCGGAGCAGGAACGGCGCAATCGCCCCATCTCGGACGTCTACGAGCCGGGCAGCGTCTTCAAGATCTTCTCCATTGGAAGCTTCCTGCAGGTCGACGCGATTTCCATGGGCTCCACCTACGCGACGAACGGCATCTTCACCGGAGTGCAGCCGCCGATTCACGACCTCGCGAACTACGGCACCATCGATACCACCGGCATCATCCGATACTCGAGCAACGTGGGCGCCGCGATTGCGAGCGAGCGGGTTTCCGCTCGCTCGTTCTACAACATGCTGCGGCTGTTCGGATTCGGTGAGAAGACCGGAGTCGGTCTCAACGGCGAGGAAGCAGGTATCCTCGCGCGACCCGATAACTGGTCCGGCCGCACCAGGGCAACCCTTGCGATCGGGCAGGAGATCGCCGTGACCGCGCTGCAACTCGTCTCCGCGGCAACCGTGTACGCGAATCACGGGATTCTCATCAAACCGAACATCGTGGATAAGGTCGTCTCGCCAACGGGGCGCGTGCTCGCAGACTACGGCCGCACCCCGGTTCGCGAAGTCGTCTCACCTCAGACCGCCGCCGAGGTACTCTCCGCGATGGAGGAGGCCGTCTCCAACAACGGAACCGCGCGAAGAATCGAGTACGAAGGGCTGCGAATCGCCGCGAAGACCGGCACGGCCGAGAGCCTCGATCCCGCGACCGGCACGTACTCAGAGGACGCGTTCGTCGCGTCCACGCTCGCGATCCTTCCCGCAGACTCACCTTCTCTGATCATCTACATGGCGATCCACTATCCGAAGGGCGGAGAGTTCTACGGCGGACGAATCGTCACCCCGATCGTCCGCGACTACCTCGACTTCCTCGTTCCTTACCTGGGGATCCCGGTGGAAGGAGACGGGAGGGTCGTACACGCGGGCCGCATCACCGTCCAGCAGGTCGTCCTACCCTCGATTGACGACACCGTGCCCGACTTCTCCGGACTGCCCAAGAGGACGCTCCTGCCGCTCCTCGAACGAGACGACGTGCGCGTCGTGATCGACGGATACGGCTGGGTCGCCCGACAGTCGCCGCCGCCGGGCACCCCGTTCGAGCGTGGGATGACGCTCCGCCTGGAGCTGGAGTAGCATGACCGGGCACCAGGTGATTCGACTCGAGAACGCCCGAAACGGCAGCCCAACGCTCCTCGTGGACGGGCGCTTCGTTCACAGCCGCCATGATCCCGAGCGCGAGGCGGAGCGCACGGCCTCACAGATCGCCCGCCGGGAACCGCCGGCGGTCGTCATGCTCGGCCTCGGCCTCGGCTACCACGCGGCGTATCTGCTTCGCCGGACGGAGGCAACGGTGGTCGTCGCGTTCGAACCGTCGCGAGAGATCGTCGACCTCGCGTTCGAACACGGTCCGCTTGCGGACGCGTCGCAGAGGGAGCGGCTGACGATCGTGACAACGGTCGACGATCTCTCGGCGGCGCTCCCCCGCCTCGCGGCCGAGGGCTTCGAGTCGCTCGTCCTTCCCGGCCGTTCACCCGAGGAAGAGCCGTTCGCCGGCGCACGGCGGGCGCTCGAGTCGTTCGCCGCGCGCGTCGAAATCAACCGAAGCACGCTCGCGCGGTTCGGACGCCTGTGGGTGAGGAACCTCTGCCGGAACGTTCCGCGCCTCGTAACCGGCCGCGGAGTCGATCAGCTTCGAAACGCGTTCGCCGGCGTTCCCGTGCTTCTGCTCGCGGCCGGCCCCTCGCTCGATCAGGTACTCCCGCATCTGCGTGAGATCGCGAACCGCACGCTCGTCGTCGCCGTGGACACCGCGCTCCCGGCTGCGCTCCGTTTCGGAGTCGAACCCGATTTCGCCGTCGTCGTGGATCCCCAGTACTGGAACGCCCGCCACTTGGACAGAGTCTCGCCAAAGAGAACGGTGCTCGTCTCGGAAGCGTCCGCGCACCCACGGGTATTCGAGCCGTTCGCCAAGCCCGTCTTCTTCTGCTCGAGCGTCTTTCCGCTCGGCCGCGTTCTCGAGCAGGCGCTCGGCGCCTTCGGACCGCTTGGCGCCGGAGGTTCGGTCTCCACGACCGCATGGGACCTTGCCCGCGTCCTCGGCGCGCCCGCCGTCTACACGGCCGGACTCGATCTCGGCTTCCCCGGCGGCCGGACCCACGTGAGGTCCAGCTTCTTCGAAGAGCTCGCACTCATACGAGGTCTGCGCCTCGCCCCCGCCGAAGCCGTGGTATTCCGATACACCTGGGGAGCCGGACCGAGACCGATTCCTGCAAACGACGGCGCGGAGCTCCTCTCCGACCGGCGGATGGACATCTACCGCTCGTGGTTCGCCTCGCAACTCGCACGATCGGGGGCCCCGCCGACCTTCTCCCTCACGCGGGGCGGAGCGCAGATCGACAGTTTGTCGCCCGCCTCGCTCGCGGACCTCCGCGCGCTCGAGCCCCGGCGTGCCGACATCAACGAGCGTCTCGCCGCCGTCCGGAAGCGCACGACTCGGTCGGAGTCCGCGGATACCGCGGAGCGCAACCGCGTCTTGCGCAGAACGCTCCAGGGCGTGCGTGACGACGTTGTAGACCTCCTCGCCGTCGCACAGGCCGCGGTCACCGAGATCGATCGCATCCGAGCCGACTACGACTCGGGGACGGCCGTGGACTTCTCGCCGCTGGCACCGCTCGATCGTCGGCTCGCCTCGCATGCAGGCGCGGCGGTGGGCAGCTTCCTCATCCAGGAATCGATCTCGCAGATACGCTCAGGCTACGGCAGCGGAGATCTCGAGGAGCAGATCAACGCGTCCGAGTCGATCTATCGCGGCCTGGCGAACGCGGCGGTCTTTCACGCCGAACAGCTCGAGAATGCCGTCGAACGAATTTAAACGCTCAAGTCTATGACCGGCGGAACCGAGTCTCTAGGTGGGTGACATCTCATCCAAACGGTATGCAGTGTGCACCGCGAGCCATCGCGGGTATGCAGACGTCCAGGCATACCGTTTTTTTTTGGGGGCGGGGTCCGAACGGGCCCCGCCTCGATTCTATTCGCGTTCGTCGCCGTTCGTCGCGAGCGCAGCCGGAAAGAGAAACTGAGCCTCGCGGCCGAGCGTCCGGGAGTAGACGCGTCGGATCCGTGCATCGTCGCGAACGACCGCTTCCTCGGCTCGAACGGCATCTACGACGATCGCGCGCCGCTCGCGGCCGGCGTTGACGACTACGACGACCGCCCCTTCGGGAATCGTGCGAACGACCGGCGATCTTCCCGCCGGCGTGGACAGGGGCAACGCCTCGCCCTCGTACTCGTAGTAGAGCGCACCGAAACTGTCTCTCTTGATTCGCGTTCGATCCACGATGTGGTGCGAGACGACGGTCGCGGACGGAACCATGTACGCGGACTCTCCCGACACCACCACGAGCACATGAATGAGCCGAGCGGACTCGGGCACGGAAATGATGAAGGTCATGCCCGCGCCGGGACGATTGATGAGCTTGATCTCGCCTCCCAGAAGCGTACGCACCGAATGCATGACGACGTCGAGCCCAACGCCACGGCCGGAGCCGGTGTCCGGCTCATCGCGCATGGAGAACCCCGATCGTGCCAGGACGTCCAGAAGTGAGCTCGACTCGTCGCCGGCGCGCGCGCGGACCGCTTGCTCGTCAATCCCGCGGCCGTCGTCCTGCACGACGATCCGTACCCGCCCGCCGATTCGATCAACGCGCAGCTTGATCGTCGCCGCCGGATGCCGTCCGCGTCCGGCGCGATCCTCAATCGTCTCGATTCCGTGATCGATGCTGTTGCGAATGAGGTGCATGAGCGCTTCGAGCACCGTGTCCCCAACCGCGCCTTCCACGAGCGCGCCGTGGCCGCCCACGGCCATCCTCACCCGCTTCCCCTGGCGCGCCGCGTACCGCACCGAGCTCGTCTTCAGCTCCCGCAGGAGGTCGAGAATCTGTACCCTGTTGCTCGACCCGATTCGATCGCGCAACACCGTAGCGAACCGGACGATCTTCCGAGCGCGCTCGGCAACGTCGCCGCTCTCCTGGTTCTCGAGGTCGCGCAGCTCTCGAGCCGCCGCGACGATCTCCTCGGCGTACACGGCGACCTCCTCGTGACGATCGCCCCGAGCGCTCACGGGAGATCCGTCGGGCGGCTCGCGGCGCTCGCTCGTCGCACGCTCGACCACCGACGTCCCGGGCATCGCTTCTTCATAGCTGAGCTCCTCGAGAGCTTCGAGCTCGACCTCGTCCACGTGCACCGCTCGGCGGATGATTTCCTCCTCGCCGCTCGTCGTCGCGAGCAGGACGAGCTTGTCCGGCGGATCCTCTTTCACGCTCTCGAGCGACGGTTCCGTACGCACAACCGCGCACGATACCTCAAGGTTGTTGACGACGAGGAACGATCGCGCGTAGCGCGTCTCCCGGTCGGACCTCAACTGCACGGTCACGCGGAAAAGGTGCTCGCCCCGCAACCGAGCCTCTCGAAGCATCCCACGCTCGGCCGCCGTCGCTCGCGCGTCGTCGTGGGTCCGGTCCGCGCCGGCGCCTCCCGCCCGCGCGCCGTCCACGTCAGTCGGTCGGCCGTGCTGCGCACCGTCGCTCGCATCGCCGCCGGCGCTCGAACGACGGGCCTCGCGCTGGGCGCGATGCTCCTTCAGCGCGATGCCGAGCGCACGCACTCCCCTGCGCAGCCCGTCTCCACGCGCCTCGTCCACCGCGCCGCCGGCGTCGCGTACACCACTGAGCTCGTCCTCGAGTCGATGCGCGCTCTCGGCAATATCAACGAGATTCAGGAACCCCGCTTCCGATTTGATCGAGTGCGCTGCGCGGAACGCTCGTTCAACGTCGTCCGCGGACAGCTGCCCCGTGCCGACGTTGCCGAGTATTCCGCTCAGAGTCTCGAGCATGATCGAACTGTCCGAGTCGAACATGCGTTGAAGCTTCTCGGTCTGCACCGTCACGCCTACCTCTCCGCTCCTTCGTCCAAGGAGACGATCAACTCTACCTCACCAACGGTCTTTCCCACAATGGAAGCGATCCGCGCCAAGGGCAGTCCCTGGAGGTAGAGAGCACGGACCCGTTCGCGGAGAGACCCCTCGTTCGGCGCGGGCTCGGGTTCTGTCGGCCGCCCGCCGGACCCGACTCGCGGCTCCTCGGGCGGTGGTTCGGCCGCCGCGCCGGCACGCCGCGCCGGACCGGAATCGGACGAGCGGATTGCCGGTGAGCCGAGCTTCGTGTACGTCGCGGGCTCGCTTCGGTGCGTCGCCGCCTCGCGCCTCAGAACGCCCACCCGCTTGTCTGCCTGTTCCACCAACCTCTCGAGCGTGGCGATTCGGTCCTCGATGAGCTCGATGTTTCGTTCGGTCGTGGAGTTCAGCTCGGTAATGATTGCGCCGACCTCCCGCTTGATGTCATCCAGCGCGGCCTGCTGGCTCGTTCGCGCGGTGATGTTTCGGTTCAGAATGATATACGCGACCACCACGAGAATGACGGTGATCGCCACAGAGAGCCACCCGCTCATCGGCTATCCGGAGATGTCCACATTACGGCCCAGGTCCGGATCGCGAAACACTTCGTCCTCCCGAGCCTCTTCCTCTTCACTCCGACCTCGGCCGCTACCGCCCCGGTTCCCGCCGCTTTCGTCGTTCACCTGCTCAGGCCCTTCTTCCTCGGTACTCGTCTCGGTGACACGGTGATCGCGTTCTTGGCTGCGTTCGGCGATCTCACTTGCCGCGACCGCCTGCGCCTGTACCTGCGCCTCTCGGATCGCCGCCTGGTCCTTCCCGACCTGGTTCAGGCGGGAGAACAATACCTGGAGGTCGATGGGTTGAATCGCCACTAGCCCCTCCTGCCGATGGTCACATCCTCATCCGTCTCTTCGTACTTGGTCACCTTCACGGTACTCTTGTCCGAGATGAAGGTAACGGCCTTGAACTCGTTGCGCACCTCGAGGAACGCGTCCTTGATGTGTACGCGGACGCCCGGGAAGACGGTGCCGGAGGCCGAGATACGCCCGGCGATCTTCAGCCCGCTGAGGTACTCACGGACCTCCTGGATCTCCGCGTCGATCTTCTTGATCTCCTTCTGGAACGCAACCTTCTTGTCCTTGAGCTCCTGGTAGAACTCCTTCTTCTCTGCGGACACCGAACGGCCCGATCGAACAAGGTTCTCGATCGTGCCCATGTTCAGTTTCACGTCCTCGAGCTGCTGCTGGTACTCATCGCGCTTCGACTCGAGCCCGGCGAGCTTCTCCTTGCGCTTGGGATCGTAGCCGACCTCGAGAATCGTCTCGCTTCCCGCGACCGATCCGAGGCTCTTTGCGTTGATCTCCTCAACGGCTTTGAGCTGACCGCCGACGATGCTCGCTCGTTTTCCCTTGCAGATGATCTTGCGGTCGGCGAGCACCGTACAGCTCATGATTCCGTCCGAGACCACGACAAGATCGCCCGACTCGACTCGAGCATTCTCGATGAACTTGGCCCAGACGCTCTTGCCGCACCGAATCGTCGCGGTGTTCTTACCCGCGATTCCCTGGTGCACGATGATGTCGCCCTCGGCGTCAAGATCGCTCTTGCCAACGCTACCCATGACCTCGATGTTGCCGGCCGCCTTCACAGTGAAGCCGTCGTCCACGTTCCCCTTGACGAGTACGGTGCCGAGGAAGAGCACGTTCCCGGTCCGCAGATTGACGTCGCCGTTGATCACGTGCACCGGCTCAACGGTGATCTTCCCGGCGGTCACGATCACCTGGCCGTTGATCTCGGCGATAGCCGATTTCCCGTCGTCACTCAGCCGGACATTCTTGCCGATCGGAAAGTCGACGTCCTTTCCGTCGGACGCGGGAAGCAGCTTTCCCGTCACGGTCCTGCCGGCCTCGCCGCGTTGCGCGGGTTCTTTTCGCGCGAGAACCTGACCCTGCACGACGTTTTGCACGAGGTTGAGCTCCTTGAAGTCGACGCGGCCGTTCGTCTCCTTGAGCCGCACCCGACCAGGGTCAAGCTCGAAGCTGTACCGAATCTGGGCGTCCGCGCCGTTCTTCGGTGGAATACCGTGCGCAACGGCAACGGTCTCGCGGTAGAGCGGATCGTCCACGAAACTCCCGACCGCCTCCTCGTCTATTCCCGCGACGACGCCGTTCGACTGCAGGAACGTGATGACCTGATCGTACGACGGGTCGGCTCCACCCTCGCCCGGTGGATAGGCGATCAGATACGCCTTCATCTCCGCCTCGGCCAACTCGACCGAGAGCGTCGCGTCCTCCGAGGGGTCGTAGTCGAAATCCCCGACCTTGATGAACTCCCCCTCCGCAAGACGAACGACCTTCGCGACTCGAGCCTTGTCGATTCCTTCGTCCACCCGTTGGAGGAGCTTCTCCATCGCCTGTCGTTCGGTTGCCTTCGTGCCGTTGCCTGCGGGCTTCGTCACCTTCAGCATGACTCCATCCGGCGTCAGACGCACGAAGACCTGACCGTCGCGATCGGTATCCACGTTGTCCGATGCGAGAAGCGAAAGGTCCACATCCATGTCGCCGTGCTCTTCGTCGACATCCTCCGTCTTACGACTCGGGTATGCGAGCACGAGCCACGGCTTCTTACCGACCCCGAGCATTCCGCGCGTTCCGCGTTCGAGAACCTCGTAGTCGACCCGCTTGATGGGCACTCCCAGCTCGACCGATGCCTGGTGCAGGACATCTTCCAGCGTGTCACCCGAGACTGTCACGCCCTTGTCCCGATCCTGGCGCATCTGGTCCCGCATGTATGTCTGGATCTGGTCGAGCGACACCATGGCTACATGATCCCCTTCTTGATGTTCGTCAACTTCGCGCGAAGGCGCATGATCGCCTTCGTGTGCAGCTGCGACACGCGCGATTCGGTCACCTCGAGCACCTGCCCGATCTCCTTGAGCGTGAGGTCCTCGTAGTAGTAGAGAACGAGAACCTTCTTCTCCTTATCCGGCAACTCCTGGATCGCCTCCATGATGACACGCTTGATCTCGTCCTTCTCAACGATGATGTCGGGATTCAGACTGTCCGGGCTCTCGATGCTGTCCGCGATCGAGACCTTGTCGTTGTCCTCACCGGTATACCAGACGTCGTTCAGACTCAGGATCGAGGTCGACGATATCTTCAGCATCGTCTTCTCGAACTCCTTGGAAGACATGCCCATTTCCTTTGCGATCTCGGCGTCGGTCGCCGCTCGCCCGAGCGAGCTCTCCAACCTGCGCACACTCTCCTCGATCTCGCGGCACTTCTGACGCACCGAACGCGGCACCCAATCGATCGAGCGCAGCTCGTCGAAAATCGCGCCGCGGATGCGCGTTACCGCATACGTCTTGAACTTCACGTGCTTGTCCGGATCGAACTTCTCAATCGCATCGAACAGGCCGAACACGCCGTACCCAACGAGATCGTCAAACTCCACGTTGTTGGGCATTCCCACGGCGACTTTCCCGGCAACGTACTTCACGAGCGGTGCATACTGCTCCACGAGACGGTCACGCACACCGGGATCGCGCGTATCCTGATAGATCCGCCAGAGCTCTTCTTCGGTTTTCTCGGCCAGGAGGTTGTCTCCCATGACTCCCCTTCCCTATTGTTCTCGCTTCAGCACGGTTCGTATCGCCCGGGCCATGGTGCTCGCATCCTCGCCCGCCTGTGCCGACTCTTCCACGTCTTCGATTTCCGAACTCTCGGAGAAGCTCCCCGAGAACCCCCCGATGTCCGGCAGGCGCCCGCCGGAAACGTCATCGTCTTCGTCCGGCCCGATCTCCTCGAGATCCTCCGGCTCGTCCGGCCCTCGCCGTGTGCGTGCCTGTTCCCGCACCTCGTCCTCGACCGCGTGCTCGCCGCGTGCCTCGTGTACCCGCTCGGCACGCAATCCGGGCGTAAACGAAGGCGTGTCAGCCTCCGGTCCCGGCTCGAGGCCGTCCTCGGGCTCCAGTTCGCCCTCGGGTTCGAGGCCGTGCTCGGGTTCCAGCTCGCCCTCGGGTTCCAGCTCGCCCTCGGGTTCCAGCTCGCCCTCCGGCTCCAGCTCGCCCTCCGACTCGTACCCCGGCCGAACCCTATCCTCTTCCGACACGTCCGGATCACCGACGCCGGAGATAACGGGCTCCTGGTCGTCATCGACCACGATATCGACGTGACCACCGCGTTGCTCGTGTTCATCGCGCGCCGCCGGGGAAGAAAGCGATTGCTTGAGATCGGGAAGATACCGTTCCACCACCGCCGAGACGCCCGCTGCCCCTACGCCGAAGACGGCGGCACCGAGAATCGCCCGGAGGAGCAAAACTCCGAATGCCACACCTCCCACGACGCCGGCCAATACGGAAATGAGGAACGCCGCTCCCGCGGCAATCGAACTGGCACGCCAGTTGAACGTCATCGTACCGCCTTACAGGTTAGATAATAGCACATGAGCCGTCAAGCTGAGCCTCACTGCGATCCCCCAAAGAGTTTCTTGAGGAATTGGCCCAGACCACCGCCCTCCTTATAGTCGATTTTCTCCAAACGACTCACGATGTGCTGAACGCAGATCGACGCCTTTCCCTTCGGATCGTTGACGAGAAACGGCTTCTGTTTCAGCACGGCCTGGTGCACGGCCTGGTCCTCGTAGACGTACCCCAAGTAGTCGACCTTCAAGTTCAAAAACTGGCTCGCGATATTGATCACGCGCTCGGCGACCTTCTTGCCCTCGGTAACGCTCTTCACCCGGTTCACGATGAGTTTGAGCGAAAGTCCCAGGTTGTCGATCTCGGTCGCGATGATCTTGATGATGCCGTAGGCATCGGTAATCGCGGTCGGCTCGGGCGTCGTGACGATGATCGCCTCGTCCGCCGCAGCAACGAAAGACAACACGTTGTTCGAGACACCGGCGCTCGTGTCTATGATGATCACGTCCGCAGTGGAGAGCTCCGACAGCTCCTTGACGAAGTTCTGTCGTTCTTGTTCGTCCAGATTCGCGATTTTCGCGAAGCCGCTTGCACCGGCCACGATCTGGATCCCGTAGCGGGTATCCATGATGATCTCGCGCATCGTCTTCTGTTTGCGAATCAGGTGATAGAGGTTGTACTTGGGAATGATCCCGAGCACCACGTTGACGTTCGCGAGCCCGAGGTCGGCGTCCATGAGCACGACGCGCTTCCCGAGCTTCGCATACGCCAGAGCGAGGTTCGTGGAGATGTTGGTCTTGCCCACGCCCCCCTTGCCGCTCGCAACGGTGATGATCCGCGTGGATCCACCCCCTGAACCACCATGATTCCGCATCATCTCGCGTAGGGTTTCCGCCTGATCTGCCATCATCGTCTCCATACTAACTCACCAATGAGAACTGCTTCTCGAGCTTGGCTCGCGAAACGTCGAAACCTTCGAGGTGCATCAAGAGGCGCATCCGGGTCGCCCGCTCAATGTCCTGGGGTACGCGCTGACCGTCAGTGATGAACGAGATTGGCTTTTCGCGTTCGGCGAGAACGCTGATGATGTTTCCCGCGCGCGTGGTCTCGTCCATTTTCGTGATCACGACCGCTTCGTACTTGAACGGCTCAAACTGGGTCGCGATCTCCGCGACGTCGCACGTCTTCGTCGTCGCGCTGATCGCCAGATGTACGCGGGCGCGACTCCCGCACATCGACAGGACCTCGTTCATCTCTCCAAGCTTCCGGAAGTCGCGCGGGCTCTTCCCGATCGTGTCCACGAAGATCATGTCCGCGTCCTGGTAGAGCGCGAGGTACTTCTTCATGTCGTCCGCCGACTCTACGAACGAGACCGGGATGTCCATGATCTGACCGTACGTCTCGATCTGCTGGCGCGCCCCGATCCGGTAGTTGTCGATCGTGAGCACGCGTATGTCACGCGACTTCTTGTTGCGGTCAAGGCCGTACATCGCCGCCAGCTTCGCGATCGTTGTCGTTTTTCCAACGCCCGTGGGACCAACGAGGATCAGCACCTCCGGACGGCCGCTGCTTCGCGGCTCGTGCAACCGAATCGACAGGCCGATCCAGCCGATCACTCGTTCGTGAACGAGCTCCCGATCGTCGAGCTCCTCCATCGAGAGCTCCTTCCTCATTCGTTCCACGATGCCGCGGGTGTAGCTCGGCGAGAAGTCGTTCTCTTCCAGTCGCTCGCGAATCTCCGCAATCACCGGGTGCGGATCGGCCCCGCTCTGACTCCCGAGCGAATCGCGCAGGCTTCGGATCTCGGTGAGAACCGTCTCCAGCGTCTTGTCGCCGCCGCCGCGCATCGTCTCGAGCAGCCGCTTCTTCTCTTCCTCCAGCGAGCGGCGGCCGGACCCGGTGGACGCGCCGGACCCTGCAACGCCGGCGGCGTTGCTCGTGGTCGGATCCTGAACCGACGTTGGTCCCGTGGTTCCCGACTGAGCGACACCGTTCACGGGTCTCCCAACGCCGCCGGAGGAACGCGGTTCCCGAGAGAAGTAGCCGGTGACCTCAACGCCTTCGCGCGTGAAGAGCCCGAGAAAACCGCCGATCCGGACGGACCGGTGGTGCATGATCCTGGCCTGGCTGCCGTACTTGAGCCGGATCTTCTCCTCGGCCTCACGGTGCGTGGCAGCTTGCTCAACAAAGTACTCCATCATCACTCCTCGACTCGAATTTCGGCCAGAGCCTCAATGCGCACGTCCGCGACGATCTCCGGCACGGACAGAACCGCGAGATCGGGTATCTCTCGCCGGGCGCTCGCCTTGACCAGCGGACGCGCCGCCTCGGAACACAGAATCACCGGTACGTGACCAAGTTGCTGGACGTTGTGCGCCGCGTTCGTGAGCGCCGTGATCCACGTGCGCTGCACGTCCGGGGAGAGCGCCGGAACGATGCCTCCCGCCGTCTCCACGCGAGAGTCCACGATGCGCCGCTCGAGCGACGGCTCGATCGTCACGACGTGGATTGTCCGTTCGTCGTCCGTGTACTGCAGACAGATCTGCCGAGCGAGCGCCTGTCGGACCTTCTCCACCAGGAAGGTGGGTTCCTTGCTCACCGCGGCAAAGTCCGCCAACGCCTCCATGATCGCTACAAGGTTGCGAATCGAGACCTGTTCGTCCAACAAGCTCTGCAGCACCTTCTGGATCTCACCCAGCGAGAGGACACCCTGAACGTCCTCAACGACCGCCGAGTACTCCTTCTTCAGCGCATCGAGCATGCTCCGCACTTCCTGGCGCCCGAGAATGTCGGCGGCGTGCCGCTTGATGATCTCGGTCAGGTGTGTCGCGATGATCGAGGGAGAATCTACAACCGTATAGCCGGCCCGCTCGGCCCGATCGCGTACGTCTTCGGAAATCCACATCGCGGGTAGTCCGAAGGCGGGATCGGTCGCTCGCTCGCCGGGGACCTCCTCGCTCACCTGACCGGGATTGATTGCCAGGTAGTGTCCCATTCGGATCGTGCCCCGTCCGACCTCCGTTCCCCTGATCTTGAAGCTGTACTCGCTCGGTTCCAGGCGCATATTGTCGATGATCCGAATCCGTGGCACCACGAGCCCCAGGTCCAGCGCCATCTCACGACGGATCCGAGTGACCCGATCAAGCAGCTCGGCACCCTTGTCGCGGTCCACGAGCGGAACGAGGCCGTACCCGAGCTCGAGCGACAGCGGGTCGAGCGGCGCGACCGGGGAGATCTCCGCCGGCGCCTCGGGCGCGTGTTCGGCCTGCGCCTCCTTCGCCTGCGCCTCCTCTCGCGCCTGACGGTGGCCGAGACGGTAGGCCAGGAACGCGCTTAGGCCCGAAAGCGGGATCAAGACGTACCACGGGAAGCCGGGCAGAAACGAGAGCCCGAGAAGGAACGCGGCCACGATCCAGTAGATGCGACTCTGGCGAGAGAACTGCTCGGTGATGTCGTCGCCGAACGACCCGTCCGAGACCGCACGGGTGACGATGATACCGGTGGCCGTTGCGATCAGAAGCGACGGGAACTGGGTGACGAGACCGTCGCCCACAGCGAACCGGATGTAGGTATCGGCGGCCTGCGCGAACGACTCGCCGTGGAGCGTCACTCCCACGACGATTCCGCCCACGATATTGATCACCGTGATCAGGATGCCGACCTTCACGTTCCCGCTGACGAACTTGCTCGCACCGTCCATGGCCCCGTAGAAGTCGACCTCGCGCTCGAGCTCACGCTTTCGCTTGCTTGCCGCCTCCTCGGTGATCGCGCCGGAATTGTACTCCGCCTCGATCGCCATCTGCTTTCCGGGCAGCGCGTCCAGCGTGAACCTCGCCGCGACCTCGGCAACTCGCGTCGCGCCCTTCGTGATGACGATGTACTGAACGGCAATGAGGACGACGAAGATGATGATGCCGATCACGAGACCTTCGGTTCCGCTCGTGCCGACCACGAAGTTGCCGAAGGCAATGACGATTCGACCGTCGAACTCCGCGCCCTGTCCCAGTATCAACCGCGTTGACGAGACGTTCAGCGCGAGCCCGAACACGGTCGCCACGAGCAGGAGCGTCGGGAAGACGCTGAACTCGAGCGCGCTCGTCGTGTAGAGCACCGTGAGAATCACGAGCAGCGAGAGCACGATGTTGATCGCCATGAAGCCGTCGAGCAGGAAGGTTGGAAGCGGAATGATCAGCATCATCACGACGACGATCACACCGACCGCGATGAAGATGTCGCTTCGCTTCCTCAGAAACGCATTACTCAGCACCGATTGGACATCAGCCATACTGGCCCCCCACTGCCTTGCCGGTCATCCGATAGACCTGCTTCAGCACGATCACCACCGCTTCGTAGAACTTCTCGGGGATGGTGTCGCCGATCTCGACCTCCGCGTAGAGCGCTCGAGCAAGCGGTTTGTTCTCTATGATGGGGACATCGGCCTCCGCCGCGATCTCGCGAATCCGAAACGCCATGTTGTCCTGTCCCTTCGCGATAACCGTAGGCGCGTCCATCGTGAGGCGGTCGTACTGCATCGCCACGGCGAAGTGAGTCGGGTTCGTGACGACAACGTCCGCGCTCGGTACGTTTTGGAGCATACTGCGGCTCAGAAGCTCGTTCATGCGCTGCCGCATCCTGCTCTTGATCAGCGGGTCTCCCTCGAAGGTGCGACGTTCTTCCTTCACTTCATGAAGAGTCATCTTCAGCGACTCCATGTGTTGCCTGCGCTGGAAGAGGTAGTCGAACACCGCGAGGACGAGCATGAGGATTGCAGACTGGAGCAGCATGTTGAATGCGATCTCGGTGATGAGCGAGAACGACTGCAAGAACGGCGCGCTCAACGTTGCGGTGATCTCCTCGATCCGGAACGCGACGTTGATGATGCCGAGCACCACGATCAAGACGACCTTCCCCATCGATTTCGCGAGATTGAAGAGCGCCTCGGTGCTCATGAGCGCACGCTGGAAGAACTTGCCGAACCGCGGAGCAATCCGGTTGAAGTCCGGTGTGATCGTCTTGGTCGTGAAGAGGAACCCGACCTGAACAACGTTCCCCAGAATCGCCGCGGCAAACGCCACGAGCGCAATCGGGAGCGAGAGTCGAATGAAGTAGGCGTAGAACGATCGCATGATCGTTCCGTTCCCTGCAATCTCCGCCTCGGTCGACCGGCGCAGGAAGTACGTCACCATCTCGAGCGAGTTGTCGAAGATGTAGCGCGAGAGAATGAGAAGCGCGACGACGCTGAACAGCAGGATGATCGAGCCCGTAACATCCTGGCTCTTCGCGACCTTCCCTTCCTCGCGAGCCTTCTGGATCTTGTGCTCGGTCGGCTCTTCGGTCCGTCCCTCGTCTTCGGCGGCGAACCACTGAAGATGGACGGTGGCGAGGACCGAGAGGAGGTCGTCGTTCTGCGGCGCGAGGATGCGCGAGTCGATCACGTCCCCACCTCCGCTGCTCCGCGGAAGAACTCCATGAGACGCTCGAATCCGACTGCAATCAATCGGTCGAAGGCCTCCATGAGAAACGGTATCGAGACGAGCATGAGAACGAACGCAACGCCGATCGAGAAGGGGAAGCCGAGCATGAGGAGGTTCATCTGTGGCGCGGCCTTCGCGAGAAGACCCATCACGACCTGTACCAGAAAGAGCGTTCCTAAGATCGGAAACGAGATGATGAGCGCGTTCTCGAACAGCGCGCTCAGACCCCGCAGGATGGACATCAGGATGTCCTCTCGCAGGAGAACGAGATCAACCGCCCGGACCGCCTGAAACGAGTAGTAGACGCCTGTGAGGAAGATCTTCTGGAATCCCGCGGTGAAGACGAACACAAGCATCGCAACGACGTTCAGGAACTGCCCGAGGAGGGGTATCTCCACTTGGGCAAGCGGGTCGAACACCTGGCTCGCGCCGAACCCCATCTGCAGACTGAACAGCTGTCCGGCCGTTTGGAACGCCGCGTATACGAGCGCAAGCATGAAGCCCATGATGATTCCGATCATCGCCTCGCCGACCGCGAGGAACGCGTACGCGAGTCCGCTGTCCGGCAACGGATAGCCCGCCGCCGCCACCGACGGGAAGGTGAGCGAGGCCGCGAGCAAGGCAAGAGCGACTTTCGCAAGCCCGGGAATCGACCCGGAGCTCAACAATGGTGCGAACTGCAGCATCGCAATCACGCGGACGAAAAGGAGGAAGTAAAGCTGTGCGTTGCCCACGAGCTCGTTCAGCATCTACGCTACCCGACCATCTGAGGTATCCGGTCGAAGACACTCTGAGTGAACTGGACCAGAACTCGGATCATCCAGGGGCCCATCACGAAGATCGAGAGCAGAATCGCGGCGATCTTCGGAACGAAGGTCAGTGTCTGTTCCTGGATCGAGGTTGTTGCCTGAACGATAGATACGATCAGCCCCACGACCAAGCCGGTTATCAAGGCGGGCGCAGACACGATCAGGATGTGGAAGATCCCACTCCGGATGATCTCTACCGCTCCTCCCATATCCATCAGAAGCCTCCAAAGCTCGCGACGAGCTGCTGCGACAGAAGCGTCCATCCGTCCACGAGCACGAACAAGATCAGCTTGAACGGCAGCGAGATCATGATGGGCGGCAGCATGATCATGCCCATCGACATCAGTGTGGACGCCACGACCATATCGATGATGATGAACGGGATGTAGAGCAGTATCCCGATCTTGAACGCCACGGTGAGCTCGTGCAGGATGAACGCCGGAATGAGCGCGTGCGTTGGGACATCCGCGAAGGTCGCGGGCGCCGGCATGCCTCCCATCCGCATGAAGAGCCGAATCGTATCGGGATTCTTCTCCATCTGGCGATACATGAACAGGCGCATCGGAGCCTCGAACTCCTGATACGCCTCCTCGACTCCGATCTCGCCCTCAGAGAGCGGCACGAACGCGTCTTCGTAGATCGTCGTGAACGTGGGCCACATGATGAAGACGGTCATGAACAACGCAACGCCCATCAGCACCTGGCTCGGCGGAACCTGCTGCAGCGAGAGCGCACGCTTCACGAAGTCGAACACGATCGCGATCCGAAGGAAGCTCGTCATGAGGATGATGATCGACGGCGCAAGACTGAGCACCGAGAGCAACAGGAGGAGCTGCAAAGACAGCGCTACTTCCTGCCCGGTCTCCGGCTCTCGCACCTGCAGGTCCACGAACGGGATTCTGAGCGCTTCCTCGCCCGGCGGAACCACGTCGTCCGCGCCTCCGAGTTGCTGCGCACTCGCGGCCGGCACGAAGACGGCCGCCAGTATCGCCGTCGCGAGTATCATGATGATCGGTCTGCTGAAACGGTCCATTCCCCCCCCAGTTCCTGAACCGTCTACTGACGGAGCCGTTGCAGCCGTTCTCGCTGCTGCCGCATCAGGTCGAGCGAGCCGGCCTGCGACCCCTTCACAAGCGACGCCAACAGTTCCCCGAAACTCTTCCGCGGAGCATCCGCGGCCTCTGCGGCGGAGAGAACTATCGCGTCTACCGTCTCCTTGTCCGTGATCTCCCCGAGCAGCGTCACCGACTCACTCCCGGCACCAACCATGAAGACCTGAGCCCCCACCTGCACGAGATAGACCGCACGGTTACCCGGAAGCGACTGTGAGCCGACTACTCGAATGAGGTCCGTCTGCGCGAACTTTCCGGTTCCCGCACGCTTGAGGAAATGGAAGACGAGGTAGATGATACCGACGACGCACCCGAGGACGAGCACCATCCTCGCCAAGTCCCAGAAGCTGAACGGCGAGACGCTCACCCCGTCGTCCGAGGCGTCCCCGGCAGGCTCCCCGAGCACGAGCGTTGACTCGTCGATTCGCTCGTTCGCTACCGGTTCCCCGGAGGCGTCCGAAGTTTCTTGAGATACGAGCAGGAACGGGACGCAAAGCCCCATTCCGAGTACAAGTGCAAGGCGTTTGATCTGTCCCCTCCCGTCAGTGGCGGCGCCGGGCTCCCATCCGTTGCCGCCGGAATCGCCGGCCGAAGCGCAGCACGGTTAACACCGCGCATCGTTCGGCGATCCCGCCTCTCGCGAGCTACGGCATGCCGCTCATCCGCTCCATCGGAGATACGATCTCCGTGACTCGAACACCAAAGTTTTCGTCTATGACCACGACCTCACCCTTCGCGATGAGCTTGTGGTTCACGAGGATGTCAACGGGCTCGCCGGCGAGCTTGTCCAGCTCGATGATCGTGCCCTCGCCCATCCCCAGTATCTCCTTGATCAGCTTTCTCGTGCGGCCGAGCTCAACGGTCATCTCCATGTACACGTCCATGAGAAGACCGATATTGCCCTGATCCGCGCCGCCTCCGGCCGGGCTCAGGTTCGGAAACTGCACGCTCTGAACGTTCGGATTCCCACCCATCTGCATGCCCATCATACCGGCGTTCGCCGCCTGACCGCCAATGTTCATGCCACCGCCCTGCTGCATCGCCGGCTGCTGTTGCGCGCCCACTCCGGCGCCGGTCTCCGCACCGAGCGCGGCGATGACGACGTTCGCATCGAACACCTCGTGGACCTGGAACGCGTCAGTATCGTCGATTTTCACCGTATAGGTCAGCTTCACGAACTGCTCGCTCGGCAACGAGACGCTCCCGGCGTCGATCTGCCTCCCCTCCGGAGGATCGTTCATCACCGTCGTCCCGGCGCGGTCGCCGAGAGCGGTGATGACCGGACCGGCGATCTGGCTGAACGCCTCCTGGAGCGCGTTCACGGCTGCATCGTCGAGATCCACGCCCTCCTGCCCCATCATCGGGCCCGCGATACGAACGGCCGCGTCTTCTGCCAACACGTACGAGTGATGCCCCGGCGTGCCCTCGGTCAGATTGATCTCGACCTGAACGAGCGAGCCCGAGAGCGACCCCCCGAACGTCTCGGCGTTCGTGAGCTCCACCGTGGGAGGCTGAATCGAGACCTCATTGTTCACGAGGAGCGAGAGATTGGACTCCTGGCTCCCGACCGTGCCGTGCACGAGCTGCTGAAACTGATTACGCTGCTGGTCGGTCAACGCCGGTGTCGTGGGACCGGCATCAAAACCCATACCTCCGGTTCCCTGCAACAGAGCGTCTATTTCGTCTTGGGAGAGCGATCCATCACTCATCGTCATTCTCCTTCTTCAGCGACCAGCTCTTCGAAGTCCTCGTGCTCTATGTCCTCGAGCTGCTTGATGATCTGCACCGCCAGCTTGTTGCCGACCTGGCCGGGGCGGCACAGAAACTTCTGCCGATTCCCGATGTTCAGCGACATCGGGTCGTTGACGCGGACGTTCGGGAGACGGATGACGTCCCCCGGTCGCAGGCTGAGCACGTCGCCCACGGTAAGGTCCATGCGTCCGATTTCCGCTACGACCGTCACCGCGACGGTCGCAAGCTTCTCACGAAGCGTGTTGAGGTTCTCGGTTGTCGTCCCGCGCCGCACGGTGGAGTACCAGTACTGGGCGCTGAGCTTGCTGATGATCGGCTCGATCGTCAGATACGGGATACAGAAATTGATCATCCCCTCGACCTCGCCGACCTTCGTCTCCAGGGTCACGAGTACGACCATCTCCGTGGGCGGGACGATCTGCGCGAACTGCGGATTCGTGTCGATCTGGCCGAGCCGCGGCCGCAGATCAATCACCTGATTCCACGCTTCACGCATGCTGCCGAGAATACGGACGATGATCCCCTCCATCACGGAGGTCTCGATGTCCGAGAGCTCGCGCGTGACCTTGCTGCCCTCGCCCTGTCCACCGAACAGGCGATCGATGATGCTGAAGGTAATCGCGGGGTCTATCTCGAGAATCGCAGACCCTTTCAGCGGATCCATGTTGATGACTGCGAGCGTGGTTGGATTGGGAATCGAGCGGATGAACTCTTCGTAGGTCAGCTGATCGACGGAGGCGACGTGGAGCTGAACCAGACTCCGGAGCTGCGCGCTGAGACTCGTCGTCGTAAGACGAGCAAACGTCTCATGCATCATGTTGATCGTTCGCAGCTGTTCCTTGGAGAACTTGTCCGGCCGCTTGAAGTCATAGATCTTGATCTTCCGCTGATCGGCCGGCTGAGGTATGTCTTCAGTTTCCATGTCTCCGGACGAAATGGCGGTCAGAAGCTGATCGATTTCGTCCTGAGATAGAACTTCCGTCATTCTATCTGTTCCCCTCCATCCCTATCGTCGCACGAATCAACAGGAAAAGCAATCCCCAATACGCGCCTCGCCTTCGCCCGCTAGAAGGGCAGGAACTGGTAGCTGCCGAAGACAATATCGCGAATCTGGCCGCTCCGCAGGATCCGGTTGATCTGATCCTGCAGTTCCTGCCGTACTCGCGCCTTGTTTGCAGGTCCTTCGAGCTCCTCGGTCGTCTTCGAACCGAAGTAGTCGTTGAAGAGGCCCATCAACTGTATCCGCCGGTCGATCAACTCCGTCGTGAGCGAATCGTTGTCGCCGTCGTAGCCGAGAAACGGCTCCACGATGAAGGTCGTCCGAACCTCGTCCGCCGTGCTCCCGCGCAACTCACCGATCTGCTGAAACCACTCGAGAATGGGTTCTTCCGCACGGTAGTCCTCGCTCGTTGGCACGTCTGTTATCGCCCTGGTACCACGGTTCACGACGTTCAGCGCCACGACGACGACGGTCACGATGAAGATCACCGCGGCTAGAATGATCCCGACCCATTTCAGAACCTGAATGAGCACGCCGGGGAGAAACCCGACGCGTTTCTGTCCCGCCTGCGATTCTTCCGCCGCAACTACGTCATCGTCGGTCTCAAACATGTCGTCAGCCATACGATCTCCTTATCCGCGAACCTGAAGCGGCGAAGCAGGGGCCACGCCGGCCTCGCGCGGCTACAGCGTTCCTTCCGTAAGAATAATCACGTCCACCCGCCGGTTGTAGGCGCGCCCCTCGGCCGTGGTATTGTCCACAAGCGGCGCGAACTCCCCCCGGCTCATGAGCTGAAATCGCTCCTCGTCTACTCCGTAGTCCACGAGATACCGGAGAACGGACGCGGTGCGCGCGGCCGCAAGATCCCAGTTCGACTCGAATTGACTGTCCGGACCCACGGGGATGTTGTCCGTGTGCCCCTCCAGTCTGAAGGTCCGTTCGGAGATCTCCTCGGCGGACAACAGACGCGCGAGCTTCTGCAGCACCTCGCGCGTCTGTTCTATGTTTACGTTCGAGGACCCGCTCTCGAAGAACGCGTCCCCGGCGAGGCTGATCACCAGCCCCCGTTCATCCTCCGTAACGCGGACGAGATTGCTGCGGATCTCCGGTTCGAAGATGCTGACCGCCTCGCGCCGCGCCTCGCTCAGCGCGCGTCCGCGCTCCATGGAAGGAAGCGACATGATCGTATTGCCGAGCTCGGCGAGCGGCCCCGCCTCGAGCGTATTCCCTCCGGTATCGTTGCCCAGTCCGGGAAAGGCGGCGAGTATCAGCCGGAGCTGATACCCGTCGATCGTCGCGGTCGTGAACATAAGCACGAAAAAGGTCAGCAGGAGCGTGACCATGTCGCCGTACGTGAGGAGCCAATCTGCCGCGCCCTCGGGTGGGCACTTCTTCTTTCGTTCTCCAGGACGTGCCAAAAGCTCTCCTTCGCCGGGCTAGTCCCTCGCCGACTCCTGCCGCAGCACCTCGCGCTGCGCGGGAGGCAGGAAACTGATGAGCTTCTCGAGCAGGATACGTGGGTTATCGCCCGACTGAATCGAGAGGATGCCCTCGATGATGATTTCCTTCACTTTGGTTTCGTCCTTGTCCCGGTCTTCAAGCTTCGTCTTGAACGGCATGAGCACGAGGTTCGCGAAGAGCGAGCCGTAGAGGGTCGTGATGAGCGCGACGGCCATTCCGGCTCCGATGACGCTCGCGTCGCCGCCCAGGTTCACGAGCATCTGAATGAGTCCGATCAGCGTGCCGATCATCCCGAACGCGGGCGCGATCTTGCCCCAGTCTTCGAAGATGCGAATGCCGCTCTCGTGGCGGCTCTGAATCTCGTTGAGGTCGTGATAGAGGATGCTCTTGATGATGTCGGGATCGGTCCCGTCAACGACGAGCTGGATGCCTTTGCGCATGAACTCGTCTTCGACCTCGTCCAGGTTGTCCTCGAGCGCGAGCAGACCCTCGCGTCGCGCGCGTTCGCTGAAAGCGACGAGGTCGCTGATGATCTTCTCTTCCTGCCAGTCCGGAGTCTGCATCGCGATCCGAACGTACTTCGCGATGCCGAGCATCCGCGAGAGCGGGTTCGCGACGAGCATCGCGGCGAACGAGCCGCCGATGACGACGATGACGGACTGGAGATTGATGTAGTTGCCGAGTCCGGCCCCACCGGTGATGATCGTGACGAGGACGAGTGCAAAACCGCTAAGAATGCCGACGATCGTTCCGAGATCCACTGACGGCTACTCCTCGTTCTTGAATGCTCCGATCTGTCGCCGATAGTCGACGATCTTATCGAAGACGGTCTGATAGTCCTCACGGACTATCAGACGCTTGCCACTGAGCATGATAAGCGTGGTATCCGGGTTCTGCTCGATGTACTCGATCTGATGCGGGTTCACATGGTACTCGTGTCCATCAAGGCGCGTGACCTTAATCATCTGCCCGGAATCCTACCCCCTTACCGCTTCAGTGTTAATACTTCCTGCAGCATCTGGTCCGACGTCTGAATCGTCCGTGAGTTCGCCTGGAAGCCGCGCTGGGTAACGATCATGTCGGTGAACTGTTCGGCCAGATCGACGTTGCTCATCTCAAGCGTCCCCGCGATGATACTCCCCTTGCCCGCGGCACCGGGAGCATCCACCAGCGGATCGCCCGAATTGATTGTGACAACGTAGTCGTTCTCACCCGACTTTTCAAGGCCTCCCGGATTCACGAAGCTCGCGAGCGCCAGCTGACCGAGCGCGCGATTCGTTCCGTTCGAGTAGATCCCCGTGATGACCCCGCTCTGATCGATTCGGAAGTCCTCGAGGTAGCCGAGTCCGTACCCGTCCTGACGCACGATCTTGTTCGTGCTCTCGCTCGTGAACTGCGTGGTCGACTCGTCCATGCCGCCGACCTCACCGAGCTCGACCGAGACGCTCTGTGTCACCGGCGGCTCGGCCAAACCGGTCGTGGGATCCACGGGCTCAGACGTGTCGGGAACCAGGAAGTCCAGGTCAATCGTGAGGTTGCCCTCGGCGTCCAGCCCGCCCGCGTTGTTCGAGACCTGGCTCATGCGACCGAAGTTGTCGAACTCCACGACGTACGTGTTGTCGGCCGACTCGATCCCGCCGACCGAGAGCGTCGGCTCGATGGGGCTTGCCGTGTCCTCGTTGATCGTGACCTCGGCGAGCCACTGGTTCGGAGAACCGTCGATCCTCGTATAGTCTATCCGCAACTGATGCGTTCCACCGAACGCGTCGTAGATCTCCTTCGTGACCGTGTGCGTGCCCTCGGCGATCTCTTGCTCGCTCGCGCCGGGAGGGATCACGGGCGTGCGTTTATCGAGATTGCTCGCCGCGAACACCACGCTCGTCGCCTGCGCCTCGTCCTTCTCCCCGATCGGGACCACGAGGTCGTTCGGCGTCGCGGAGGTGTTTATGAAGGTCTCGCCGGCCTCGGTCTGAGCCGTCCACCCCTGCACGCGCGTGCCGTTCGCCGGATTCACCAGCGTGCCGTTCTCGTCCAAGCCGAACGCTCCGGCCCGGGTGTACCGATCTACGTCTCCCTCGCGGAGGATGAAGAAGCCCTCCCCCTGGATTGCAAGGTCGGTCTTCACTCCGGTCGTCTGAAGCGACCCCTGCGTGAAGATCGTGTCGATCGCCGCGACCTGCATCCCGAGACCGATCTGCTTCGGGTTCACGCCTCCGACGCGCTCGTTGGGCCGGGCGGCGCCCTGCCGGCTCTGGCTGATCATGTCGTGGAAGTTCACGCGGCCTTTCTTGAACCCGGTCGTGTTCACGTTCGATACGTTGTTACCGATCACGTCCATTCTGATCTGGTGATTCTGCAGACCGCTTACGCCCGCATACAGACTTCGCATCATAGTAGTCGTTCCCCCTTATTCCGCGTCGCCTTCGCCGGCGCGGACTCGCTGCACATTCGAGTAGTCGTAGTACGAACCGTTCACCAGGACCTGCGGATAGTCGCCGCCGGTCACCTCTTGAACCCGCCCGGTGACGACTGCGTCGCCGAGCACGATGTCCACCGTCTTGCCCAGTACGTTTACCGCCTGACCCGACTGCAGGAGCGAGCCCAGACGTTCGAACTCGCTCGACATGTTCGTCATCTGCTCGAGCGTTGAGAACTGCGCCATCTGAGCGATGAACTCGCGGTCCTGCATCGGCTCGGTCGGATCCTGATTCTCAAGCTGCGTGATGAGAATCTTCAGGAACTCGTCCTTGCCGAGCTCGGTCTTCGCGACGCGCGAGTTCGTCAGGGCAAGGTTGAAGCTCTCGTTCTGCGACTGCAGTCGCGCGACTTCCGTGCCGGTCATCTCCAGCGACAATCCGTCCATCTCTTGCTCCCTCTATACGACCACGTCAACGAGGTCGTGCTCTTCGTCAAACCATTCTGCAGCGGGCACCGCCGCGTCCAGGCTCTCCATCGCTCCGGCTCGTCCACGGACGCGGCCGCCGCGGTCGGGAGAACCGTCGTCCGTCTCGCCCGACTGATCGCCGTAATCGGCGAGGGTTACCTCGAGGCCACCGGCCTCGAGCCCGCTCTCTTCGAATGCACGCTGCAGCGCGGCAAGATTCTGCTCGAACACCTCGCGCACACTCTGATTTTCGACAACTATTCGCCCGGCTATATGCCCCTCGTGCATTTCCAGAGCGATTCGGACGCTCCCGAGCTGCTCCGGCTTGAGATGCAACCGGATCTCACCGCTGTCGTTGCCCCGGACGATGAGCCGAGCGGAACGCACGATCTCGGCATTCACGTTCTCGCGGAGCGCTCGGGAGAGCCCCTC
>JBKHII010000040.1:0-27117 GCA_046538735.1 Spirochaetales bacterium
AGGAGGAATGCATGATCAAAAAGGTATTATTCATGCTTCTGATGGCACTCGCTGCCGTTTCCCTCTTCGCCGAGGGCGCGCAGGAACTTGCGGACGATGAGGAGGTCGTCTTCCGCTTGAACAACGGTGCCGAGCCCGAATCGCTCGATCCCGCGCTGATCTCCGGCGTTCCGGAGCACCAGATCTACATGGGTCTCTTTGAAGGACTCGTGGTTCCCGATCCCAGGACTCTCCAGGCGCAGCCCGGCGTTGCCGAAAGCTGGGAGATGAGCGAGGACGGACGGACCTACACGTTCAACCTGCGTGAGGATGCCGCGTGGAACGACGGTACTCCCATCACCGCTCAGACGGTCGTTGACAGCTGGCTGCGGTTCCTGGATCCGGACACGGCAGCCGACTACACGTATCTCATGGCGGACGAGGCGATGGTCGCGGGCGCTTCCGAGTACAACAGCGGAGAAGCCGGCCCCGAAGCCGTGCAGATTCGCGCGGTAGACGACCACACCTTCGAGGTCACGCTCGACCGACCCCGCGCGTTCTTCGTGGACATGCTCGTGCACTACGCGTTCGCGATTCACCCGCTCCATGTGATCGAGGAGTATGGTGAGGCGTGGACCCGCCCCGCGAACATCGTCAGCAACGGTCCCTTCAAGCTCGACGAGTGGATTCCGCAGGACCGGATCGAGCTCGTGAAGGATCCCGCGTATTGGGACGCCGAGAACGTGCAGCTCGATCGCGTTGTTATCTATCCGATCGACGACCAGAACACCGCGCTCAACCTCTTCCAGGACGGCCAGATCGACTGGATTCAGGATGTTGCGCCTGCTCGTCTCGAAGAGATGAAGCAGCACCCCACGCACCACGCGAATCCCGCGTTCATCAGCTACTACTACGAGTTCAATACCGATGTTGAACCGCTCGATGATGCACGCGTACGCCGCGCGCTCACGATGGCGATCGACCGGCAGGAGCTCGTGACCCGCGTCACCCGCGGCGATCAGTTCCCGGCATTTGGTATTACGCCTCCGCTTCCTGGTGTGTACGAGGCAGTCGTTGCGTTCGAAGAGGACTATGACGCAGCTCGCGAGCTGCTTGAGGACGCCGGCTTCCCCGGGGGCGAGGGCTTCCCCGAGTTGACCATCCTCTACAACACGAGCGAAGGTAACCGCGCCATCGCCGAGTACGTGCAGCAGAAGTGGAACGAGGAGCTTGGGATCAACGTTGAGATCGAGAACCAGGAATGGGGCACCTATCTGGACAGCCGAGACGAGGGCAACTTCGAGATCGCGCGCGGCGCTTGGCAGGGCGACTACGTTGACCCGCTGAGCTTCGTTGGCCTCTTCACCCCGGACTCGCCGTTCAACAGCGGTGACTGGGTGAACGAGGACTTCGTTGAGGCGCTCGAAGAGGCCGAGAACCTCGTTGGCGAAGAGCGTCTCGAGAAGATGCGAGAGGCGGAGACGATCCTGATTCAGGACGGCGGCGTCATGCCGTTCTACTACTACGTCACGCGCAACTGGATCGACACGGATGTATGGGGCGGTTGGTACACGACCGTTCAGGACATGCACCCGCTGAAGAGCATCTACAGGAAGTAACCTCTCGTAGGAGAGTCATTCCAACCGGGGGCCTCTGGCCCCCGGTCCATTTTTTCCATATACTCGAGTTCCGCATGAGCAAGTTCATCATAAGACGTCTGTTGGGTCTCATCCCAACGTTGTTCATTATCATCACGATCAGTTTCTTCGTGATCCGAGCAGCTCCGGGGGGACCTTTCTCCGCCGAACGAAAGGTATCGCCGGAGGTACTCCGAAACCTTGAAGCCAAGTACAACATGGACGATCCGCTGCTGCGGCAGTATGCGGACTACATGCTGAGCGTCGTACAGTTCGACCTTGGTCCGTCGTTCGTCTACAAGGACTACGACGTCAATTACTACGTTGCGCAGGGCCTGCCCAAGTCGATGCTCGTGGGCGGGCTGGCCGTAGGCCTCGCACTCGTGCTCGGGTTGACGGCCGGCATCGTATCGGCGCTCCGCCAGAACTCAATGTGGGACTACGCCTCGATGTCCGTCGCGGTCATCGGCATCTCCGTACCGCTCTTCGTCATCGGGCCGGCGTTGATGTACATATTCGCGGTGCAACTCGACTGGCTCCCGGTCGCCGGCTGGATCGACCGACTCGGCCCGGTTGCGCTCGTGATGCCGGTCGTCACGCTCGCGTTTCCTCCCTTCGCGTACATCGCACGGTTGTCCCGCGCGAGCGTGCTCGAGATCCTGCGAAGCGACTACGTGCGAACGGCGCGGGCAAAGGGGCTCAGCACACCGGTTGTCGTGCTCAGACATGTTCTGAAGGGGTCGCTCTTGCCGGTCGTGAGCTACCTCGGTCCGGCGCTTGCGGGAACGATGACCGGCTCGGTTGTCGTGGAACAGATCTTCAGGGTTCCCGGGCTCGGACGATACTTCGTGAACAGCGCATTCAACCGTGACTACACGATGATCATGGGTACCGTCATCGTGTTCTCCGCGTTGTTGCTCGTCCTGAACTTCGTCGTGGACGTCATCTACGGCTATCTCGATCCGCGGATCTCGTACAAGTAGGAGCAGCTATGAGCGACAAACCATTGTCCACACCGTACCCACCGAAGGATCGAGTCGAACCGAAGAGCGCCGGCCCCGTTGCCGAAGGGGAACAGACCGAAGACCTCAAGCGGCTCCGCAACGGAGGCAAGGGCGTCAGCCTCTGGCAGGATTCCTGGCGGCGGCTGAAGAAGAACAAGATGGCGATGGCCGGCATGATCGTCGTGGCGTTGTACGCGATCATCAGCCTTTCGGCACCGATTCTTCCGATCCACTCCTACCGGTATCAGATCCTCGAGCATCAGTATCTCCCCCCATCGCTCACGAAGACCGCCGGCGACTTCATGATCGAGCAGCAGCTCGAGCGGTTTTCCGACCAGAACGAGATGATGGGAGTGGAGGCGCTGACCGACGAGCAGGAACAGGAGCTCGCCGCGCTCCGCGAACGGATCGCCACCGAGACCGATGTGATCGACGACCGTGAGGTGTTGGTCCACTCGCGACGGTACATCCTCGGGACCGATCACCTGGGCCGCGACATGCTGTCCAGAATCATCTACGGCGGACAGGTTTCGATCCTCATCGGCCTGATCGGGACGGTCGTCTCCGTGATCCTCGGGACCGCGATCGGCGCGATCTCAGGCTACGTGGGAGGACGGCTGGACAGCTTCCTGATGCGCGTCGTGGACATTCTGTACGGGCTGCCGTACATGCTCCTCGTGATCATCTTCATGGCAGTCTTCGGCCGGAGCATCGCGAACCTCTTCTTTGCGCTCGCGATCGTGAGCTGGCTCACCGTGGCCCGCGTCGTCCGGGGACAGATGCTCTCGCTCAAGACGAGCGAGTTCGTTGAGGCGGCGCGAGCCGCGGGCGCGAGCCCGTTCCGCGTGATCTTCAGGCACCTCGTGCCGAACACGCTCGGCGTCATCGTCGTGTACACGACGCTCAGAGTTCCCCAGTTCATCATGCTTGAGGCGTTTCTCTCGTTCCTGGGACTCGGCGTTCAGGCTCCGCTCTCATCGTGGGGATCGCTCGTAGGAGCCGGCGTAGAGGCGATGATCCCGTACCCGTGGTTGCTGTTCGCACCGGCGATCGTGATGACGATCTTCCTCTTCTCCATGAACTTCCTGGGCGACGGTCTCCGGGACGCGCTCGACGTTCAGAGCAAGAACAAGATGTGAGGCACACTTGGACGATAATGCTATTCTGAGAGTCAGAGGACTCCAAACATACTTCAACACGGACGACGGCGTGGTCAAAGCGGTGGACGGCGTCTCATTCGACCTGCATCGCGGCGAGACGCTCGGGATCGTGGGCGAGTCCGGCTCGGGGAAGTCGGTGACCAACCTCTCCGTGATGAAGCTCATTCCGTCGCCTCCCGGCAAAATCGTCGGCGGCGAGGCGTGGATGGACGGCGAAGACCTGCTCACGAAGAATGAGCAGGAGCTGCGCAAGATCCGCGGCAAGAAGATCTCGATGATCTTCCAGGATCCCATGACGTCGCTCAATCCGTTCCTGCGCGTCTCCACGCAGATCGTGGAGACGATCCGACTCCACGAGGGACTCGACAAGCAATCGGCTCGTCAGAAGGCGATCGACATGCTCAAGCTGGTCGGCATCCCCAACCCGGCGAAGCGGATCGACTCGTACCCGCACCAGTTCTCCGGCGGCATGCGCCAGCGCGTGATGATCGCGATCGCGCTCTCGTGTAACCCGGAGATCATCATCGCGGACGAGCCGACCAGCGCGCTCGACGTAACAATTCAGGCGCAGATCCTGGAGCTGCTCAAGAATCTCTCGGCGGACTTCGGAACGAGCGTCATCATGATCACGCACGACCTCGGCGTCGTCGCCGGTATGTGCGACACGGTTGCCGTCATGTACGCCGGGCGAATCGTGGAACGCGGAGCCGTTGCCGAGATCTTCGAGGACCCCAAGCACCCGTACACCCGGGGTCTCATCAAGTCGGTCCCGCGGCTCGACACCGCCGGCAAGGGCCGGCTCTACTCGATCGAAGGGCAGCCGCCCAACGTGATCGACATGCCCGACTGCTGTCCGTTCCACCCGCGATGCGAGTTCGCGATGGACGTCTGTCGTCGGAAGTACCCGTCCGCGACGGCGCAAGGCGAAGCGCGGTCCGTGAACTGCTGGCTCTTCAACAGCGAGCGGGAGAAGCGCGAGGTTCTAGCTCATGAGTAACACCGAAACCAATAACGCACCGCTGCTCAAGGTGCGAGACCTCAAGGTCCACTTCCCCATCGAGGAAGGAATCATCATCAAGCGACAAGTCGGCGCCGTGCGCGCTGTCGACGGCGTTGACCTGGACATCCACGGCGGCCGAACGCTCGGTCTTGTTGGTGAGTCGGGCTGTGGGAAATCGACGACCGCACGCGCCATCGCTCAGCTTATTCCGCCGAATCAGGGCGAAGTCGTCCTGGACGGTCTTGATCTCACGAAGGCGTCCAAAAGGGAACTGCTGAAGGCCAGGATGGACATCCAGATGGTCTTCCAGGATCCCTACGCGTCGCTCAATCCGCGGATGACCGCGGGCGACATCATCTCCGAGCCGCTTCGGGTATTCGTGAACCGGGGACTCCTCACGATGAGCAAGGAGGCGATCAAGGGCGAAGTGGATTCGCTCATGGATCGTGTGGGGCTCTCGCCGAGCTTCCGCAATCGCTATCCGCACGAGTTCAGCGGTGGGCAGCGGCAGCGCATCGGTGTCGCCCGCGCGCTCGCCCTTCGGCCGAAGATCATCCTCGCGGACGAGCCGGTTAGCGCGCTCGATGTTTCGATCCAGTCGCAGATCCTCAATCTGCTGATGGATCTGCAGGAGGAGTTCAGGCTGACCTTCCTCTTCATCGCGCACGACTTGGCCGTCATCCGCCACATCAGCAACGACGTGGCCGTGATGTACCTCGGGAAGGTGGCCGAGGTCGCGTCGTCGGAGGAGCTCTACAGGAACCCGCTCCATCCGTACACGCAGGCGCTGCTTTCGGCCGTGCCGATTCCCGATCCCAAGGTCGAGGCCGAACGGAAGCGGATCATCCTGACCGGCGACGTTCCCTCTCCGGACGAGGAACGGTACGGGTGCTACTTCTACGATCGCTGTCCGAAGCGGATGGACCAGTGCAAGGTCAATATCCCCAGGCTCACCGAGGTCTCTCCCGGACACAAGGTCGCGTGCTTTCTGTACTTCGACCCCGACGAAGCCGAGAATCGATAACGCACGCCACGGTCTAGCCCAAACGGGTCATGGTCCCTCCACGCTCTGAAGCGTACTTGTAGAGCAGGCAGACCGCCGATAGGCGGCCTTCGACAAGGACGCACCATGAGCAACAGGGACCAATCGCACGACTCTCAAAAACGGAACGAGTACCAGGACGGGAATCGGCCGAGTCGGGGCGGATTCGGAGGCTTGGACGGAGGACGCGGGTTTACATGGACCTGGATTCTCGTCCTGGGGCTGCTCTTTCTTCCCACGATCGTGCGGTTCTTCACCGGCGGCGTCAATCAGGTTACCTTCAACGAGTTCCTTCGGCAGGTCGAGCAGGACAACGTGGAGGCGGTCACGATCGCGGGCAACCGCGTGGAGGGCACCTTCGGCAGCCCCGTGACGGTGGGGCCGGAGGACGGCATCGAGACGCAACGCTTCATCGTTCACATCCCGCTCATGGCGAATACCAACGTTGTGCAACGACTGCAGGACAACGGCGTGCCGATTTACACCGAGTCCGACCAGCAAGGCACCTCGTCCTGGGCGGTGATCCTCAATCTGCTTCCCTTCGCGCTCATGATTTACATCCTCTACCGGTTCTACAAAGGGATGCGTCAGCGCGGAGAGGGATGGTTCAACGTAGGCCGGAACCAGGCGAAGCTCTACGATCGCACGAATTCGGTCCAGACCACGCTCGACGACGTGGCGGGACTGAAGAGCGCGAAGGAAGAGGTCGGCGAAATCATCGACTTCCTCCGGAACCCAAGGAAGTACGACTCGCTCGGCGCACGCACACCGAAGGGCGTGCTGCTCGTGGGACCACCGGGAACCGGGAAGACGCTGCTTGCCCGGGCGATTGCAGGCGAAGCGGATGCTCCCTTCTACAGCATGTCGGGATCCGATTTCATGGAGATGTTCGTTGGCGTTGGCGCATCACGCGTCCGAAACCTCTTCAAGGACGCGAGGAAGAAGCAACCGTCAATCGTCTTCATCGACGAGCTCGACTCGATCGGGCGCCATCGCGGAGCGGGGCTCGGGGGCGGACACGACGAGCGGGAGCAGACGCTCAATCAGCTCCTGAGCGAGCTCGACGGATTCGAGCCGCAGGAGAGTGTCATCGTCCTTGCTGCTACGAACCGGCCGGACATCCTGGACCCGGCGTTGCTTCGCCCTGGCCGGTTCGACCGGCGCATCACGACGAACCTCCCCTCCGTGAAAGACCGGGTCGCGATCCTGAAGATCCATACCAAGGATCGCCCCCTCGCGGACGACGTGGACCTTGAGAAGGTCGCAAAGGGGACGCCCGGTTTCAGCGGTGCCGATCTCGCGAATCTCATCAACGAAGCGTCGCTTCTCTCAGCCCGCGCGGACAAGGAACGCATCGAGATGGCGGACATCAACGAGGCACGAGACAAGGTGATGCTCGGCCTCGAGCGGAAGAACCTCACCGTGAGCGACGAGGAACAGAAACGGATCGCGTATCACGAGTCGGGCCACGCGATCACCGCGGCCCTCCTGCCGCACGCGGACGCGCTTCTCAAGGTGACGATCGTTCCACGCGAACGATCCATGGGTGTCACGCAGCAGATGCCGGAGGAGGAACGCTATCTCTACAGTGAACCCTACCTCGCCGACCGTCTTGCGGTAATGCTTGGTGGACGAGCCGCCGAGGAGGTTGTCTACGGCAATTTCACGAACGGTGCGGAGAACGACATCAAGCAGGCGACTCAGATGGCGCGCAAGATGATACAGAACTGGGGAATGAGCAAGCGCCTCGGCGCGTTCTCAGCCGCGGGACAACGCCGGAACGTCTTCCTCGGTGAGGAGCTCTCGCAGCAGAAGGACTACTCGGAACAGACGGCGCGCGAGATCGACACCGAGATCATGGATGTGCTCGAACGCGCGTATACGCGAGCAAGGAAGACGATCCAGGAGCATCGCGAGCAGATGGACACGCTCGTGGAGCGTCTGCTCGAGGATGAAGAGATCGACGCCGAGGAAGTCGGCAACATTCTCAACGGCGACGAGTAGAGGCGGGGCGTTTGGTTCGTTAGAATGGTCGCATGAAGCGAACCACCGGACCACCGATGCGCGTAGTCGTCTTGCAACACGTTCCGTTCGAGGGACCGGCTGCGATCGAGACATGGTTTCGCGGCCGCGGGCACTCGGTGTCCACGCGTCGGCTGTGGCTTGGTGACCCTGCCCCGGCCGAACGCGAGTGCGACGTCCTGATCGTCATGGGCGGTCCCATGGGCGTTCACGATACGGATGCGTATCCGTGGCTCGAATCGGAGATCGCGGCGATCCGCGCCCAGATCGCATCCGGCACGGCAGTGCTCGGGGTATGTCTCGGCGCTCAACTCGTCGCGGCGGCGTTGGGCGCGCGCGTCTATCGCGCGCGTGAGAAGGAGATCGGCTGGTGGCCGGTCGAGCTCAATAACGGACGCGCTGCAGAACGCGCGTGGGAGCCCGTGCTGAGACGACTCCCGGCTCGCGCTACGGTGATGCACTGGCACGGCGACACGTTCGATATACCGGAAGGCGCATCGCGCCTCGGTTCAACGTCGATCTGTGCCAATCAGGGGTTTCTCTACGGGGACCGGGTCGTGGGTCTGCAGTTTCACCTGGAGAGCACCGAGGAGAGCGTTCGGCGACTCACGCAAGAGTGCCTGAACGACATCGAACACGGGCACTATCAGATCCACGATCGTGACCGGATTCGCGCGATGGTGCGTGGCGCGCGCGATCATGGCGGCCACGCGAGATCGATCCTCTCGTTTGTGCTCGGGCATCTGGAAGATCGCGCCAGGCAGCGATTAGCGTGACACCTTCGCGTGTGCACGGTGTTCTACGGGCGAGGAGAGTGCGAATGAAAGCTTTGCGATTCGGCACAGCGGTAGCGATCGCCGTGCTTCTCGGCGTTCTCGGCTCGTGCGCGTCTACCGAGCTCGCCAACCATACCTTCGAGGGCGAGTCGCTGCGACTGATCCTGCGCGTCGCGCCCGGTGCCCGGGTCGAGGCGGACTACTGGATCACGATCGATCCGGAGGACCCGGTCACCACGGTCATCAGCATCGGCTCGTCGATCGCCAAGGCGAGCCAGGTGAACGAGGCGCAGGCCAAGATGGACTCGGCGCTCCGCGACTTTCGTGTCGACGAGGTTTTCGAGGACGAAGTCGGCTCGTACTTCTCGGACGTGATGGAGATGCGCCTGGTGGAATCCCGGACGCGTGCTTCGTACATCCTCAGCATCGAGGTCGAGGAGTACGGAATCGAAGCAACCGGGCACAACGGAGGACTCGAGTTCGTCCTGGACGGGAACGCCGAGCTTATCGACAACTACGATGGTCGACGCATCTGGCACAAATGGTTCCACAGAGACGAGCAGATCAGCCCTTCAGTCTTCGGGCTGCCGACCTCCGCCGACAATGTTCTGACCGCCGCGTTGCTGAGCGAGTTGAGCGAGGAGGAGATCGCCGCCGGTGTGGAGCGCGTGACCCGCGACGCCGCGTGGCAGGTAGCCGAGGAGTTTGACGCGGATCTCTCATGGGCGCGCCGGCACCACGAACGGTGATGTGGTCGCGCCCGACGGATCACTTCGGGCGCGTGGGCTCTTCCATCTCCAGTCCGGTCTCGTAGTCGAGCTGCCGCGGGAGGTCTTCGTCGTCTCGCTGTCGCGTCATGCCGGAGACGTCCCACAGCTGCGCGCCGTCGGTTACACGCCACGGCCTGGTCATCCACTGATACCCGCGGAACGGATCACGCGTCTCATTCATCCATTCGAGGAGCATGTCGTGTAGCTCGTCGCGTATCTGCCCGTAGTCCTCGTACGTCACGAGGTTCACCATCTCGTCCGGATCGGCGACCAGGTCGTAGAGCTCATCGCTGCTCGTCAGGTTGAGCACGAGCTTGTACCTCCCTCGTACCACGGCGCGCATCGGCTGGAACCCCCCGAAACCGTCGTGATCGATCTCGTATCTGCCGAACTCGAGGAACACGCGATCGTTCACGGACTGCGCCGGGGCTGCGAGCTGGGGCTGTAGCGGGCGCCCCTCGAGCATGCGCGGGACCGGCTCCCTGAAAAAGGTGAGCAAGGTCGGGACAATATCGACGTGGGACACGAGGCCGGAGCTCACCTCACCCTCCGGAACATCCGGGCCGCGGACGATGAACGGAACCCGTGCGATCTCATCGTAGGCCGCAGGGCCCTTGCCCGAGAGGCAGTGCGAGCCGAGCATGTCGCCGTGATCGGCCGTATAGACGACCATCGCGTCCGGAGCACTCGCGTCGATCTCCGAGACAACGCGCCCAATCTCGCTGTCAACGAAGCTGTTGCAGCCGAAGAAGTCGTCGTTGCGGATCTCGACGGCGTCCCGGTCCGAAGCGACGGCCTCTCCCGCCCAGAGGATCTGGTGCTCCGGCTTCCCGGACAGTGTGTCCCAGACGTTGTTGCGCTTCGGGAAGCGGAAGTCGCGGTACATGCCGGCGTACGGTTCCGGACAGAGGTGCGGGTGGTGCGGTTCGTCGTACGAGACCACGAGAAGGAAGTCCTCGTTTCGATGGCGCCGGATGAAACGAATCGCGCGCTCGGTGACCCGGTGCGCGTAGGTGAGCTCCGCGTCGATGTGCTCGCGATTCGTCGTTGTGCATCGACTGCGGAGGCGATCGGCGGGAGCGAGTTCTTCCAGGTAGTTTCGCATGTCGTACCAGTACGCAGGATCCCACCCGGGCGGTGCGCTCCCTCGCCCGAAGTAGTCGAAGCCGTCCAGATGCCACTTGCCGATGTACGCCGTGTGGAGCCCGGTCCGTTCGAGACGTTCTCCGATCGTCGCGGCGTGTTGCCCGAGCGGCATGCTGTTGCTCCAGCTCCCCGCCGAGTGCGGGTAGTAGCCGGTGAACAGAGCGGCGCGTGCCGGGCCGCACACCGGCTGCGCCGTGTACGCGCGCGAGAATCGCACGCCGGATGCCGCCAGCGAGTCGAGCTCGGGCGTGCTCAGCGGACCGCCGTAGCAACCAAGCATGTCTGTCCGCTGTGTGTCGGTCATGATCAGGACCGCTTGACGCATCGTTCAGGCTTACCACAGCCGGGCCACAGTCTCAAGTAGGCAATTGACAACCGCTCGCTCGTGCCTGACGATGCGGCATGGAGCGTCTGCACGGTATGATGTCGTTTGCGCGGAGAGTCGTTCGTCGGTTTGGCACGGATGCCTGCGCCGGCCGCGCCGCGGGACTCGCCTTCAACACCCTGTTCGCCCTCGTGCCGCTGACCGCGGGGGTGTTTGCCGTGCTCTCGGCGGTCGGCGTCCTGCAGCCGGTAGTGGCCGAGTCGCAGCGGGTGCTCCTTCGCGAGCTTTTCCCGGCCGCCTCGCAGCGGGTCTTTCAGAGCCTCGCCCAGTTCTCCGAGAATGCGCGTGCCCTGGGGATCTTCGGCTTCGGGCTCTTCGTCCTGACGGCAGTTGCGCTTGTCCGCGGAGTCCACGCGTCGCTGAACGCCATCTGGCGGTTCCGGTCCGTGAGCGGCATCTGGCGCCGGATCTCCACGTACACGACGGTGATCGTCGTCGGGACCGCGCTGCTTGCGCTGGCCGCGGCTGCCGGTCCGCTCGTGCAGTCGGTCGTCCAGGGCGACGCCGGAGGTATGCCGGCGCCGCTGAGATCGCTCTCCGAGCTGCTCTTCCCGCCCGCGCTCCTGTTCGCGACGCTCTTCCTCATGACCGTTCTCGTCCCGTCCGGGCGGGTCGCACCCAGGAGCGCGGCGATCGGGGCGCTTGCAGCGACGATCGGGTGGGAGGTCGGGAAACGCGTTTTCGTTTTCTGGACCGGATCGGTGATGCGTCTGAGTCTCGTCTACGGGTCGTTGGCCGCAGTCCCGATTTTCCTGATCTGGCTCTACATCACGTGGCTCATCGTCCTGATGGGAGTGGAGGTTGCCTACGTCCACCAGCACCGCGATGAGCCCACGGACGAAGTCGGAGGCGACCAGCCGGCCGCGGCGCTTCCCGAGCTATCCGAGTACACCGTCCGAGCGTGCGCCGCCGTCTTCATCCGCTTTCGCGATGGTATGCCGCCTCTCACGCAGCACGACCTGGACGAACGCTACGGCGCCGCGACTGCAGAGGCGATCCGCGATGCGCTCGTCCGGTCGCGTCTCGTACTCGAGACGAACCTCGGTTTCCTTCCCGCGCGTGATCCCGCGACGATCTCCGTGAACGACCTCGTGAACGGCCTCTGGGCCCGGGAAGGTGACGAGAGCGCGGCACGGCTCCTGCTCGCGATCTGGCGAGAGGCGGAGCGTCGCGACGCGCTGGATGCGCTCCGGTCCCTCTTCCCCTAAACTCTGGACGCCGCCGGTCGCTTGACCGGCTTGTCCTTCAGGAATCCTGAGTACTTCTTGTCCTCGCCCTGGATGTGGTTGGTGATCCAGTCGCGAAGAAACCGCATCACCTCGACCGCGACCATCGGCTTGCCGGCCTCCAGGTCTGCGCGAAGCTCCATCATTCGCTCAACGAGCTCCGCGTGGCGCTTCGCGTGAGCGTTCGCGTCTTCGTATCCGAACCGGGAGAACGCGTCTTCTTCGGCCCGGAAATGGTACGTAGTGTAGTCCACGAGCTCATCGAACACGCGCGAGAGTGCGGTCCGGTCCGAGCCGGCGCGCATCTGTCGGTAGAGATCGTTTACGAGCGAGAGGAGTTTCCTGTGATGCTCGTCAAAGAAGTCGACTCCCACGCTGAGTAACGGCGTCCACACCGCCGCGGGCTCCTCGTAGCTCGCGAGGATCTCCGAGATGACCCTGGACTGCTCCATGAGTCGACTGAAGTCGGCTTCGATCTCGGAGACCGGAACACCGGTCTCGCCTCGCCGACTCACGATCATTCTGCCGATCGAGTGGAGTTCATTGTGCGCGCGCGTGAGTCGTTCCAGCGCATCACGCGATTCGATCGCGGCCGCTCCCTCGACTCCTAACCACCGGCCGAGCTGACATCGGTCCGCCTCCGGTATCATGTCGGCGTCTCCCGCCGCATCGCTGTCCATGAACGCACGAAGCTTGCCGATCCACGTCATGTGGCCGAGGATCATGTTGGCGATCTGCAGGCGCTTCTCGGCCTCCTGTGCGGCAACCCGCGCGTCCTCCGACTCCGTTCCGAGCAACTTGAGAAGCTCGCCGATTCGCGTGTTACTCTCGGTGCTCTGCGAGCTGATCGTGCTGCTCGCGGAGGCCACGGCCCGCGCCGCGGCCATGATCGACTCCATCGCCTTCGTCGTCTGCTGCGATGCGTCGCGCGTCTCCGCCAGGATCTCCGTGACCTCCCTCGCGCCGATCCGCATCTCGGCGGAGCTCGCGCTCGTCTCGCTCGCGATGGTTCGCAGTTGTTCGGTAGCCTCCACGATCTGACACGATCCGGTGGAGAGCTCCTCAGTGCTCATAGTGATCTCGCCGAAGGCGGCGGAGACGGAGTCCGCCTCTTCTCTGATCGATCGAAACGCGTTGCCGCTCTCCGTACCGGCCGCTCGCGCCTCTTCGATCTTCGCCGCGAGCTCGGAGAGTGTCCGCGCAATCTCGCCTGCATTCTTGGCCGTTGATTCGGCGAGGGAGCGGATCTCTCCTGCCACGACCGCGAACCCTCTGCCGTAGGAGCCGGCGTGAGCGGCCTCGATTGCGGCGTTCATCGCGAGCAGGTTCGTCTGTGCGGCGATCGAGTTGATGACGCCGATCATGCCGGTGACCGTGCCCACGCTCTCGTTCACGTCGCTGATGAGCCGCTCGGAGGTCGCCACCGTCTCGACCCCGCTTTTGGTGAGGTCCGCGAGTCGCTCCGCCGCGTTGCGCTTGTTTCTCGCGACGGCCGCGACGCTATCGATGTTCGCCGACACCTCCTCGATCGCCGCCGCGCTCTGGTCAACGAGCGAGTTCTGCGTTTCGATCTGCTTGACGAGGCTCTCGACCGACGCATGAATCTCCTCCATCGCCGAGGCGCCGCGATCGACCTGCTCGTTGAGCCTGTCGGCTCGGTCGTGCGCGGATGTCGCTTCACCGGCGATCCGCGCTATTCCCGCCAGCGCGTCACCGATCTGCGACGCAAGCCTGCGGCCTGCGTCTTCGCTCTCGAGCGCGGAGTCTTTGACCCGCGTCAGGAGGTTCACGCAGCGCTTGCGATCCTCGTGGAGTCGGTCGCGCTCGGTCTCGACCGTCTGTCGTGTTCGCCGTCCGAACACGATCGCGAGAACCACGACCGCGGTGGTTCCGATCGCCCGGGCGACGACGAGGATCGTGGACCTCACGGCAGAGGACGGGTCTGCAGGAACGAGAGCGGAGAGCGACAGGAAGACGTCTGCGACCGCGGCGAGCGCGAGCAGCAAAGAGAGGCCGATCAGTGCGGCGCCGATCAGCCTGGTGTGAGGCTGGGTCTTCATTGGAGTGATTGTACCTTGTAGGTGTAATCGAGTTCAATCGGATCTCGGCCGTCGTGCGTCTTCCCGACGTGTCGAGAATGTCACCAAGCTTGCAGGTCGGACCACCGTAACCCACGATCGCAGCGGCAGATGGCAGAGTACCGCTGCGCGTCTCTCACGCGGTCGCACAAATCGCGTCCGGACCGCGAGTTCCGAGCGATCGATCTGCAGGGTCGGTGACATTCTCGTTGCTCAGCGGCCATCATGAGCCACGTCAGCCCGAGCGGGAACCGGAAGGCGAGTATCTCACCGTAGGTGAGGGCGGGGCGCGGAGCCGGGCGTGGGCTCATCCCGGATACGTAGGCCTACGAGGTTCCCCGGTCGTCGCTCTCGAGTCCACGATCATCTCGCACGGGATGCCGTACCCGAGGAACCTGGAAACCGCGCACGACCGGTCTCCCCGTTCCGCTTCGCGCCGAAAACGCGCAGCAGGTCGCGGCGGCACTTGCGGATCGGTAAACGTTTGCTTGATGCTGCCCGCGCGATCGGGTATCATGGAGGCACACGAAAAGGAACGGCTATGCTCTACAAGAACTACGGAAAGACCGGGAAGTCGGTGTCCGTCCTCGGCTTCGGCGGCATGAGATTCGAGTCGATCGACGAGCGGGACACGTGCGTCGAGATGATGGTGCGCGCCGCCGAAGGTGGCGTGAACTACTTCGACACGGCGCCGAAGTACTTCGGCACGAAGAGCGAAGAGGCGTTCGGCGCCGGGCTCGCCGAGCTGCGCAGACGGAACCTGCCGTACTACCTCTCCACGAAGACCTTCGAGTCGACCGAGACGGGGATTCGGAAGGAGATCGACGCGCAGCTCAAACGTCTCAACGTTGACCATATCGACTTCTACCACATCTGGTGCATCACGAATCTCGAGAATTGGCGCGAGCGCAAACGCAACGGAGTGCTCGAGACCTTCCGGAAGCTGAAGGACGAGGGCATCATCCGTCACATCTGCGTCTCGAGCCATCTCATCGGCGACGAGATCAAGGAGCTCCTCATGGAGGGCGTCTTCGAGGGCGTGCTCTTCGGCTACTCGGCGTACAACTTCGCGACCAGGCAGAAGGCGTTCGACGCGATTCGCGAGCACAATCTGGGTGCCGTTGTGATGAACCCGCTCGGCGGCGGGCTCATCCCGAGCAACCCGGAGATCTTCTCGTTCGTGAAGACGCGCGACGACGAGAGCGTCACCGAGGCCGCGTTGCGATTCCTCATCGCGCACGACGACATCACCGTGAGCCTCGTAGGTTTCGGCACGAAGGAGCACGTGGACGAGGCGCTCCGTGCAGTCGAGGGCTACCGGCCGATCACCGAAGCCCAGCTCGAGGCGATCAAGGCCGGGGCGTCCGCCAACTTCGAGGGCATCTGCACCGGCTGCGGCTACTGCGACAACTGCCCGGAAGCGATCCCCATCCCGAAGATGATGGACGCGTACAACCAGAAGCGTCTGTACGGCGACACGCAGGAGATGCTCAATCGGCTGCAATACCACTGGAACATCGCTCCCGACCTCGCCGCGAAGTGTATCGAGTGCGGCCGGTGCGAGGAGGCGTGCACGCAGCACCTTGATATCGTGAACCGGCTCAAGGAGATCGCGGCGGCGACGTAGCCGTCACCCCGCGACGATGCGCTCGCCCTTGTGCGGGCCGGGTCCTGCGGTGATAACGGTACTCCGGCCTTCTTTGCCGTCGCGTTCGTAGTAGACCACCACCCAGTCGTGCGTCTTTCCCTGCTCGTGCGCGTGAGCCGTATTCGAGAAGAGCGCGGTGAACTTCCAGCCCTCGCGTTCGGTCTCGAGCACCGGTAGCCACGCCGTACCCTCCGGGTTGAAGCGGCGTGGCGCAATCGTCCGGAGCTCGCCGGCGCTTGCCTTCTCGCGGTACTCACGGTCGATCTCGAGCAGGAGGTCGGTGGGAGGTTGGAGCTGGGCCGACGGGTTTCTCCCGGCTCCGGTCCCGCGGCCGAGTCGTTGCGCGAGGTGATCGCGGACCGCCCGCACACGATCCGGTCCCAAGCCCTCCACCTCTTCGAGCCGCCCGTCGTGGGCCGCCTCTTCGAGCTCCTCCAGCGTAGAGATCTCCAGCGACGAGCTGACTCGTCCGGCAAGCTCGTCGCCCAATCCGGGGATCTCCGCGAAGAGGTCGGCCGGGTTCACGTTCGCCAGGAGGTCGTCCAGCAGGCGCGACCGGCCCGTCTCCAGATACTCGGAGATCACCTTCGCGATACCCTCCCCGATACCCGAGATCGTCCGTATTCCTGCCTCGCCGCGTTCGGAGTGAAGCTCGGCGACCGACTGGTCCGCGTCCACGATTGCGCTCGCCGCACGCTCGTAGGCGCGCGTCTTGTACTCGTTGCCCCCGGTCTCCCGGAGCGCCGCGGCAATCTCCTCGAGGAGCTCCGCAATCTCTTGGTTATCGACAGCCACGTGACCCTCCACCTATAGTGTAGGCACGTTGTGCCGGTTTCGTCAGCGGCCGGACGCCCGGGCCTGCGGGTTTCAGTGCCGGAGCGCTGCCGTGGCTACCAGGCGTAGGCTTCCGGCGCCTGGTTTCCGGGTCCCGGGAAGATGGCGTCGATCCTGGCCAGGCTCGCTTCGTCCAGCGCCACGTCCACGGCACGGACGGCGCTCTGGAGCTGCTCGATCGTTCGGGGCCCGATGATCGGAGCCGTCACGACCGGGTTGTGCAGCAACCACGCGAGCGCGACGACCGGCGGCTCCTCGCCGAGCTCCCTGCAGACCGCGGCGAACTCCGTGCGTCTGCGCTCGGTCTCCTCGCTGAACGACTGTCCCGACCGCCGGCCGGATCCGTCGTCGTGAGCGCCGCCGGCGAGCGCACCGCCGCCGAGCGGGCTCCACGGGATCAGGCCCACGCCGTAGGCACGGCACGCGGGCACGACTTCGAGCTCCACGTCGCGCGTCATCAGGCTGTACTTGCTCTGCTCGGAGACGAGGCCGAGCATGCCGCGCGCCGCAGCTTGTTCGTTCGCCTGCGCGATGTTCCACGCGGCGAAGTTGCTCGAGCCTGCGTAGAGCACCTCGCCGGCGGTGATGAGCTGCTGGTACCCCTGCCAGATCTCCGCCCACGTCGTGCCGGGCGTCAGGTGGTCGGGGTAGACGAGGTTCGCGTCGTCGCCTCCCAGATAGGTCTTCGGGCTCTTGGGGTGCGGGAGCCCTCGATCGATGTGGTGCATCTGGTAGAGGTCGATCCGGTCGGTCTGGAGCCTCCGGAGGCTGGCGTGGACCTCGGCGCGCATGTGGTAGACGCTCAGGCCCTCGTCGTTCGCGCCGGGACCCATCGGACCGAAGAACTTCGTCGCGAGGAAGACTCGGTCGCGGTTGCCGCTCTTCGTGAGCCACCGACCGATGATGCTCTCGGTGTAGCCGGGCTCAACGTCGAACCCGTAGCGGTTTGCCGTATCGAAGAAGTTGATGCCGAGCTCGATCGCGCGATCCATGATCGCGTGCGACTCGTCCTCGGTCGCCTGAGTGCCGAAGTTCATCGTGCCCAGGCAGAGGCGGCTGACCTTGACTCCCGACCGACCGAGTTTCGTGTACTTCATGGAGACATGGTAGCGCGATTGCGCCCGAGCCGCCAGAGGGCGGCCGTTTGGTGGGCGCCGGCGCGCCGGGCGACGGCACAGCCGCCCTCGCGCGCCGGGTATCGCCCGCTACGCGTCCGGGCGCTCGAATCCAAGGATGATCCGCCGACCCTCTCGAATGATGCGGAACTGCACTTCCTCGTCCTCGCTCTCGTTGAGCTCGCGGTAGAAGTCTGCGAGGTCGCGAACGCGGGCGCCGTTCACCGACGTAATCGTGTCGCCCGGCCGCAGCCCGCTGCCGGACGCAGCGCTGCCGGAGGCAACGTCCACGATCACCACGCCGTCCGTCGCGCGCGAGAGCTCGAGCTGGTCGCGGATCTCCGCGTTCAGCGGCGTGACGCCGATGCCCGGCCAGATCGGGGCCTCCGTGCCGCTTTCGGCCGTGCGACGTCCGGTCCGGACGGTGAGCGTCATTCGGCGGCCGTACCGCAGAATCTCGAATTGCCGGTTCTCGCCCGGCTCCAGGTTTGCGACCGTCTGCACCAGGGCGTTGCTCGTCGCAATCGGCGTGTCGCCGATACGCGTGATGACATCACCGGGAAGGATCCCCGAATCGTACGCCGGAGACCCCTCGTAGATGCCCGACACGAACGCGCCTTCCGGCGTCTCGATTCCCAGACCGGCGGCGAGCGTTTCGCCGAGGGTACCAACCTGGACGCCGAGCCACGAGTACGCCACCTCGCCCTCGGTGAGGAAGTCGTTGATCGCGCGCTTTGCGTTGTTGATCGGGATCGCGAAACCCAGTCCGATGCTCCCGCCTGTCTGCGAGGCGATCCACGTATTGATGCCGACGACTTCGCCGTCCAGGTTCACGAGCGGTCCGCCGGAGTTGCCGCGGTTGATCGCCGCGTCCGTCTGGATGTAGTCCGTGACGCCGCTCATGCGCGACTCAGCGGGTGCGGTGCGGGCGGTTGCGCTCACGATACCCGCCGTGATCGTCGACTGGAGGCCGAGCGGATTTCCAGCCGCAAAGACCCAATCGCCCGGCAGGAGCTGATCGGAGTCGCCGAGCGGAGCGATCGGAATTTCCTCGCGCGTCTCGAACGAGACGAGCGCGAGGTCCATCAGTTCGTCCGAGCCGACCATTTCCCCCTCGAACGACCGGCCGTCCGAGAGCACGATGTCAATCTCGTCCGCGTTGCCTGTGACGTGGTGGTTTGTGAGCACGTAGACGGTGTTCTTGTCGCGCGCGACGATGACTCCCGATCCCATGCCTTCCTGGCGATACTCGCGCTCGTCCTCCTGATCGTCGTGCGGTGGGCCGAAGAAGAAGTCGAACGGCGAGCTCTGGACGCGCTGTGTGATCCGGTTGACTACGTTCACCTCCACCACGACCGGGAGGGTCTGAGATGCGACCGTGCGGAACTGCTGCTGGAACGATTTCGCGATCTCGTTCTGACTCGTGGATGCCGGCCGGCCGGTCGTGTTCACCGCCGGTATGACGTCGTAGTCGGCTGCCGCTTCCGACGCGGCGCTCGGAGAGGAGCCGAACTGGATTCCTGCGGGGGCGTCGCCCGACCGACCGGTGCCGTTGCCGAGCCGGGCGCCCAGCACACCGCCGCCCACGGAGAGCGCCGCGACGAGCACGACGGCGCCAACGATCGTCAGACTTCTGGATGTGTATCGCATGGTGCCTCCTGATGCGCTTCGTACGAGAAATACTACACAAAGCCGCTGACGGGAACCTTACCGGAGCATTACAAAACGGAAAGGAAACGTGTTGTCACATCGGGACGTACTTGATACATTCTACGCGATGATCGCTGGGACGATTCCTGCCGTCGAGAACCTCCGAGACCTTCTACTCGCTCTACCCAGGCTCGCTGAGCACGGAGGATCGGACGGACGAACGTCGTAGACGCTCGTCTTGCAGGCGGAAAGGCCCGCTGCCGAATCCTTCGGCGGCGGGCCTTTTTTGTGTCCAAAGAAACCGTCGGTCGTCGACCGACGCGCAGACCGGCCCGTGCGGCCGAGACCGCGCCCACAGCGGCGCGGACGAAAAGGAGATACCATGCCGAAATACCGACCATTTCCGACCGTTCAACTGAAGGACCGCAGGTGGCCCGATCAGACGATCGATACGGCTCCCATCTGGTGCAGCGTTGATCTGCGCGACGGAAACCAGGCGCTTGCGATCCCGATGAGCGTCGCCGAGAAGTGCGAGATGTTCGATCTGCTCGTGACGATCGGCTTCAAGGAGATCGAGGTGGGTTTCCCGTCGGCCTCGCAGATCGACTTCGATTTCGTTCGCAAGCTGATCGAGGAAAATCGTATTCCTGACGACGTCTCCATCCAGGTGCTGACGCAGGCGCGCGACCATCTGATCCGCCGGACCTTCGAGGCGATCGACGGCGCGAAGAATGTCATCATGCACTTCTACAACTCGACATCCGTGCTGCAGCGCGAGATTACCTTCGGGATGAGCAAGAACGAGATCAAGCAGATTGCCGTGGACGGTGCGAAGCTGATCAAGGAGCTCGTTCCGACCGTTCCCGAGACCGCCGTCAGACTCGAGTACTCGCCCGAGAGCTTCTCGGACACCGAGACCGACTACGCGCTCGAAGTGTGCGAGGCGGTGATGGATGTCTGGGAGCCGACGGTCGACAACAAGATCATCCTGAACCTCCCCGATACGGTGGAGTGGATACCCGCTCACCGGCACGCAGATCAGATCGAATGGTTCTGTCGCAATATGAAGCACCGCGACCTCGCGCTCGTCAGTCTGCACACGCACAACGACCGCGGAACCGGCGTCGCCGCGTGCGAGATGGGCATCATGGCCGGCGCCGATCGCGTTGAGGGGACCCTCTTCGGCAACGGCGAACGCACGGGAAACCTGGACATCATCACCGTCGCGCTCAACCGGCTCGCGGACGGCGTGGACCCCGGGCTCGATTTACGCGATATCCCGCGCATCCGGCGGGTGTACGAGCGGACGACCCGCATGCAGGTCCCGCCGCGCCATCCGTACGCGGGCGATCTCGTGTTCACCGCGTTCTCCGGCTCGCATCAGGACGCGATCAAGAAGGGAATGGACAAGCGAGGCGGCGACGGTTCCGACGACGCGCCGTGGAAGGTTCCGTACCTGCACATCGATCCGAAGGATATCGGGCGCACGTACGAGTCGATCGTTCGGATCAACAGCCAGAGCGGCAAGGGCGGCGTTGCGTACGTGATGGCGCGCGAGTTCGGCTTCGAGATGCCCAAGTCGATGCACGTGGAGATCGGGACGCTCGTGAACAAGCTCGCCGACGAGTGGGGACGCGAGCTCTCCACGACCGAGATCTACGAGGCGTTCAACCGCGAGTTCCTCCAGCGCAACGCGCCGCTCGAGGTGGTGGAGACCGAGTTCGAGTACGTGAAGAGCGATCCCAGGACGCTTCGTTGCGCCGCCGCGATCAAGCACGACGGACGCGAGATGAGCGTGGAGGGAGAGGGGAACGGGCCGATCAGCGCGTTCGTTCATGCGCTCGAGAATGCCGGCGTCGCGAGAATTGCGCTGAACGACTTTCACGAGCACGCGATCGGGTCGGGGGCGGAAACCGAGGCAGTCGCGTATATCCAGATAGAGACCGCCGAGGGCAAGCGGTACTGGGGAGCCGGCGTGGACACGAATATCGACCTGGCCGGAACGAAGGCGCTCGTGAGCGCGTACAATCGGAGCAGGGCGCCGGCGAAGATCAAGGCCGCGGGAGACTGACTTCCGCCGGCGGACGGTCGGGCAATGACGCCCGACCGGTTCGCGGCCTGAATACCCCGGGCCGGGAGGTTCCTGACACGCCGCTCGCCCGGTGTGTTGCGCGAGCTCAGGTCATCGCGTCCGACTTGCGAACCTGCGTGAGAATGATCGCTCCCACCGCGAAGAGCAGCGCGAGCGAGAGCACGCCCCACCGCGATTCGCCGGTGATATCCGCCATGAGACCGAGGAGCGCCGGGCCGAGAATCGCGGCGAACTTCCCGAAGATGTTGTAGAAGCCGAAGAACTCGCCCGCGCGTTCTTTCGGGATGAGCGCGCCGAAGTACGAGCGGCTGAGCGCCTGGATTCCGCCCTGCGATGTCGCCACGAGGAACGCCATCGCCCAGAAGACCATGCGCTGTACCTCCCCGGAGGCGAATACCGGCAGGAAGAAGCCGAGCACGACGATCACGAAGTAGACGGCGATTCCCGCGAACAGCATCGGCTTGGTTCCGAAGCGTTTCGCCAGCTGTCCGTAGAGCAAGGCGAAGGGAAAGGCGACGACCTGGATCGCGAGCACCGCAAGAATCAGCTCGGTCTGTCCGAGCCCAACCTCGGTGCCGTAGATCGTTGCCATCCGGATGATCGTATCCACGCCGTCGATGTAGAAGAAGTAGGCGATGAGGAAGAGAAACGCCTCACGGTGCCGGCGGATATGCTTGAAGGTCGTCACGATGCGGACGAAGGCGGTGCGGATCTGGTGCTGCTCGCGCGGCATGCTGTACGTCTGGTTGACGTTCCTGATCATCGGGACGGAGAATCCGAGCCACCAGGAAGCCGTTATCACGAAGCTGATGCGCGTCGCTGCAAGTGAGCCGCCCACGAGATCGGGACGTGTAACCAGAAGCAGCACTACGAGGAACGGTACGACGCTCCCGATGTAGCCCCACGCGAAACCTCGCGTTGAGACCGGGTCGAGTCGCCCGCGCGTTGTGACATCCGTGAGGAAGGAGTCATAGACGAGGTTCGCCCCCGAGTAGGCAAAGAACCCCACGACGTACAGGATTGTCGCGTACCCTATCATCCCCTCACCAATCGTCGCGAACAGGAGTGTCACCACGACTCCCGTTGAAAGGAAGATGAGAAAGAGCCGACGTTTCATCCCGGCGTAATCGGCAATTGCCCCCAATACCGGTGCGCTCACCGCGAGCAGGATGCTCGCGATCGAGTTCGTGTAGCCCCAGAGCGCGGTCGCGCGATTCGAGGCAGTGCCCGCCGCCGCCACGTTGCCGAAAAAGATCGGCATGATCGTCGTTACCACGATGAGCGTGAACGCCGAATTGGCCACGTCGTACAGAACCCAGCTCCGCTCTTCCTTGGTTAGCCTTCCTACTCGCGTGTTCATGGGACGGTAGCATCCTCCCTCGGTGTTCGTAGATTATGAGAACAGGAGGATACCATGAAGGTGTGCATCGTGCACGATACGCAGTACGGGAACGGAGAGAAGCTGGCGGAGGCAATGAGGGACCGATTCGAAGCATCGGGCGCGGAGGTCATGGTGAAGCACGAGAACGAGCTCGTGCCGGAGGAAGCGCTCCGATCCGAGCCCGACCTCGTCGTTGTGGGCGGAGCGGTCCGCGCCTTCATGGTGAGCAGGCGACCCAAGAGCTGGATAGACGGGCTGCAGCGAGCGCTGCGCGCCGCTCGCCGGAGTCGCGATGCGGACGTGTACGGCGCGGTCTTCATGACGCACGGGCTCAGCAAAGGCGCCGTTGAGAAACGAGGGCTTCGGCTGCAGCGTAGACTTGCGAGGGCGCTCGGGCAGGAGCGTGTCTATCCTGTGTGGATCTCGGGAAAAGTGATCGGCCAGGAGGGTCCGTTCCACGACGGCGTGTTGGACGAGGTCGCGCGGGAGACCGACCGAATTGTGGAGTGGTACGAGAAGGCCCGCGCGTAGGCGCGGGCCTCCGGATGACCCGGCGGCAGCCGGCCGGTCGGTTCGATCCGCGCCTGCCTATTCGAGCCGCGCGCCCGCATCGTGGCGGATCGCCTGTGCGAGGAACTCGGCAAGCCCGGGTGCGAACCCGTCATAGTACGCCGTGAACCTGTGGTCCGCGACGTACATCTCGGCGAGTCCACGGTACCGGGATGCGTCCGCCTCGTAGAAGTGCTCGATCTGCTCGGGGGTGAAACCTTCGTAGAGTTCTCTATCCGTTAACATCTTTCGCTCTCCTCGTAGCGTTTCCATGGTTTTCCGAACCGTTCCGATGAGTCGCGACGTCCGCGCCGCGCGGGCCCGAAGCGCTGCCTGGTGTCGCTCGAGCGCCCGGAGCAGGTCGAATCGCGGGTCGTGGATGATATCGCGAATCTCGGCGAGCGAGACGTCGAGCTCCCGGTAGAACATGATCTGCTGCAGCAGAAGCAGCTCGTCGTGTCCGTAGCACCGGTAGCCGGCTTCCGTCCGCCGCGCCGGTTCGAGGATTCCGATCTCATCGTAGTAGTGGAGCGTGCGCACGCTCACGCCCGCGATCCGCGCCAACTCCTGGACGCTGTACATCGACGATTCCATGGGGAGAGAGTACGGCCTCACGTTACGTGAGGGTCAACCCCTTGCCGCACGGGACGGACGCGGTCCGGTGTCGGCGCTACGGTTCGTACGCGAGCACCGCCTCCACGACCGGGTCCACCCCGCCCACGTAGTCGGCGAATCTCGGCCGGAACTCGAACCCACTGTCCGGGACGATGATGCCGTCCGAATCAAGCCTGAGGTTCTTTCCTTCGGCGTACCGGAAGAATTTCGTGGAGTGGCCGATCATCAGGCCGGATCTCGGCAGCGGGAAGCGTTTCACCTCGCCCCACGAGTTCGGGCTTTCCGCGATGGGCCGGCCGGCGAACAACGCGTCGGTCTTCTCCATGAAGTCCACCGCGAGCATCATCCCACTCGAGAAGGTGGCGGGACCGATGAGGACGAAGATTCCGCCGTCCCCGCGAAGCTCCGGGATGCCGGCGACCTGCGACGCGAACCACGTTCCCGGCGCCGAGTTGCCGCCCGAGTTCGCGCGGAGATCCACGATGAGCCGATCGACGGACGATCGTTTCAACTCGTCCACGAGATCCTGGAGAAGCCCCCTCGCTTCGTCCGTGCAGTCGTCGTAGCTGAAGTAGATCGTTCGGTCGTCCTCGCCGGTTCGCGCGTACCAGTTCGGATCGGACGATCGTGCAGCGAGCGGTTTCTCGGGCGCCGAGTCACTCGCGTAGACCATCGTCAGGTCGGCTCGTCTCATCTCGGAAACCGTCCGCTCGATCTCCATCGCGCCGATCTCGAGCACGTACGTGAGCTCCCCTTCATCCGCGAGACCGAGCCCGCGCATCAGGTGCGGGTCCAGGAGCACCTGCGGTTGCGACGCGCGGTAGCCGTTCGGATGGTCCACGCTGATCACCGAGTTCAGCGCCGCCTCGAGCTCCGCGAGCGAGAGCCGCTCACCGCTCGCATCGCGGATGCCGGTCACCCGCGCCCCCACAATGTCGCTGTAGGCGGAATCCGCGCCCGCGACGAAGAACCCGTCCGCGAACCAACGTGCCACGACCGGGAAGCAGGTGGTCGGGTAGGAGTTGAGACTCGTGTGCCCCTCGCCAACGAGTGCGAGGAGCTCCGAGAGCCCTGCGATCATCTGCGACGGCGTCGTCGCCTCGGATATCGACGCGTCCAGCGCTCGGGCCTCCGCTTCGAAGGTACGGGCCATTTCGGTGTCCTCGGCGAAGTGCGGGTTGCGTCGCGGGAGCTCCGTCCGGAGGAACTCCACGTCGGCGCGCCACTCGTCGGGAGTGAGCGCATCCAGCTCGCCGTCGCTCGGGTACGGTTCCCATTGGAACGGCGTCGCACAGCCGGTGAGCGCGACGAGGGCCACGAGCGCCGCCGCGGTCGCCGCAACGGCGCGCACGGCACGCTCCGGTCGGGGGATGGTTCTCGTGTTCATATCGCGGGCATGCTACCCCGGCGGGGAGGACGCCGCAAGTGGCTCAGACGCGCGCCATCATCTGACTGAGCCCGCCGCCGTTCGCTACGCTCGCGTATCCGCGGCTGCGCAGGAGTGTCTCCGCGTACGCGCTTCGGATTCCTGACGCGCAGTAGACGATGACCGGTGTACGTCCACGACGAGCTCGGTGCGGTCGTCCGTGGTGCCGATCGGGGGCAGGTCGCCCGGCACCGCGGTGCAGCCGCCGCCGGCGTAGCTCTCGCGGAGTGCAACGCGGATCTGCTCGAAACCGACGGCCCGTTCGTAGCGCTCGAGGCTCGTGTAGGCGCCGATGACGTTAGTCGCGCGATCGAATCCGCCCTGGAGCAGGATGCGCGTGGCGAGGTGGCTGCGCCGGCCGCTCTCGCAGTAGACGAGGAGCGGACGACCGCGTGGGATCTCGGCGAGGCGGTCGCGGAGCGCGTCCAACGGGATGTGGATCGCGCCCGCGACGTGGGAGGCGGCACGGCGAGTTCGGGTCTCACAACAACCCCTGCCACGCCCAGCCGGATCGGGGCTCCTCCCTCCGACCAGGCGACGACGACCACGAACAGGCCCCATAGCGAGACAAAGGCACCGATCATCGCCCAAATCATCGACGCCGGCGGTGTCTTGTTCATCCGCCGCCTCCCTATTGCGCAGGAAGGTGATAGGACGAACTTACGCCTGGAGTTTTTGGCTTCGCAGCCGAAGTATTGGGGGGGGGTAGACCGGCAATGATAGATCGTGGGAAAGGAGGCCATATGTCCAAAGAACCGAGTGTGATCGGCCCGTTGCGTCGATTCGCGGCCATGCTGATTGTGTCTGTCTTCGTCTTTGCGGCTTGTGAACTGCAACAAGACGAAGCGCCTCTGTTACCGGAACAAGCTCATGAGCGGTATGGTGACGCGCGGGACTCGATCGTCGCCGTTCCGAAAGAGGAGGATTTGGCCTACTTCGAGTCGTACGGTCTCACTCGGAAGATGTTCGAGGATCCTTCGATCATGACGGACGAGGATGAACGATGAAACGTGTACTGGTGGTGGCGGAGAATCGGGTGGCGGCAACGACGACGACACAAGGTATCCGGTGACAATGACGTCGAGGCAGGACTTGACAAGCATTCGTAATTGGACGATCGGAGACCTTCGGGTCGGCGAGTTCTGTCTCCACTCAAGCGTGATGACGAGGTGCACCAAAGAGGGGCCAAACGGACCATACACGAACCAAGAGGTAACGTCCATCCTTGACATCAGCCCCAGTCACTGGTGCAACGGCGGATTCAGTATCAGTCTTGCCGGCACCAACTCATACGGAGTCGGGACAGACGCGGCAACCGTACGGGCAACGTGGAACTGCACGGGTCCCTCGTTCAGCGGCATCCCAAGCGTCTCGATGTCGGAACACCTGTCGAATCGACATACGCCACGCTGGTAGGGAGTTGTTCTACCGGATCGTAGGCGCCGGGAACCGGCGCGCCTCGTCTCAGGCTCGCGTGAACGGAGCCCGGCCATCATCACCTGCGCCTCAACCTCGTCCTTGGCGCGATACCAACTGTCTCTGGGATCACGCCACGAGAGAGAGCGGAAGGCGGGTCTTCTCT
>JBKHII010000093.1:0-6835 GCA_046538735.1 Spirochaetales bacterium
CCGTACGTACGGTGGTGTGAGAGGACGGCGGGGGTGACCCCGCCTCCTACTCGATCTGCCGCCGAACAGAATCGAACTGTTGACACATGGATTTTCAGTCCATTGCTCTACCAACTGAGCTACAGCGGCGTCTCTTTGTGTCCGCAAAGAATACAGATTCCGGCCCGGCTCGTCAACTTGAATTCCTCGAATCGAGGGGACTCGAGCGGCTTCGCTGCGGAGTATTTCGCCGACCGTTGACCGCGCCGCTCATGGGGCCTATCATCGCGTCATGGACAGGCGCAAGCGCGCGATCGACGCGTACCGGCGTGTTCGCGACGGCGATCCGGATACCGTCGCGACCCCCGAACACGCGGACGGATTCGAGAAGACAGGGCGTCCGGCGTCCGATCGGCCGGCCGGGCCCGGGAACGAACGCAGCGCGAGCGAGACCTCCGACACGGAGAAGACGGACGGCACCGGCGGTACGGCGCGCGGCGACGCGACGGGCGGTACGAACGAGACGGGAACGGTGCCTGCGAGCCGACTTGCATCGCTCTTGAAGGGCAGCGGACGAGAGAAGGCGGCGCGGCTGCTTCTCGCGCTCGGTACCGAGCGTGCGGCCGGGGTTTTGAGACAGCTGGACGAGAGCGAGGTCGAGGCCATCGCCGCGACCATCGTGGAGACGCGCGACATCGGCCGCCACGAGCTCGACGACGCGCTCTCGGAGGCGGCGGACGCTCCGGTTGATCGCGCGGTGCGCGGCGGTCCCGAGGTGGCCCGGCGGATGCTCGTGGCGGCTTTCGGAAGCGAGGAGGGGGAGCGCGTATTCTTCCGCTCGGTCCCGAATGCTCCGTCGCACCATTTCGCGTTCCTGAACGATCTTGAAGCGGGGCAGCTCCATGCTGCCGTGAAGGACGAGCCTGATGCGGCCGTTGCGCTGCTCATCGCGCACGTTGACCGCCCGCTCGCCGCCCGGGTGATCGCTATGCTTCCGGAGGAGCGTCGGGCCGCGGTGATGAGGCGTATCGGACGGATGGGCAAGCTGAGCCGGGACGTCGTGGTGCGGGTCGAGGAGGCGCTCCGCGAGAAGATCCGGACGCAGGGCCGACCGGTGAGCGAGCGCGTAGACGGGCCCGAGACGCTTGCTGCGATCCTTCGGCACATGTCGCCGAGCGCAGAAGACACGATTCTTGCGGATCTGCGTGAGGCCAACGTCGATCTGAGTGAATCCATTCGAAAGAAGCTGTACACGACCGATCTGCTCGTTGAGTTGAGCGACCGGCATCTCGCCGACTTGCTCCGCGAATTCAGCGATTCGGAGATCGCGCTCTTCCTCAAGGGCAAGGACGAAGCGCTTCGCGCACGCGTGCTGCGAGCGGTCTCCGAGCGCCGGGCACAGGCGATCAGCGAGGAGTATGCACACCTCGGAGCGATGCGCCGGGACGAGGTGGATCGGGTCACCGCCGAGGTGCTCGAGCGGATGCGCGAACTCGAGGAGGACGGGTCGATACTTGTACCCCGGAAGGGTGATCACTATATTTAGGGGCACGGTTGGGCAGTACGAGGCCGCGGAGGATCCAAGTGTATTCGACCAGGACAGCCTATCTACTCTGGTTCGCCAGCTTCTTCGGGTTCGCCGGGCTGCACAGGCTCTACATGGGCAAGATCGGCAGCGGCATTCTCTACCTCGTCACGTGGGGCTTGTTCGGATTGGGGACGATCTACGATGCGGTGACGATGCCGGATCAGGTCCGAGAGGCACGGCTGAAGGCGCGGATCAGGCGGGCCCTGGACGGCCGACTCGACGAGCTGGACGATCTCGGGTACGAAGGGGGCCGGCGCCCGCGACGGGTGTTCCAATCGAGCAATCCCGAATCACCGGAGCACGTGATCCTTCGCGTGGCGAAGGCGAATCACGGGATCGCGTCGCCGGCCCAGGTTGCGCTGGAGGGCAAGATCTCCACAGACGACGCGCGCGAGCAGCTTGACAAGCTCGTGGACAAGGGTATCGGCGAGGTTCGCGTCCGCAAGAGCGGGTCGATCGCCTACGTCTTTCCCGACTTCCTCGACGATATCGGTTCCGCCGACCTCGAACGATTCTAGCAGCAACTCAGCAAGGAACGACAATGACCGCGAACGAGCTACGACGCAAGTATATCGACTTCTTCACGAGCAAGGACCACGCCGTGATATCCGGCGCGTCGCTCATTCCACAGAACGATCCGACGGTTCTCTTCACGACCGCGGGGATGCATCCGCTCGTGCCTTACATTCTCGGGGAGAAGCACCCCGCAGGGGCCCGGCTCGTGGACGTGCAGCGGTGCATCCGCACGGGCGATATCGAGGAGGTGGGAGATTTCTCGCACCTGACGTTCTTCGAGATGCTCGGCAACTGGTCGCTCGGCGACTACTTCAAGGAAGAGTCCATTCGGATGAGCTGGGAGTTCCTCACGAGTCCCGAGTGGCTCGGCATCCCGTCTGAGAAGCTTGCCGTGACGTGCTTCGCCGGAGACGACGAGGTGGGGCGCGACGACGAATCGGCGGAGATCTGGAAGTCGCTCGGACTCCCGGAGGAGCGCATCTACTTCCTCGGCCGCGAAGACAACTGGTGGGGACCCGCCGGAGAGACCGGACCGTGTGGACCAGACACCGAGATCTACGTGGACACCGGGATCGAGGGTACGCCGGAGAGCCGCCCGGGCATCTCGGACGGCAAGTGGATGGAGATCTGGAACAACGTCTTCATGCAGTACAACAAGCGGGCGGACGGTACCTTCTCGCAGCTCGAGCGCAAGTGCGTGGATACGGGAATGGGTGTTGAGCGCACGAGCACGATCCTCCAGGGCAAGAAGAGCGTCTACGAAACCGAGCTTTTCACGCCGGTCATAGCCGCGATCGAGACGATTGCCGGAACGCGCTACGGGACCGACGAGGCGATCGATGCGTCCATTCGGATCATCGCCGATCACGCAAAGACGGCCACGCACATCGTGGGCGACGAGGCGGGCGTGGCCCCGTCCAACGTGGGCGCCGGCTACATCCTGCGGAGGCTGATCCGACGAGCGGTGCGCCACGGCCGCAAGCTCGGGCTCACCGAACCGTTCCTCGCCGGAATCGCCCGGGTGGTGATAGACATGTACGAGCACGTCTATCCAACGCTCGTCACGAAGAGCGACGAGATCGTCGACGAGCTCACGCGCGAGGAAGAGAGGTTTCTCGAGACCTTGAAGAAGGGAGAGCACGAGTTCGAGAAACTGCTGCCGAGCCTGCAGAAGAACCCGGCGCGCGTCATCCCCGGCCGGGTCGCCTTCAAGCTCTACGATACCTACGGGTTTCCGATCGAGATCACGGAGGAGCTGGCTGCCGAGCACGAGATGACCGTAGATCTCGAGGGGTTCAACGAGGCGTTCCGCAAGCATCAGGAGAAGAGCAAGACCGATTCGGCCGGCGCCTTCAAGGGCGGGCTCGCCGATCACACCGAGATGACGACGCGGCTCCACACGGCGACCCACCTCCTTCACGAGGCGCTGCGCCAGGTCCTCGGCGAGCACGTGGGCCAGAAGGGAAGCAACATCACGCAGGATCGCCTGCGCTTCGACTTCTCGCATCCGGAGAAGATGTCCCCTGAGGACATCAAGCGGGTCGAGGAGATCGTGAACAGGCAGATCGAGCGCGATCTGCCCGTCAACTTCACCGAGATGACCCTCGAGCAGGCGCGCGAGAACGGAGCGATTGCCCTCTTCGGCGACAAGTATGACGAAGTGGTCAAAGTCTATTCGATCGGTGACTTCTCAAAAGAGGTCTGCGGCGGCCCGCACGTGCGGCACACCGGAGAGCTCGGTCGCTTCCGCGTCGTGAAGGAGCAGAGCTCCTCGCAGGGAGTGCGCAGAATCAAGGCGGTGCTCGAGGATCGGTAGATCGTCGGACGACTGTCCGAGGCGGGAGTCCGGCGACGCAGCGATCACCCGTCGCGCCGGTACCGATCGATGAGCTCTTCCACGTACTGGTTCGGCTTCCCGCGAGCGTTGAACGAGCTGAGCACTTTGACCGCGTCTCGCGGATTGCCCGACTGCGCGTACGTGTTCGCGAGCTCCACGTAGACGCGGTGGTTGTCCGGTTCCTGTTCCCTGAGCGTCTCGAGCATGTCGAGCGCCTGCGCGATCTCGTCACGGTTGCGAGCCACGATTGCCAGCCCAAGCCGGGCGTAGAGGTCTTCACCGATGTCCAACGCCTTGCGATAGCATTGCTCGGCTTCGCTGAGCTCGCCCAGGCTGCGGTGCGCGTCGCCCGCGCGCGTAAGAATCACCTTGTTCGCGGGATCGTTCTCGAGGATTCTGTTCCAGTACGCGAGACTCGTCTCCGAATCATTGAGGCCTCGATAGCAGTCTGCGAGCCCGAAGAGCGCGTAGAAGTTGTCCGGCTCGATCTCGAGCGCCTGCTCGAAGTAGGGTATCGCGGTCTTGAAACGTTTGAGCTTGCGGTAGCAGTTCCCGATCGAAGTCAGGACACGGATATCAACGCGATCGCCCGCGACTTCGTACATCCGAAGCCAGTAGCGAAGCGCGTCGTCGTACTCGCGGAAGTCGTAGTGAAGATGGCCGAGGCCGATCAGCGCGTACGGATTGTCGGGCTCGATCTCGAGCGTGCGTTCGTAGAGCTCCTTTGACCGCCGTTTCTGCCGAACCTTCCGGTACGCGTCCGCCACGCGGGTGAGGACGGTGACGTTGGAGCTGTCGTGTTCGAGGTATCGCTCCCACACCTTGAGCGCGTCGTGATACTTGCGCAGCGATCGATAGCTGTCCGCAAGCCCAAACAGCGCGAACGCATTCTCCGGGTCATGCTCGAGACACTCAGTGTACCGGCGGACCGCCTCTCGTTGATCGCCGCGTTTCCGGGCAATGTCTCCGAGCCCAACGAGCGCGTAGCTGTTCTGCGGGTCGATTCCGAGGACCTCCTCGAATCTGCGGACTGCCTGGTCGTATGAACCTTCCTTGAGGAGCTGATAGCCTTTCTGGGACAGCGCAGTTACTTGCTCCGCATTGCCGGTACGATCACTCATCCCCGGTCTCCTTGAGCCAGCCTCGGACGACGCCGGCCATTCGCTCGATCAGGTAGTCGCTCTTGCGGCGCTCGGGTGCGAGCCAGTACATGCGAAACGCCTCGAGCGGCTGATTCTTCTTCATGTAGTAGTCACCAATCCGTATGAGTCCGTCCGTGTACCTCGTCGTGATGAAGACTCGCTTCGCTTGGTCGATACTCCCTTTGTTGAAGAGCTCGTTGCCCCTGCGTATGAGCGCCGACCGCTGTTCGGCGCTCAGCTCAGGGCCCTGACGCCGGCTTGTCTTGATGAAGCCGGGCGCCGCGAGCTCGTCGTTGAAGACGTCGGTTCCGTTACTCATATCCTTACGTATTCTAAGTATACACCCATGGCCCATGGGCGCACACCGCCGGCCCCGCGGCCGAGATCGAGCGCTAGATGACTCCCTTGGTGGACATGTCGCCTTTCGCCTCGGAGTACGCGGTGCCGAGCGCCTTGCCGAGCGCCTTGAACAGCGCCTCGACCATGTGGTGCGCGTTCTCTCCGTACCTGCAGTCGAGGTGAAGCGCAATCTTGGCGCCCATCGCGAGTCCTGAGAAGAACTCGCGGAAGAGCCAGAGCGCGAACGAGCCGGCGTACGGTTGCGGGAGATCGGCGTGATAGACGAGCGTAGGTCGTCCGCACACGTCCACGGTCGCTTCCGAGAGCGCCTCATCCATCGGGATGACCGCGTGTCCAAACCGCACGACGCGCGATCCCTCGCGGAAGAGCTTCTCGAAGCAGCTGCCGAGGACGATTCCCGTATCCTCGACTACGTGGTGCGGATCCACCTCGATGTCGCCGGTCGCTTGCACCGTCAGTCCGAACCCCCCGTGAAACGCCATCGCGGTGAGCATATGGTCGAAGAAGGGGAGCCCGGTCGAGACGTGCGGCTCGACTTGCGAGTCCATCGTCACGGTCGCCGATATCTGCGTCTCCTTCGTCTCTCGTGCGATCGTCGCTGATCTGCTCATGAATCGGCTCCCTTACGAAGAGTATCGACAAAGGAGTCGACGGTTCTGTAATGGAACTTGTAGTACGCCGGGTTCGCGATCAGAGCCACCTTGATCTGCGCGAGATCCTCTACGACCGAGAGGTTGTGCGCCCGCAACGTGTTGCCGGTCTCCACGAGATCCACGATGTACGGCGCGAGTCCGAGCACGGGCGCGAGCTCAACCGATCCGCCGAGTCGGATCACCTCCGCCGCGATCCCGTTCCGTTGGAAGTAGTCTCGCGCGAAGCGCGTGAACTTGCTCGCGACGCGCAAGCGACCGGATACCGTTGCCGGGTCGAAGTCGTCTCGTGCGGCGAGGCACATGCGCGTAGAGCCGAACGGCATCTCCATCAGCGTGAAGAACGAGAAGCCACTCTCGTAGACCACGTCCGTCCCCACGACCCCGAGGCCCGCGATGCCGTGGTGCACGTAGGTGGGGAGATCGCTGTTCTTGACGAGCATGATGCGGATCGTCCCGCTCTCATCGGTCGCGACGAGCTTTCGCTTCTCAAAGGCGATGCGGAAGCCACGCTCGGCGAGGTACGCCTCGCTCTGCTCCTGGAGCCGTCCCTTCGGGAGTGCCAACGTCAAGGGCTCGCTCATAGCGCTACCACCTTTCCCTGATCACGGAGCCGTCGTGCCTCGGCGAACCGGTCGCGGAAGCTCTCTCCTCCGGGACGAGTGATCTCCGGCGTGGGGTGGCGTTCGGTAACGAGCGCCCTCGACTGGAGGCGCCGGAGCATCACGGAGAACCCGACCGAGGCAGCATCGAAGCCGAACCG
>JBKHII010000001.1:0-157524 GCA_046538735.1 Spirochaetales bacterium
AGAAACCGGCGACGTCGCCGTCCGGCCCGGCTTCGCCCGCTACGGTGTTCGGCCCCGCAGCGCATCCGGCAAGCATAACGAGCACGAGCACGAGCACGACGATGCCCGCCGGCGTGGTAGTTCGCTTCATACTCTCTCCTTCACCGAGAGTGTAACACCGCTCGCGGCCGGCTGTGTTACCCGGCGGCGGACGGCACGGGCTCCACGGTGAGTTCCGCTTCCTCACGCCGCAACTTGCGGTAGGCGTTGCGGAGCAGCAGCATCCCAACGAAAAAGGCGAGCACGAACCCGGCCGGCTGCGCGGCGAATACACCGGAGAGACCGAAGAACCGCGGCAGGATGAGAACGAGTGGAATGAGGAAGAGTCCCTGCTGACCGGCGGCGAGCAGGAGCGCCGAGCGCCCGTCACCGAGCGCCTGGAAGATCCCGCCGAACATCACGACCATTCCCACGGGAACGATCGAGACCGCGGTCATCCGCATGGCGAGCGACCCCATCGAGATCACGGCCGGATCCTGGGGCGCGAAGATGCGCATGATCGCCGGAGCGAGCGCGAAGCTCGCCGCGCCCGCGACCGTGCCGCCGATGACGACGACCGTGAAGACGAGCCGGATCGACTCGCGAACCCTGCCGAACTGCTTCGCGCCGTAGTTGTACCCGGCCAGCGGCTGCAGCCCGTGCGCGAGACCGATCAACGTCATGAACAGCAGCATGAACAACCGCAGCACCACGCTCACCGCAGCGATCGCCGAATCCCCGTACGCACCGGCAGCGTTGTTGAGCACGCCGAACGAAACGCTTCCGAGGATCTGGCGGACGAAGGTCGGCACGCCGAGCGCCATGAGCGCCCCGTACGTTGCTGCATTCACTCGAATGTGTCGCGGGTCGAGCGGGGCGAGCGCACCGCGCTTCAGCACGTAGTAGCCCAGGAGATAGAGGGTTGCCACCGCCTGCGAGATCACGGTCGCGACTGCCGCGCCGGTAACGCCCATATCCAGGACAAAGATGAAGATCGGGTCGAGCGCGATGTTGAGGAGCGCGCCGATGATCTGCCCCGTGCTGCTGTGGAGCGCCGCACCCTCCGACCGCAGCACATTATTGATCGTCATGTTGAGGACCTGGAAAACCGATCCTCCCACGATCACGCGCCCGTAGAGCAACGCCTCCGCGAGGATCGAGTCGGTCGCGCCGAAGAGCGACAGAAGCGGCTCGATGAAGACCGCGCCGGCGATCGAGAAGCCGAGTCCTACAACGAGCGAGGTGTAGAACGCGGTGGCGCCCGCCTGGTTGGCCGCGTCGTGATCCCCGGCGCCGAGGCGTCGGCTGATCACGCTCGCAGCGCCCATGCCGAACGTCAGGCCGATCGCGCCGATCAGCTGGAACAGCGGGAAGACGACGCCGGTCGCCGCGATCGCCGTCGTGTCGCGTAGCAGGCTGACGAAGAAGGTATCCACGACGTTGTAGATCGCGATCACGAGCATCCCCGCGATCGCCGGAGCGGAGAGCGAGAAGAGCGTCTTCCCGATCGATCCGCTCGCGAGCATCTCCACACGCTTCGTACTATTCCGATTCATTCCGCTGCACTCCGTTCATGATCAGTGCCGAGAGAAACTCAACGTTCCGTTCGCGCGCGTCCGGGTAGATCGAGAGGAGACGGTGGACCGTGCAGATCAGGAGCACGGCGAGCCGCTCGGCATCGCGCGGGGTCGAGCCGAACACAGCGACCCAGAGCGGCGTCATTTCGTTCGCCGCCCACGACCACCCCTCGGCGCGAAACGGGTACGGCGTGATCCGCTCCTGCCGCGAACCCCGGTGCATACTCGTGAAGAGCTTCCTGCCGCTCTGTTTGGAGCGGACCATGACACCGGCGGCGTCGTAGACCGCGCCGATCATCGCGTACAGTCGAGGGTGTGAGCGCGCTGCTTCGCCGCCCGTGTCGAGCGCGGACGCGGCGCCCGCAGCCGCGACCGCCTCTCGAGCGCGCGCGATGGTTCGCCGCCAATCACGCTCGAAGAGCTCCTGCACGAGCTCTTCCTTGTCCGGGAAGTAGTTGTAGATCGTCCCGACCGCTACGCCCGCGCGCTCGGCAAGCCGCCTGAGCGAGACGTTCTCGCCTTCTTCACGCAGCATCGCCTCGAGCTCGGAGAGGAGTCGCTCGCGTACGTTGTCGAGGATCTTCGGCACGAGATATGATTATGAACACCGTTCATAAAAGTCAAGGAAAACTGGGATAGTCCTCCTGAGGGGTTAGTGCGGCGCGGTCGCGACCATCGCATCGATGCCTTCGGCGCTCATGCGATGGATGATCCAGCCGGCCATCGGCGTCGCGGCGATCACGCGGCACCTCCGCTCGGGGTGACGGAGCGATGCTGAGGCTCGTATGGGTGCATCTGTTCCAAGATACTCGTACGCGTTTTCCGCTTCCTTGAAGGTCTGAGTAGTTTCAAAGAGGAGGACGATATGGCCGAGAAGATCACCGCGGAGGAGCTCAAGACGAAGATCGACCGGGGCGACGACTTTCACCTCGTTGAGACGCTCCTTCCGAGGGAGTACGAGCAGTGGCATCTCCCGGGGGCAATCAACGTCCACTTCAACAAGATCGGGAAGCACGCGCGCGAGCACTTCGCCGAGGACGACGAGATCGTGGTCTACTGCCACGACGAGGAGTGCAACGCCGGCCCGATCGCCGCGAAGAAGCTCGAGGCGACGGGGTACTCGAAGGTGTACGAGTTCTCCGGCGGGAAGAAGGCGTGGCGGGAGGCAGGATACCCGGTGGAGTGAGCCGAGCAGACTCACCGATCCCCGCCGCTACGACAGGAGCGCGTCGCACGACGCCGGCGACTCAATAGCCGGCGTCCGGCCGTCTCGAACCGAAGCGTACGCGCCGAGAAACACCTCCCGGCCGAGCACGCGGGCACCGAGCGCCAGCTTGTATTCGATCGGCATTCCGAGGTCCCAGAAGGCGAACCCGGCGCGGCGGAGCAGCACGCCGAGCGAGGCGAGCTGCACCGAGCCGGCGCCGCTCTCGAGGTGGAAGCCGGACATGCTCGTGTACGCCGCGCCGCATGTATAGCCGATCTCGCCGGCTACGAGCCGGTCGTCCGCGTAGACTTCGACCGACCGCATCCGGACACCGGCAACCGGAGAGCGATGGAGCGCACGCAGCGAGGCGCAGAGCCGGTCGGTGAGCCAGCGCTCGCGGTGGAAGCTCACGGTCGCGAGCAGGCAGCGCTCGAAATCTCGATCGAGCGCGATCGTCAGAGAGCGCGCGCGGCGCCGCGTGCTCCGCGAGACGTGCAGGTCGGCGAGCGCGAGCACGCACCGTTGCTCGTGCGCCTTCACGAGCAGCACCTCGTACCCGGTGAAATCCTCGCTCATCGGCAGGAAACCGGACCGGCACGTCGCTGCAACCATCTCGGTATCCACCCGCAGCGACGCGCAGAACTCGCCACCGCGCTCGTTCAGCAGCGGGACGACTCGCGAGAGACCGCTCGGTCCGTCGATCACGGGAAAGAGCTGATCGAGCACGACGGGAAGCAGACGCTGGGGGATCACCTCGTCACCCTACCTGCTCGCAGACGCGCAGTAAAGGCGCCGGGAGCCGAAGGGATGCCCGGGAGCGGATTTCGGGTTATAATTGCCGCGTGAACCGGAGTCGAGCCGCACGATTCGTGACAGTGCTCCTCCTCGTCCTTTTCGTCTCACCGGTCCTGTGGGCGCAGACCGACGATCCGGTCTACGTGGTCCCGATCCACGGGGAGATCAACCCGAGCCTCGTCGTCTTCCTGCGCCGCTCCGTTGAGGCCGCGTCGGATGCCGGTGCAACGCACATCGTCTTCGACGTGGACACCTTCGGCGGCCGGGTCGACTCGGCGCTGCAGATCACGACGCTCATCGGAAGCCTCGCCGAGATCGAAACGATCGCCTTCGTTCCCGTCCGTTCGGACGGCACCGGCGTCAGCTGGTCCGCGGGGGCGCTGATTTCGTTCGCGTGCGACCGCATCTACATGGCACCGGGCACCTCGATGGGCGGCGCCGCGCCGATCGTCCAGGGCCCGGACGGAACCTCCCAGCAGGCGGACGAGAAGACCGTGAGCGTGGTTCGTACGCAGATGGCCGCGCTCGCCGAGAAGAACGGATATCCGGCGGCGATCGCACGCGCGATGGTCGACTCCGACGTGGAGATCGTGGAGCTCGTCGTTGACGGCGAGATTCGTGTGGTCGAAGCGAGCGAGCTGGACGCGGCGATCAGGGAGGCGGAGGCCGCGGGCGTCGGCGTGGAGAGGGGGCGCACCATCTCGGCCGAGGGAAAGCTCCTCTCGCTCACCGCCCGCGAGGCCGAGCGCTACGGTGTCTCGTCCGCCTCGGTCTCCACGCTGAACGGCGTCCTGGAACACGCCGGAAGGCCGAACGCGCCCACGGTCCGCCGCGAACCCACGTCCGCCGACAATCTCGTCTCGCTGCTCACGAGCTCCGGCGTAACGAGCCTGCTTATCCTCGTGGGCCTCATCGCGCTCTTCATCGAAATCACGAGCCCCGGCTTCGGCGTCCCGGGGACGGTGGGCATCCTCTGTTTCGCGATCATCTTCACGGCGAACGGCCTGCTCGGCCGCGTAGGGTCGATCGAGCTCCTGCTCTTCCTCCTTGGCATGGTCCTGCTCGTCCTCGAGGTCTTCGTCATCCCCGGATTCGGGCTCGCCGGAATCTCCGGGATCGGGCTCATGGCCGTGGGCCTCGTGCTCTCGCTCCAGACCTTCGTGATTCCGAGCTTCGAGTGGGAGTGGGACGCGTTTCATCGGAACATCCTGATCGTCGTGGGCAATATCTTGGGGTCACTCGTCGCCGTGGGCATCCTCGCGCACTTCGTTCCGCGCTTCCGGTTCTTCTCGCGCCTCGTACTCTCGGAGACGCAGGAGAGCGCGGCCGGTTACACGGCGCAGGAGAGCTCGCTCGAGCAAACCTACCTCGGGATGCGCGGCGTCGCGATGACACCGCTGCGCCCGTCCGGAAAGGCCGCCTTCGACGACGAGACGATGGTAGTGGAGTCGGACGGGGAGTATATCGACGCCGGAGTCGCGGTCGAGATCTCCTCGGTCAACGGCAACCGCATCGTAGTCAGGAGGGTCGAATAGTGCCGATCTGGATCTCCTTCGTCCTCCTCGCGGCGGGCATCCTCGCGATCTACGTGGAGCTCTTCCTCCCCGCCGCCGGGCTGATCGGTCTCGCCGGCGGCGGCATGATCGTCGCCGGAGTCGTGCTCGGCTACGTCTACCACGACGCGCTCACCGGGAGCATCGTCCTCGTGACGAGCCTCGTCGTGACGCCGACCGCGGTGATCGTCGGTCTGAAGACCTTCCCCAAGACCCCGATGGGGAAGCGCCTCATTCTCGGCAACTCGGACGGCACGGACGACGGGGGTGCCGCAGAATACCGAGCCGGCACTACGTCGGGCGCGAGCGACGAGGCCCCCGGGGCCGCCGACCCGCGACCCGAGGGACGCCCGGCAACCGGCGACGAAGGCGAGGCGCTGACGGTGCTCCGGCCGTCCGGGACGGCACGACTGAACGGGAGGAAGGTCAGCGTCGTCACATCAGGTGAGTACGTGGAGCAGGGAGCGCGACTGCGTGTCGCGCGGGTGGAAGGCAACCGGATCGTCGTTCGCGAGGTTCGAAAGAAGAGCTGATGGAAGGAGGAAGCGTGGAAATCATCGTTCTCTACGTCGTACTGGGAATCGTCGCGCTCGGGCTTCTCGTCTTGTTCGTGAAGTTCTTCGGCCTCTGGTTCCGCGCCTTGCTCTCCGGGGCGCCGGTCGGCCCGGCGCGGCTGATCGGCATGTGGCTCCGCAAGGTCGACCCGGCGACGATCGTGGACGCGCGCATCATGCTGACCAAGGCGGGGATTCCGCTCAGCACCGACCCGCTGGAGACGCACTATCTCGCGCGCGGCGACGTGATGCGCGTGAGCCGGGCGCTCGTCGCGGCGAACAAGGCGAACATTCCCCTCCCCTTCCAGCGCGCCGCGGCGATCGACCTCGCGGGCCGCGATGTGCTGGAAGCGGTGAGGACGAGCGTGAACCCGAAGGTGATCGACTGCCCCGACCCCACGAAGGGGAAACAGGCGATCGACGCGGTCGCGAAGGACGGCATCCAGCTCAAGGTGAAGGCACGCGTGACGGTGCGCGCGAACATCGAGCGACTCGTCGGCGGCGCCACCGAAGAGACGATCATTGCGCGCGTAGGCGAAGGGATCGTCACGACGATCGGCTCGTCCGAGAACTACAAGGCGGTGCTCGAGAACCCCGATCTGATATCCAAACGCGTCCTCGAGAAGGGGCTGGACGCGGGCACCGCGTTCGAGATCCTCTCGATCGACATCGCGGACGTGGACGTGAGCGAGAACGTTGGCGCGAAGCTCCAGGCCGACCAGGCCGAGGCGGACAAGCGCCGTTTCCAGGCGGAAGCAGAGAAGCGCCGCGCCGCCGCCTTCGCGCGCGAGCAGGAGATGCGCGCGCTCACGCAGGAGAACCGGGCGAAAGTCGTGCTCGCGGAAGCCGAGGTTCCCAAGGCGATGGCGGAGGCGTTCCGCCGGGGCAACCTCGGAATCATGGACTACTACCGGATGCGGAACGTGGAGGCGGACACCGAGATGCGTCGCAGCATCGGCGGCCGGCCGGGCGAAGAGGGTGGCGACACGCCTCCTCCGGAGGGAACGTAGGATGGAGCTTGGCCCCATCTTCTCGCTCATCGCGGCCACACTCGTTGCGCTGATCCCGATCATGCTCTACTTCGGACGACGACGCATCGGCAAACGCAACGCGCCCGAACGCCTGTCGGGCGAGCCACAGGGATCGCCGGCCGGGACCGGTACCGAACGCCCGATCCTCGGTCGACTCCTCCGCGACGAAGACCGGACGGCGCGGATCCCGGCGGAGTCGCTGGGGCGGGAAGAGATCGCACGGAGGGAACGGCGGGAGGCGGCGCTCATCGCCGGCGTACCCGAGCCCACGGCAGATACGCGCGCCGGCCGAACCGGCCGCGCGGGAGCCGCGCCCCGCCCTGCCGGTGTGCCGGGTGGCGGGGTCGAGGGACGCGCGGCGCCGTGGTCCTCTTTCGAGGCTCGAATGTCGCACCTGAGCCCGCTCAAGCGTGCGATCGTCTACGGCGAGGTGCTCGGCCGGCCGGCGTCGCTTCGCGATTCGTGGCGGTCGGGCGAGATCTGATCCGGAACGCACGACGACCCACGGCGGTGAACCGTGCCGCCGTCAACCTCCCTGCTCGGCCCCCACGAGATCGCGCACGAGCCGATCGATCTCCGCGTCGTTGAAGCTGTCCACGTCGTGGTCGACGCCGCCTACCCGTTTCATGATCAGCCGGTCGAGCCATCGCAGCTCGCCGAGACGAATCCTCCCGCCCACGTAGTAGCGCCCGAAGCTGTGCGCGACGAGCCGCGAGGGGTAGTTGTCGGCAAGCTGCTGCTCGGCCCGGTCGCCCGTGTAGAGACAACTCAGGAAGAGCGCGACACTCCGATCGAGCAAACCGTCGATATGACTCTCCACGAACGCTCGCATCGGCCGTGGAATCGAGCCGCCGTAGACCGGCGCACCGATCACGATCGTGTCCACTTCGGGAAGCCGCGAGAGCGAGCCAACGTCCAGCACCTCGGGCATGCTCGCTCCCGCCTCTGCGCAACGCCGTGCGATCGTCTCGGCGGCAATGCGGGTGGATCCGTACTTCGTCGTGTAGAGAATCGCGAGACTCATCGTGCCTCCTTCGCGCTCTCGCGGATGTGGTATGCCCGGTTCCGCAGGTAGAGCGCGATGTCGATCGAGACCATCGTTCCGTTGAGCGCGTAGAGAATGATCACGAGGTCGAAGGAGAAGAAGATCTTGTGGAGCACTCCGGCGATGTACCCGATGAGGAGCGCGACGAGGAAGAGCAGGCTCTTGCTGCCGACCTGCCTCGTCGTCGCGCTCTTGTAGATCGAGAACGGCCACGCCAGCCCGAAACAGACCAGCATGATGACTTCGAACGGGCTCATGCCCTCAGACTACGCAGCGCCGATCCGGGAGTAAAGCGGGCCCGGCGAACGCGCTCCGCGCGGGGGCCGCACGGAAGTCCCGTCCGAGCGCAGCGCAGATCGTCTGGATCGCGTATCGGCCGCTCTGCGCCGCGCGATGGATCCCGCCCCCGGGGCAGAGCCAGTGCCCGGCGAAGAAGAGGCGGCTGCCGCGGGGTCCGCGGTACGAGGCGGGCCAGGCGAACCCGACGCGGTCGGGACGGGTTCCGTGCACCGAGCCACGGTAGTTGAGCGTGTAGCGCTCGGTCGTGAGCGGGGTCGCAACATCAGTCACCTCCACGCACTCGGCGATTCCCGGCCACGTCCGCTCGAGAAACCGGATCACCTCGCCGGCGAGGCGCTGCTTCGCGGTGCGGTACCGGCCCCGGTCGCCCCCGTTCGCGGCCCAGGCGGCGAAGTCGGTTTCGATCTGACACGTGATGACCCGGCAGCGGTTCGGGGCAAGCGTCTCGTCGTGGTACCGGCGGACGACCATGCGATACGCCGGCATCCCGGCGAGGGGACGGTCGGGATAGAGCACGAGGCTTGCCCCCTCGTCGGCCGAGAGCCGCGCAACGAGCGGCCCGTCGTCACTCGCGACGAGCACGCCGAGCGAGACCTGCGCGACCGCTCGTCCCGGTCGCAACGCGGCGAGCATGAGCTCGTGGCTCCGGCTCGGGATGCGCGCGTCGCGCATCCACTCGAGCGTGGCGCGAAGATCGCCGGCGGAGAGCACGACGTCCGCATCCACGATCTCCCCCGTGTCCAGGAGCACGCCGTTCGCGGCGCGACCGTACGTCCGCAGCCCCACGACGCGTGTCCCGTAGCGAATCGTTCCACCGAGCTCGAGCAGGCGCTCCTCCAGATCGTAGCTGAGCTCGAGTGAACCTCCGATCGGGTACCCAGCTTCGCCGCGGTGCATGCGCGAGAGAATCATCAGCATCCACACGGCCGGATAGTCGGGGTACGAGCCAAGCCGGGCGACGGCCCAGCGCAGCACCGGATGCCGGAAACGGCGGGCGTAGGCGCGCGCGCTCGTGAATCGGTAGCGGAGGAAACTCGCGAGGAAGGCAGGATAGTGACGGCCAAGCGAAGCGAGCTTGTCCCACCTGGGGATCTCCGCCGGCGCGTCGATCGGGAGCTCGTAGCGGGCGAACAGCTTCACGTCCGAGACGAAGCGGGAGATCGCGGGCGCGTCGCCGGGCGAGATTGCGCGCATCCGCGCAGCGAGCTCGTCCGTATCCGCGCAGACGGGGAGCGCTGCTCCGCTTGGGTGCCGCAACGTGAAGAGCTCCGACGCGGGCAGAACCGGGCGGTCCACGCCGAGCTCGTCCCACATGCGTCGGAACGGCCCGGTACCCGCGAGGCCGAGCACGTAGTGGATGCACCCTTCCATGGTGAAGCGTCCGCTCGGTCCACGCCGGTCCCATCCGGTGCACAATCCGCCGGGAATGCGGTGCTGCTCGAGGATGAGTGGATCGAATCCGTTCTGCGCGGCGTAGATGCCGGCGGAGAGGCCGGCAACGCCGCCGCCCACGATAGCGATGCGCTTCATGGGCAGTACAACACGGAAGCGCGGCACGCGTGTCACTCGATCCGGAGATTCGCTGCCGGCGGTCGGCCGGCAGTGCCCTACTCGGGGAGCTCCCCCCACGGGATCGTGACGCCGATCGAGTCGGCAAGCACGTTCAGCGTATCGCTGTCGTGGTAGAGCTCACCGGCGCGCTCCACTGTCACGGCGCCGTCGTCCGCCGCCCGTTCACGCGCACATCGCCTTCCAGGTACTCGATGATGCCCGCTCGACTGCGAGGCTGGTATACCCGGACTCGCGCCAGACTCGGCTCGCCGCGCACGCATGCGGTGGTTATATTCCGCCCATGACACGGAGAAACGCTACAGTCGGGCTCGTGCTCGCGACGATCGCGCTCGCGCTCGTTCTCGCGGGCTGCGGCGACGACGCGCCGAACGCGGACACCGCCGAAGCTGCGGACGGCGCAGGGGCCGAGGCGCAGATGGTCCAGATGGAAGCTGAAGCCCCCTTCGCGACCACCGAGGCGATCGGCATGGAGCTCGGCTGGCGCGTGGTGGGCGACGAGCTCGAGGTGCGGGTCTCGGGACCCACGAGCGGCTGGGTCGCGGTCGGCTTCAAGCCGTCCCGGGCGATGGCTGACGCGAACATCCTGATGGGCTACGTGAACGGATCGGACGTGGTGATGACGGATCAGTTCGGCACGTCGATGTCCACGCACCAACCGGACGACGAGCTTGGCGGACGATCGGACGTGGAAGTGGTCTCAGGCAGCGAGACGAGCCGCACCACGACGGTCACCTTCCGCATCCCGCTCGACTCCGGCGACGAATACGACCAGCCGCTCGCTGCGGGCGAGACCGTCCGCGTGATCCTCGCGTACGGACCGAACAACGCGGACGACGTTCGGACATATCACGTGAACCGCACCGGGCTCGAGATCACGCTCTAAAGCAATCTCTCCGCGCCCGAGTAGACCTCGCGCGCCGCCACCGCGGCGGCGCCGTGGCCCGGGTGCTTCGCGGAGTTCCATGTCCTCATGAACTCGAAGTACGGACCGTCTTCGTGGTACGAGATCGGGCCCTTGATCTGGTACGCCTTTCCCGCATTGGTGATGAAGAGAACGGAGGCGTCGCTTCCGGCCCTGATGTTGCGGATCGTCTTGTCGAAGTAGTTGTTCGCGATAACGATCGTGCCGTCGTCGTGCTTGCCCACCGCGCCGGCGTAGATCGCGTTCGGGATTCCGTCCGAATCTACCGTCGTGAACACGACCGGCCCTTCTCGATGCTCCCACGCTTCGCTCACTTCGTTGGGTAGTACATGCTCCATGTTTCGTCCTCCATACCTGGGATTGCCAACGGGATCCTACTGCTCACGCACGCCGGGCCTGCGCTTCTTCGGCAGCTTCTCCACGACGAGATCGTACGAGTGCCTGACGAGCCACTCGAGCTGCTCGTCCGGAACGTCCGACCCGCATCGTACGGTGTTCCAGTGCTCCTTGTTCATGTGGTAGCCGGGCTCGATTCCCTCGTAGCCCGCGCGCAGGTCGCGCGCGAGGATCGGATCGCACTTCAGATTCACGGAGACGGGGTTCTCGTTGATCCCCGCGAGGCCGAACATCTTCCCGCCTACGCGAAAGACGATCGTCTCCTCGTCAAAGGGGAAATCGTACGACGTTCCGGGGAGCGAGAGGCAGAGGTCGCGGAGCTCGGCGATCGTCACGCGCTCAGCCCATCACCGTAAGCACGATCGAGCGGCTGTGCGGACGGTTGCGATGCTCGCAAAGGTAGACGCCCTGCCACGTGCCGAGCGCCAGGCGACCGCCCGAGATCGGGATCGTAAGATCCACGCCCAAGAGCGCGCTCTTGCCGTGCGCCGGCATGTCGTCCGATCCCTCGAGCGTGTGCCGGTAGTAGGGCTCGTCCTCGGGCACGATGTGGTCGAGAATCGCGCGCATGTCCGCCCGCACGTCCGGACTCGCGTTCTCGTTGATCGTGAGCGATGCCGACGTGTGCTGGAGAAAGACGTGCGCGATCCCGGCGTCCGGCGCGCCGAGCTCGCGGATCGCCTCGTCAATCTCGCGAGTGATCAGGTGGCAACCGCGCGACTTCCCGCGAATCGTGATCGTGGTCTGACGTACGCTCATGCCTGCATGATACCCGCGATCGCTCCCGGTGTCGCCATTCGGTTGCCCGGTTTCTCGCGTGCCGCATATATTCAAATCGAGATGCTCATGCCATAATTATCGATAGAATCGATCAGCATTGGACGAAGCGGAAAGGAGCGAGCCTTGGTCAGACACGAGTACGACGCAGTGATCGTTGGAGCAGGAGGAGCCGGGCTCTACGCGGCGCTCGAGGCGAGCAAGGCCGCGAGGACCGCGGTCGTGAGCAAGCTCTACCCGAGCCGGAGCCACACGGGCGCCGCGCAGGGCGGGATCGGAGCGGCGCTCGGCAACGTGGAGGAGGACAAGCCCGAGTGGCACGCCTTCGACACGGTGAAGGGCGGCGACTACCTCGTTGACCAGCAGGCGGCCAAGATCCTCGCCGAGGAGGCGGTTCGCGCCGTCTACGACCTCGAGAACCGAGGGCTTCCGTTCAGCCGAACGGAGGAAGGCAAGATCGCGCAGCGCCGCTTCGGCGGACACACGCGCAACTTCGGCGAGGCGGCGGTTCACCGCAGCTGCTACGCCGCCGACCGCACCGGCCACATGATCCTCCAGACGCTCTACCAGCAGTGCATCAAGAACGAGGTCAGCTTCTACGACGAGTTTCAGGCGATCGACGTCATCATGGACGGCACGCGCATCGCGGGACTCATCGCGCTCGAGCTCGCAACCGGCGAGCTCCACCTTTTCCACGCGAAAGCGGTGCTCTTCGCGACCGGCGGCTTCGGCCGAATGTTCAAGATCACGTCCAACGCGTACGCGAACACGGGTGACGGACCGGCGCTCCTCGCGCGCGTCGGCGTGCCGCTCATGGACATGGAGTTCTTCCAATTCCACCCAACCGGCATCAAGGGGATGGGCATCCTCATCACCGAGGGTGTCCGAGGCGAGGGCGGCATCCTGCGCAACAACGCGGGCGAACGCTTCATGGAGCGCTACGCGCCTACCCTCCTCGACCTCGCACCGCGCGACATGGTCAGCCGGGCGATCATGACCGAGATCGCGGCGGGAAAGGGGATCAGGGGCGACAAGAGGATCGACGATTACGTGATGCTCGACGCGACGCACCTGGGGAGAGAGACCGTCTACAGCAAGATCCCGGACATCGCCGACTTCTGCAAGACCTACCTCGCGATCGACCCGGCCGAGAAACCGATGCCGGTCCAGCCGACCGCGCACTACGCGATGGGCGGCATCCCCACGAACGTGGACGGCCAGGTCGCGACCGGAAAGGTCACGTACGAAGGCCTGTACGCCGCCGGCGAGTGCGCCTGCGTGAGCGTACACGGCGCGAACCGACTCGGTACGAACAGCCTCGTGGACCTCGTCGTCTTCGGGCGCCGCGCGGGACGGCACGTCGCGCAGTTCGTGAAGGACGCGAGCATGCCGAAGCTTCCGGACGGCGCGGAGGAGCGCGCCGTCAAGAAGATCGAACGACTGCACGACGGCAGCACGGGACCGCACGTGGGCCCCTTCTACACCGAGATGCAGGAGACGATGATGTCCAAGGTCGGCGTCTACCGGAACGAAGCACCAATGGCCGAGGCGGTCGACGAAATCCGCAAGCTCCGTGACAGCTACCGGGAGGTCCGCACCGAGGATCCGAATCGAGCGTTCAACTCGGACATCCTCGGCATCCTCGAGCTCGAGAACCTGCTCGATATCTCGCTCGTCACGGCGGCGAGTGCGCTCAACAGAACGGAAAGCCGCGGCGCGCACAGCCGCGAAGACTACCCCGACCGCGACGATCCGAACTGGCTCAAGCACACACTCGCCACGTTGGACGGCAACACGGTCACAATCGACTACAAGGACGTGGACACCTCGATCTGGGAACCGAAACCACGGAAGTACTGAGGAGGACGCATGACGGTCAACTTAGAGATACAGCGCTTCAACCCCGAGCAGGACAAGGAGCCTCACTACACGAGCTACTCGGTTGAGGTCGAGCCAACCGACCGCGTGCTGGACGCGCTCACCACGATCAAGAGGAACATCGACGGTTCACTCGCCTTTCGCCGCAGCTGCGCGCACGGCGTGTGCGGGTCGGACGCGATGGTGATCAACGGCACCGAGGCGCTCGCGTGCAAGACGCTCATCCAGGACGTGGCCGAATCCGACGGCGCCACGATCAAGATCGAGCCCGCGCGCCACATGAACGTACAGCGCGACCTCATGGTCACGCAGGACACCTTCTTCGAGAACTACCGCGCGGTGAAGCCGTTCTTCATCGCGGACGAGACGAAGCCCGCTCCCGAGAAGGAGTACATCCAGTCGGTCACGGAGCGCGCGGCCTTCGACGATCCAACCAAGTGCATCCTCTGCGGCGCGTGCTACTCCGCGTGTCCCGTCCTCGACAAGAATCCGAACTTCATCGGACCCGCAGCGATCGTGCAGGCGTCGCGCTTCGTCTTCGACAGCCGCGAGAAGGGAGTCGAGCCGCGGCTCGACATCCTCGACCGGCCGGACGGTGTGTGGGCGTGCGAGAACCACTTCGAATGCACGCGCGTCTGCCCACGGGATATCAAGGTCACGAAGATGATCAACTTCACGAAACGCGAAATCAAGAGGCTGCGCGAGGCGCGCGGCGAGACGGTCAACGACGGAGGAGCCGCCACGTGAACATCCACGAGTATCAGGGCAAGGAAATCTTCGCCGAGTACGGCATCCCGGTGAACGAGCAAGCCGTCGTCACCACGCCGGAGGCGGCGAAGGCGGCCGCCGAGAAGATGGGCACGACCGTCGTCGTGAAGGCGCAGGTGCTCGTTGGCGGGCGCGGAAAGGCGGGCGGCGTGAAACTCGCGAAGACGCCGGATGAAGCGGAACAGAAAGCGCGCGACATTCTCGGCCTCACGATCAAGGGTATCCCCGTTGAGAAAGTGATGATCACGCCGGCGAGCGAGATCGTGCAGGAGTTCTACGTATCGATCACGGTCAACCGCAACGAGAAGAACCTGCTCCTCATGATGAGCAAGGCGGGCGGCGTGGACATCGAGGATCTCGCGGTGAACCGACCCGAGGAGATCGTCCGTTTCCCGATCCACCCCGCGGACGGCATCGACGAGGTCGAGCTGAAGACCGTACTCACCGAGGTCTTCGAGATTCCCGGGCTCGTGGACCAGGCGAGCGACGTTGTGCACAAGCTCTACCGGATCGTCCTCGAGAAGGACTGCTCGCTCGTGGAGATCAACCCGTTCGCCTTGACCGAAGGGCACGAACTCGTCGCGCTCGACGCGAAGGTCAACTTCGACGACAACGCGCTCTACAAGCACGCCGAGGTGGAGGCGCAGCGCAACCCGGAGGAGCTCTCCGCGGACGAGACCGCCGCGAAGGCGGCAGGCCTCTCCTTCGTGAGTATGGACGGCTACATCGGCTGCATGGTGAACGGAGCGGGGCTTGCGATGGCGACGATGGACATCATCAAGCTCTCCGGCGGCGACCCGGCAAACTTTCTGGACGTGGGAGGAAGCTCGAATCCGCAGAAAGTCGTGGACGCGCTCAAGATCATCACGGGCAACCCGAACGTGAAGGCGATCCTGATCAACATCTTCGGCGGCATAACTCGCTGCGACGATATCGCGAACGGCATCCTCGAGGCGCTCGATCAGATCACGATCGACCTGCCGATGGTGATCCGGCTCATCGGCACGAACGACGAGGAGGGACGGACGATCCTGCAGGGAGCCGGGCTCGAGTCGTACCAGTCGCTCGGCGAGGCGGTGGAGAAAGTCGTGGCGGCGGCCGGCGGCAAGGCGTAAGGAGCGGAACATGAGCATACTGATCAACGAGAACACCACCGTCATCGTCCAGGGCGTCACCGGCCGCGACGGATCCTTCCACGCGCGTCAGATGGTCGCCGACGGCACGAAGGTCGTCGCCGGCGTCACCCCCGGCAAAGGCGGCCGGAAGCTGGACGACATCCCCGTCTACAACAGCGTGGGCGACGCGATCGCCGACCACAAGGTGGACGCCACCGTCATCTTCGTCCCACCCAAGTTCGCCTCCTCCGCGATCAAGGAGGCCGCAGACGCCGGCGTGCCGCTCATCATCTGCATCACGGAGGGCGTTCCCGTCCTCGAGATGGTCGAGAACTACCGCTACGTGAAGGAGAGGGGTCTGCGCTTGATCGGTCCGAACTGCCCCGGACTCATCTCGCCGGGCACGTGCAAGATCGGGATCATGCCGTACAAGATCCACAAGGAAGGCGACATCGGGGTCATCAGCCGGAGCGGCACGCTCACCTACGAGATCGTCTACAACCTCACCGTGGCCGGGCTCGGCCAGTCGACGTGCGTGGGCATCGGCGGCGACCCGGTCATCGGCACCACCTTCACCGACCTCCTCGAGCTTTTCGAGAACGACCCCGGAACGAAGGGCGTCGTGATTATCGGCGAGATCGGCGGCGAGGACGAGGAGCGCGCCGCCGAGCTCATCAAGACGAAGATGAGCAAGCCGGTCGTCGCCTTCATCTCGGGCCGCACCGCGCCTCCCGGAAAGCGCATGGGCCACGCCGGCGCGATCATCTCCGGCGGCAAGGGCACGCCGCAGGCAAAGGTGGAAGCGTTCAGAGCCGCCGGCGTCGCCGTGGCCGACAAACCGGACGAGATCCCCGGGTTGATGAAGGAACGGCTGGGGCGCTAGGCGCCCCGGCTGGGCGCGCCCGGGGCGACGCTCCGAAACACCTTCGCGCCGAGCACGACGGCAACGACCGTGGCGACCACGAAGATGACGAGCGGCGGCACCTCGAGGACGCCTTCCACGATCCACGCCGAGACGACCATCGCGGTGATCGCCGCGGCCATCATCGCGCCCTTCACCATGAAGACCGCGGCGAGGAGCAGACCAACCGGCCGGCGCCGCCAGGAGAGCACGCCGGTGAAGACCGCGAGCGGAACCACGATGCCCAAGTCCATTGCCTGCACGACCATCGTCGTTTGTCCGAGGAGCAACCCCTGGATCTCGCCGCCGAGGGCGGGGACGATGCGGCCGAGCCACATCCCCACGAGCAGGACCGCCATCGCGATCGAGAAGATCGCGACGCCTCGGCGGGGAAAGCGATCCGAGAGACGCTCGGACAGCACCGCGATCGGCGTCGCCGAGAGAATCCAGGCGATCGCACCGAGGCTCGCCGCGTAGATCGCGATGAAGAGCAGGAAGAGCGGACCGAAGGCCCAGGCAACCGCGTACATGAGGTACTGATAGAAGAAGTACGCGAGGAGCCCCACGCAAAGCAGCTTCGCGGTGATCGTCCCGCGCGTCAGGCCGGGCAGACAGACGAGCAGAATCGGGACCGCGACGAAGAGCGTCACGAGGTCCCACCCCACTCCCTCGGCGACGAGCCGCACGGAGTTGTAGCGGTAGATCCCGTCGGTCACCATCTCGTACTCCTCCCCGCGGGGCGTGGTGATCGTCGCGGTCTCGCCGCTTCCGCGCATGAACACGCCGATCCCTGCAGCGACCGCGACCATGATCGCGATCACGAGACAGAGCGCAGCCATTCCTCGGTACCGTCGTTCCATGGAGCCTCCGGGTCCATGATCGCACCCTTCCACTGCGCGCGCAATGCCTTCCCTTTGCCGCGAGCCTTCATCAGATTTTCACAATCCACGACTACCGTCATGAATCGTGAAACGACGGGAACGAACGAGAATACTGATCCAGGGTAGCCCCGATCTGCGGCGAGACCTCGCGACCGAGGTCCTCGACCGATACGACGTCTACACGATCGCCGAGCCCGCTCAAGGGCTCGTCATGACGAGCATGCGCGAGACCGCGCGAAAGTCGCGCTTCTACCTCGGCGAGCTCTTCGTGACCGAGGCGAAGGTGCAGGTCGGCGACCAGATCGGGCTCGGCGTGATCGCCGGCGACGACGACCGCGCAGCCTACGAGCTCGCCGTGATCGACGCGGCGTTCAACGCCTCGCTCCCGGAGACCGAGCGCTGGCGTAAGCGCCTCGAACACGAGTCGCGCGTGATTGCGCAGCGCGCGCTGGAAGAAGAACGACGCGTGCTCGAGACGCGAGTCAGCTTCCAGACGATGGACGTGGACTGATGACGCTGGACACGGTACACGACGTACAGCACGCGTACCGGAAGCTGGTGCAGGCAACCTCGTTCCCGGGAACGATCGTCAGCATCAGTCATGAGGCGCAGAAGATCGACCTCCCGACCGAGCTTCCGCGCCCGCTCCTGCTGCTCGCGATGATGCTGCTGGACGCGGAGGTCGCGTTCTCGATCGACTCGCAGCATGCCGAGCGCGACGCGTCGCTCATCTCCCGGGTCACTTACTCGCGCGAGGTCTCCCGCTCGCAGGCGGCGTTCGTCCTGGTTGCGAACCCGGAGCAGGCGACGGAGGCGATCCGCGACGCGCGGGTAGGCACGCTCACCGATCCACACCTCGGAGCGACGGTCGTGCTGCTCGTGGAAACCCTGCGCGAGGTCGAGCCCGGCGAGGCAGTCGCGGACGATGTGCCGACGTTCGAGCTCGCCGGGCCGGGAGTCCAATCGACGCGGAGGATCGCCGTGGGCGCCCCGGCCGACTGGATGGAGGCGCGAGCTCGGCAGAACGCGGAGTACCCGCTCGGAATCGACGCGCTGTTCGTGACCCGCGACGGCGCGCTGCTGTCGCTCCCGAGGACCACGCAGGTCTCGCGGGTGGAAGGATAGACGCATGGGATACGTAGCCGTCAAAGGTGGGACCAACGCGATTGAAGCGTCGATCGAGCGTCTCTCGTACGAGCGACTCAAGCACGGCCTCGTGCTCACGCCCGAGCACGTTCGCGCCGGAATGCGCGGGCTCATCGACCAGGTGATGAGTGAGGCCAGTCTCTACGCCGAATCGATCGCCGCGCTCGCGATCAAGCAGGCGGAGGGCAGCCCGGAGGAGGCGGTCTTCATCCTGCGCGCCTTCCGATCCACGCTCCCGCGAACGCACTACTCGTTTGACGTGGAGAGCGAGTCGATGCGCATCGAGCGCCGGATCTCGGCGACGTTCAAGGACATCCCCGGCGGCCAGATCCTCGGCGCGAGCTACGACTACACGCATCGACTCGTCGACTACGACCTTACGAAGGAGACGGACGACGACGCCGAGCGCCGGCTACGCGAGTGGTTCGCCCGCGGCGCGCTCGGCTCGGATCACGTGGAGCCGATGGGTACGATTCCCAAGGTCGTCGACTACCTCCGCCGCGAAGGGCTGATGCGCCCGATCGAACCGGACGATACGCCCCCGCGCGACGTCACGAAGGAGGCGCTCAGCTTCCCGACCACGCGGTCGCAGCGGCTGCAGGTGCTCACGCGCGGACAGACGGGCGCGATCACCGCGCTCGGCTACGCGAGCCTCCGCGGGTACGGACCGCTCCTGCACCCCACGGTGGGCGAGCTTCGGGTCGGGCGCCTTCCGGTCACGATCCCGAATCCCTTCGGCGACCAGGACGACGAGGACGACGGCTACTACGTGGGCGACATCAAGGTGACCGAGGTCGAGTCGGTCGTGCCGGTCGCGGTACCGCGAGGCCAGGGTCGAACCGAGATCGAGTTCGACATCGGCTACGGCATCTGCTTCGGACAGAACGAGACGAAGGCGATCGCGATGAGCCTCCTGGACCAGTGCCTCGAGAACCCGGATCCGAATCATCCCACGCACGACGAGGAGTTCGTGCTCCTCCACGTGGACTCGGTCGAGGCGACCGGCTTCATCAGCCACCTCAAGCTCCCCCACTACGTCACCTTCCAGTCCGAGCTCGACTCCGTGCGCGCGTCCCGACGCTCCAAACAGACGAGCATGGCCGACCGGGAGATTGATCTACCCGGGAGGAGCGGATGAAGCCCCTTTCCAACTTCGGATTCCTGGACGAGAACTCCAAGCGCGAGATTCGGCGCGCCACGCTTAAGGCGATCTGCATCCCTGGCTATCAGGTGCCGTTTGCGTCCAGGGAGCTCCCGATCGCGCGAGGCTGGGGCACGGGCGGCCTGCAGCTCACGCTCTCGCTCATCGGAACGGACGATCGGCTGAAGGTGATCGACCAGGGCGCGGACGAGAGCGTGAACGCGGTGAGCATCAAGAAGCTCGTGGGCAACACGACGAACGTGCCCACGACCGACCATACGAACGAGGCGACGCTCATCCAGTCGCGCCACCGCGTTCCCGAAGAGCGCCTGCGGAACGACCAAATCCTCGTGCTCCAGGTTCCCATCCCGGAGCCGCTGCGCTTCGTGGAGCCGCGCGAAGAGGTCACCCGCCGGCTGCACAGCGAACAGGAGTACAGCGGCGCGTACCTCCTGCTCTTCGAGCAGATCATGCGCTACGGACGTGTCTCGACCGGCGCGGATCACCCCGTCATGGTGCACGACCGATACGTCATGGCGCCGAGCCCGATCCCCCGCTTCGACAATCCGAAGCTCGACCACTCGGAGGCGCTCATTCTCCTCGGCGCGGGCCGGGAGAAGAAGATCTACGCCGTACCGCCGTACACGAGAGTCGTGTCGCTCGACTTCGAGGACCATCCCTTTGAGATCGAGCAGGTCGACGGTCGCTCGTGCAGACTCTGCGGTGCAATCGGCGTCTACTTCGACGAGCTTCAGCACGACGAGACCGGCGAGACCTACTACCAATGCAACGACACGGCGTACTGCCTCGCGCGAATGAACTCCCGGGCGGTGAAGCGATGACTCCCAACGATCACTGGGTCCTCCGCGTCCAGGACCTCAACAAGCAGTTCGGCGAGGGCTGCCCGTCGTGCGCGGGCGGTGATCGAAGCGGCCTCGAACGCAACTACTGCCCCGATTGCGGGACCGTCTACGCGCTCCGCGACGTGAGCTTCGACCTCCACCGCAGCGAGGTCCTCGGCATCGTGGGCGAGAGCGGGAGCGGCAAGTCCACGATCATGAACGTCCTCTACTTTGACGACGAGCCCACGAGCGGCGCCGCCTACCTCGCCGATTTCGAGGAGGGAGCGCGCAGCATCTTCGGCGTCTCGAACCAGCGCAAGCGCTCCATCCGGAACCACCTCCTCGGTAAGGTCTACCAGAACCCGGTCCTGGGGCTGAAGATGCGATTCTCCTCGCTCGCGAACATCGCGGAGAAACAGATCGCCGCCGGGAATCGGAACGTCGCGGTCATGGAGAACCGCTCGCGCGAGCTGCTCGACCACGTGAACATCCCGACCTTCCGCATGAAGGAGGCCCCGGCCAACTTCTCGGGCGGAATGCAGCAGCGCGTCCAGATCGCGAAGGCGCTCTCGAACAATCCCCCCATACTCTTCCTGGACGAGGTCACGACCGGGCTCGACCTTTCGGTCCAGGCGCGTGTGCTCGACCTGATCAAGCAGATCCAGCGCGAGCTGCGGATCAGCATGTTGCTCGTCTCGCACGATCTCGCGGTCGTGCGCATGCTCGCCGACCGGACGCTCGTCATGCTGAACGGCGAGATCGTGGAGCGGGGGCTCACCGACCAGATCATGGAAGACCCGCAGCATCCGTACACCCAGGAACTCGTCTACTCGCTGCTGTAAGGAAAGGAGTACCATCTGTACGTCATCACGAACGGCAGGATCATCACTGAGGACGCGATACTGGACGACCACGACCTCGTCGTGGAGGGCGACCGGATCGCGGCGATCGTTCCGAGCGCCGAACGAAGGGCGGCCGGCGCGTCCGACGACGGAGCCCCGGACCACGGCACCCCCGGCCGCTTCCGCGGCCCCACGGTCATCGATGCCGAGGGCGGCTACGTCATGCCCGGTCTCATCGACATTCACGCCGACTACATCGAACACATGGCTGCGCCGCGCCCTACGTCCGTCATGGACTTCCGGCTCAGCCTGCGCGAAGCCGAGCGCGAGCTCGTCACCCACGGTATCACAACGATGTACCACTCGCTCGCGATCTACGACTTCACCGAGTTCAACGCCGGACCCATTCGGACGCCGGAGAACACGCAGCGGCTCATTTCGCTCATCGGCGCGATGCACGACTCGCCGCACATCATCCGCCACCGCTTCCACGCTCGTTTCGAGATCGACAATCTGAGCCGTGTGGACGAGCTTCGAGGCTACATCCGGGACGGACAGGTCCACCTCATCTCGTTCATGGACCACACGCCCGGACAGGGCCAGTATCGCGACCTCGAGCTCTACCGCAAGACGCTCAAGTCGTATCGCAAGATCTCGGACGACGAGGTCGTACAGATCATCGAAAAGAGCCGGAATCGGCAGAAACTGACGATTGAAGCGATCACCGAGCTCGCTACATACGCACGGGAGCACGGGATCGCCGTCGCGAGCCACGACGACGACAGCGTCGCCAAGCTCGAGCTCGTCCGCGAGTTCGGCACGACGATCAGCGAGTTTCCCGTGACGCTCGAGGTTGCGCGCGCTGCGCGCGACCTCGGCCTCCACACAATCGCAGGCGCGCCGAACATCCTGCTCGGCGGATCGCACTCGGGCAACCTTTCGGCCGCGGAGGCGGTGCTGGACGGTTCGGTGGACGTGCTGTGCAGCGACTACTATCCGCCGGCGCTCATTCACTCCGTGTTCCAGCTCCACCACGCACACGGTCTCGACCTTCCGTCCGTCGTCCGGCTCGTCACGACCAACCCTGCGCGGGCGGTGCTCATGGACGACGAGCTTGGGAGCCTGGAGCCGGGGAAGCGGGCGGACATCATAGTCGTCAAGGAGCTCGAGGACGGCTACCCCGCCGTCACGCGGGCCATCGTGGGCGGAGCCGTCGTCCACGCCACGGCCTACCGGCAACCGGAGCGCACATGAAGAAGCAACTCGGAATCGAACCGCTCGTCCACGACAACGTCCGGATGAGAAACGTCGACCTGGGTCCCTACACCGAGGTCGGCGAGATGAGCTACCTCGACAACACCCGGATGGGCGCCTACTCGTACTGCGGGCAACTCTGCTTCTTCCAGAATGCGCGGATCGGCGCGTTCTCGAACATCGCAGCGGCAGTGAGGATCGGCCCCACGCGTCATCCCATCGAGCGCCCCACGCTTCACCACTTCACCTACCGTCGCGCGATGTACGGCTTCGCGCCCAACGACGACGAGGCGTTCTTCGCGTGGCGCGCGGAGCAGGTCGCGACGATCGGCCACGACACGTGGATCGGGCACGGGGCGATCATCATGCCGAGCGTGAGCGTCGGCAACGGATCGGTCGTGGGGTCCGGAGCGGTCGTCACGCGCGACGTGCCGTCATACTCGATCGCCGTGGGCGTGCCCGCGCGTGTCGTGAAGCGACGGTTCGAGCCTGACGTGGCGGACGCGATGGAGCGAATTGCATGGTGGGAGTGGTCGCACGAGACGATCCGCGACCGACTGGACGCGTTCTCGCTCTCGGCGGAAGACTTCGTTGCGGAGTTCGACCATGAGTAGCCAACCGTTGCTGGAGGTCCGCGACCTGTCCAAGACCTTCACGATCCACAACTTCGACAAACGGATCACGGGCTGCCGCGATATCTCGATCCGCATCGAACCGGGTAGCTTCGTGGGCATCACCGGCAGGAGCGGGAGCGGCAAATCGACGATTCTCAAGCTGGTGTATCGTACCTACCTCCCGCAGAGCGGCGAGATCTGGTACGACTCCCGGAATGACGGCCGCATCGATCTCGCCCGCGTGGACGAGCGCACGGTACTCTCGCTCCGGAAGTCGGAGATCGGCTACGTGAGCCAGTTCCTGAGCGTGATTCCGCGCACGACCGCCCGCGAGATCGTAGAGTACGCGGCGAAGGAGACGGGCGCGGGCGAGGAGCTCGCTCGCGAGCGAGCGCAAGAGATGCTCGCCCACTTCGAGCTCGAACGCGAGCTGTGGGACAGCTACCCGAACACGTTCTCCGGAGGCGAGAAGCTCCGGCTGAACATCGCCCGTGCGATGGTCAAGCATCCGCGCCTCCTCCTGCTCGACGAGCCCACCGCGAGCCTGGACGCGCACTCGAAGGGTCGCGTCCGCGAGCTGATCGAGCAGCTCAAGGGCGAGGGAACCACCATGCTCGGCATCTTCCACGACCTCGAGTTCATGGGCGGCCTCTGCGACCACGAGTACAACATGGACTCCGGTAGTCTGATAGACTAGCGCGATGATCGGCGACCTCCACCTCCACACGAACCACTCGGACGGCTCGCAGTCTCCGGCAGAGGCGCTCGTCGCGGCGCGCGAGCGCGGTCTCGACTTCGTGAGCTACGTTGACCACGACACGACCGCGGGCACGGCGGAAGCGGTCCGGATCGGCAGACGACTCGGCATCGCCGTGATTCCCGGCGTGGAGATCTCGGCGTACGACTTCCAACGGAGCCGCAAGGTACACATCCTCGGGTACAACTACCGGCTGCCGGCGACCAACATCGAGGCGTTGTGCCGCCCGCTGCGAGAAGCCCGCCACGCGAACACGCTCCGGCAGATCGGGGAGATCCGCGCCGCGGGATACGAGATCTCCGAGGCGGATGTCCGCGAGCACGCGGCCGGACCGGATCCCTGCCTCTACAAGCAGCACATCATGCTCGCCTTGATCGCCGCCGGGTATACATCGTCGATCTACTCACCGCTCTACACGCAACTCTTCAGAAGCGGTGGCCCCGCTGCGCACGACATCGAGTATGCGGACGCGCGGGAGGCGATTCGAGCGATTCATGCCGACGGTGGACTCGCGGTGCTCGCGCACCCCGGGCAGCTCGACTCGTACGACGCGGTCGGCGATCTCGTGGAGGCCGGCCTGGACGGCATCGAGCTGTTCCACGAGGACCACGCCCGGTCCGACCACCGGCGTATTCGCGACATCGCCGAGCGTCACGACCTCTTCACGACCGGCGGCAGCGACGACCACGGGGAGTACGGCTCGGAGGTGCACGTGGGCGAGATCTGCGCTCCGCCGGGCGCGCTCGAGGCGATCACCGCTCCCGCGGACGACGACATCGCCTGGTGCGTTCAACTCGTGCGAGACGCGGCGCGCATCGCGCGCGAAGGCGTGGCCACATCGATCTCGGTTGAGCTCAAGAACGGCGACATCCGCGACCTCGTGACCGAGTACGACGTTGCGGTCGAGCGGCGACTCGCCGAGGCGATCCGTGCGCGCTTCCCGGAGCACGGCCTGATCACCGAGGAAGACGACCACGAGAAGTCGCCTCCGGGCTCCCCGATCTGGATCATCGACCCGATCGACGGTACGACCAACTTCGCGACATCGCACTCGTGCTTCGCCGTCAGCGTCGCGCACTACCGCGGCGCCGAGCCGGTCTTCGGGATCGTCTACGACGTGATGGCGGACGAGCTCTACCTGGGAGTCGCCGGTGAGGGTGCGTGGCTCAACGGAGTCCGGCTCGGTCCGGTGTGGGGCGGACGACCGAGACCGCTCGAGCGCTGCGTCGTCGAGGTGAGTCTGACAGCGGTCGATCGGCTCCGGCGCCGGGGACACGACGTGATCGGTCCGCTCGCGACCGAGTTCCGCGCGCAGCGATCGCACGGATCGGCGGCGATCGGGATTTGCCGCATCGCCGCGGAGACGCTGGACGTCTACGTCGCGTCCACGTTGAGCGCGTGGGACTACGCGGCGGCCGTCATCGTGCTTGCGGAGGCGGGAGGAGCGGCGATCGTCGTCAAGGAAGGGGGCGACTCGGACTCGTGGATGGACACCGGCAAGCGCATCTTCGCCGCGGCAGGCCACCCGGAGACGCTCCGTGCCGCGCGCTCGGCCGCGCTTCCGGACCTCCCGCACGAGCGCGAACGTTACTACACTTTCTGAAACGAAAAGGGGAGCCTCACGGCTCCCCTCGCACTTTGCATCGGTGACCGAGTTCTCCTGCGGCGCTTACTTCAAACCGCTCAGGCGACGGATCGGATCGTACCACTCGTCCTCGACCGCGAGGAAACGCTGGCCCTCCCGGAAGAAACCCTCGTCGCCGAAGATGCGGGTGTTCTGCGCGACCTCGTCCGAGGTGAAGGCCTCGCGCACGGCCTCGAGCTCCTCGTCGGTCAGCATGTCGGTCTGAACGACCATCGGAGCGTTGAGGACGGGGACCGTCTCAACGAGGACGACCTCTTTGCCCGCCATCGTGTCGAAGGGAGGCGCGGCGCCCTCGATGACGGTGACCGTGTCGCCGGGAAGCGGGTCGGAGAACTCGCCGGAGAAGGTGACGTACTCGGCGATGCACGAGTTGCAGAATGCGCCGATATCGGCACGGCCATCCAGAACGTTGAAGAACGAACCCTGGTGCGAGCCTCCGAACATGACTTCGGAGAAGACCATATCGGAACCGCCCTCGAGGAGTTCTTCGGACTCAACGTCGAACTGGGCGCTGATCACGCTCGAGGGAACGCGGAAGCCGGACGTAGAGCTGTTCGAGACGAAGGAGAACTTCTTCTGCCGGAGCGTCTCGAGATCGAACTCGCCGTTGACCTTGTAGTCGTCGGCATTCTCAACGAGCGTGCCGAGCATGCTGTAGTACTTCGCGTCGTCGAGCGTGCCCGAAGAGCCGCTGTTGACCACGAGCGGAAGCACGGCCACGTTGCGGGCATGCGCCTGCGTGTAGCCTTCGCCGCCGAACCAGCTGAACGTGGCGTTCTCGTTCACGAGCGCCTCGATCGCAATCGCGTAGTCGGTGGTGAGTTGCTCTTCGATCTCGCGACCGAGGGCGTTCTCCGCGACCTCGATGATCGCCGAACGCGCGTCGGCAAACTCGGGGGTGGACTCGTTCGGGTACCAGATCCACACGAGAGGCTCCGCCTCTTCCTGAGTACCGGTCGCGAACGCCGGCAGCACGACCGCGACAATGAGCAGGACAAACAGTGCTTTCTTCATAGTGACATCCTTTGGTCTTTGGTGGAAATCGCACGTCACGGGCCGAACCGACCCGGTCCCAACGTGCAGGTGTGAGGATGGGCTTCGAGTGTCAGGATCGGGTTATGGTTCTTTTTGGATTCCGTCAGATTGCGTTTAGAATTCGGTGTGAGACTGAGCGGCGGTCAACCGTCGATCTCACAAAGATGTCACGTGTTCCTAACTCAAACCTAACACTCTGCGCGAATACTCCTCGCAGTCTGAACGCAGGAGTCTGATGCGATGCCACTTCTATCCGTGAGCAAGCTCACGAAGTTCTACGGCGATGTGAGAGCCCTCCACGATGTAAGCTTCAACGTGAACGCGGGCGAGTTTATTGCCGTGATCGGTCCCTCAGGTTCGGGAAAGACAACGCTCATCCGGTGCATCAACCGCCTCATCGAGGCAACCGAGGGGACGATCGCCTACGACGGACAGAACATCCTCTCCCTGTCGCACCGCGAGCTACGTCACGCCCGGGCCAAGCTGGGGATGATCTTCCAGCACTACAATCTCGTCTACCGGTTGACGGTGATCGAGAACGTGCTCCACGGACGTCTCGGCTACAAGAGCGATCTTGCCGGCATTCTGGGGAACTACTCCAACGAAGAGAAGGAGAAGGCGGTCGAGGTCCTCAAGCTCCTGGGTCTCCAGGAGCACGTCTACCGGCGCTGCGACCAGCTCTCCGGCGGACAGAAGCAGCGGGTGGGCATTGCGCGCGCGCTCATCCAGGATCCCAAGCTCATTCTGTGCGACGAACCCATTTCCTCGCTCGATCCGAGCTCGTCCAAGATCATCATGGACTACCTCCGGAAGATCCGTTCCGAGCTCGGAATCACGGTCTTCGTGAATCTGCACCAGGTTGACGTGGCCAAACGATACGCCCAGCGAATCCTCGGGTTCAACGACGGTCACCTCGTCTACGACGGACCGCCGACCGGACTCGACCGCGCGACGATTCACAACATATACGGGACGGAAGCCGGTGAGCTCATTATCGATTAACAAGATAAGCCCTGCGACCTTCTTCAGGCGGCAGAAGCTGTGGTTGACGCTGATTCTCGGAGGGCTGATCGTGATCATGCTCCTCGCCGGCGACTTCACAAGATTCGATACGGAAAAGGGCATTCGCGCGGTGCCGCGGGTGCTCGCGTGGGCGGCCACGAACTTCGTTCCGGACCAGGAGGCGGTGTCGCGTCTTCCCCGCATCCTCGACCGTCTTGTGGACACGATCCTCATGGCGGTGATGGCGAGCGTCACCGCGGCCGTCTTCGCGTTTCCGGTGGCTCTGATGGGCTCTCGGACCACGCGAATCACGGGATTCCTCGCGGTAACGGCTCGGGGCATCGCCTCGCTCTTCCGGAACATCCCGGTCGCCGCCTGGGCGATGATCTTCCTGCTCTCGTTCGGGCAGAGCGACTTCACCGGGTTTCTGGCGCTGTTCTTCGCGACCTTCGGGTTCCTCACTCGGGCGTTCATGGAGACCGTGGACGAGGCGTCGGCGAGCGCGGTCGAAGCGCTGCGCGCGACCGGAGCGAGCTACTTGCAGACGGTCGCCCAGGCGGTCGTTCCGGGTTCGCTCCCCCAGATGCTCAGCTGGATTCTCTTCATGATCGAGACGAACATCCGCAGCGCCACGCTGGTCGGCATCCTCACGGGCTCGGGAATCGGCTTCCTCTTCGACGTCTATTACAAGAGTCTGCAGTACAAGAGCGCGGCGCTGATCGTCATCTGCATCATCGTCGTCGTACTCGCAATCGAGTCGCTCAGCAACGGCCTCCGGAGGGTCATTCTATGAGTACCGCGACCATTCCCCTCGTCAGACGGCGGGACGACAATACGATCGTCCTTCGGCAGCCCACTCCGTCCAAGATCGCGTTGAGGCTGACGTTCATAGTCCTGATCACGGTCACGGTGTATGGGTTTCTGACCATCGACACGCGAGGGACCAACCTTTCGGAAGCCGCGGCGGAAACGGTTGAGTACTTCGGGCTCATGTTCGGCCGCCCGGCCGCGTCCGAGCACCTCAGCTTCGGGCATGCGCTCAGGCAGGTACTCATCACGCTGGCCCTGGCGTTCATGACGACCGTCATCGGCGCGGTCATCGCCCTCGTACTGGGACTGGCAGCCGCGCGCAACCTGACCAATCAACGAGTCAGCAACGTCATCAAGGGATTCATCGCCTTCATTCGCGCGATTCCCACGGTACTCTGGGTACTGATCTTCGCGATTGGCGCCGGACTCGGAGCGGTTGCGGCCGTGATCGGCATGAGCTTTCATACGGTGGGCCACCTCTTGAAGTCGTACTCCGAGTCGTTCGAGGAGCTGGACGAAGGCGTGATCGAGGCGCTTCGCGCGAGCGGCGCAAGCTGGATACAGATCGTCTTTCAGGCGGTTCTTCCGTCGTCCGTGACGTACATCTTGAGCTGGACGTTCATCCGCTTCGAGATCAACTTCGCCGTCGCAGTTGCGATGGGCGCGGCTGCCGGAGCAGGAGGAATCGGGTTCGAGCTCGTGATGGCGTCCGCGTTCCGGTACGACATCCAGGAGATCGGGTACATCACCTACCTGATACTCGCCGTCGTGGTTATCATGGAGGTCATGGCTACCCGGCTCAAGCGCCGGTACCACATTCACGACTGACGGAATCGCCGCCGTTTTTGGACTGGTCGATCGCAGCCGTAGGTTCTACAATTGAACCGTGGCGGAAGCTAGTCGAACCTACGATCTGGGCCCAGTCGAAGACGCCGAGTTCTCTATCGTCGACTCGATTCGGACACCGGAGTGGCACCAGGACGATATCCCCGCTCCCACTCGGGACACACAGGGCGTCCTCACGACGATTCAACGGCTCAACCGGATCCGCGACCTGGACACCTTGCTCGAGCAGGTGCTCTTGAAGGCCCGGCAACTGGTCAGGGCGGACGCGGGCACGATCTACCTGAAGGCCAAGAACCGTCTGTTTTTCAGCTATGTCCAGAACGACACGCTCTTCGCCGGTCAGACGCCCGACTCCCGCTACGTGTACTCGGCCAACAGCCTCCCGATCGACCGTTCGTCGCTCGCCGGCTACGTCGCGTCCACGGGGGAGCCGCTCGTCATAGACGACGTGTACGATATCCAGAGCAACGTCAGCTACGCGTTCAACCCGGAATTCGACACGAGGTCGAACTACCGAACGAAGAGCATGCTGATCGTCCCGCTGCTTGCTCGCGACGACTCGCTGGTGGGCGTCCTTCAGCTCATCAACGCGATCGACACGACGGGAGAGACGGTTCCGTTCTCATATCAGGATACGATCTTTGCGAACCAGTTCGCGCTGCACGCGGCGGACGCGATCGAACGGGAACGCCTCGCGCGGGACATGGTGCTCCGGATGGTCGAGCTCAGTGGTCTCCGCGATCCGTACGAGACGGGCCAGCACGCGAAACGCGTCGGCGCGTACTCCGTTGAGCTGTACGACAAGTGGGCCACGATCGAGGGAGTCGAACGAGACGAAATCCGCGCGAACCGAGAGCTCCTGAGAACCGCGGCGATGCTCCACGACGTGGGCAAGGTCGCGATCCCGGACGCGATCCTTCGCAAGGGCAGGGATCTCGGACCCGAGGAGCGCAAGCGAATGGAGCTCCATACCATCTACGGTGCGCGGCTCTTCAAACGGGACGACTCGCAATGGGACATCATGGCGCGCGAGATTACGCTTAATCACCACGAACGCTGGGACGGCACCGGGTATCCCGGACACACGGACAACATCTTCGGTCGAAAAGTCCGGGTGGGTCGGCCCAAACGGCGCACAGAAATCCCGATCTACGCGCGGATTGTCACGATCGCGGACGTTTACGACGCGCTCATGTCCAAGCGAGCGTACAAGGATCCGTGGCCGGAGGAGCGCGTAGTCGACTACATCGAGTCGGAAGCCGGCAGGAAGTTCGATCCCAATCTGGTGAGGCTCTTCCTGGGGATGCAGGACGTCGTCCACTCAATCTCGCGGAAGTACTCGTACTGAATCCAGATCGAAGAGCTCCGAGCGGGAGAGATGCAGGTAGCTCTCGCTGTGCCCGGTGAAGGCGTACTGGCCTCCGTCCCTGAGCTTCACGTAGACGTAGCGCGCATCCGAGATCGACGCGCCGGGTACGAACACGAGCTCGTTGAACGATAGTCTCACGACGTTCTCCTCGTCCGCGCGAAGCCGCGTCCCTCCGTTGAGAAACCCCCGCGGCTCCCGGCTGATGTCGTTGAAGAACTCCGGGCTCTCCCCCACAAGATCGCGGGCATCGGAAAGCAGCACGACTTGGCCGTTGGTTGCACGCCGGTCGACCGGTCCAAGGACGACATCGATCGAGGCAGCGTTGAGCGTCACGCCTCGGATCTCGGCGCGAGCAAGCGCGAACGCGTGATCGCCGGAGAGCTCGCCACGGTACTCCTCGCTCACCAGGAAACGCTCTCGAGGCGTAGACGCGGCCGGCGGCGGAAAGGCGAGCGGTTCGGTGACGATGGTTCCGTCCGAGAGCTCGAGCACCACCCGCATCCCACGGAGTGCGAGCATCGTGCCGTTGTCCGACATGAAATTGTCGCGCAGGCGTATCCATCCCCCGATCGGTTCCCCACGAGCGATCGCGTCCCGGTCGACGACGAGAGTCCAGAAGTTCTCGAACGTGTCGTAGACACGAGCCGTCTCGATCGTTGCACGATAGTCGGCGGCGACATCCACGTAGATCCAGAGGTTGAGGAAGAGCGAGTAGGAACGCTCGGGAGCGCCGGCCGCCCAGAAGCTCTCCGCGATGTTCTCGTACAGCGCTTCCACGCGGTCCACGACAACGGGAGCGTCCGCGGGTTCGACCCCGGGAGACCGGGTGCCGTCCGGGAGCATCGCACAGCCTGCGACGACCGAGAACGTAGAAAGCACAACGAGCAGCTTGTATCGGCGTAACGCGAGAATCATGCCGTAGAATCTATCGCAAGCGTCGGTAGAATGGCGACAGGTGCGAACGGATCCCGGGAGCGCATTGTCGCGACCACTTGCGCACACGGCCTTCCGTCTGCGATACTCCGACCAGACTCGCGAGAGCCACTGGAGGAGAGGCTATGACACCCGCTGCGTCCATTCGGTCGTTCATGGAGGCGAAGAAGCTCGCGTTGGTGGGCGCGTCTCGGTCGGGCCGGAAGTTCGGCAACATGGTCCTGAACGAGTTGACGGCGAAGGGATACACCGTCTATCCGGTCCATCCCGGGGCTCAGTATATCGCAGATCAGAAGTGCTACTCCTCGCTCGCGGAGCTTCCGGAAAGCGTGGGGGGAGTCGTCGTTGTCGTGAAGCCGGACCAGTCCGAAATCGTGGTCCGCGACGCGTACGCGGCCGGGATCCCACGGGTCTGGCTGCAACAAGGAGCCGAGTCGGCTTCAGCTCTCGCCTACTGCGAGCAGAATGGGATCGACGCGATATCGCGCGAGTGCATCCTCATGCACGCCGAACCGGTACAGTCGATTCACGCCGTTCACCGCTTTTTCAGGCGGTTGTTCGGCAGAATGCCGAAGTAGTGGAGCGTTCTGGATGAACACGAAGGCGTACGCGATACTGCTCGCGGTGACCGTCCTGGCAACGCTCGGCGGCCTGCTGACGCTTGTTCCCGCGCCAGGGGCGAGCTATCCGAATCTGCTCGGCTACCGCTCGCTCTGTACCTTCGCGCCGGCAGCCACGCTTTACTGCTTCGCGATCGCGGGCGCGAGCTGCGTGCTCCGTGCGAGTCTCGTGAAACGCAAGGCGTTCACCGGGAGGGCGAGCTTCCGAGCTCCGGCGATCGTCGTCGTCGCACTTGTTCTCGCCCTGGGGCTCGCCTCAACCGGGTGGTTCATCGCCGTGAAGAGCCATTACCCGGACGGCGAGAGCTCCGCCACCGTCACACGACGGCCGTAGACCATCCGTGCTATAGTGGCGACACGCGCCCCTGGCTACCCTTGCGAAAGAGGATGGCCATGGAAGTACCGATTGAGATTACCTTTCGCAACACCGAGCACAGCGACACAATCCACCAGCTCATTCGCGATGAGGCGGCACGACTCGAGCGGTTTCACAGCCGCATCACGAGCTGCCATGTCGCAGTAGAGCGTCCTCAGGAGCACCTCAGCTCAGGCCGTGACTGGCGAGTCCGGATCGACATCACGGTGCCTCGGGGAAACGAGATCGTCGTGCGCAGGGAACCCGGCAAGGGCGACATGCACGAGCAACTCACGACGGTTATCAAGGACGCATTCAACGCGGCCGAGCGCCAACTCAAGGACCTGCACGGCAAGCAACGCGGTGTCGTGAAGCAGGGCGCCGAGTCGGACTCCGTGGGCATCGTCACCCGAGTGTTGCCGGAAGAGGGATACGGATTCATCATGGATCCGAGCGAGCAGGATATCTACTTCCACAAGAACGCGGTCCTGAACAACCAGTTCGACCGGATCACCGAAGGCACGGCTGTCTGGTATCAGACCGAAATGGGAGACGACGGGCTCCAGGCAACCTCCGTGCGGATCGAAGACAAGCCGGGGAGCCGGCCGTAGTCTACGCCACCGCCCCGGGGGCGGACGCCGTCTTGAACTCAGACGTGAGGTGGAAGGTGACCCGTGGGTTGTCGCGGATCATCGACTGCAGCATCCACTCGCTCTCGGCAAGATACACCGGCCGCTCATCGCGGTCGTACGCGATCTGACGGTCGCGGTACTTCGTGAACTCCTTGACCGTCTTCTCGTCGTCTGCCGTGATCCAGCACGCCTTCGTGAACGCAAGCGGTTGAAGCTTGCACGCGGCCCCGTACTCGTTCGTGAGCCGGTACTGGATGACTTCGAACTGAAGCTCGCCCACGGCGCCGACAATCTTGCGTCGACCTCGATCCTGAATGAAGAGTTGCGCGACGCCTTCCTCGGTGAGCTGCTTGATTCCCTTCTCCAGCTGTTTCGAACGCATCGGGTCGGTCGAAACAAGCTCCTTGAAAATCTCGGGGGCGAAGCTCGGTATGCCGCGAAACGTGAATCCCTCGCCTTCGGTGAGCGTGTCGCCGATCTTGAGATCGCCACGATCGTAGAGACCCACAACGTCGCCCGGATACGCTTCGTCGATGACGGCCTTCCGCTCCGCCATGAAGCTGTACGGTCGCGAGAACCGAACGTCCTTACCCTGGCGCACGTGACGGACCGGTTGATCCTTGCGAAAGGTTCCTGAGCAGACGCGGAGGAACGCGATCCGGTCTCGATGCCGTGGATCCAGGTTCGCGTGAATCTTGAACACGAAGCCTGAGAACTTCTCTTCGTGCGGCTCCACGATCCGCGCATCCGACTCGCGCGGCGCGGGCGGAGGCGCGATCCGCACGAAGGTCTCGAGAAGCTCCCTGACTCCGAAGTTGTTCAGCGCGCTGCCGAAGAAGACCGGGGCAACGTTCCCTGCTCGGTATTCGGAAACGTCGAGCGGTTCGTATACCCCGTCCACGAGATCCACGTCTTCGCGCAACTGCTCCGCGGCGGAGCCGAGCTCGCGATCGAGCGACGAATCGGAGAGGTCGTCAATGAACAGCCGCTCCTCCTCGACCACCGTCTTGCCCGACTGGAAGAGATAGACGTTGCGATCGTGGAGGTTGTAGACGCCGCGAAACCCCTGCCCCATCCCGATCGGCCACGTCATGGGCCGAACACCGATCTGCAGCTTGTCTTCGAGCTCGTCCAGCAGTTCGAACGGCGCAATGCCCTCACGATCGAGCTTGTTCACGAAAATGATCACCGGGGTGTTGCGCATCCGGCAGACGTGCATGAGCTTCTCGGTCTGTTCCTCAACGCCTTTCGCCGAGTCAACGACGAGGATCACGCTGTCCACGGCCGTCAACGTTCGATACGTGTCCTCCGCGAAGTCCTTGTGTCCCGGGGTATCAAGTATGTTGATCAGCCGGTCCTGGTACTCGAACGTCATCACGGACGTCGCGACCGATATGCCGCGCTGCTTCTCGATCTCCATGAAGTCGGATGTTGCCGACTTGCGGATCTTGTTGGACTTCACCGCGCCGGCGCTTCGAATACTGCCCCCAAAGAGGAGGAGCTTCTCGGTGAGCGTGGTCTTGCCCGCGTCCGGGTGGCTGATGATGCCGAACGTTCGCCGGCGGGAAATTTCGTGCTCAATGCTCATAGTGAGGCACTAAGGTAGTCATGCTCGGGCGATCTGCCAAGAGCGAAGCGCTCAGATAAGCTCGCGCAGCGAGTAGATGTGGATCGACTCGAAGGTGCCGCGATGGTTGAGCAGCGGCTTGAGCCCGTCCGGCGCCGGCGTCCGCGCGGACTCCGTCACGGCCAGACCGGCGGGCTCCACGAATCGGGCGCCGAGATGGAAGAGAAAGTTGACGGACTCGGACACGATCCCGCCGGTGCTTCCGGTGGATCGGTAGGTCGTGTTCCCAATGTGGAGGGCGAGCCGCCAGCTGACCTTGCCGTACTGGGGGAACTCCTCCACGTTCACGATCGCCCGATTCATCATGAGCCGAATCGCGGGCACGATCGCGTCCAGATGCTCGCCGTCGAACGGCATCAGGAGAATGCCCTCGTCTTCCTTCCACATCCACGTCCTGGCCCGGAATTCAGCAAAGGTCCGCTCGAGGAGGGCCGAGAAACTCCTGCGCAGCGAGGAGAGGAAACCTTCGCTCGACTTCCGCTGGAGGTCGCCCGCGTGATCGATCGCCGCGTAGAGCATGACGAACGTGTACTCCTGCCCGTCGCGAACATCCGACCAATCATGGCCGGAAGGTATGACACGCCTGGTCTCGTGATCGGGCACGTGGTCCGAGATCGGCTTCGGTGCGGGAACGACTTGGTACTCCACTACGCGCCGCAGACGTGCGGTACTCAGACCGGCGGAAAGCAGCCGCTTGTCAACGTAGTCCGCGGCGGTGCTGTGGAAGAGCTCTCCGATGTCAAAGACGTGCTGCTTGGGATCGATGATCCCGAAGCGGTACGGTCGGCGATCCCGTAGTCGAGTGATCCGGCGCTTCAGCGCGCGGGCGTCCATATCGTCGGTATCCAGATAAAGGAACGAATCGGGAATCGAGTCCGCGCGCGTGATCGCGTCGTTCGCCTTCGCGATCGGTACGTACTCCACGGTGTAGGTGCGGCTACGCTCCACGGCGGAGAACGCCTTGCGCACCGCTCGGCTGTTCGTGACGACGAATACGGTCATTTAGTCGGCAAACCTCACTGAGTAGGTGTAGAACTGCTGATCACTCGCGACGGAGAGCGAGGCGAGCCGGTCCGCGACGATGCGCTCCAGGCTGGGGAAGACCGAGTCGGTGACGACGAGCGTGTCGGTGATGCCGTGTTCGGCGTCGATCTCCCAGAGTCGTTTGATCGTGTCCGCCTGGAGCTCGGACCCCGATTCGCTGTACTCGCAGGGCCCACTGTGCACGGTCGCCCGGACGTGCAGCCCTTCGTTGATCGGACACTCCAGGAGGTTATAGAGGTAGATCTCGTTCACGAGCTCGATCCCCGTGATCGTCGCGCGCTGATTGTGCTCCTCGAAGGTGAAGGCTGCGATTCCTCCGTCGCCCTCCCACCCCCACACGCGACCGTTTCGCTTTTCGGCCGCGGCGGTGAGCATGCTCCGAAGCGCGCCGTAGAGTCCGGTCATTGTCGACTGCCCGTACTTCCGTACGAGCGCGGAGTTTCCGGCAACATCCACGGCGAGAAACGCCATGATGTAGCTCTCGCCCTCTCTTAGAACGCCCCAGTTTCGCGTTATGCGGACCGAGCTATCCTCAACGAATCCTCGCGTCTCCTGGTCGTAGCGGTAGCCGGCCTCGATGATCTCGTTCGCGATTCCCCGCAGTTGCGGAAACCGGTACTTGCGTCCCTCCATGCCAAGTCGCTCGATCTCGAGGAGGAGCGCCACGAAGTCGAGAAAACGCCCGCTGTCCACGATATCGTCCACGATCTGACGTGCCGCGGTCCGATTGGGAATCGGCACCGACGTGGGGAAGCCGGTGCGCACATGGAGATCATAGGTGCCGAACACCCGCCGAGCCAGGTGGACCATCGTCGTCACCTGCATCGATTCGGCGAGTGTTCGAGTTGCCAGCCTTCGCACGTAAGCCTTCACCCGCATGGCGCCAGTATACCGGTGCGAAGGAGCGGAGGGAACTACTGGTAGATCGTCACCTCGTACGCTCCGGTCGCCCCGGCGCCGTAGCTCGTGACAACCAGCTCGAGCGTCTGCCCGCGATCCGGAGTGAACGAGATCTGCGGGTTCCCGCTGCCGCCGCTGTCGTCGTCGCGGTAGAGGATCGTCCCGTTCTGCTCCCGTACGATCGCGTAGCCGTCGAAGTAGTCGGAGACGACGTCCACCGTCACCATCCGTCCCGGTTCGACCGTGAACTCGTGGACATCGTAGTACTTGCCGCTGATGTCCGTCTGATCGTCCATCGCCAGTGCGCCCGTGGCGTTGAACACGAGATCGGCCGTTCCCTGCCGGTTGAACGAGAGCGTGTACTCGCCGAACGAGCCTCCGCCCACGTCGGAAGCGTAGAGCTCGTACGTTCCCGACTCATCGGCGACAAGAATGAGTCTCGAGTCGAGCGATCCGGCGGAGTCGTCGTCCGTGTACTCCGCACCGCTCGGGGAGATCGCCGTGAGATAGCTGTCGAAGTCCTCGGAACGCAGAACGATCTCGACGCGCTCGCCGCGCTCCGCGGTGAAGGTGAAGCGCTGCCGTTGCGTGCCGTTCCAGACGGGCAGATCCGGGGCGAGGTAACCGGAGACGCTCTCGCCGTCCGAAAGCCGGTAGCCGTCCGAGATCTCGGGTCCGTCGTGCTCGTAAGGCCGCGCCTCGAGCGTGAAGGGACCGCCACCGGATCCCCACGCGGACACGGTGATCGTCGCCTGGCCGCTGGAGGACATCTCGTAGTAGACGCGAGAAAGGGAGGTACTTCCGGCGTCGTCGTTGTAGAGGTAGGTGCCGTCCGAGTCGTTGACCTCGAGATAGGTGTCGAAGCTGTTCGAGCGAAGCTCGATGCTGAGCGTCTGACCGGGAGTACCCGTGAGGCGGTAGACGATCTGATCGCCGTCCAGTTGGTCTCTGATCGTCCGGCCGACGGAGAGATCGCGGGTCTCCAGCACGGAGGCTTCGACGGTGTACGAACCGGTCGAGCCCCATCCGAAGCTCGAAGCCCCGATTCGAGCGACGCCGCCACCGGGAACGCTGAAGGAGAGGGCGGAGTCGGTGCCGTTCGCGTCGTCGTTGCGAAGGAGCTCACCGTTTGGAAGCTCAACGTAGAGATACGTATCGAAGTCGTCCGAGCTCAGACGCACGGTCACCTGGACGTCCTCAGGGACATCGAGATCGTACCAGTCCACGTACGAGTCGTCGTCGTATCGCTCGTCGTCGGACGAGAGCTCGCCCTGGACGAAGCCGCCGATCGTGAGGCCGCTACCTGCTTCGCCGAGTGACGCCGCGACGAGGAACTCCGCGTGCTCGGGCCGCGGTGTGGGCAGACGACCGGAGACGGTGACGATGACGAGATCGTCTGCCTCAACGGAGGTCCGGACGAGAACGGCGTTCTCCGTACCGCGATCATCGGCCTCAATGCGTCCGTCAACGGACACGGTCAAGAGCGGAGCGAAATCGGGTGAGACGGCGCGCACATCGAGCCGACCGTCGGCATGTGCCCTGAACGTATACTCGGCCTCGCCGGACCCGGAGAGGAGCGAACCCTGCTCGTGGAGCACGACCTCGGTAGCCGGACCGTACTGAGACCACGCGGCGAGCGCCAACACGGACAGAAGAAGGAGTGACAGTACCATACGTTTCATGCCCCGAAGTGTACAGCGCGCCGGATGGCTTGCCTACACGAAAACCCCGTAGCCACGGCATTTCCGCATCGGTACCTTGTATGCCATGTCGGAAACGGTGATCGGCGTAGAGCATCTCTACAAGAGCTACGGCGAAGTGAAGGCGGTGAAGGACCTGAGCTTCGAGGTGACCGCGCGGAAGTGCCACGCGTTTCTCGGGCCGAACGGCGCCGGGAAGACGACGGCGATGAAGATCCTCTACGGAAAGGCGAGACCCGATCGCCACGATGCGACGAGGATCAGCGTCTTCGGGTTCGACCCGCGTCACGAAGAGCTCAAGATCAAGACGATGAGCGGCGTAGTCCCGCAGGATGACAACCTGGACGTGGAGCTCAACGTCTATCAGAACCTGCGGATCTTCAGCCGGTTCTACAACATGAGCAAGGCGGAGGCGGAACGGCGAATCGACTACCTCCTCGACTTCATGGAGCTGCGCGAGAAGCGGAAGAGCCGCGTGCGCGAGCTCTCCGGGGGAATGAAACGTCGGCTCATCATCGCCCGCGCGCTCCTCAACTCCCCCACTCTGTTGATTATGGACGAGCCGACGACGGGGCTCGACCCGCAGGTCCGGCAGCTCATCTGGGACAAGCTCCGCGATCTGATGATCGAAGGCGTGACGATCCTCCTCTCCACGCACTACATGGAGGAGGCGTACCAGATCTCGGACGTGCTCATGATCATGGACAAGGGTGAGAAGATCATCGAGGGATCGCCGCACGATCTGCTCGAAAGCGAGGTGGAGCCGCACGTCCTCGAGCTCACCGACGTCGACCATCTCGATCGGTTCGTCTCGCAGCTCAACGGCGCGGAGGTTCGGCGCGAAGACGCGAGCCGGAGGGTCGTCTTCTACAGCCGCGACGGAGAGCGACTCGAGCGAGCCGCGGACCAGATTCCGCGCAGAGCGTACATGATGCGCAACGCCAATCTGGAGGACCTCTTCCTGCGTGTGACCGGGAGGCACCTCAATGAGCACCAGTAGCAGCGCATCCGCGTCGATCGATCGGGGTTCCACGGCGGTCGCGCCTCCGGACTCGCCGGCGGTGAGGAACGTCCACGAGCCGCCGCTGTGGGCGCGAATCGTCTCGGTCTGGTTCCGTCACGTCCGCGTCTATTCGCGGAACCTGATCAGCAATGCGCTCCCGCCGTTCCTGGAACCGCTCATCTTCCTCGTGGGCATCGGAATCGGCCTGGGGCGTTACATCGACCAGATGAACGGGTTCCCCTACCTGGAGTACCTCGGTTCGGGCCTGCTCGTTACCGCCGCGATGTTCACCGCCGCATTCGAGTGCACCTTCGGCACCTACATCCGCATGGAGTTCGACAAGGTGTACGACGGAATGCTCGCGGCGCCGCTGACGGCGAAGGACGTCCTCGTGGGCGAGATACTCTGGGCCGCGACGAAGGGGTTCGCCTTCACGCTCTCGGTCCTCGTGATCATCTCGGTCTTCGGCGTGATCCCGATCGGGTGGAGCCTGGCGGCACCCTTCGTCGGGTTTCTGACCGGCGCCATGTTCGCCGTGCTCGGCCTCGTGATCACGAGCTTCGTGGACTCGATCAACCACTTCAACTTCTTCTTCTCGGGCGTGATCTCGCCGATGTTCTTCTTCTCGGGCGTCTTCTTCCCGATCGAAAACCTGCCGGTCGTCGTGAGACCGATCTCGGAGGTACTGCCGCTCACGCATGCGGTTCGCCTCGTGCGTTCGCTCGCGCTCGGTACGCCGAACCCCGTCTGGTGGCTCGACCTGCTCTACGTCTTTGCGTTCATCGGAATCGTGGGCTGGTTCGCGATCAGAAGACTCGAGAAGAAGCTGATCGACTGAGCCGTCCCGCCTACTCGATGCGCAGGCTGTCGTCGCTCTCCGCGATCCGGAGCGCCGCCTCGGCCGCCCACGAGCGGGCATCCGACCGATACCGGCGCTTCACGGTCGCGCGCAGCGTGGTGATCGAACCGCTCTGAAGCGGATAGCTCTGGAACCAGCTGGGGCTATCCGCGGTGATCACGATGCGCACCGCGCCGAGCCGCCCCGTGCACTCCACGCTGCGAAGCCGGCCGTAGGGGATCGTGATCGACTCGAGGTCGCCCTTCGGCGCTTCGAAGATGTCGAACACGCGCCACTCGATCGATACGCCGTCCTGCTCGAGCCGAAGGACACCGTGAACCGTGTTCACGCCCAGGTCGACCTGGTAGGGAAGCGAGTACATGCGGGGAGTATAGCATCACCGCGAAAGCAGCGACACCGGCGCGCGCTACCCGCGCCGCGCCACGAACCGGGCACTCGTCGCTTCACGGGTGGCGAGCCGGACGCCTTGCGCCTTCACGCCCTTGATGAGGTAGTCGTCCACCTCGAAGTCCTGCTCGAGGACGCGAACGTTCTTCTTGTTCTTGTACTTCACGTTCGCGACGACGCCGTCGCGGGTAGTGAGCGCAAGAACCTGCGCATTCTCCGGGACGATCTCGTAGCCCTTGTCCAGGATGAACTGCTCGATCTTCGTCCGCTTCAGGTACGGATAGCTGGTCTCCTTGTCCCTGTAGACGATAGTGAAGACCGTTTCGGCGAGGACTTCCTTGTCCGCGAGGCCGCACGAAAGCATCCCCTTGCCCACGAAGAGCTTCTCGGGAACGTTCCTGACCGAATACGCGCCGCTCGCCCGTACAACCAGGACGCGGTCGTACGGCGATACCTTGAACAGCTCCTTCCCGGAGCTCACCTCGTATCCGAGGTAACCGGTCTTTCCGTCGTAGCGCAGCGAGAGGTTCCGCGCTGCCGCCTCACGGACGTCCACCTTGTCAAAGCTGCCGATCGTGGTGCGGCGCGGGTAGTCGCTCCGGTAGTCGTTCACCACGTCACCCATGTAGTCGATCGCGTACTGCGTGATGTTCGTAAGGTGGTGCTTGATCTCCTCGAGCCGTTCCCGAATCTCGCGGATCTCCTTCTTTGCCTTCTCGATGTCGTACCGCGAGATGCGCCGGATGGGAATCTTGAGCAGACGCTCTACGTCCTCCGGCGTAACCCTGCGACGGATCTCGTTCTTGTACGGTTCGAAACTCTCGATCACCGTGTTCTCGACCGCCTCCGCGGTCCTCTCCTCTTCGATCCGTTTGTAGAGCCGCTCCTCCACGAAGATGCGTTCGAGGGTGCGCGCGTGGAGCCGGTCGAGGAGCTGTCCGCGCTCGAGCTCGAGCTCCTGCGTAAGAATCGCGACGAGTCGTCTTGCGTGGTACTGGATCACCTCGGTGATCGTCATCGGCGTGGGCTTCCCGTCCTTGATAAGAAGGAGGTTCACGCTGATCGAGTTCTCGCACTCGGTGAAGGCGTAGAGCGAGTCCACGACCTCCTGCGTGTAGACCCCGCGCGCGAGCTTGATTTCGATCTCCACGTTCTCGGCGGTGAAATCGCTGATGGACGCGATCTTCACTTTGTTCTTCCGCGCTGCCGCCTCTACGCTGTTGATGAGGCTCTCGGTGGTGGAACCGAAGGGGAGCTCGCGGATCACGATTCGCTTCTCGTCCCTCGTATCGAGCTTCGCGCGAACGAGCACCTTTCCCTGACCGTCCGCGTAGTCGGAGACGTCCACGAAGCCGCCGCCCGGGAAATCGGGGAAGAGCTCGAACGGCTCGCCGCGCAGCGCCTTCTGCACCGCCTCGCACACCTCGATGAAGTTGTGCGGAAGGATCTTCGTGGACATGCCCACGGCGATCCCCTCGGCTCCGAGTACGAGCGCAACGGGGAACTTCGCCGGGAAGACGACCGGTTCCTTCCGCCGTCCGTCGTAGGAGGGCTCGAAGTCGGTGATATCCGGTTTGTGAAGCAGACGCTTCGCGAGCGGCGTCGCGCGGCACTCGATGTATCGCGCGGCGCTCGCCTCGTCGCCGGTGAGGATATTCCCGAAGTTCCCCTGCTTGTCGATGAAGAGCTCTTTGTTCGCGAGCACGACGAGCGCCGAGCCGATCGAGGCGTCTCCATGCGGGTGGTACTGCATGCAGTGGCCGACCACGTTCGCAACCTTGTGGTACTTGCCGTCGTCCATCTCGAGGAGACTGTGGAGGATCCGGCGCTGGACGGGTTTGAGCCCGTCGTCCAGGTGCGGAATCGCCCGGTCCTTGATGACGTAGCTCGCGTACTCGAGGAAGTTCTTGTTGAAGAGCGTGTTTACGTAGGCCATCTAGATGAGGTTCTCCATGATGAACTCGCGCCGCTCGGGCGTGTTCTTGCCCATGTAGAACTCGAGGGTCTCCTGAATGCTCTTGATGTTCTTGAGGTTGACCGGCACGAGCCTGATGTCCGGGCCGATGAACTGGCCGAACTCCTTCGGCGATATCTCGCCGAGCCCCTTGAAGCGCGTCACCTCGGGTCCTGCGAGCGCGGCCATCGCCTCGTCGCGCTCCTTCACGCTGTAGCAGTAGCGCGTCTCGCGCTTGTTGCGCACGCGGAAGAGCGGCGTCTCGAGGATGTAGAGGCGACCGGCCACGACGAGCTCCTCGAAGTAGTTGAGGAAGAAGGTAAGGAGCAGGTTGCGGATGTGGAATCCGTCGTGGTCGGCGTCGGTCGCGATCACGATGCGATCGTAGCGCAGATCGTCCACGTCGTTCTCGATCCCCAGCGCCATCATCATGTTGTAGAGCTCTTCGTTCTTGTAGAGGTCCGCCCGCTTCCGCGCGAAGACGTTCTGCGGCTTCCCGCGGAGGCTGAAAATCGCCTGCAGATAGACGTCGCGACAGCTGACCATACTCCCCGACGCGCTCGCGCCTTCGGTGATGAACATCGTGGACTCTCGCCCCTTTGCTCCGTCCTGCAAATGGTACTTGCAGTCCTTCAGGTTCGGGATCTTGAGCGCGATCTTCTTCGCCGCCTCGCGCGCCTCCTTCTTGACCGCGTTCAGCTCCTTGCGGAGCCGCTCGTTCGAGAGGATCTTGTCCAGAAGCGCCTTGTTCGCCTTCGCGTTCTTGTGGAGGAAGTCGACGACCGCACTCTTGGTCTCGTTGACGATCCAGCTTCGGATCTCGGTATTGCCGAGCTTGTTCTTCGTCTGGCTCTCGAACACCGGACTCATGATCCGAATCGCGATCGCACCGGCGACGCCCTCGCGCACGTCAACGCCTGAGAAGTTCTTCTTGTAGAACTCGTTCACGCCCTTGAGGAGCCCTTCCCGGAAGGCGCTCTGGTGCGTGCCGCCGTCCGACGTGTACTGGCCGTTGACGAAGCTGAAGTAGGTCTCACCGTAGCTCTGCGTGTGCGTGAAGGCGAACTCTACGTGGTCGCCCTTGGCGTAACCGATCTGGTACGCCGTCTCGTCTCCGACCTCGCTGTACAGGAGGTCGAGGAGCCCGTTCTTGCTTTCGAACTTCTGTTTGCCCAGGTAGAGCGAGAGCCCGCTGTTGAGGTAGGCGTAGTTCCAGAGCCGCTGCTCAACGAACTCGAGATTGAACTCGTACTCGCCGAAGATTTCCTCGTCCGGCTCGAACTCGATGTAGGTACCGTTCTTCTCCGTGGTCTTGCCCTTCTTCTCCTTGACGAGCCGGCCGCGCTCAAAGTACGCCTCCGCGTACTTGCCGTCGCGCATCGCGACCACGCGGAACTCCTTGCTGAGCGCGTTGACCGCTTTCGTGCCCACGCCGTTCAGACCCACGGAGAACTGGAAGACCTCGTCGTTGTACTTCGCTCCGGTGTTGATGACACTCACACACTCGACGACCTTGCCGAGCGGAATACCGCGACCGTAGTCGCGCACCTTCACACGGTGCCCCTTGATATCCACCTTGACGGTGGAGCCGGCGCCCATGATGTACTCGTCCACGGCGTTGTCGATCACTTCCTTGAGGAGGACGTAGATACCGTCGTCCAGGTTCGAGCCGTCGCCGAGCCGTCCGATGTACATTCCGGTTCGCAGACGGATGTGCTCGAGCGAGGAGAGCGTTTTGATCTTGCTTTCGTCGTAGACGTGCGACCCGTTCGCGCCGTTCGCGACGCGTTTCTTACCGGACGTAGGTTTGCCGCGTTTCTCCGCGGCGGTTGTTCCCCTTCCCATACAACCTCACGGTTACGGCGTGCAAGGAGCATGCCTTTTGCCGAAGGGTACCACACACCGTGGGCTTGATCAAATCGGTGAGGTGGCGGAGAATCAGCCTATGTCGGTACTTCCGCGTTGGGCCCGCGTCGTGCTCATCTGCGCCTTGCTCATCGTGCTCGCCGCGCTGACCGGCTGTCGCACCGTGCCGCTCGAACAACACGAGGCCGCGCTGGACGAGATCGAGCGCCTCTCGAGCGATCTCGCCGCGGCCGGCGCCGAGATCGACGCGCGAGAACAGCGCATCGCCGACCTCGAGACGGAGGCGGAGGCGCTGCGGGAGGAGCTTCGCCGGGCCCGCGACGAGTCGGATCGGCTGCAGAGCGACCTGGACGTCGCGCTCAACCGGCTCGGCGAGCTCCGGGAGGAGCGGCTCGATCTTCAGCAGGAGATAACCGCGATCGAGCAGCAGGTCGAGGAGCTCAGGAGCGCGGCGATCGCAGCTCAGCGTGCCGCGGAGGCGGTCGAGGCTGCGGAGGCGGCCGCGCGGGACGGCGGGATCGATCCGCCGGACGCGATGGCGGCGGCGCTGCGCGGAGGAGGCGGGTTCTCGCGGATCCGCGATCTTGGATTCCAGAACGACCCTCGCGCGGCGGCGCGCCTCTCGGCCGCGGCGCCCGGAATCGGAGTCGACGTGTCGATCGGCGTCCCGATTCTCTACGACTCGCGACTCGACTACGAGAAGACGGCCGTGTACCTCTCAATCGTGGACCCCGAGGGTCGCCGACCGCGGCTCCGGCTCACCGCACAGTACAGCACTGAAGTGGAACCGCTCTACCTCCGTACGGCGTTCATCACGATCGAGGGGGGAGACCCGGTCGATCCGATCGATCCGATCGTCCTCTCCGGCGAACCGGTTCGCCAGACCGACGGGGAACTGCTGCGCGAAGCGCTGGAAATGAACGCGGAAGGTGAGCTCGTGGATCGACTCAGCACGATGATCAGCTCGCGTCGGTTCCAGGTGACCTTCGTGGGACTGAGCGAGCAGCACACGCACCGACCATCCGTCTCCGAACGCTCGGCGATGTCCAACATGCTCTTTGCCTTCATCGACCTCGGAGGAGTCGAGTAGCCGAGAGAATCTGCACCTCCCCCGGCGCATCCCGCAGCCAATGCACGAGCTCCTCGCTCGTGCGCGGCGCCTCCGGCAAGCCGATACCTGCTCGTCCCACGTCTTCGCGACGGTGCGCGTCCGACCCCGCAACGCGGTGCAGGTCGTGCTCCTCCGCAAACGCCGCCGCGAGATCGTTGTTCGACTCGTGGCGCGGGCATGCGTTGAGCACCTCGACCCCGTCCACGAGCGACGGATCGACCGGCGTCGTGTAGCGATACGGATGCGCCTGGAAGACCAGGCCGTCGACGGAGTTGGCGAGCCGCTTGAAGGTCTGAAGGTCGAGATCCACGATATCGGGGAAGTCGCAGAGAAGCTCCTCGCCGATCCCGTAGACGAGGAAGTCGCGGCCCGGCTGTGTGGAAAGCGTCAGCTCGAAACCGGGAAGCACAACGAGATCGGTGCCACCCGCAGCCTCGTTCGCCATCCGATACCCCTCAAAGAACCGTCGCACCCGATCCCCCCACGACCGAACACCGCGAAACGCCGGAAGCGTCGCCACGAGGTGATCCGTGACGACGAGCGCGGAATAGCCGGCGTCCTCGTACAACGCGACGAGCTCCGGCGGCGCGAGCCGGCTGCACGGGCTGATCGTTCGGGTGTGGGCGTGAGTTTCGATGCGATGGACCGGCATGGATGGAGCCTACCCCGAAAACCGGCCCTTCGAACAGCCTGACCCGAATGAATGCAGAGCCTTCTACTTCCGCTTGCCCCAAATACCGTTGTAAGCTACACTACGGCCAAGAAGGCTAATCGATTGGTCGGTACGTTGTCCGTTCGCAAGGCACTCGTCCTCGTTGCCGTGGTCGCAACCGTTCCCGCGCTCGCAATCATCGTAGCCGCGGGTGTCTGGCACACGGCGCACCTGGAGCAATCGGTCATCGCGGAGGCGCATCGATCGGTCGAGTCGATCGTCAGCATCCAGAGTCAGACGATTGGATCGATCGAACAGCTCCTCCGCACGCTGGAACGGCTTCAGCCGCTTCGCATGCAGCGCCACGGAGAGACCGAACAGATTCTGCGCGATGTCCTCGAGGGTAATCCGGACATCGTCAACATCACGGTCACGGACACGGAGGGCATGGTGGTCGCCTCGCCGGGGATCGAACGAGGAACCGACCTCTCCAACAGACGCCACATACAGGAAGCGCTGCGAACGGACCGGTTCGTTGCCGGCGAGTACGTGATGGCGTTCGTGGGCCGAGAACCTTCACTGCCCTTTGCCCATCCCGTCCACGGACCGGACGGTTCGATCGTAGGTGTGGTGACGGCGGTGTTCCCTCTCAGCAACTACGAAGGGCTGTTCGACCGCCTCAATCTCCCGCCCGATACCGTCCTCGGCATCACCGATCACCACGGCGTGAGGCTCTTCTTCCATCCGGAAAAGGAAACGAACCCGATCGGGGGCCGCATGAAGAACGATGTGTGGGAAGCCATGTCGACGGGTGAGGCCGTGGGGATCGTGGTGAGCGAGGGTTCGGACGGCATTCGGCGCCACTACGCGTACCAGAGAGTCTTCCTGGACGACGACCGCGATCAGCCGTACCTCTACGTGGCGGTGGGTTTCCCGGTGGACGTGAGCCGCGGAGTGGCACAACGTTTCCTTGCGCGAAATCTTGCGCTCATGATTCTCGTGATCGTCGTCGCGATTCTCGTTGCCCACGGGCTCGGCGGCGCTGTCTTCGCTCGCCAAATGGAACAGCTCGCGGCGACTGCGAGACGGATAAGCTCGGGCGAGCTCGGAGCCAGGACCGGAGTATCCGAGCGGAGGACGGAAATAGGGGCGGTCGCACAGGCGATCGACGAGATGGCCGAGCGGCTCGAGGAGCGTGTGAATCATCACGTTCAGGAGCAGACGCGGATCAGCATCTCGCTCCAGGAGAAGGAAATTCTCCTGCAGGAGATTCACCATCGGGTCAAGAACAACATGCAGCTCATCATGAGCATCGTCCGGCTCCAACGAGGCCAGAGTCTGAGCACTCATGAGTTCGCCGCGATGATCGAGGCACGCATCGGCGCGATCGCGTCCGTTCACGAGCTGCTCTACCGGTCGGAGGACCTCGCCTCGGTCAACATGGGCACGCTGCTCCAGAATCTCGCCCGAATCGCCGCCTTCTCCTCCACCACACAGACCATCGAGGTCGAAGCGGAGCCGATCGAGCTCCCTATGGAACAGGCTATGCCCCTCGCACTCATCTCGAACGAGCTTGCGATCAACGCCCTGAAACACGGAGCGGCCGGAGGTGCGGCGACAACCCTTACCTTCGTACGGAAAGCCGAGCATCTCATTCTGTCGGTCTGCGACGGAGGCCCGGGCTTCCCCGAGACGTTCAACGTAGAGAGAAGCGACGGATTGGGAATGAAGCTCGTCCGAGCGCTCGTGGAACAACTCCACGGAACGCTCGAGATAAGCCGGAGAGAACCGAACGGCGCGTGTGTCACCGTTCGATCGCCGGCCCCGGCGAGCGCCGGCACGGCCTAACTGCTGCCGACCGGCACCTCTTCCTGGGCTTCCTGCTTCTTCGTATCTTTCTTCTTCTTCTCCCGGAACGAGATCTTGTCGTTGCGCATGGTGACGACGACATGGCTTCCTTCGCCGAATCGCTCCTTGAGAATCTCAAGCGCCAGCGGATCCTCGATTTCGCGCTGGATCGTGCGGCGTAGCGGTCGGGCACCGAACTTCACGTCGTAGCCGACGTTGATAAGGTGCTCCTTTGCCTTCTTGGTCACCTCGAGTGCGATCTCCTTCTCGGCCAGTCGCGTTTGGACGTCCGCAAGCTCGATTTCGAGAATCGACTGCACCTGATCTCGCTCGAGACTATGGAATACCACGATCTCGTCAACGCGGTTGATGAACTCGGGGCGGAAGAGGCGCTTGAGCTCGTTCATCGCGCTCGACTTGATGTCCGTGTAGTTCATGAGACCTTCGAGCGTCTTGAAGCCTACGGCCGAATCGCGCGTGATCTCGCGTGCGCCGGCGTTGCTGGTCATGATGAGGACCGTGTTCCGGAAACTCACCGTATGCCCGAGACTGTCCTGGAGTTGTCCCTCTTCGAGGACCTGGAGCAGGATGTTGAACACGTCCGGGTGCGCCTTCTCAATTTCGTCGAAGAGAACGACGCTGTACGGCTTCCGCCGGATCTTCTCGGTCAGCAGTCCGCCCTCGTCGTACCCAACGTAGCCCGGAGGCGCGCCGACGAGTCGGCTCACGTTGTGCTTCTCCATGAAATCGGACATGTCGATCCGGATCAGCGACTCCTCGCTGCCGAACATGAACTCCGCCAGCGTCTTCGCCAGCAGCGTCTTTCCCACGCCGGTCGGCCCGAGGAAGATGAACGATCCCATCGGCCGCTTGGGCGACGAGAGCCCGGTCCTGCTCCTGCGGATGGCCGACGAAACCACATTGATCGCATTGTCCTGACCGACGACCGTGCGATGGAGCTCGTCCTCGATCTGGAGCAGCTTCTCGCTCTCGCTCTGCGCGATGCGAGACAGCGGGATTCCGGTGATGTCGCTCAACACGTACTGGATGTCTTCCGAGTCCACGACATTCTGCTCGGTCTTGAGCGTCACCTTCCACTGGCTCTTCATCTCCTCGACCTTCGCCTTGAGCCGGCGAACTTGGTCGCGGACCGCCGCGGCACGCTCGTAGTTCTGACTGTTCACGAGGCTGAGCTTCTCGGCGTTGAGTTTGTCGATCTCACGCTCGAGCTCGGCCAGCTCGGTGGGCCGAACCGAATTGTGAATCCGCTTCCGGCTGCCCGCCTCGTCTATCAGGTCGATTGCCTTGTCCGGAAGGAACCGGTCGGTGATATACCTCCGCGAGAGTAACGCGGAGATCTCGAGCGCGCCGGGGGTGTAGCTCACGTTGTGGTGGTCCTCGTAGCGCTCCTTGATCCCTTTGAGGATCTCAAGCGTCTCCTCGACCGTGGGCTCGTCCACGTAAATCGTCTGGAACCGTCGCTCGAGCGCGGCGTCCTTCTCCACGTACTTCTTGTACTCGTTGAGCGTGGTCGCTCCGATGCACTGAATCTCGCCGCGCGAGAGCGCGGGCTTGAGCATGTTGCTCGCGTCGATCGCGCCCTCCGCTCCGCCGGCGCCGATGATCGTGTGAAGCTCGTCGATGAAGAGCACGACGTTTCCGGCGCTCACGATCTCCTTCATCACGCGCTTGAGCCGCTCCTCAAACTCGCCACGGTACTTGGTACCGGCGATGAGCGACGCGAGATCGAGCGTCATGACCCGCTTCCCGATCAGCACCTCGGGGGCCGTGCCGTCCACGATCCGCTGCGCGAGACCCTCCACGATCGCGGTCTTACCCACGCCCGGCTCCCCGATGAGGACGGGGTTGTTCTTCGTCCGGCGGGCGAGAATCTGAATGACACGCTGGATTTCCCGTCCTCGCCCCACGACCGGATCGAGCTTCCCGTCCCGCGCGTACTGCGTGAGATCGCGGCTGAACTCGTCCAACGTTGGGGTGTTCTTCTTCGTGGCGGTTGCCTGCGCCGTCTTGCGCTTCGACTGCGAACTGCGCGTCGCCGGCGCATTGCTCGCCGCCGTCGTCTGGACCGTGCCGCTGAGATCGGAGATGATCTCGCGCAGGCTCTCCACGTTGGAGCCGTCCTCGTCCAGGAACCGCGCGGTAACGCTGTCCGCCTCGCGAGCACACGCGAGCAGCAGGTGCTCCGTACCGATATACTCGTGACCGAGGCTTCTCGCCTCTTCCGCGCTGTCCTCGAGGACCTTCTTCCCGCGCGAGGACGGCGGAACGTCTCCGAGAATGAAACCACCGCGCTTCCGCGGAATCTCCTTCTCGATCTCGATCTGCATCTTGGCAGGGTCGATGTTTGCTTTCTCCAGGGCTTTGTACCCGAGACCGCCGCCTTCCTTGAGAAGGGCTAGCATGATGTGCTCCGGCAGAAGCTGATCCGAATGGAATCGCTTCGCCTCATCCTGAGCAAGTATCGTCAGGACTTTCTGGGCACGTTGCGTCAGACCCTTGAACATCTATCAATCCTCCCAGCCTCGAAAGGCCTGGTCACGCAGCCAGCATGTCTCGAAACACCCGTGCGCGCACCGCATTCGTATCGTCTCCGTCTCCTTCCTGAGCGCGGCTCCGTGCGATGTGACTGTCCTGGTTCATCAGAAGGAGTGTGGTTACAGTCTCAACTGCCACATTCGATACCAGGCCTGCCACAATTCCCAGCCGCAGATGACTCACGAGTGAGCGGGCCTCCGCGGCAGACAGAGACCGTGCAAAGCGCAGGATGCCGAATGCCCTATTGGCCGAATCGGCGATCTCCTCGCCGCGCGCCGCTTTCAGCTCTTCCCTCGCGGCACGTTCATAATGTACCAACTTGGTAGCGTACTCATCAAGTTTGGAGACAATTGCTTCTTCATTACTTCCGAGTGTTCTGCGGTTTCGGAGCACGCAGAGCGATGAACCGGTCACATCGTCCGCAGGACGCTCCTCACCCGCGTGCGAGCCGGCGAACGACTCGTCCGAGAAGTACGGAATCAGCTCGTAGCCCGAGTTCTCCATACTCGCGCTCATCATCTCGAGGCGGCCGAGCACGGCGAGCGCAGGCGTATGTACGAGGACGGATGCGCGCATCGCGGTACCGAGGTTCGTGATCTCGGTCGAGAGGTAGCCCCAGTCCATCGCGACTGCGTAGTTGAGGTGCCGTTCCAGGCTCACGTCAACGGCACGCGCCCGCTCGAGCGTGGCGGACAGATCCGACCCCGGCAGGATCGCGGAGATGCGGAGGTGATCCGCCCCACCCACAGCCACGACGAGGCGCTCGTCGCGTGTGAGCATCAGCCGGGACGGAAGATCCTGCCCCGCGATTGAGCGCTCCTGGAGAAAGCGCCGCTCGCCCGGCGCGAGGAGCGACGGAACGAGCTCCAGCGAGTCGGCACCGAACGGCTCCGGGGTGAGCTCGTCGCGAACGGCGGCGATTACCTGCTCGTTGGCGACCTCCGAGTCGCCCTCGGACGCAGACGACGGATACCGCCGCTCGGAGAGATTGCGAGCGAGACGAATGCGCGACGCGAGTACGACGTCGGCATCCTTTCCCGTTCCGGTGAGCCACTGTGCGGCGGCAGGCAGTTGCGAGAGCTCAGAGGTCTTCATCGCCGCCCTCCTCGAGGGTCCTCATCCGATCGCGGATGACCGCCGCCGCCTCGTAGTCTTCGTCCTCGATCGCCTGCGACAGCTTCTCGCGCAGCGATTCTCGATCGAGAAGAAGCCGCTTGAACGATCCGAGACGTGCGGGAAAGCGTCCTACGTGACTCTCGGTAAGTCCTCGCTGCTCAAGGAGATGCTGGATCCGTGAGCGGAACACGCGATAGCACTCCGCACAGCCGACCTTGCCCGTCTGACGAATCGTACGGAACTTCGTGCCACACGATGGGCAGTTGCGGGTGCCGGCGTCTCCCACGAGCGATCCCAGCATCTCGCCGACGGTCGGGGCGAAGGCCGGCGACTCTTCCTCAACTCCGAGCAGCTCCGCGCACCGCGGACACAGCCAGAGCTCGGTGTATTCGGAGCCCATTGTCTGGTATACCTTGATACGTGCGGACGTCTGCCCGCACCCATCACAAACCCGGTCGTTCATCTGACTCTATAGTAGCAAAAAGAGCGTCGCTCTTCCGCTCAAGTTTGGGCGAGTCACGAAAAAAAGGTGATTCGACTCGTCGGGCCCGGATATCGCGTTACGGACCGCCGGGGCTCACCGGCCCTCCGGAACGATCCGATCCGTTCCGAGCCGCTCCGCGAGCACCTTCGGCAGGAGAATCGAACCGTCGGCCTGCTGCCCCTGCTCCACGATCGCCGGGAGTATGCGGCTTGTCGCAAGTCCGGATGCGTTGAGCGAGTGTACGAACTCGGTCTGCTTCTTCCCTTCGCGCCGGAACCGGATGTTGCCGCGCCTGGCCTGGTAGTCGTGCGCGTTCGAGGCGGAGCTCACTTCCTTGTACTCGGCCATGCTCGGGATCCACACCTCGATGTCGTAGGTTTTCGCCATGGACGCCGAGGCGTCGCGCGCGGCGAGCTTGGTCACCTGGTAGTGGAGCTCGAGACCCTGGACGAGCGCTTCCGCCTTCGCGAGCAGCTCCTCGAGCGCCGTGTCCGAGTGCTCGGGTGCCGTGAACTGGAACATCTCGACCTTGTTGAACTGGTGGCCGCGGATCATGCCTCGCTCCTGCGCGCGATAGCTCCCGGCCTCCTTGCGGTAGCAAGGAGTGTAGGCGAAGTACTTCCGAGGCAGATCCTCCTCGGCGAGGATCTCGTCCCGGTGGTAGTTGATGAGCGCCGTCTCCGCCGTGGGCAGGATGAAGTGGGTGAAGCCCGGCCGGCGCTTGGCCGCGTCCGCCTCGCCCTGGCCCACCGGTTCGCCCACGAGCTGAAAGACGTCGTCCTGGAACTTGGGAAACTGCCCGGCGGTGAACCCGCACTGGTAGTTGAGGAGGTGCGGCGGGAGGACGAACTCGTACCCGTCCGCGAGGTGGGTATCAACGAAGTAGTTCAGCAGCGCCCATTCGAGCCGCGCCCCTGTCCCACGGTAGAGCCAGAAGCCGTTACCGCCCATCTTCACACCGCGCTCGTAGTCCACGAGCCCGAGCGACGTGACGAGATCCACGTGGTCTTTCGGTTGGAAGTCGAACTCGGGCTTGGATCCCCAGACGCGGAGGACGACGTTCGCCTCCTTCCCACCGGCCGGAACGTCGTCCGCCGGGAGGTTCGGAAGCCGCGCGAGCTCGTCCCGGATCGCCTCGTCGAGCTCGCGGAGCTCCTGATCCATCGCCTTGACCCGCGAAGAGACCTCCTTCATCTCGGCGAGAAGATCGTCCACCGGCTCCCCCGCCTTCTTGAGCCGGGGAATCTCGGACGACACCTGGTTTCGCCGCGCTTTCAGCTCCTCGGCCTCGCCGATGAGCTCGCGCCGTTTCGCGTCGCGTTCGAGCAGCGACGACAGGTCAACGTTGTCCATACGCTTGCCGAGCGCCGCCTCAACGGCTTCGCGGTTGTTCCGAATCAGTCCCAGATCTAGCATGGTCTCTCCTGGATTGCGCGAAGGGTACCGCAAGGAGGCGCGATCGTCTACCGCGCGGTCAGTGCTTGCGGAGCACCTCGAGGGGGCGGATTCGACCGGCACGCCGCGCCGGAAACCACGCCGCGACGGTTGCGAGCAGCAGGGTCAGGCAGGTGACGAGCAGGAGGTCGGGATACCTGATCGTGATCGGTATCTCCTGAAGGTAGTACTCGCCCGAGAGCAGCTCGATCGGCGCGAGATCGACCGGCGAGAAGAGCCCGGCGATCGCGTCGACCGTCCAGACGCCCGCGTTGATCGTCCATTCGACCGCCGCGAGGATCTCGTTGATGTTCACCGCGAACAGCAATCCCACGGCGATCCCGACGAAGGCACCCATCGCACCGAGCACGAACCCGGCGACCACGAAGGCGCGGACCACGCCGCCGGGAGACGCGCCGTAGCTCTTGATGACGGCGATCTCCTCCTGCTTCTCCAGGACGAGCATGACGAGCGTGGACGAGATATTCACCGCGGCGACGATCACGATGAGCACCATGATGAACACGAGGAGGTCCTTCGTGGTCTTGAAGCTCATGTACTTCGCGCGCTCGCTCTCGAACCACGTGGCCACCCGAAACCGGGGGCCGAGCTCGATTCGTATCGCGTCCACGAGTCGGGCGGCGCGTGAGGCCGCGTCCCGCGAAGGCGGGCGGAAGAGCGGGTTCGAGATCGCGAGCGGATCGTCGATCTTCACGCCCAGAAGGAGCTCCGAGGTCTGCTCGGGTAGCATGCGCGCGCCCTGTTCGTACGGGAGGAAAACCCAGAGTCGGTCCAGATCTGCGTAGCCGCTCGAGAGGATCCCGCGGACGGTGAACGAGCGGGTTCGCGGGAGCACGCGGCCGCCGGAGAGCGATCGAGCGGTGAGGATGCGCACCTCGTCGCCAACGCGGGCGCCGAGCTCGCGGGCGACGTACTCGCCGAGCAGGATGCCGTCCGGATCGAGCCGCCACTCGCCCTCCCGAAACTCCAGGAGCTCGTTGAGCGCGGGATCGCTCGCCCACAAATCGGGCTCAACCGCGCGGATCGTGACGGCGGTACGCTCCGTCCCCACGGCCGCGAGTCCGAGCCCCCGTCGCTCGCGCGTCACGAGCGTGACGCCGGAGAGGCCGGAGACCGCATCGGCGGAGCGCGAGAGGTCGCGCGCACCAAGCTCCTCCCGAGCGATCGCCTGCACGTGGTAGGAGCCGGCCTCGATGAACCGCTCGGTGATGCCCGCGATCATGCCGTCCGCGACCTGTAGCACGACGACGAGCGGGATCAGGCTCAGCCCCACGCCGATGATGCCTCCGCGCATCCGCCGCGACACACGCCGCGTGCGGTCGGCGCCGAAGAGGAAACGAACGGCAAGGAGCAGGCTCGCAGAGAGGCTCATAGGTCCACGAGCTCTCCCCGCTCGAGCCGCAGCCGCCGCTCGCCGAGCCGCGCGAGCCGCTCGTCGTGCGTGACGATCACGAGCGTGGTCGTGTGCGAGCGCACGAGCTCGAGAAGAATCGCCTCCACTCTCGCGCTGTTTTCCGCGTCCAGGTTTCCGGTCGGCTCGTCCGCGAGCAGCAGCGGCGGCTCGTTGATGAGCGCGCGGGCGAGCGCAGCCCGCTGACGTTCGCCACCGGACAGCTGCGACGGATAGTGGTCGAGCCGGTCGGCGAGACCGACCTCATCAAGGAGATCGCGTGCGCGAGCAGTCGCGTCCGATCGAGTTGCCCCGAGCATGAACGCCGGCAGCATCACGTTCTCGAGCGCGGTGAAGTCCTTGAGCAGGTAGTGGAACTGGAACACGAACCCCAGGCTGCGCGCGCGGTACTCGGTGAGCTCGGCCTCGGCGAGCGCGTGCACCTCGAAGCCGCACGCGGTGATCGCCCCGGATGTGGGCCGGTCGAGCCCGCCGACCAGATTGAGCAGCGTGCTCTTCCCGCTGCCCGATGCGCCGCTGATCGAAACGATCTCGCCCTCCGCGAGATCGAGGTCGATCCCGTTCAGTACGGTCAACGTGGACTCGCCGCTCTCGAATACCTTGCTCACGCCGGATAGACTCACAATGCTCATCACTCATACCTCAATACGGACGCGGGGGCGATCGCGCTCACGCGCCGCGACGCGATGTAGGCGGCGACGGTCGCCGAGACGACGGCGAACGCGACGATGGAAGCGACCTCGGCCGGGACCACGATCGCCGGGACCTCGTCGATGTAGAAGTAGGCAGGGCTGAAGATCGAGAAGGTGTCGGGGGCGTCGCCCGCGCCGCGCGCGAACAACCGGGCGATCCAGTTCGCTACGGAAGCGAGCGCGTTGATCACGAGCTCGGCGGCTCGAAAGAGGCCGTTGATGTTGGACGCGACGAGGATTCCAAGCACCATGCCCACGCCGCCTCCGGCGAGCCCGATCCAGAGTCCTTCGAGCACGAAGACGAGCTGCAACGGCAACGGCGGCGCACCGATCGCCTTCAGCACGCCGATCTCCTCGGTCCGTTCCACGACGCTTCGCCGCAACGACTGGTAGATATTGACCGCCACGACGACGAAGATCAGCCCGATCAGCACCATCATCAGCACCTTCTCGAGCCGCAACGCTCCAAAGATCGCGCGGTTGTAGTCGCGCCACGATTCGACCACGATCTCATGAGACAGGCCGACGTTCGACTCCCCGGCTTCGCCGTTCCGCCCATCCGGAGCACGCGCCTCGATCCGCCTCATCGCGGCACGGTCGCCGAAACGGTCGTGCAGCTTCACACCCACGCGCTCCGGGCCGTCTATGCCGAGCGCGGCCGCACCGGGCCCCAACCCCACGAAACCCCAACCGGCGTCGTACTCGAGAAACCCGCTGCGGAAAATGCCCACGAGCTCGAGCTCCGTCGTCTCCGCTCCGCCGGCTACGAGCGCGCCGCTGAACCCGACGATCTCCACCACGTCGCCCACGCGCGCGCCCATCCTCCGCGCGAGCTCCCGGCCGAGCACGACCCCCGTTCCTCCGAGATCCCAGCTCCCGGAGACGATCTCAAGATTCTCGGCGAAGCGTTGGTCGAGCGACGGAAGATCACGCGGAACCACGCGCAGCAGCACCGCCAGCGGATCCGGAAAGTAACCGTACGCGAGCCCGTAGGTCTCGGCGTACGGGACCGCGGCGCGCACGCCGCGCACGCCGGAGATCGACTCGGCGAGCTCCCCCACGGTTGCGGCATCGCCGTCGGACTCCGGCACGCTCACCTGGAGATGAAAGCTTCCGACTTCCAGGATGTCCTCGATCGTCCCGAACTGAAATCCGTTCATCACGGCGAGCACAGCGATGAGCGTCATCACTCCGGCGGCGATGCCGAGGACCGAGAGGATGCCCGCGGTGTGCCCCTTCTCCCGGCGCTTCGTCCGGAAGTGACGCGCGGAAACGAAGAGGATCCAGCGCGACTTCACTCGGAGGCCTCCGTTCGTTCAAAGGTCCGCGTTCGAACGACCTCGCCGTCGCGCAGAATCTCCTCGAGCACGCGTTCCTCGCCCTGGTAGAAGACGCGCAGCACGGGCTCGCCGCCGCGAAAGAGCGTCTCGAGACGCGAGTATCCGTCCACCGCGTAGTCGGTGCGTCTCACGAGATCTCCGTTCTCGAGGTACCGCTCTACCACAACCTCTTCCGCCTCGTACTCGTATCGCCACACACGAAGGATATCGCCGCGCTGCTCGCGCTCCTCCACGAGCACGCCGTCCTCGAATACGCGGGTGCGATCGGACTCGACCACTCCCTCGCGCGAGGTCGCCGTCCCCTCGAGACGTCCGTCCTCGTCGTATCGCTGCACAGTCTCGATGCCGTCCGCGACGAGCACGATGCGCCTGAGCGCGTCCCCGGCGGTGTCTCCCCAGTACTCGCGGGACTCCCGCTCGGCGACGTCATCGTTCTCCCACCGCGTCCGACTCTCGATCCGCCCGAGCTCGTCGTACTCGATCACCTCGTAGCCGTCGTCGGTATCCACCCACTCCTCGGCAAGCCGACCGTCACGGTACCGGTACTCCACGTTGGAGTCGGACTCGCTCACGACGCGCACGCGCCGCAACGATCCGTCACGCCAGTAGCGATAGTGCTCGGTCGAGACAACCTCGTCGCCGCGCGAGATGCGCCGCGCGACGAGCATCCCGTCCGCGAACTCGAGCTCGCGTCGCTCCACGACCTCGTCCTCGCGGTAGAGCGTCCTCACCTCGGTATCGTCCTCCCGGTCGATGCGGAGGACGTACTCGTGCGCCTCGCGCTCGGACTCCTCGATCCGGTCGCCGAGCTCACCGTGCTCGTCCGAGGCGTACCACTGCGCCGCGGCCGGTGCGATGACGGTCGTGAACAGCACGGCGCACGCGGCGAGCACCGTCCCACGGCGAGACCGCGGCGAGCACGCGGAGGAGCTGCGATCGAAGCGACGTATCCGGGTCATGCGAGGTCGAGAAGCTCCTTCACGTAGGCGTCGCGGTCGAACGGGCGCAGGTCGGTGTACTTCTCGCCGGTACCCACGAAGGCCGCGGCGAGGCCGAGCCTGCGCGAGATCGGTACGAGGATGCCGCCCTTCGCGGTGGAGTCGTACTTCGCGAGCACGATCCCGTCGATCGGGACGGCCTCGCTGAATACCTCGGCCTGCTGGAGTCCGTTCTGACCGGTCGTGGCGTCGATGACGAGCAGGCGGCGGTATGAAGCCTCCGGCGCCCGGGTGCTCACGACGCGGTCGATCTTGGAGAGCTCCTGGACGAGGTTCTTCTTCGTGTGCATCCGGCCCGCCGTGTCCGCGAGCACGAGGCGGTCGCCGTTGTGACGCGCGCTCTCGATCGCGTCGTAGATCACCGCACCCGAGTCCGCACCGGGTCCCTGTTTCACGATGCGTACGCCGAGCCGCTCGGCGTGAATCGAAAGCTGCTCCACCGCCGCGGCTCGAAACGTGTCGCCGGCGGCGAGGCAGATCCCGGAAGCCTGCCCGGTCTCGCGGAAATGGCTCGCGAGCTTCGCGATCGTCGTGGTCTTACCCACGCCGTTCACCCCGAGCACGAGCACGACGTTGAGCGCGTTCGGATCGAGCGTGAACTCGGTCTCCTGCACGACCGACGCAAGGTCGCGCTGCAGCAGCTCGAGGAGCTCCTCGCGCGACCGCGCGCGCTCCTTGCGACTCGTCTCGCGGAGGTGTTCCACGATCTCCATCGCCGTGCGCGCGCCGATATCGGCCTCGATCAATGTGTCCTCGAGCTCCTCGAACGACTCTTCCGACCCGAAGCCGCCGCCGAACAGCGCGCGCAGCCGTGCGCCAAGTCCCTTCTTCTTCATACCCGTCCTTTTCGATGGTCAAGCTACTGATTGTGTGGACCTTCTCCTACCTGCACGTAGTCGAAAATGGAGATAAGCAGGTTCACGAAGAGCCCCACGTTGACCGCCGTGCTTCCGAGCGACGACCAGTAGAAGATGTTTCCCAGCTGCGCGAGCCGGCGCTCCTCCGACTGCCTGAGCGTCGCCGCCGCGACCGGAACGAGCGCAGCGCGCACGCTCTCGTATCCACCGTTCAGGAGGATCGTCACGGGAAGCGAGACCACGAACCAGGTCAGCGCCTCGTAGAAGTCGTCGCGCTCGCGTCGCAGCTCCAGCGACCAGTCGATGGTGTCCGGCAGGAGCGCTCGATTCATCACGGTCGGGCTCGCCGAATCAACGACGAAGCGGGACTCGAGATAGCCGTCCCTGCGCAGGCGAACGACGGTCGAGGTCGGCGGGAACGTGTACTCGAGCGGCGTCCGACCGATCCAGACCGAGTCCGCGTAGACGTCCGCGCCGGCGGGCGAGCTGCGAAGCACGACCGTCCGAGCGGTGACCGCCTCCAGCTCAACGCGCTCCACCACGGACGCCCCGGGGGCGAGCTCGACCTCGCGCTCGGCCGATTCGAACCCCTCGGAGCTGACGCGAACGCGGTGGGCGCCGGGCCTCAGATAGGGTGCCGCGGCGTTCCCGTACCCGCGCAGCTCTCCGTTGATTTCGATCGCTGCCTCCGGGTCGCCGGTGACGACCTCGAGGCGCGCGTACTCGCGACCGAGCAACGCCGCCGCGCTCTCGCGCGCCACGATCGGCGCCTCGAGCCCGACCTCCTCGGGACGCGCGACGGTGCCGCCCAAGGGGGTGCTCGTCTGCGTGAAACGATGATACAGAGAGACGTCGATCGCAAGATACCCGTCGATCTCGTCCACAACACCCCAGACCACGACGTCCAGGTCCTCGGTTTCGGCGAGCGCCTCGAGCGCGCCGAGATCGGTATCCTCGGGGTGAGGAAGGAGACTCCCTTCCTCGTGACCCGACCAGAAAACGAGCGGAAGAGTCGCAGGCACAACCGCGGCGACGGCCTCGGGATCCGTCGCCTTCAGCTCAGTCAGGAGCGACCGAGCCTCCTCCACCGTTTCGGCGGCGGCCGGACGACGCTCTTCGTCCGCCTCGCGATCGAAGATGAGACGGTCGCGCGCGTCCACCGCGCCCTGGAGTGCGGAGGCGGCATCCCGAACGGCGGCGTCCAGTCTCCGCTCCGAATACGCGCGTAGCTCTTCGGTCGAGAACTCGTGCTCCCGGATTGACGAGAGCGACTCGTAGAGGAGCCGAGGGAAGGTGACCGCCGCGATCCTCGCCTCGTCCGCGACGCCGGTCGGACCCGGCTCGGCAACGAGCTCGGCGATCCCCACGCGGTAGGTCTCTCGCGGCGCCGACAGCGCGTCCAACACCGGCTCGGACGGCGGCTCCGGCGCGGCGTCCTGCGCCGCGGCGCTCGCCGCGACGAACAGGAGCGCGGCACGGATCGCAAGTCGCGCGCTAACCGCCATCGGGCACGCTCCCGAGCAAACCGTCGACCTCCAGTACCTTCGTGATCGCGCTCACCACGCGCTCGGGCCGAAACGGCTTCACAACGAAGTCGCGCGCGCCCAACTGGATTGCCCGGACGATCATCGCCTGCTCGCCGAGGGCGCTGCACATAATGACGCGCGCGCCGCCGTCGAGCTCGCGCAGTTTGCGCAGCGTGGTGATGCCGTCCATCTCGGGCATTGCGATGTCCAGGAGCACCACGTCCGGCTCGGCGGCGAGGTAGGTCCGCAGCGCCTCTCGTCCGTTCTCCGCCTGCGCGGCCACCCGCATCCCGGCATCGCGGAGGATGTCGGTGAGCAGCGACCGCATGAACGGCAGATCGTCAACGAGAAGCACTCGCGGGGTCATGAGCCTTCGTTCCAGCCGTAGCGCAGGTACTCGTCGATGAACGGATCGAGGTCGCCGTCCATCACCGCCTGGATGTTCCCGGTCTCGTGGCGCGTGCGCAGGTCCTTTACCATCGTGTACGGCTGGAAGACGTACGAGCGGATCTGGTTGCCCCACGAGATGTCCTTCTTCTCGGCGGCGCTCTTTGCCTGCTCGGCTTCCTGCTGCTCGCGGTAGTAATCGTAGAGGCGGCTCTTGAGCACCTTCATCGCCATCGCGCGGTTCTTGTGCTGGCTCCGCTCGTTCTGACACTGAACGACGATGCCGGTCTCCATGTGCGTGATCCGCACGGCGCTGTCGGTCTTGTTGACGTGCTGGCCGCCGGCGCCGCTGGCGCGGTACGTGTCAACGCGGATGTCCTCAGGCTTGATGTCCACGTCGATATCTTCGTCGATCACCGGGCTCACGTAGACGCTCGCGAACGAGGTGTGACGCCGACCGCTCGAGTCGAACGGACTGATGCGCACGAGCCGGTGAATGCCGGTCTCGCCCTTGAGATAGCCGAACGCGTACTCACCGTCGATCTGCATCGTAACGCTCTTGATGCCGCCTTCGGCCTCCTGCAGGTCCAGGACCTGCGTTTTGTAGCCGTTCGCCTCGGTCCAGCGTGAGTACATGCGGTAGAGCATGCTAACCCAGTCGCACGCCTCGGTACCGCCCGCGCCCGAGTGGATCGTGAGGAAGACGTTCGCGGAGTCGAACTCGCCGGAGAGCAGCTCCTTGACCTGCAGGCGGTCGTACCGCTTGCGCTGCATCTCCAGGTTCTCGCGGATCTCGGCCTCCAGATCGGGGTCGGCCTCTTCGATCGCGAGCTGATAGAGCTCACCCAGATCCTGCGCCTGTTGCAGGAGCTCTTCCCACGGTTCGAGGCGTTCCTGTTTTCGTTTGAGCTCGGTCATCACGCGCTCGGCCTCTTCCCGATCGTTCCAGAGGTTCGGATCGGCCGAGCGCTGCTCGAGCTCGGCTATCTCGGCTCGGAGTTTATCCGAGTCAAAGATGCCTCCAGGTTTCTTGGATTTGCTCCTGGAGATCTTGAATCGGATTCGCAAGTTCTTCGAGCATGGTTCCTCCAGGTGGATTGATTGATTGAGTATACCAAGAGCGCCGGGCCCGTTTCCACCGCTTGCGCGAGCGGCGACTTGTGCCGATGATAGGGGTGTATGCATGATCGGCAGGGTCGACGCTTCCTCGCGTTCATTCTCGTCACGCTGTGCGCTCTCCTCGCAGCCGCCGGGCCGGCGCTCGCGCAGACGGCCGCCGCCGAGGAAGAGGTCTTTGCTCCCTTCGTCTCGCGACTCCGCCTCTCGATCCGCGATCCCCAGATCCGCATCACGTGGGAAGATGCCACGGATATCGTGACGAGCTACCGCGTCTACCGCGCAACGGAGCAGATCACGATCGAGAACCTTCCGAACGCCGAACTCGTCGCAACAGTGAGCGCGGGAGTGGAGGCGTACATCGACATTCCGCCCGAGCCGAACGAGTACTACTACGCGGTGCTCGCCGAGCGCTCGTCCGGCGCACCGTACCGCGCGGTCATCCCGGGACGGAACGCGAGCTTCCGCGCGATCGAGGTCGTGAACGTCGCGACCGAGATCGAACGGGCGGCGGAGATCGGCGACATCGGCGCAGCGCTCGTTTCCGCGCAGGGACAGACGGCCATCGAGGTCACCGCCACGAGCGACCGCGACGGCAGGACGATCATCTTCTACCGTTCCACCGATCCGATCACGAGCGTAGACGATCTCGAGCAGGCAACGGTCGTGCGCGAAGCGCCGTCGGGAGCGCCGCGGATCGTCGATCTCCCGGTGCCGGGCGTCCAGTACTACTACGCCGCGCTCGATACGGGGCTGCTCCTCAGCGGAGACGCTACCGTGACGCCGGGGATGAACGCGACGCGCCGGCCCACAGAGATACCGCTCGCCGCCACGGCGGACGCCCCGAACGGGTCCGCGGACGCCACGCCCCCGGAGGCGCTACCGGAAATCGCGACAGCGGCGCCGCCGCTCGGCACGTCCGGCCGCGGTATCCCGCTTCCGTACCTGCAGATCGAGGACGACCTCCTGACCGGCCTGACCCTCGGAGACCCGCGAATCATCATACCGAACGCGCAGCCGATGAGCGCCGAAACCGAGGCCGTCGTAGCCGCGATGCTGCAACGCATCGGCCGCTCCGAACAGCGCGCGCCCGGCGCTACGATCCTTCCGGACGACCGCATTCCGGAACCCGAGGGTGCCGAGTACACGCTGCGGACGATCCTGGACGGGCCGTTCAGGAGAATGGCGTGGGAGTCGGCGCTCGAGCAGCTCGAGAACTACTTCACGTTGCCGCTCACGGCCGAGCTCGAAGCGCGCGCGCACTTCTACCGCGCGCAGATCTACTACTTCATGGGCGAGGAGCGACGCGCGATCCTGGAGCTCCTGCTCGCGCGGGACCACTACTACGTGGAAGTCGAGGAGTGGCTCGGCCGCATCCTCGGCAACCAGGGTGCATAGACCGACCACCCACGACTTCGTGCCTGGAGACGCTACCGACCTTTCGACGCTTCCGGAAGAGACGATGCACTGCTCCCAACATGTCACTGACCTTGCAGCTCGCAGGCGGTCAAGTGCTGATGCTGCTGGGACTTGCCGGTTCCGGTGGCGCGCACGCGACACTCGGCGGGTAGACGCGACGTACGAGAGTCTATGCCTTTTCGAATCGGAGCGAGACTGAGGTCGAGAAGGTAGCGCCCGGGTCGAGATCCACGGGGTAGCGAAGAACGACGCTCGTGCTCTGATAGCCCGTCTCGAGACCATTGCTCGACTTGCTCACCGTCTCCACGGGAAGGAGCCAGAGCTCGCACTCGCTGCCCATCCCCACCGTAATCGCGGTGTCATTGACCCTGTCCTCGAACCGAAGCTCTCCCGCGGCGGGAATGCGCTGCAGCTCGGGACCGATCTCGGTGGGCTTTCCGGTTCCCGCGGTGAGCAGGAGCCTGAGGCTGTCTGCCTCGGACGAGAGGAAGGCGAGATTGATCTCGGGAGCGAAGGTGGACCGCAGCCGTTCTTCCGCCGCGCACGTAATCGAGTAGTCGACCTCCACGGCGTTGCGTTTGAACTTGAACCGCTTGGACAGATCAACGGCGCGCTCGCCGGTGCCGTCCTTCACGGTTCCGGACGCAGTCAACGCGACCACGTGCGTGTCGCGCTTGCCGTCCGCACGGTTGTAGAGCTCGCGCACAAAGCTGCCGCGCTCGTAGGCGGTCGCTCGATCGAATTCCTCGATCGTAGTCGACTCGTCCAGAAAATGGTCCACGAACGCCTTTCGCGGGAGACAGTCGTACCCTCGCGCCTCGACCTCCGGCGTATGGTAGCTCTCACGCCGCCGCGCGAGCGTATCGAGATAGTTCCACGAGGTGGGCAGATAGTCGAGCTCGAAGAGCATGCCGCCCTCGGTATGGACGTAGGCGTTCATGTCCTGGCCCTGGTAGAGGTACTCCTCCAGCCCGTCCATATCGAAGTCGACGGTCACGACCGACGGAATGAAGATCCCCTTCTCCCGGGTCTTCTTCTCCGCCTCGATCAGCGATCGATAGACGTTCTTGCGCAACCGATTGACGTAGATCCCGCCGTGGTGACCGTGCCAGTACGCGTTGTGGCACTGTCCCTTCCACAGCTCTTCCCGGGCGGCCTGCTTTCGGTACTTGTCGCCCCGGATCTGGTTCACGAGGACGTGCGTGTACTGCATCTTGGCGTACATGAGGTTGCTCTCGCTGTACTTGGTCAGGAACTGCCGGAAGTAGCCGCCGAAGATGTAGCCGTTTCGACCGGAGGTGAATCGCTGACGGAGCGCCTCGTACGCCTCCTGTCGTTCCGGTGTGAGCGACCAGTACATCATCTCCTCGTACGATGCCGAGGGGAAGTACCCGCGGGTGCGTGGGCGATTCTCCTTCAGGTACTGCGCCGGGAGCACGACCTCGATCCACTCGCGGTTCTCGCCGATCAGCTCCACGAACCGCTCGAGCCGGAGATTCCGCGGCGTTGGGCCGTTGTCCGCCTCGGTAGACTCCGAGTATCGCTCACCCTCGTCCATCAGCACGAAGACCCGGCTCTCGTCTTCCGACGCTCGTTCGCGCATGAACGAGATCACCTTCTCCGGGGCGTCGTCTCGCGCGACGTGCTTGAGATCGTGGCATACCGGAAAGACCATGACCGTCTTCCCCTGATCCTCGGTGATACACGGACGCAGCAGATCGTCCCCGGTCAGTCCGGCGGCAATGAAGTGGTAGTCGTCCAGGAAGACGTACTCCATTCCACTGGATTTCAGCGTGCTCGCGAGACTCGGCTCCCAGACGTGCTCGGTGATCCACGTACCGCGAGGACGGCGTCCGAATCGCTTTCGGAGGTAGGTCGTGAGGCTCTCGATTTGGCCGAGCCGGTCGGGGCGCGGGATGAGCGAGAGTACCGGATCGTAGAAGCCCCCGCCGAGCAGCTCGATCTGCTTACGGGAGACCATTTCGGAGAGCACGTCCGTGTACTCCGAATGGTGCTTCTCGAGCCACTGAAGCAGCTGACCCGAATAGTGGAGCGTGACCGGGATCTGAGGTGCGTTGTAGAGAGCTCGCAAGAATGGCTTGTACGAGCGTTGATAGGCATGTTCGATTTCGTCATCGGTGGCACCAACCGGCTGACTATTGGTGGAGCCAAAGATGAGCCTCACTCTATCCATTGCCATCCCGTCCGACGGGAATCGGGCCGCCGGCTGGACGCTCCCTCATCACGACGGTAGCCGGCGGGGCACCGACCGTGAAGCTGATTCTACTTCCGCCTGTGCCGACTTGTAAATCCCCCGCGATCATCGACCCACCAGATTACCGAGAAACGTCTGATCGAACGCGAGGAAGGCGAGAGCGACGAGGCCCGTCGTGATGAAGGCGATCGGGGTGCCGCGAAAAACTCGCGGCACCCACTCTCGCTCGAGGCGCTCGCGAATCGACGCGACCACGACGGCGGCGAGGAGGAAGCCGATCCCCGCCGCGAGCCCGGCCACGAGGCTCTCGAGCGCGGCGTAGTCGGCTCGGGACGCGACGAGCGCGATGCCGAGCACGACGCAGTTCACGGATATGAGCGGGAGGTACTTCCCAACGCTCCTGTGGAGCGCGGGAGAGACCGATTCGATCACCACGCCCAGATAGTGCCCGAGCGCGGCGAGAACGAGCACGAAGACGAAGGTCTGGAGGAAGGCGATCCCGAGCGGCATGAGAAGCCAGCTGCGCAGCGCCCAGGTGATCAGCGAGCCCACGGACATGACGAAGGACGCGGCAACTCCGAGCCCGAAGGCCGACTCCACACGCCGGGACGAGCCGATTACCGGGCAGAGCCCCAGAAAGTGGGTCAACACGAGGTTGTTCACGAGCACGAATGTGACGATGATGCTCACGTAGCTCATACATCCTCCTCGGCGATGCCGCCCCCTTGAGGAGGCGTCTCGCCCCCGCGAAGCCTCATCACCCATACGAAGAGCGCCTTTCCGTATCCAACAACGAAGAGCGCACCGGCCGAAAGACCCATCACGCGTACCGGACTCTCGGCGAGTCCCGGAAGACGAACGACACCGTTGAACGTGCCGACCGGGACCAACGTGATCGTTCCGGCCCCGAGCACTTCGCGTACGAGCGCGATGAAGACCAGGGCGAGCAGGAAACCGGTGCCCATGCCCAGGCCGTCCAGCACCGCACGGCCCGCCGTGCTGTGCCGCGCGAACGCCTCCGCACGCCCCAGAATGAGACAATTGACCACGATGAGCGGGACGAAAATATCCAGTCGCTCACTCAACCCGGGAAGGTGGGCACGAAACACGACGTCCACGCCGGTCACGAACACCGCGACGACGGCGAGGAAGATCGGCATCCTCAACCGGGCAGGGACGATGTCGCGGACGAGCGACACGGTGAGATTGCTCGCCGACAAGACCACGACGAGTGCCGCGCCGAGACCGAGTGCGTTCACAACGTGCGTCGTTATCGCGAGCGACGGGCAGAGCCCGAGCAGGAGGACGAATATGGGGTTCTCGCGCAGAATCCCGCGCGTGAAATCACGAACCACGGAGCGCCTCCCGTCCGGACAGACCGAAACGCCTCGGTTGCGTCCATCGATCGATGAGCGGCACCATCACGTTCATGAGGATGATCGCGAGCGCTGCGGCCTCCGGGAAACGCCCGAAGGTGCGCAGAAGGAAGGTCAGAAACCCCACGCCCGCCCCATAGACGAGCATGCCGCCCCGCGTGAGCGGCGTTGTCACCGTGTCGGTCGCCATATAGAAGAGCGCGAGGACCAGGCCGCCCGTGAGCGCAGCGAACAGGACGTCGCCGGCGAAGAAGCCCTGACCGGTCGCCACACCCCCGAACACGCGTGTGAAGAGCGCGAACGTGCCGAAAAACGCAACCGGGATGTGCCGGCGAACGACCCGTCGCGCGAAGAGCACGATGGTCCCGGCAAGGAGCAGCAACGCGGACACCTCGCCGATGCTGCCGGATACGTTTCCAACGAACAGATCCACATATCCCTCGGGCAGGTTGATGCCGAGGGATCCGAGGATGTGAGCGTTGAGCCATTCGGTCACGCTCGCGTCCGTCCCGGAAATCGGGTAGCCGGCCTCGCGCAGAAGCTCGAGCGGAGCCGTGCCGGTTCGGCCGCCGTTCTGTGCCGCCTTCACGATCCCGAGCGGGGTGGCGGCGGAGAATCCGTCAGGCGCGGGAAGCGTCTTCGGCATCGTCCAGCGAGTCATCGCCCCGGTCCACGAGAAGAAGACGAACACTCGACCCGCAAGGGCGGGGTTCATCCAGTTCGCTCCCAGACCGCCGAAGGTCCACTTCACGACGAGCATCGCGAACGCGGACGCGACGATCGGAATCGCGATCGGAACGGCCGGCGGCATTGTCATGCCGACCAGAAGACCGGTGACGACCGCGCTTCCATCGCCGAGCGTCCTGCGCCCGAGGGCGCGCGCGGCGAGCGCCTCGGCGACGACTGCGGATGCAACGGCAACGGCGAGCACGAGCAGCGCGCGAAGCCCGAAGACGTAGACGCCCCACAGTGCGGCGGGAATGAGGCACGCGACGACCGTCCACATGATACGGCCCGTGGTGGAGAGATCGTGGTATTGAGGCGGACGTGTCTGCGGAAAGCCGGCAGCGGTACTCACCGATCGCCTCCCTGGCTGCGGCGTTCGAGCCGGGCCTTCCCAACGCGGAGCCCGTGAACCAGCGGGATCCGGGACGGGCAGATGTACCCGCACGAGCCGCATTCGGTGCAATCGAAGAGCCCCTCGGAGGTCGCCTGCGCGAGATCGCCGTGGTCGATCAGCTTGAAGAGGCGCGTGGGATTGAGCCCCATCGGACACGCCTCCACGCATCGACCGCACCCGATGCACGGACGCGTGGGCGCCGGCCTGACCTCGCGCTCGGTGAGCGCAAGCACTGCTCGCGCGTCCTTCGTGATCGGGGTCGAGAGATCGGTGATCGTCCGACCCACGAGCGGCCCGCCCACGACCACCTTTGCCGGAGTGGTGGACAACCCTCCGCACTCGGCGATCAGATCGGCAATGGGAGTACCCACGCGAACCTTGATGTTCGCCGGACTCGTGATCGCTCCTCCCCCAACCGTGACGATTCTCTGAACGAGCGGCTGACCGTACACGACCGCCTCCTGGATCGCGACCGCCGTGGCGACCCCTACCGTAACGCACCCCACATCGATCGCGGCGCGGCCCGAAGGAACCTCGCGCCCTGCCACGGCCTTGATGAGCTGCCGCTCGTCACCCTGGGGGTATTTCACGCGGAGCCGCACGAGCTCGATCCCGCCGCCGGACGCGCGAACCGCGTCTCGCAGCGCCGCGAGCGCATCGCCTTTGTCCGCCTCGATAGCGATGAACGTCCGGGTGGGTCCGACCGCGCGCGCAACGATCCGGGCGCCCTCCACGATCGCCTGCGCACGCTCCACCATGAGCCGGTGATCGGCCGAGAGGTACGGCTCGGACTCGCACCCGTTCACGATGAGCAGATCGCATCGGGAGTCGGCGGCGGTTCCAAGGCGCTCGTGCATCGGCTCGGGCGGGCCGTCCATCGCGACCACGCCGTTCTCCCGGATCGCCTGGAGAACGTCCGCCGAGTCGAGTGAGTCGCCGGATCGGCGCTCCGTTCGCTTGCCCAGGCGGTCGAACTCTCCGTCCATGTCGATCACAATCGCCGGTGAGCTCGCGCCGCCGGGCAGCAGAACGCTCCGCACCTCGCGCACGACACCCGGAATGGGCGCGTGCACGTTGGCTCCGCCGGCGCCAACGGCACGGCCGATGAGCATACCCTCCCGCACGCGATCGCCGGGGGCCACGAGCGGTCGAGCCGGAGCGCCGGTATGCTGGAGGAGTGGGACGACCGAGGTCGGCGGGATAATCGCGTTCCTCGTGGGGACGTGTCTTGTCTTCTTCTTTTGCGTGGGCGGGTGGATCCCCCCCTGTGGAAACGTCACGCTACGCATTTCAGGCTACCTGTCTACGTCGCCGTGCGAGCTCAACGACCGAATCTCGCGCCCAGACCAGCCGAGTCCACGGGAACGACGCAAGCAAGAACGGCGCGAGCACCAGCACGACGAACGCAAGATGCTGCAAGAATCGGGAGTAGTCGGAGTATATGGCGTCGTTTGGCGAGAGAACAACCCCTGTTGCGTAGCCGAGCCCGGCAAGCATGCTCGCGATCCCGGCGGGCGTCTCTGCGAGCGCCCGATCGGCCCAGGCGCGGTCGAGCTCCATGACCGTCTCCGTAAAGCTGCTGTACGAGCCGTCCGGCTCCTCGCGAAACCGCGTCAGCGAGAGCTCCTCGTCCGGCGCGGGAAAGCCGTACTCCCGGCCGTACACGACTCCCTCCTGGTAGGCGCGATGCGCCAGATAGTCCGAGAGGTCGGGAAGCCGGTCCGCGAGCGCACGGTCGGTGTGCGCGAGCCGGAGCAGGCGGAGCGAGCCGTAGCCGAGAGGGGCGCGGTCGACGGCAGTGGGAACCGGCCGCGAGACGGCGCCTGCGGGCACGAGCCCGTCAACCAGGGGCGGCACGATCGCGAGGAACGGCAGCGCGAGCAGCGCGACGCGCGTCCACGCACGTCCCGAGCTCTCTCTCCGCGCCGGGTTGAGAATCGGTACCGGCACGAACGGTCGATGGTCGGGATCGTATCGGCGCTGTGCCAGGAGGATGCAGACGAGAACCGCAGCGACCGATCCCGCCGCGGCAACGGCGAAGGCGAATACCGAGCGCCACCCCGCAAGCCGAACGAGATAGGCGGCCGAAACGGGGAGCGAGACAAGGAGCACGATCCCGCGCAGGCGGAGCGACGACAGGCCGGCCCCCGAGCGGCGGCGAGGCGCCGCCCACACGCGGTCGAATTCGGCCGCGGCCCACGCGACAAGCAGGACGCTTGCGGCGGACGCAACGGTTGCGGCGAGCCCGAACGAGAGCACGAAGGGAACCCACGGAACGAGCGCCGGAGCGAATCGCGCGCGGAGGCGTCCGAAGGCGACCGATGCCGCCACCCCCACGGACGTGAAGATCACGAGAGCCCACGTCGCGCGGAACAGCGACCATTCGGCGATGCGGGAGGTCGAGCCGAGTGCACGTTTGACGAGACGTTCGGAGCGAGCGAGTGAACCGTCGAACCGGACGTAGAGCGCGTTTCGACCGTCGATCTCGAAGAAACGGCTCAGACCGACGATCCACGGGTCACGACGCGGATCGAGCGGATCGAGCGCTTCGAGCGCGCTCGCGAGCGACACGGTCTCCACGAATCGGAATCGCGAGAGGAGCACCTCCGTGGTCGCCGGCGTGACCACCTCGATCGCGCCGGCCTCGACCAGGAGGCGCTCGGCCTCGTCGTGCGCGAGATCCGTAACGACCGTCACGTACGGGTCGAGCGGTCGCAGCGTGCGGTAAAGACGCGGCGAGAGCATCCAGAGGGAGAGCGAGCAGAGGAAGAACGCGAGGAGAAGGACTCCGGCGATTCGCGCACCTGTGCTCGAGCTCGATCTCTTCACAACTGACTGAACGCGATCGCGATGAAGAAACCCAACGCAACACCCACCGCGACTTCGATGGGGGTGTGGCCGTGTATCTCCTTCACCGGATGATACGCGATGTTGAACCGCTGCTTGAGCTGTCTCCCGATCTCGTTGAGCGCGCGCGCCTGATGCCCGGCGCTGCGCCGAACGCCGAGGGCGTCACGGATGATCAGGATCCCGTAGAAGAGACTGAGCGTGAACAGCGGTGTGCCCGGGCCGTGCTCGAAACCGATGGAGGTTGCGAGCGCAGTAACGAGAGAGGAGTGACTACTCGGCATGCCGCCCGTCTTCCAGAACATCGTCGCGACCGCCTCGCCGGACGTCCGTGATCGCTGCCGCGCGATATCGATAATCGTCTTGAGCAGCTGCGCGATGAACCATGAGAAGAAGGCGGAAAGGAACACCGGCCCGGTCACCAGGTCGTACAGGGCGGTTACGGTTCGGGCCTCCATGGTGTAGAGAGTTTGTCGTCCGGTCCATGCTTTGTCAACAAGCGAGACCTTCGGTAGAGTGATCGGAGGTGAGCACGCGATACCACACGACAACCCTCGGCGCGAACGACGACGGCCGCCGGCTCGACCGCGTTCTTCGCAAGGCGTTGCCGGGCATCCCCCTGAGCCGCATCTACCGCGCGCTGCGATCGCGCGAGATCACGGTGAACGGCAGGCGCGTGCGCCACGACACGCGCGTCAGCGAGGGCGACACGCTCGAGATCGCGGACAGCGTCTCCGGCGCGCGGATCTCGACCGATGCGGCGGCACGCCGGCCGTCAGGGACGCGCGAAGGAACGCGCGAAGAGGCCGCGCATCGCCGGCGGATCGCCTCGCGCATCGCCTACGAGAGCGACGACCTGCTGGTGGTCGCGAAGGAACGAGGCGAGCTCACGCACGACGGAGCGGGCTCGCTCGAGGAACGCGTGCGCGCCTACCTGGAAGGCAAGGTCGCCGGCGGGTTGAGCTACCGCCCGGGCCCGGTTCACCGGCTCGACCGCAACACGAGCGGCCTCGTCGTCTTCGGCGTCTCGCTCGCGGGCGCGCAGGCCGCGACGACGGCGCTCCAGGACGGGACGCTCGTGAAGGAGTACGTCGCGATCCTCGAGGGTCGCGCGGACGCCGCGACGTGGGTCGACCGGCTCGAACGGAACCGCGCGAGCGGCGTGACGATGCGGGGCGCGGGCGACTCGGGCAAACGCGCCGTGACCCGGGTCGATCCGTTCGCGACCTCCAACGGCGCGACGCTCGCGCTGGTTCGGATCGAAACGGGGCGAACGCACCAGATCCGGGCGCAGGCGAGGCTCCACGGGCACCCGCTCCTGGGCGATCGGAAGTACGGAAGCACGGCGCGCGGGCCGTACTTCCTGCACGCCGCGGCGCTCGAGGCGGTCGGTCCGGCGCGGGAGAGCCTCGGCTTCCATCGCGTGTATGCGGAGCCGCCCCAGGCGTTCCGCGAGCGCATCGTCGACCTGTTCGGACCGGAAGCGCTCGAGTCGGTGGTTTCACGGCTCGCCGCGGGACTATATTGAACGCATGGTGAAGTTCCTCGAGCGACTGCTGTTCCGTCTGCGAGGCATCAAGGTATTCGCGCTCGTGGGAAAGAGCGGCACCGGGAAGAGCTTCCGGGCGCAGCTCCTCATGGAGAAGTACGGCATCGACGTCATGATCGACGACGGGCTCCTCATCCGCGACCGCAGGATCGTCGCGGGCCGCTCGGCGAAGCGCGAGAAGAACTACCTCTCGGCAGTGAAGACCGCGCTCTTCAACGACCGGAATCACCGCAACGAGGTGCTCCGCGCGCTGGAAGCGCTCAAGTTCAAGAAGGTGCTCATCCTCGGCACGAGCGAGCGGATGGTGACCAAGATCGCGCAGGTCCTCCACCTCCCGCCGATCCACAAGATGGTGAAGATCGAGGAGATCGCGACCGCCGAGGAGATCAACACCGCGATCCACTACCGCAACACGCAGGGGCGCCACGTGATCCCCGTGCCCACGATCGAGGTCAAGCGAACCTACCCGCGAATCATGGCCGACTCGCTGAAGATCCTCTTCAAACGCGGATTCGGCGTGGGCAGGAACAAGAAGCTCTTCGAGAAGACGGTCGTCCGGCCCGAGTTCAGCAGAAAGGGCGAGGTCAGCATCTCGAAGGCGGCACTCAGCCAGATGATCCTGCACTGCGTGGACGAGTACGGAACCGGTGTCAAAATCAAGCGCCTGCTCATCTCCAAGGATCGGGAAGGCTATCAGATCGACGTCTTCCTCGACGTTCCACTCGGCGTTCCGCTCGCGGGCACGCTCCACGAGCTTCAGCGCTACATCGTAGAACAGATCGAACGCTACACCGGCATCATCATCGACGAGCTCAACGTCACGATCGACAGCCTGGATGCGGCCCCGGAGTCGGCCGGAAAAAGAGTTTGACAGGCCAATCTGCAAGCCACTACTATTCGACTCAGGAGGCTCCCGAATGCGGAAACCAGCCTTTTTCGTTCTCTTGGCAGCAGTTGCGGTTTCGCTGTCGGCCCAGAATTCCACATTCGCCGAGTACGAGACCGACCACTACCGCGTGCTCTCCGAGATCGGCGAAGACCACGCTCAAGCAACGGCCGAGAAACTCGAGGCGCTGCTCGAGCTCTACAACGAGTACCTGCACTTCGAGCTGGACGAGCTTCCGGTACGCCTGCGGGCGCGCTTCTTCTCGAGCAAGGAACGCTACGACAACTACCTCGAGCGCGTGATCGACTCCACGCGCGACGATTTCGTCTACCTGCACTACACGGACCTCGCGAAGAGCGAGCTCGTGGGCTACCCGATGGAGGACGAGTCGTTCGAGGTTTCGCTCAAGCATCAGGGCTTCATCCAGTTCCTCCGCGCCTTCGTCCCGAATCCGCCGCTCTGGCTCCGCGAGGGCTTCGCGGTCTACTTCGAGGAGGTGGAGTTCGACGACCAGCTCGATCGTGCCGTCTACCGCGAGAACCTCGCGTGGCTCGAGACGCTCCAGTCGATCGTAGAAGGCGCCGCCGACCAACAGCCGATCCCGCTCTCCGAGATGCTCCGCATGGACGTTGAGGAGGCTCGGGAGCAAATCGAGGTCTTCTACCCGCAGGCGTGGGGCATGGTGAGCTTCCTCCTCAACAGCGCCAACCGCGACTACAACCGTATCATCTGGGACTCGATGAGCGCGCTCCAAGCGGACGCGAGCCTCCAGGAGAACTCGCAATCGGTCTGGGACGAGGCGTTCATCTGGGAAGAGGAGCAACTCCTGATCGACGCGTTCGTGGGCTACGTCCAGGATCGCAAGAGCTTCCGGACGCTCGTCCAGGACGGAATCGAGCAGTATGCCGACGGTGAGCTCGAAACCGCCGAGGCGTCGTTCGTGACCGCGCTCAAGCTCCGCGAAGACAACTTCATCCCCTACTACTACCTGGGGCTCATCAACTACGACCGCAACAACTACGGTCTCGCCGACTTCTACTACAAGGAAGCACTCGACCGCGGCGCGGCGGAACCGCTCACCTACTACGCGCTCGGCGTGAACGCCTACGCGGACAACCGTTTTGACGACGCGGTCGGCTACCTGGAGCAGACGATCGCGCTCGATCCGGAGGCGTACGAGGACAAAGCCTCGCAGCTGATCGAGCGGATTCAGGGATAGGTCACTGCGGGTGATCGCTGGAACGTGACTTCGAACGAGGGCGCCGGGAACGGCGCCTTCGTCGTTTCTTGGGCTCGTCTTCGGACTCTTCGCCTCGCTTGAGCGGAACGTCCTCTTCGCGCACGCGCTCGGAGGGCGGCACGACTTCGAACGCGCCGTTCTTCTTGTAGTTCTTCCGGTGGCGAATGAGGTAGACGAGCGCCATCTCCACGTCCTTGTTCGCCGGTACGAGCGGACGAAGGATGCGCTTGAGCTCGGCAAAGGCGTCCGGAAAGGGAATCCGTTCCTGGCCGCCGGCTTCCGTGTGCTCGAAGAGATAGTCGCCGCAGAGATAGGCGATCCCCCGCGACCTGCGGTCTTCCTTCCCGTCACGCACCTCCGCGTCCAGATCGGCAAGCCGGTTCATCAGTCGCTGCTTGAAGCGTGCATCGGCGTCCGCGATCGCCGCGAGCCCCGGGACCATGTGTCGCAGCAGCTTGTAGCTCGCGCACTCGCGGAAGATCCCGTGCGCGTTGCCGGAAAGCAGGATCTTGAAGACCTCCTCGGTCATGCGCGAGGGAGGTGTGTCGGCGAGCAAGTCGGCCGAACGGCGGATCTGGCGGCGCAGCTTGCCGATGATCGTGAATCCGGTCGAGACCTGATACTTGATCGCCCGGATCATCCGTACCGGATCCTCGCTGAAGATCCGATCGATCGGTATGACCGGCTTGATCTTCCGATCGCGAATGTCTTTCACGCCGCCCACGTAGTCAATGATCCGCCCGTCCACCGGATTGTAGTAGAGCGCGTTCAACGTGAAGTCGCGCCTGAAGACGTCTTCTTCAATATCGCCGTACTCGTTCTGGAACCCCGCCGAGTTCTCGCTCCGGAAGGTGGACACCTCGATGATCTTCGGACCGAAGAAAATGTGGACGAGACGAAACCGACGTCCGATCACGCGCGAGTTGCGAAAGAGCCGCCGAATCCGGTTCGGCTGCGCGTCCGTCGCAATGTCGAAGTCCTTCGGCGTGTTGCCCACGAGCAGGTCGCGAACCGCGCCGCCCACGACGTACGCGTGGTGACCGGATGAATGGAGGCGCTTGGCGATCTTCACGGCGTCCGCATCGATCCGCTCTCGTGTGATCGAATGTTCGTCCGGGGTGTAGATCTCGGCTTGCCGCTTGGCGCGGCCTTTCTGGTCTTTGGTGTATCGAACGAGCAATAGGTACCTCTGGGAACCTATCCATTATCGAAAAGTGAGGCGTCCGGTCAAGGGCGGTGGTTTCCGCCGTCCTCCGTTTCGATTCGCCTGGACAGCGCACGCCTCGCGAGCTTCGTGACGAGGACCGTGACCACGACTGTCGCGACGAGCCCGACGCCGTAGAGGATCCACTCGCCGAGCGTGCGCGATCTGCCTTCGGCACCGACCATCGCGAGCTCGCCGGCGAGCGAGCCAACGTAGACGTACATCACAGTGCCCGGCATCATGCCGATCCAGCTCGCAAAGAAGTAGTCACGGAGCGACACCCTCGTGAGCCCGTACGCGTAGTTGAGCATGTTGAAGGGGAAGATGGGGCTGAGCCTCGTGAGGCCTACGATCTTCCAGCCCCCGTGGCCGACCGCCTCGTCGATCGCGCGGAATCGATCGCTCCCGGAAACCTTCGCCGCGACCCAATCGCGAGCGAGGTGGCGTCCCACGAGAAACGCGGCGGTCGCCCCGAGCGTTGAGGCGACGGAAACGTAGATCGATCCGTACACGACGCCGTACATGAAGCCGGCGCCGAGCGTGAGAATCGATCCCGGCACGAAGAGCACGGTCGCCAGGATATAGACGAGCGAGAACACGGCAACGCCGAGCATGCCGAGGTCGCGGATCCGTTCCAGGACGTCACGGAGATAGCGCTCCACGTCCAGCGCGATGCTCGCAGTTGCGAGCGCCGCGAGCACGACGACGAAAACGGCGATACGGACGGCAGGCGGTTTGGCCACGATCGCTCCCGCGACGACCCGGAGGCGAACGGACCGCGCACGTCCGGGAGTCACAATACATCAGATTTGTCGAATATGGCTTCGATTCGGAGCCCTCGTCAAATGGCCGATCCGGTTGTACCTTAGAAAGCGGAGCCCGTCGTGCGGAAATTGCTGGGCCTGATTCTCTTCAGTCTTCTTCCTCTTGCAACCGTGGCATCGCAATACTCGCTGGACGTGCATACGATCGTGGGGTTCAGCGGAGTGTTTCGCGCGGGCACCTGGACCCCGATCCACGTCACCGTTCAGAACCTGGGCGAACCGGTCCGCGGCACACTGGAGATCGAGGTCGAGCGCGGCGACCGATACGGATCGCGCCGGAACCTCATGCGATACTCGCGTGAGGTGGAGCTCGTGTCCGAAGCCGGCAAGGCGTATTCGTTCGTCGTTCCGCTCCAGTCGATGATCTATCCGCTGACGATTCGCATACGTGACGGCCGGACCATCGCGCACGAGGAGAAGATCGCGCTGCTCGGCAGGAGCGTGTCCGGCTACTTCACGCTCGTTCTCGCGCGCCGGCCCAACCTCGACTTTCTGCTTCCGGTCTACAACACACGAGACGAGCGAGTTCTCGATATCGTGTACCCGCTCCCCACGTACCTGCCGAACGAGTGGCACGGCTACGAGGCGGTGGACACGATTGTGATCCACGACGCGCGCATCCAGGAGCTGTCGGACGATCAGGTGCGCGCGCTTCGCGACTGGGTTGCGAACGGAGGTCGACTCGTGCTCTCGGGCGGCGCGCACTTCGGCCCCGCGGACGCTGAGACCCTCGCGCCGCTCGGCGACTTCAGCACGACCGGCGTGGCGGTGACGAGTATCGCGAGCACGGGGCTCGCCGAGGCGGGCATCGCGATCGACCCGGCCGAACGAGACCGCGAGGTCGTGGCGACCTCGTTCCGGGAGCACGGGACGCAAGTCGCGCGGCTCACGATCGGGAGAGGTGAAGTCGTGCTGCTCCCGGCCGACTACGCGAATCTGGTGCGGGTTGCTCCGCTCACGAGCGTGGCGCTCTGGAACTCGCTCCTCGCCCCGGAAGCGTCGCGGCGAGCCGTGGCGACGGAAGCAGAACGACGCGTGTTCGAGACGGACTTCCTCGCGAACCAGCTCGCGCTCCCGCTCTACGACTTCCCGTCGCGACTCCTGGTGCTCGGCCTCGCGATCAGCTTCATCGTTGGACTTGGCGCGATTCTCCTGTGGCTCGCGACCGGACGTGACCGTGTCCGCACGCTCCTCGGCGCTCCTGCGCTGCTGGGAATCATCGCGGCGGTCGCCGTGACCGGCCACCTCTCACTGACGGTGAAGATGCAGCCGGAGGAAGCGCTCGCACTCACGATCGAGCGCGCCGAGCTCACCGCGGGCGGCGGATACGCAGCGGTTACCCGGGACACCGCGCTCTTCAGCAGACGGGTGTCCGACTACAAGATCAGCTACGAGAACGAACCGCTTCTCGTGCCGATGCAGCGTCGCGACCACATGATCCATCAGAAGCCCGACCGGATCGGCCAGGAGATCACGGTGGACCGCTGGAGCTACGCCAACACGGTCGCATTCGAGGTGGCGGAGCTCAACGTGCGAGCGGAGCTCCAGACCGGTCCGGGCTACGCGGGCGTTGTTGTGACGAACGACTCGGCGCTTCACATCCACGATCTCGTGCTGCTGCGCAACGGGATCCCGGAGCCGATGGGCGATCTGCCCCCTTCGGGAGTCGTGGAGCACGTCGCAACCTCGGTGCTCGGACGCGACTTCCAGGACGTGAACTGGAACCGCTACGTCGCGGACGATGAGCTTGCGGTGAACCGGGCGAGATTCCTGGAAGACCTCGCGCGAGCGCAGCGGTTCGGTGAGGGCGAACCCGCGGAGCTCATCGTCGTGGGGTGGACGCGAACCCCGCTCCTGCCCGTCTCGATCGAGCCCTCCTTCGAACGGACGATCGACTTGCACGTGATGATCATCCCACTCAACCCGAACCGAGGAGAAGCGTGAAGAATCCGATCCTCGAAGAATCCGCCGAAGTCTACCTTCGACGGAGAGAATACATGTGGCTGCACATCTCGTACGCGGCAGCGATCGCGCTCTTCGCGGTACTTCTCTGGCCGATCCAGGGTTTCATGACCTTCTTCCGAACGGAGACGATACCGTCCGTCTTCCAGGCAACGGTCATCGTTCACCTGCTCGCGGTCAATGGGATCAGCCTGTACGTGGGGCTCGATCGACTCGCGGACGATCAGATCATCCACTACTCCGAGTGGCTGGAGCGAACGAACGTTCCGCTCGGCGTGCTGTTCCGCGGGAAGATCATCGGCGGCGTCGTCCACACCCTCTTCATCGTCGCCGCAGGCTTCCCCTTCGTCCTGGTGGCTTCCGGACCGGCCGGCATACCGTTCGCCGCAGTCGTCGCGAGCGAGGTGATCGTATTCATCGCGGGGCTGCTCGGCCGGATCTGCGGCATGCTGATGAGCCATGTCGGCGAGACGAGATACATCATCCGAGTGATCGGCGCGTGGCTCTACGTCGCGTTCTTCTACCTGGGTACGCTCCAGATCTACCGACCGCTCAATCCGATCGCTGCGGTCGTCATGCAGCACGCGGAGGACTCGCCGTTCATGCAGCTCGGCCGAACCGGCGTTCTGGACAACCCGCTCGTGGCGGCGGGAGCGCCGATGCTGGCGGTGACGATCGTGCTGGCCGCCGTCTTCCGGTTCTCGCTGGCACGCCACCGCCTGCTCACCGGCAGGGGGGTTCGATGATGCGAGACCGTACACCACGTCTGACCGAGCTTTCGCACTCGCTCGAGATGCGCTGGCGATTTCTGCTCCTCGCAGACGCGCTCTTCACGGCGCTCGCGGTGACGCTCGGCGCCTCGCTTGGAGCGCTCCTCGTGCGCGTAGCCGGAGATCTCTCCTTTTCGATTCTCCGGCTGCTGCTCGTGCTCAACGGGTCCGCGATGGTGGTTGCGATCCTGATCGTCGCGCTGCGGCGCCGCGACCAGTCGCGCTTCTTCATCGACGCCGACCGCGCCTACGGGTTCAGATCGCTTCTGGTCTCGGGGTACGAGTTCGGCCGCCGCGGGCCGGACGACCGGCACGACGAGTCGCGCCGGCCGCAATCGGCGGATCGCGACGCGTTCGAGCGACTCGTCGTTGAACGTGCGGAAGAGCGGTCGGGCGACGTCAATCCGCGCACGGTCTACCCTTCGCGGACACCGAAGAGCATCGGAGCGGTCGCTGCGCTCGTCGTAGCGCTGGGCATCTTTCTGACGCTGCAGGCAAGCGGATGGTTCGAGCGACCCGTGCCTCCCTACGCCGAAGAAGCGATCATGCTCGAAGACGCGGGACGCCGCCTCGCCGAGCGCGCCGAGTCGAACGACGAGTTGCGGGAGCTCGCGGAGGAGATGCGCCGGCTCGGGCGCCAGGTGCAGCGAAACGAGCTCCCACCGGACGAAGCGCGACGGAGAATCGACCGGCTGAACGAGCGGGTGGAGGAGCAGCTCGACGATCTCGCTCGCATCCCGCCGATCGAGCACAACGAGGACGCGCAGATCCCTCCGGAGACCGAGAACACGATACGCCAGGCGCTCCGTTCCGGCATGAGCGACGGCGAGGTGCTCGAGTTCTTCACGCGGATGCGATCGCAGGGCAACTCGACGCCGGACGCGGTCCAGGCGCTCGACGAGTCGACCTCGGGGGGCGAGCCGAACGCGAGCGTTGAAGGAGAGGGCGAGCGGGCTCAAGAATTGATGGACCAGCTCGAGAGCCGGCCCGAGTCTGCCGGCGGAGACGACTCGTACGTCCGAAACCCGCTCGAGCAATCGAGGCAGGCGCTCCAGGAGATGGGCGCCGGCCGCCGGCAGCTCTCTCAGGGGGACACGTCCGAGCAGGGAACGCCCGGCGAGTCGGACAGCGGCGGGACTCGCGCAACGGGCGGTTCGGGCGATTCGCGGCCTCAGGGAAGCCAGAGCGACGAGAGCGGCGAGCAGGAGAGCTCCGGCCAGGAAGGCGGGACGCTCGAGGTGGAGGACCAGATGTCGGACGACTTCACCCGCTCCCGAGCCGCGAGTCCGGTCATGCGCGAGATCGAGGGAGTCGTGACCGACGACACGATCATGGACATCATCATCCGCGAGCTTCCCTCCGAGGCGACGTCGGCCTTGACCGAGCAGGAACTGGACGTCGTCTTCGAACGCGTCGTGGAAGAAGCGGTAGGTCGTGAAGAGACCCCGCCCGAACTACAGCAACTTGTACGGAACTATTTCCTGAGATTGACACGAGCAAACCGAGAAGGAGCAGCTGATGAGCAGTAGTCAGACGGCGTGGGACCCCGGTGTCCAGGAACGCGCACTAGAGGCCGGAGCGAAGGTCCGGACGGTCGAAGAGGAGATCGGTCGCTACATCGTTGGGCACGGCGCTTTGGTCGAGCAGGTGCTCGTCTGCCTCCTGTGCCGCGGACACGCGCTGCTCGAAGGTGTCCCGGGACTCGGCAAGACCTTCCTGATCAAGACGTTCGGCGAGGTCCTCGACCTGACGACGACTCGGATCCAGTTCACGCCCGATCTCATGCCCGCGGACATCATCGGGACGAACGTGCTCGTGCGAGACGAGGAAGGCAACCAGCTCATCCGGTTCCAGGAAGGACCGATCTTCAGCCAGGTGCTGCTCGCAGACGAGATCAACCGCGCGACTCCCAAGACGCAATCGGCACTCCTTGAGGCGATGCAGGAGCAGAGCGTGACCGTGGCCGGGAGCACGTACGCGCTCGCGCCTCCTTTCATCGTGCTCGCGACGCAGAACCCGATCGAGATGGAGGGGACCTACCCACTGCCGGAGGCGCAACTCGATCGATTCTTCTTCAAGCTCAAGGTCGAATACCCCTCCTACGACGATCTGCTGAAGATCGTGGACCGAACCACGACGGGAGCCCTGCCGATGCTCGAGCGTATCCTCGGGACGGAGGAGATCGTGGAGTACCAGGACCTCATCCGCGCCGTGCCCGCGTCCACCGCGGTCCTCGACTACGCCGTGCGCCTCGTGTACGGAACGCATCCGGACCGCGACCGCGCAATCGACGAAGTCAAGCGGTTCGTTCGCTACGGATCGAGCCCGCGGGGTGCGCAAAGCCTCATTCTCGCGGCGAAGGTCTACGCGCTGCTGGACGGTCGATTCACGGTGGACTTCGCGGACGTGCGAAGGGCCGCGCTCCCGTCGCTGAGGCACCGCCTGATCCTCAGCTTCCAGGGCGAGGCGGAAGGCGTGGACCCGGACACGATCGTCGAACGCGTCATGGAGACTACTCCGGAGGCGAGTCGGTAATGGCGGCACCTCTGCTGGACGAAGCGTTCCTCCGGAAGCTCGAACAGCTCTCGCTCCTCGCGCGGAAGATCCGCTCGGGCGTCTCGCGCGGCGAAAACATCTCGATCCACCGCGGCGCCTCGCTCGAGTTCTCGGACTACCGTCTCTATCAACCCGGTGACGACTTTCGCTACCTCGACTGGAACATCTACAACCGGCTCCACCGGCTCTTCGTGAAGGTGTTCACCGCCGAGGAGAACCTCACGGTGCACATTCTGCTCGACACGAGCCGATCGATGGCGTTCGGGAGCCCGAGCAAGCTCTGGTACGCCGGTCGGCTCGCGGCTGCCCTCGGTTACCTCGCGGTGAACAATCTCGACCGCGTGGGCGTGAGCGCGTTCGCGGACGGGATCGAGCATTCGCTCCAGCCGGTGCGTCAGAAGTCGCATGTCTTCTCGCTCTTCGACTACATCGAATCGCTCACTCCCTCCGGCGGCACCGACTTCAACGGGACGTTGCGCGACTACTCGCTGCGCACGAAGCGGCCGGGCCTCGCGATCCTCATCTCAGACCTGCTCGACCCTTCCGGGTACGAGGAGGGGCTCAAGGCGCTGCTCTACCGCCGATTCGATATCATGCTGATTCAGGTCATGGACGAGGAGGAGCTCACTCCGCGCATGAAGGGTCCGTTCCGCCTGATCGACGGCGAGACGGAGGACGAGACGGAGTTGAACGTGGAACCGGAGACGGTAGGCGAGTACCAGCGTCGGCTTCACTCCTTTTTCGACGGGATCGAGGAGTTCTGTCTCAGCCACGATATCGAGTACCTGCGGACCTCGAATCGGATTCCGATCGAGGACGTCGTCTTCAGCTACCTCAGACGGGGGGTCTTTGTCCATTGACGTTCGCTAACCCGCTCGGCCTGCTTCTTCTGCTGTCGCTCCCGGTGATCGCGCTCCTCCATCTCTTCCGCCAGGAGCGAAAACGCCGCGAGGTCTCCTCCATTTTCCTCTGGCGCGAGGTTTCCGACCAGCAGAGCCGCCGCGTGCGCCCGCGCCTGCTCCGCAACGTGAACCTGCTTCTGCAGCTTCTCGCCGCGCTGCTCGCGTCCTTCGCGCTCGCGCAGCCGGTCGTAGCGACCGGTCCGGCCGCCGGGTCGCAGGAGATCGTGGTTCTCGTGGACGACAGCGCGAGCATGCAGACCGCCGCGGGCGGAATGTCTCACCTCGGCCTCGCACGGAACCGAGCACGGGACATCATCGGGCGTGCCCCTCGCAACGCGCGCATCCTTCTCGCGTCGGCGGGTCCGAGCCCGCGAATCGTCCAGCCGTACACGAGCGACCGAGCGCTTCTCTACGAACGGCTCTCGTCGATCGAACCAACCGACGGCGCCTCCGACCTGCGAGGCGCGCTCGAGCTCGTGCGCGGATTGGGAACGGGAGACCGGACCGACGTCGTGCTCGTCACGGACGGCGCCACGTCGTTTCCGGACGACATGAGCCTCCCGCACGGCCTCTCCACGATCGTCGTGGGCGGATCGAGCGATGATCCGGTCCGCCCGAATGTGGCGATCACGCTCTTCGAGCTGCGCGCCCGCCCGAACGGACGGGTCTTCGAAGCCTTGATCGGCGTGGGCAACTACTCGCCCGCCCAGGTTCAACGCACGCTCGAGCTCATCGCGGACGGCGAGATCGTCTCCGAGCGCACGCTCAGCGTTCCCGCCGGCGAAGAGCGACTGGTCACGGCCGCGATCCCGCGAACCGAAGGGATCGTCTACGAGGCGAGACTCGCAGGCAACGAAGACGAGCTCACGGTGGACGACCACGCCTACGCGGCCGCGGCCGGCGACCGACCGATCCGCGTTCAGCTCGTCACCGCCGGAAACCTCTTTCTCGAGTCGTTCCTCTCGGTCTACCCGAACGTCCAACTCACGGTCACCGAGAGCGTGGACCAGGCAAGCCCCTTCGACATTCTGATCCTGGACGACGTACCGGCTCCGGCACGGCTGCGCGGCAACGTCGTTGCGCTCGGCGCCGTCCTGCCGGACGGCCCGTTCACGATCATCGGTACGGATGAGCTCGATCGCCCCGCCTCGGCGCGGACCGACCATCCGGTCACTCGCGGCGTCACGCTCGATCAGGTCCAGGTGAGCGAGTTCATCGCCGGCGAGCTCAGCCGGCGAGCCAACGTCCTCGTCTCCGCGGGCCCCGATCCCTTGCTCTACACGTACCAGGCGAACGACCTCAGGCTCGTGGCGACGACGTTCTCGCTGACCGCCTCCGATCTCGCGCTGCGAAGCAGCTTCCCGGTCCTGATGAACAACATCATCCAGTGGCTCGCGCCCGTCGCTCCGGCCGGAGAGGTGGGGTACGTGGAGGTCGGGAGCGTGGTGCCGCTCTACGTACCTGCGGGGGAGGAGATCGCGGTGATTCTGCCGGACGGAACCACGCGTCGGTATACTCCCCGGACGACTCCGTTCGAGTTCGCCGAGACCGCTCGCGCGGGCATCTACAACGTTCGAGGAGAGTCGTTCGCGGGAAGGTTCGCGGTGTCGCTCGCGAGCAGCGACGAGTCGGACCTCCGTCGCCGCCTCGGATCGGTGAGCGGCGATCTCACGACCGCGTCGATCGAGACTGCCGCCGCGCGGCCCATCCGGCAGTGGCTCGCGCTCGCGGCGCTGCTGCTCCTCGCCGCCGACTGGGTCGTCTGGGCAAGGAGGCATTGATGCGATTCTTGCACCCGATCGCGTTCGTTCTGTTTCTCCTGATCCCGGTTCTCGTCGCAGCGCTCGTCGTGGGCCGGCGCAAACCCGGCGTGCGGCGAGTCGTGCCGCTCGCGCTCCGCATCGTTGCGGTGGTGGCGCTCATCCTCGTGATCGCCGGTGTGGAGTACCGGAGCGAAGGCGCAGGCATCGACGTGGTATTCGCGGTGGATGTCTCGGACAGCATCGGCCGCGAGGGGGCGAATGAGGCGGAAGCGTTTGTGGAGCGCGCGCTTGCCGCGGCTCGACCCGAGGATCGAGCCGCGATCGTGCTGATCGGGGAGGACGTCGCGGTCGAGCGGGGCCTGCAGGCCGGGCTCTCGCAGCTTACGCAGGAATCCGTGCTGAGGACGAGCGCGACGTCGATATCGAACGGGATCGTGCGCGCGCTCTCGCTCTTCGAGGGCGAACGCGCGAAGCGCATCGTGCTTCTCAGCGACGGGCAGGAGACGAGCGGAGACGCGGCGGAGGCGGCCCGTATTGCCGCGGACGCGGGCGTTGAGCTGCACACGGTTCCGCTGCCCACGCGACCTTCGGACGGCGAGGTGTTTGTGCGACGCGTGGATGCGCCCTCGCAGGTTCGGCTCGACCAGACGCACGAGTTCAACGTGGTCGTCGCCGCTACGCAGCCGAAGGACGCGACCGTGACGGTCTTCCGCGACGGCGAGTACTACGGCGAGGACGAGGTTCGGCTCGGCCCGGGTGACAATGTGATCTCGTTTCAGGGCCGCTTCGAGGACACCGGCGTGCACCGTTACGGCGTGACCGTCGCGACACCGGACGACCCGATCGCCGTCAACAACGAGGCCGAGGCGCTCGTGCGAGTGACGGGCGAGCCGGTCCTCCTCTACGTGGCACAGACTCCGGCCGAGCCGGTCCTGGATGCGCTCACCGGTCAGGGATTCACGGTCGAAGTACGCGACACCGAGCGAATACCGACCGAGGTGGGAGAGCTCGTTCCCTACGACGCGGTGATCTTCGACAACGTGCCCGCATACGACATGTCGGTGCCTCGGATGGAGGCAATCGAGCGCTACGTGCGCGACACGGGCGGCGGATTCATGATGATTGGGGGCGACGCGAGCTTCGGCGCAGGCGGCTACTATCGAACCCCGATCGAGCGCACGCTGCCGGTGGACATGGACGTAACCTCGACCATGAAGATCCCGTCGCTCGCGTTGATCTTCGTGATCGATAAGTCGGGAAGCATGGGCGCGATCGAAGTGTCCGGCCGGAGCAAGCTCGATCTCGTGAAAGAGGCCGTGATCTCGGCGGTCGAGATCATGAATCCGTTCTACACCGTGGGGCTCGTCGCCTTCGACGCGGACGTGGAATGGACGGTACCGATGACGCGCGCCGGCGACCGCGAATCGATCATCCGGGATCTCGCGTTGCTCTCCTCCGGAGGCGGAACGGTCCTGGAGGGAGCACTCCGCGAGGCGCTGCGCGTCCTGCGAGGCGAGGAGGCGGCGGTGAAGCACCTCGTCGTGCTCTCGGACGGGCTCACGAACGACGCCGACTTCGAGGAGATCATCGGCGAGCTCGAGGATGAGAAGGTGACGGTCTCCACGGTATCGATCGGAACGGCGTCCGACCGCGAGCTGATGCGCGACATGGCCGAGTGGGGAGGTGGTCGCGCCTACCACGCGGCGGACTCGAACAGCGTGCCGCGCATCTTCGCCGCAGAGACCACGATCGTGAGTCGAAATCTGATCGTGGAGGAGGCTTTTGTTCCGCAGATCGTGGGATCGAGCCCGGTGATCGAAGGGATCGATCCGAGCGAGATCCCCCCGCTCGAGGGTTTCGTGCTCGCGTATCAGAAGAGCGGGGCGCAGATGGTCCTCGCAGGGCGGGGAACGAATCCGGTGCTCTCCACCTGGCAGTACGGTCTCGGACGCAGCGTCGCGTTTACCTCCGACCTCCGGGCGAAATGGGGCATCAACTGGCTGGGGTGGCCCGGCTACCAGCAGGTGCTGTCGCAGGCGGTCCGATGGGCTCAGAGGCCGACCGATGCGTCCGATCTCACGGTTCGATTCGAGCAGGGTTCGGACGAGACACTCATGACGGTGGACGCGATCGCCGCGGACGGCTCGTTCGAGAACCTGCTCGAGCTCTCCGCCCGGGTCCAGCCGCCGGATGCGGACCCGTACGATGTTGCCCTCGAACAGACGCGACCGGGCAGGTACGAGACGAGTCTCACCACGAACGCCGAAGGCAACTACATCGTCACGGTGTACGGGTCGGAAGGACAACGCCCGGAGCCGTACGGTCTTTCGGTTCCGTACGCGCGTGAGTACATCCAGTTCGAGACCGACTTCGAGCGACTCAGCGTCATCGCGCAACGAGGCGGCGGACGCGTGCTGTCCGGCACCGAAGCGGAGGGAGTGTTCACGGTGGAGGTCGCGGGGATGTCGTTCCGAGACACGCTCATTCGTTGGCTCCTCGTGGGCGCGGTGGTGCTCCTCATCCTTGAGCTCGTCGTGAAGAAGCTCATCATGCCGGTCGGATCGATCGTGAGCTCGTCAATGGCGGCCGCAGCCGAGGAACGACGGGAGCGTCGCAGAGGCCTCCTGGCGCGACTCCTCGGGCGCGACGGAGCCCCGGGCAGACCGGCGGATACCGACCTCCCGAGCTACGAGGAGCTTCGGCGCCAGGTTGCCGAAGCCTACCGCCGCCGTTCGCAGCGGGCACCCGAGCGACACTGGCACGAGGGTGGAGAACACAACCCGGTTGCGGAACGGAAGATCTACATCGCGAGGAAGCGCAGACAGTAGCCGGCGCTACTCCGCACCGCCGATCAGGAGCCCGTACGCGTTGTTGAGCGTCTTCGCCGTCTCGAGCCCATCCGGGTTCACGTCCGGATGGTACTTCCGCATGAGGGTTCGGTAGCGATCGCGAACCTCGCGCTTCGAGGGTTGTGGGTTCGCGATGCCGAGCACGGCAAGCGCCTGCCTCCGGTCGTGCACCTCGGTCATCGTCCCGTCGGTGCTCCGGCCCCCGGCCGCGTCGTCGGCGTCCCGCTCGCCGTGCGTTCTGCCGCCCGGCAGCATGCCCTCGTGCCGCGCCACCGTCCGCAGAATCTCCATCAGGGCGGGCGCCAGATCCTCCACGTCCACGATGTGCCGTTGCAGCAGGAGGTGGAGGTAGGCGGCTACCGTCGCGCGGAGCGCCGGCGCGTCGCGCAGCTCCAGGTACTCCCGCACGCACTGCTCCACGAGATCCTGATGCGGGAAGTAGGTCCGCAGGTAGGCGAACTTCGCGCGGTCGTACCTGCGGAACTCCCGAAGCATTGCCCGGAACGTCTCCGGCTCGGGCGTATGGAGGACGACGGCGTGCCGGACGGCCCGAACGAAACGCTCGGTAAGCTCGACCCGATCGTCGTGAGTCAGGAAGAGGCCGGCGTCGCGGAACTCGCCGCGGTAGTCGCGACCGGTGAGCAGGTCGAGCAGGAGGAGCAGCTCCCCCACGTTGTCGGGTCCGAAGACGTCCGTGCCGACCTGCCCACTCTCGTACTGCGCCCGGTAGAAGTCCACCGAATCGTACCGGTCGGAGAGCTCGTCCGCCGTCACTTCCCAACTCCCGTCGGCGTCGGCTCGAACCTGCAGCTCGTTGATGAGCGCCTCGGTGGTGGTCATCGGTCTCGCTCCGGCCCGAATCTCCCTCGCAGCACGAACCGAGGCGGCGTCGCGACTCCCTTCGAGGTGAGCGCTCGGACGATCCGCTCGGCCTCGCCCCGAACCTCGGGGTACTCGGGCTTGTCGTGCACGAGCTCCATGTAGTCGGCGACGAAAGCGATCGCCTCGTCAACTCGGTCGGAGCCCGGGGGCGCCGGCTCGTCGTCACGCATCTCGCACTCGACTTCGATCGTCACGCCGCAGGAACTGAGCAGCCGGCGCACTTCATCGCGCGAGTACGTTGGCCGGTGCGACCGACCGTGGATTCGATCGATCCGCGCCTTCAGGTGGTGGAGCCGCTTGCCGTTCTCTTCCTGCGGAGAGAGCCGGTCGTTCACGAGCTCCTGTACGACGATCGCGCCGCCGGGAGCGCACACGCGCCGCATCTCGGCGAGCACAACGCGCGGATCCTCAAGGTGATGGAGCGCGTTGGAGATCGCGACGACATCGAAGCGCTCGTCGCGGAACGGTAGTCTGTCCGCGGACAGAATGCGATAGCGAACCGAGTGATGCTCGGTGAGCCGGCGTGCGTCGTCGATGCTGTCCTTGTCTGGATCTATGCCGACGATCGTTCGCCAGCTGCGCAGCATGTCCGCAAGCGTCCGCGTGAACCCGCCGCTTCCGCACCCGACGTCCAGCACGTCTCTCGCCGATATCGATCCGAGTACGGCGCGAAGACACGCGGTGGATGGTCGGTCGCCGGCGACGGGGTCGGCGTTACGCTCGGGAGGTCGGCTCATACGAGCTCTCCGCCTCACCGGGACCGCCGGCGAGTGAAACCACGGGACCGGAGAGAACCTCCGGCCGCATATGCGCGACCGCCGAGCGGAGGAGCGCAATCGCGGCCTCCGCGTCTCCGGGAGCGGGCATGGGTCCGCTGAGCATCTGCTTGAACCTCCGGGTACCCGGGCAGAACGCAAACAAACCGAGCATGTGTCGGATGACGTTGCGTGGCGGCCATCCTGCCCGAGTCCAGCGCTCCACGTAGGGGATCATGCCCTCCACGACGTCTCCACGGCAGACTCGCGGGGCCGAAGCGTCCCCGAAGAACCGCTCGTCCACCTCAGCGAGCAGCCACGGGTTGTCGTAGGCGGCGCGCCCGATCATGACCCCGTCCACGTGTTCGAGGTGGCCGCGTATCTCCTCGGTAGACCCAACGTGACCGTTGATCTCGATCTGCAGGTGCGGCAACTCGCGCTTGAGGCGGTAGACGTCCTCGTACCTCAGCGGAGGCACGCTCCGATTCTCCTTCGGCGAGAGTCCGGCGAGAATCGCGATCCGTGCGTGGACGGTGAACCGGTCGGGTTCGGCGCGCGCAACCTCCTCAACGAAGGCCCGAAGCTCGTCGTAGCTCTCGCGGCCGTCGATTCCGATGCGGTGCTTGACCGTGACCGGCCGGTCCGTTGCCGCGCGCATCGCCGAGACGAGATCTCGCACCTGCGAGGGCCGAGCCATGAGGCACGCACCGAAGTTGGCGTTCTGCACTCTGTCGCTGGGACAGCCTACGTTGAGGTTGTACTCATCGTACCCGTACTCGTCGGCGATGCGTATCGCACGCTCAAGCTCGTCCGGGTCGTCTCCTCCGAGCTGCAGCGAGATGGGATGCTCTTCGGGATCGAATCCGAGCAGGTGGTCGCGATCGCCGTGGACGATCGCACCGGTCGTGATCATCTCGGAGTAGAGCAGCGTATGCCGAGTGATGAGCCGCATGAAGTAGCGATAGTGGCGATCGGTCTTCTCCATCATCGGCGCGATGCTCACCGGCGGCGTGCGAACGGTCTCGAGCAGGTGATCGGATGCGGGACGGAGGTCTGTCGCCATCGCGGTGAAGAATAAGAAGAGGACAGCCCCCGGTCAACGACCGGGGACTGCCCAAGAAGGAGAGGAGTATTCTGTCATCGGACAAGTCCGATGAGGAACTCGCGGCCTTGTCTGCCGACTCGAAACACGAGTTCCTCATTGGCTCGTCCATTCACCGCCTCGTAGAAGTCGGCGAGATTGTCCACCTCTTGGTCGTTTATGCGGCGGATGATGTCACCGCGGCGAATACCGGACTCTGCGGCCGGCCCCGAGGAAACCACGTCCGCGACCACGATCGAGCCGGGTTCCGCACGCAGGCCGAGAGCGGCGCGCATCTCGTCCGTCAACGGCGTCACGACGAGGCCGGGCCAGAACTCGGCATTCGGGGTCTCTCGGTCGGTCAACCGGCGTCCGCCGAGCTCAATGCGCCGGGTGGCCGTCCGGCCGTCGCGCCGGAACCGGAACGACATCGTCTGGCCGGGCATCGCATTCCCTACGGTGTTCACGAGGTCGGTCCACTCCTCAACGCGGTCACCGTCGATCTCGTAGACCACGTCGCCCGGCCGAAGCCCGGCTCGAGCCGCGGGCGATCCTTCGTAGACGCTCCCGATGAACGCGCCTCGCGCGTCGCGGACGCCGAGGCTCGCGGCGACATCCTCGGTCACCGAGCCGCCGTACACGATCCCAAGCCAGCCGTACTCGACCGAGCCGTAGTCAACGAACTCGTCGATGACGCGCTTCGCGTTGTTGATCGGGATCGCGAAGCCGAGACCTACGCTTCCGCCGGATTGGCTGGCGATCCACGTGTTGATCCCGACCACCTCGCCGGCAAGGTTCACGAGCGCGCCGCCCGAGTTTCCCTGGTTGATCGCCGCGTCGGTCTGAATGTAGTCCACGAGGGCCGAAATGCGGCTGCCTGCCGCGGGCCGACGTCCGACCGCGCTGATGATGCCGGAGGTGACCGTCGACTCAAATCCGAGCGGATTCCCGACCGCAAAGACCCAGTCGCCCACGACCAGATCGTCGCTGTCCCCGAGCTTCGCGATCGGCACCTCTTCGCTCGTCTCGAATACCACGAGCGCGAGGTCGCGCGAGTCCTCCGTGTAGACGACCGCGGCCTCGAACGAACGACCGTCGTGCAGGCTCACCGTGATCTCGTCCGCGTCGCCCGCGACGTGATCGTTCGTGAGCACGTAGACCTTCTCGCCGGCGCGACGGACGATGACGCCCGACCCGAGACCGGGTCGCCGGAGCTCCCGCTCCTCGACCGCCGGCTCCGCTTCTCGGGGTCCGAAGAAGAAACTGAACGGGTTCTGGAACGACGGCACGCGCTGCGTGACGATGTCCACGACGTCTATCTTCACGACGACGGGAAGCGCCTCGTGCGCGGCTCTGCGGAAGGCGTTCTGGTAGGCCCAGAGCACCTCTTCGCTCGCGGGGGTGTCGAGCTCAGCCGGACCGGTCGGGGAGACCGATTCGCTGCTCTGAGCCACGGCGCCCGGTAGGAACGCGTCCATCGAGAGCCCTACCAGAACGGCCACCGCAAAGCCGATGTTTTTCAGTGAGTTGCGTCGTATCCGCCTCATCCGTTTCGTACTCATCCTGAGCCTTCGCGGAGGAGTATACGGGTCGATTCTTACCGAATCCTTGCCGAAACATTACACTTCCGAAAGGTCACCGCGGAGAGTCTCCGCGCGGGAAGCGGAGCGTGAAGGTCGTTCCGTGCTCGGCCGAGCTCTCCACGTCTACGTTGCCGCCGTGCGCGTGCACGATCGCGCGCACGAGCGCGAGTCCGAGCCCGAGTCCGTCGCGGCGGTCGCCGGCCCCGACGCCGCGATAAAGCCGGTTCCAGATTCGGTCGAGGTCGTCCGGCGACATGGGTGCTCCCTCGTTGATCACGGAGAGAGCCACCTCGCCGCGACCGCCGCGGCCGGGCTTCCCCGCGCCCGAACCGCCGCGGTACACCGTACGCCCCACGACGCGGACCGGAGTGCCGGGCTCGCCGTACTTCACGGCGTTGTCCAAGAGGTTCCCGATCACCTGTCGCATTCGCCCGGAGTCGGCGTTCACGACGAGGCCGTCTTCGGTATCGAGCACGAAGCGCATGTCGGCTTCCTCGGCGACGAGCGAGTAGACCTCGGCGACTTCGGACGCGAGCTGCGCGAGATCCACGGGCTCGCGGCGGAGACGCATCGTGCCGCTCTCCGCCTCCGAGATGTCCATCATCGCGTTCAACATGCCCAAGATGTGCTCGGACTCCTCGAGCGCGTCGCTGAGCGCCTCGCGCTGAGCGGTCTCGTCCGGCGGGCCGCTCAGAGCTCGTTCGGCGGTGCTCCGCAGGCGTGTGAGCGGCGTACGGAGGTCGTGCGCGACCGAGTCCAGCGCGTCGCGCAGCCCTTCAACGAGAGCCTGGATGCGGTCGAGCATCGCGTTTACCGATTCGGTCATATCGTCGAGCTCGTCGCTCGACTGCCGGGAGGGGACCCGACGATCGAGCTCGCCGGTCTCGATGATCGACCGAACCGTCGCGTTGAGCACCCTGATGGGACGAAGCGAACGAGCCGCGAAGAAGAGCCCTCCACCGAGGCTCACGCCCAGCATCACCGCGAAGGTGAAGAGGAAGCTCGTCTGAAAGGCCCGGAGGACGTGGATTCGACTTCGAGTGTCGCTGCCGACCTGCAGTACGTAGTCTTCCGAAAGTCGCACGCCCAACACCTCGAGCTCGTAGCCGAACTGGGGAGCCTCGATCGTGAGGAACCCCTCGTCGTGGGGCGCGTCGGTCTCGGTCAACCCGGAGAGATCGATCTGCTGCCAGTCGCGCTGCGGGATGCCCAGGAAGACCCGCGAGTTCTCGGCGGTCGCGATTCGCGCGAAGTACGGATCGCCTGCAGGAGACGACATGTCGCTCATCAGCTCGTTCACGAGCGAGTTCACCCCGGCTCGCTCGTTGATCGAGGCCCGAAACTGCACGACATAGCCGAGCGCAATCGCTTGAAGCCCCCTGCGGTCCTCCTCGCGCAACGACCGGTAGAGGCCGGCAAAGGTGATGCCGAACAGCAGGAGCGCCGAGAGCAGGAAGATCCCCGAGAACCAGATCGTCAGGCGGACATCGACTCGGCGGAAGAGCCGGGCGGCGCTATTCCGAGCCTTCCGGACTTCGAAGGACATACCCTACTCCGCGAACGGTGTGAATGAGCTTGCGGTCGAACTGCTTGTCGACCTTGCTACGCAGACGTGAGACGAGCACGTCCACGACATTGGTCTGAGGGTCGAAATCGTAGTTCCAGACGTGCTCCATGATCATCGTCTTGGAGACGACCCGGTTCGGGTTGCGCATGAGATACTCGAGGAGGGAGAACTCCCGCGGCTGCAGCTCGATCTCTTCGTCGCCGCGGCGCACGGAACGCGAGAGCAGATCCACCTGAAGATCGGCAACCTGCAGCTTCGTTGGCGCGCCGCTCCGGCTCGAACGTCTGATGAGCGACTGGATTCGTACGAGCAGCTCGGAGAACGAGAACGGCTTGGTGAGGTAGTCATCGCCTCCGCTCGTGAACCCCTGCACCCGCTCCTCCACCGAGCGCTTTGCGCTCAGGACGAGCATCGGCGTGGCAACCCCGCGCTCCCGCAGCACCTGAATCATGGACAGACCGTCCATTCCGGGCAGCATGACGTCCACCACGGCTGCGTCGTAGTTGTCCGCGCCGAGCATCGGGATCGCCTCTTCGGCTCGCGCCACCTGATCTACGGCGTATCCCGCCTCTCGGAGCCCTCGCGCAACGAACTGACCGATCTTCGGGTCGTCCTCGATCACGATGATTCGCATTCCGCCTCCTTGATCTTTCCGCTGCCGAGACACACCTCGCCGTCGTAGAAGACGGCGAACTGCCCTGGGGCGACACCGCGATCCGGACGTTCCATCTCGACCCGGATCGTGTCGTCGCCGAGCCACCGAATCTTCGCGCGCGTGAGCTGCGAACCGTGGCGGATTCTCAGGAGCACGTCCGAGATATCGGGAGCCCGCCACGTCCACGAGAGCTCGCTCACGACGAATACGCGCCGCGCGCGTTCGTTCGCGTTGCGCGAATGGGAGACGTAGATCGTGTTCGTCGTCGTATCCTTGCGAACGACGTACCACGGCCCTCCCGCGAGACCGAGGCCGGTTCGCTGCCCGATCGTGTAGAACCAGAAGCCGCGATGCTCACCGAGCACATCGTCGGTCTCAACCTCCACGATCCTCCCCGGGCGCTCGCCCAAGTAGTGGCGGACGAACTCCGGATACCGGATCTTGCCGAGGAAGCAGATACCCTGACTGTCCGGGCGATCCTTGTTCGGTAGATCGTAGCGGGCGGCGCGGCTGCGCACCTCGTCCTTCCCCAGTTCGCCGATCGGGAAAGCGATCCGGCTCAGCTGGGCCTGATCGAGGTGAGAGAGAAAGTAGGTCTGGTCCTTGACGGGATCCGGAGAGCGGGCGAGCTCCACGTGATCGCCGCGATCGAGGATGCGCGCGTAGTGCCCGGTGGCGATTCCGGCTGGTGCGTTCGATGCGTCGCGTGTGATATAGTCGTAGAACGCGCCGAATTTGATGCGCTGGTTGCAGAAGATATCGGGACTTGGCGTGCGTCCGGCCTTGAGCTCCGCGATCGTGTACGACACGACTCGATCGTAGTACTCGAGTTGCAGCGGGACAACGCGCAGCTCAACGCCGAACCGGTCGCAGACTTCGCGCGCGAACGAGAGGTCTTCTTCCCACGGGCACGCGCCGAGGTAGTCGAGCTCGTCTTCGAGCCACACCTTGAGGTAGTACGCCGCGACATCGTGCCCGGCGGAGACGAGCTCAGCGAGGGCCGTGGAGCTGTCAACGCCCCCGGAGAGCAACATGGCGTATCGCATGGGGCTAATCTATGGGAGGTTGCCGGCTGAGTCTACCGCGCACATTTCGCGTTGCCGGTCTCCGGGGAGACCCTTATATTTGAGGCACTGAACATTGTTGAGGTATAGGGAAGAGGTCAGGATGGAAAAAGAACAAGTGGGACTGAGTGATCTTGAGATTTACGTGCCGGCTCCTCGCATGGGGCTCGACGTTCTCACCGAACATCGTGTAGCTGACGACCCGAGCTTCGAGCGCAGGCTGAGACGCGCGATCGAGAAGACCGGCCAAGAGGCGATCCGCTTCCCCACGCCGTACGAAGACAGCGCGACGCTCGCGGCGCAGGCGTCGTACTCTCTGCTGAAGCGCAACCCGGAGAGCACGGAGAAGCTCCGGTACATCGGGACGGGTACGGAGACGTCCGTGGACCAGTCGAAACCGATGGCCGCCTACCTGGAAGGCATGCTGCAGAACTCGGGGATCAAGGTCCCGGAGACGATGATGACGTTCCAGGCGCAGCACGCCTGCGCGGGCGGAACGATCGCCATGCTGAGCATCGCGGGTCTGCTCGCGCAAAGCTCGCAGGACGGGTCGGGACTCGTCGTGAGCTCGGACATCGCCCGCTACGACGCGCCGTCCACCGCCGAAATCACGCAGGGGGCGGGAGCGGTCGGGCTGCTCGTGGAGAAGAACCCGAAGTTGATCGAGCTCGACATTGGGACGCAGGGACTCTGCTCCCGCGACGTTGACGACTTCTTCCGGCCGAACGGCTCTACCACGGCGAAGGTCAAGGGCGCGTACTCGATCCAGTGCTACAACGAGGCGCTCGAGACCGCCTTCGACGACTACTGCGCTCGCAAAGGCAGCACACCGCAGGAGGTACTCACCTCCACCGACATGTTCGTCTTCCACGTTCCCTTCAAGATGATGGCTCTGAGCGCGCTTCACCGGCTCGTTTCCAAGCACCTCGGAATCGAGGGCGACGAGCTCAACGACTTCGTGAACGAGCGCGGATTCGAACAGTCGCTCGAGCCGAATACGCGCGTGGGCAACCTCTATACCGCCAGCACCTTCTTCGCCCTCGCATTCCTGTTGCGTGAGCGCTACCAAACGTTTGGGAGAGACATCGTCGGCAAGTCGATCCTGATGGTTTCCTACGGCTCCGGAAACACGATGATCATCCTCTCGGGCACGGTCGCCCCGGGTGCGCCGGAAGTCATCGAAGGATGGGACCTCGACTCGGTCTTCCGGAACGAGCGCGACGCGACGGTGGAGGAGTACGAAACCTGGTTGACCGCGCCGCACAGCGCGGAGCGGCTCCACGAGCTCTCGACCTCGTCCGAGATCCCCCCCGGCCAGTTCTACCTCTCCTCGATCCGTGAAGACGGCTATCGTGAGTACGCCTTCTCCGGCGTGAAGACGAACGAACCGGTGAAATGGGAAGCGACAACGACTCGATAGGCGAACGAAAAGCGCAGCACCTCGAGATCTGCGTAGAAGCGGACCGCTATCGGGTCGAGGGCGGGACCACGATGCTCAACGAGGTCCGCTTCGTCCACCGTGCGCTCCCGGAGCTCGACGAGTCGGACGTGGACCTCTCAACATCATTCCTCGGTTCGTCGATCTCCATGCCGCTCTTCATCTCATCGATGACCGGCGGATCAGCCGAAGGCTACCGCGTGAACAAGCTTCTCGCGGAGGTTGCACAGCAGACGCGGATTCCCGTGGGCATGGGCTCCGTCCGAATCCTCTACCGCAAGCCGGACGTCCTCGACCACTTTCGTCTGAAACGCCTGGCCCCGGACGTACCCGTCTTCGCGAATATCGGCGGCGTCCAGCTGATCGACCCGGATCAATCGCGATTGGTCGAGACGATCAAGCAGCTCGAGGTCGACGCGATCGCCGTTCACCTCAACCCCGGCCAGGAGCTCGTTCAGCCTGAGGGCGACCGCACCTTCCGCGGCGTGCTGGACGGAATCGCGCGCCTCTGCGATATCTCGCCCGTTCCCGTGATCGTGAAGGAGACCGGCTTCGGGATCGGCCCGCACGAGACCCGGCAGCTCACGGACCGGGGCGTCAGATACGTGGACGTGGCGGGGAGCGGCGGCACGAACTGGGTGACTGTGGAGCGATTTCGGATGCATACCGACGATCACTCGACCGCTTCGGAGTTTGCCGACTGGGGCATCCCGACCGGACCGGCGATCGCGGCATCGCGCGTGCTCGAGGACAGATTGCTCGCGTCCGGTGGCGTGCGGACCGGCATGGACGTCGCAAAATCGGTGGCGCTCGGCGCGGTCGCGGCGGGCATGGCGCTCCCCTTCGCACGAGCCGTGGTTTCCGAAGGCTACGAGGGCGGGCTTCGCCTCGCCGAACGCATCCGATCGGTCGTGCGCACCGCGATGATCCTGACCGGCTCTCGAACCGTAGCCGACTTGCGGCGCGCGCCGTTGCTCCGCTCGGCAGCGTTCGATCGCACAACGGAGCAGCTGCTCGCCTCGGGAGAACGACCGTGAGCGGCGCCGCTCTTCCTTCCGGGTTTCGCAAGCTGTCGCTCGCCGACCGGCGTGCCGCCGTAATGGCCGCGCATCCGGCGATCACGACCGCGTCGTTCGGTTCCGATCCGGAAATGGTCGAGCTCGCGGACGTGATGGTCGAGTCATCGCTCGGCTATCTCGCGCTGCCGCTCGGGCTCGCGACGGGCGTGCTCGTGGACGGAGCCGCGTACAACGTTCCCATGGCGACCGAGGAGCCGAGTGTCATTGCCGCCGCCGGCTACGGCGCTGCGATCGTGAGCCGCGCCGGCGGGTTTCAGACCCGGGCTGGGGAGACGGTGACGACCGGACAGCTCTTCGTGGAGCGTTGTCCGGCGGACGCGGCCCAGCGGGTCCGCGCGGCCGTGGACGCGCTCCGCGGGGCGGCCGCGCCGCTGCTCGAGCGCATGACGGCGCGCGGAGGCGGCTGGCGCGGGATGGATGTCACGCCGCTCTCGGAGAGCGGTCTGCTCCGCGTCCAGGTCCACGTGGACGTGTGCGACGCGATGGGCGCGAATGTCGTCAACTCGGTGATGGAGGTCCTTCGTGCGCCGGTAGAGGAACTGACCGGCGGCTCGGTCGTGATGGCGATCCTGACGAACGCGGCTGAGGCGAGAACGACCACCGCCCGGTTCTCCGTACCGACCTCGCGGCTTTCGCGTGCGGGTCTGAGCGGCGAGGAGGTCGCTCGAAGGATCGTCGTCGCGAATACGATCGCGACTGAGGATCCGAGTCGGGCGGTGACGCACAACAAGGGCATCATGAACGGAGTGACCGCGCTCGCGATCGCTACCGGCAACGACACGCGCGCGGTCGAGGCCGCCGTCCACTCGTACGCCGGTCGCAGCGGCCGCTATCGTGCGCTCACGACGTATTGCGTGGAAGCGAACGAGCTCCGCGGCGAGGTGACGCTCCCGCTCCCGCTCGGCACCGTCGGGGGGGCGGCCGGTATCCATCCCACGACCGCGGCCGCGCTCGAGATCCTTGGTCGTCCTGGTGCGACCGATCTCGCGCGGGTCGGCGCGGCAATCGGACTCGCGCAGAACCTGGCGGCGCTGTTCGCGCTCGTGAGCGAAGGCATTCAGCGCGGACACATGGGACTCCACGCCGAACGCATCGCATGGGCGGCCGGTGCGCGCGGTACGGAGCGGACGGCAGTGGTCGCGGCGATGCGTGAGCGACACGAGTACGGCCTGGACACGGCCCGGAACGAGCTCGCGCGGCTGCGCGGCGCTGGGCGTGCCGAATGACGGTGACGGCCTCGGCTTCCCCGAGCCTCGCGCTCATCAAGTACTGGGGCAAGCTCCCGGAGGGTGTGAATCTGCCCGCCTCCTCGAGTCTCGCGGTGACGCTCGAGGGACTGCGAACCGTCACGCGCGTGACCGCGAAGTCCGAGGCGTCCGGCGGTTCGGAGGACGTAGTGGAGGTGGAAGGGATCCACCGCTCCCTCGAGCCGTACCGTGCGCTCCTCGACCATTTCCGGGAGCGCGCCGGACGGACCGATCGGGTGCGAGTCGTGAGCACGAACAGCTTTCCGACCTCGGCCGGCATCGCCTCGTCCTCCTCCGGATTCGCGGCACTCGCGCTCGCGTTGAACGCGTTCTACGGCACGGGTCTCCCGCCGTCCGATCTCTCCGCGGTCGCGCGCCTCGGCTCCGGCAGCGCCGCCCGTGCCGTCTACGGTGGCTTCACCGTGTGGACCGCGGGGTCCGACCGCGCCGAGCCGGTGCTGCCGCCGGATCACTGGCCGGAGCTACGGATCGTCGTGGCGGTACTGGATACCGCCCCCAAGCCGATCTCCTCGCGCGCCGGCATGACGCGGTCGCGCGATACGTCTCCGGTCTACTCGACGTGGCTCGCCGAATCGGACCGGCTCTTCCGCGAAGGAACCCGGGCACTCGAACAACGCGATATCGAAGCGCTCGGCGAGGCGATGCGAGCAAGTTATCTCCTGATGTTCTCCACGATGCTCACCGCGACGCCACCGTTCATCTACTGGCTTCCCGCGAGCGTCGCGATCCTTCGCGAGGCGGAGGCGATGCGTGCGGACGGCATCCCGGCGTGGGAGACGATGGATGCGGGGCCCCAGGTGAAGATCGTCACGACGGACGACCACGTAGACCGGGTCCGCGGGCGATTGCTCGCGGCGGTGCCGGACGCATCCATCATCGTCGCGCGACCCGGCGGCGAGCCCGAGGTGGTGTCGAGTGAATCATGAGCAGGTCACTACGGTATCGGCACCCGCGAACATCCTCCTTCTCGGCGAGTACGCCGTCCTCGAGGAGGGCGGCCTGGGTCTGGCGGTCGCCCTCGACGTCCGCGCGCGCGGCGAGCATCGGTCGGCCGCCCCGGGTCCGGTCGAAGGCTCGAGCGAAGCCGGAGGCGCAACGGGCACTGCCGCGCTCGGCGTCCGCGGACGCATACCGGGCGGCGAGGTCGTATGGCCCGGCGACACGGGTGTCCTCGGCCGAGTCACCGAGTCGCTCCGTGACCGATTCGGACCGATCTCCGGCGACATCACGGTGGACACGTGCGAGTTCTTCCACGAGGACGGGCGCAAGCGCGGCTACGGCTCGAGCGCGGCGCTGACCGCGACGCTCGTCGCGCTCTGGCTTGCGGCGGTCCGGGGAGACAACCGGCTCGATGTACGGGACATCGTCCAGCCGGCGGTGGACGCGCACCGCGCGGCGCAGAACGGCCGCGGAAGCGGCTACGACGTGGCGACGAGCGTGCTCGGCGGGATCGTTCTCTTCACCGGAGGGTCGACTCCGCGCGCCGAGCGTGTGGAGCTGCCGTGGAAGGCGGATCTCGCGCTCTTCCCGGGTCGGCGCGACGTGAACACCCGCGACGCGGTCGCACGGTACGAGACATGGAAGCGCGACGACCCGTCGGGAGCCTCTGCCTACCTCGCCCGCTCGAACGACCTCGTCAGGCGATTCGTCGTCTCGCGCTCGTGGGGCGACGCCGCCGAGGTGGTCCGGCGGTACCGATCCCTCGCGATGCAGCTCGGCGACTCGATCGGCATCCCCGCAGGAATCGACGCTCCCGGGGAGCTCGCGCACCGTGACGGCGTGGTCTGGAAGGCCGTGGGCGCCGGCGATGAGCTCGGCGTCGCAATCGCGGACCGTTCGATCGCGCCGGGAGAGGGGTTCGCCCGGCTGACGGTTGCAGAGCGAGGGATCTCGTGGGAATAGGTCGGGGATACGGGAAGCTCCTCCTCTTCGGCGAACACGCCGCGGTCTACGGACATCCGGCGGTCGGCATCCGGCTCGAGGACTACCTGGAGGTCGAGGTGCTCGGCGCGGACGACGCGCGGAGCGGCGGAGGCGACCGGCGGAACGACTCACTCAACGACCGCGAGCGATCGCTCGTGGTCGAAGCGCTCCGGCGTCTCCCCGGATGGACCCACGAGAACACCATCACGGTGCGCGGCACGCTTCCCATGAGCCTCGGGTTCGGCTCATCAGCGGCGTTCTGCACCGCGTTGATCAGGGCAACGCGCCCCGAGATCGGGAAGCGGGAACTGTGGGCGGAGGCTCACCGTCTCGAGCAAGTCTTCCACGGTACGCCTTCGGGAATAGACACGGGCCTCTCGGTCTACGACGGAGCGAGCATCATCTACCCGTCCCCGCCGGAGCTCCCGGGGCGCGGACCGGCGGACCTGCCGCGAGCGGTGCTGCTCGTTGGGGCGCTCCCGAGAACGAGCACGACGGCGGAGCTCGTCGCGGGTATCCGCGCGCTGCGCCGGCGAGACTCGGAGTCGGTCGACCGTTCGCTCGATCGGCTCGGGGCGCTCTCGCGCGACGCGGCGTCGCGCGAGACCTGCCCGGACGCCCGCGCGCTGGGCGCGGCGGCTCGAGAAGCGCAGGAGGTGCTGCGGAGGCTCGGCCTCAGCACGCCGCAGCTCGACGACGCGCTCGGGACGCTCGAGCGGGCGGGTGCGCTCGGGGCGAAGCTGAGTGGAGCGGGCGGAGGAGGCGCGTTCTACGGCGTGTTTGAGACGCCGGAGACCGCCGATGCGGCGGCAGAGGCGCTGAAGACAAGAACGGCGCAGGCGGGTCTCCCCTACCTGCGCCGGATCGAAATCGGGTCGGGTACCGGCCCGAGCTAGAACTCGAACCGGTCGCGGCTGCCCAGGTTCTCGAAGGCTTCCACGAGCCGGGCAACCATGCCCTTCTCGCCGGCGTGCAGCCACGCGCGCGGGTCGATCTTCTTCTTGTTCGGCTTGTCCGGACCTTCCGGATTGCCGATCTGCGAGTGCAGATAGGCGTCGTTCTTGTCCATGTATTCCTTGATCGGACGGGTGAACGCCCACTGCGTGTCCGTGTCAATGTTCATCTTGATCACGCCGTAAGAGACCGCTTCTTTGATCTCCTCCTGCGTGGAACCGGAGCCGCCGTGGAAAACGAGATTGAGCGGCTTCTCGCTGGTGTTGCGATCCTCGCGAATCTTCTGCTGCGAGTTCTTGAGGATGACGGGACGCAGCTTGACGTTGCCCGGCTTGTAGACACCGTGCGTGTTTCCGAATGCGGCCGCGACGGTGAAATCGCCTACCCCGTTGAGCGTGTCGTACGCCTGAAGCACTTCTTCCGGCTGCGTGTAGAGGCGCGAGCTGTCCACGTCCGTGTTGTCAACGCCGTCTTCCTCACCACCGGTCACGCCGAGCTCGATCTCGAGCGTCATCTTCATCGTGGCCATGCGTTCCAGGTAGTCGCGCGAGATCCTGAGGTTCTCGTCCAGCGACTCTTCGGAGAGATCGAGCATATGCGAGCTGAACAACGGTTCGCCGTGCTCCTTGAAGTACTTCTCGCCGAAATCGAGCAAACCGTCTACCCACTTGATGATCTTGAGCGCGCAATGGTCGGTATGGAGAACGACCGGAACGCCGTAGTACTCGGCCAGCATCCGAATGTGGTGCGCGCCGGCTACCGAGCCCGCGATCGCGGCGCGCTCGTTGGTGTTGTCAAGAAACTTGCCGGCGTTGAAGTGACCGCCGCCGTTCGAGAACTGGATGATGATCGGCGCGCCCGCTTCCTTGGCGGACTGCATCGCGGCGGTGATCGTGTTGCTTCCGACCACGTTCACCGCCGGCAGCGCGCACGGAACGGTCTTGCAGTATTCGAACACCTCTTGCAGCTGGTTGCCGGTGATTACCCCCGGCTTGAGTCGTAGCTTACCCATAGATACTCCTTTGGCTTGGTCTGGATTGTAGTGCCAGCAAGGTCTTTGTCAATGCATAAGCTACGGAGATGAGCGCGTCCAGACCACCCCCGGGGCTTACCGGACGCGCTCGAAATCCTCTACGTAGGAGGCGATGCCGCTCGCGATGGCTCGCGAGAGACGACGGCGGTAGCCGGGCGTCGTGAGCAGCTCGAGGTCGGTCCGGTTGTTGATGAACCCGGTCTCGATCAAGATCGACGGCATCCGCGCCTCGCGGACGACGAAGAAGTTGGCCACACGAACGCCGCGCTCGATGGGCGTCTCCGGGACCTGTGCCGCGATCGCGTCCAGCACGGATTTCCCCATGAGGACGCTCTCCACGGTGTACTCCTCTTCCTTGAGATCGTTGAGGATCGCGGAGACCTCCGGCTCGAGCGTTGCGGCGATCTCCTCTTCGAGAACCTGACGACGCTGCGTCGCCGGCAGGTAGTAGATCTCCACGCCGCGGGTATCGGTCCACGGCGCGGCGCTCGCGTTGACGTGCAGCGAGACGAAGAGAACGTTGTCCAGCGGGTCGTCGCGCAACGAGTGAGCGTACTCCGTCCGCTGCTCGAGCGTGAGATACGCGTCCGAGTCGCGCGAGAGACGGATCTCCGTGTCGCTGAGGAGCCGCTCGAGCTCGGCCTGGACGAGGCGAGCCATGTCCAGAACGATGTCCTTCTCGTAGTAGGTGACGGTCTCGCCGTTCTCGGTGACGCTTCGGAGCGTACCCGGATCCCGCCCGCCGTGACCGGCGTCGATGACGATCGCCTTCACCGGCCGCACGCGCGCGGCATCACCGGTCCGTCCGAGCCGGGCGGCGAGCGCGTCAAAGGTCGGACGCGGCACGAGGAGCCGGCCCGTGGAGTACACGATCGGTTCGATGCGAAGCAGCTCGGTGAAGTCCACGACTGCGATCGGGTCCCCCGGCGCGAAGCCGATCGAATCGAGCCCGTTCCAGATCACGCCGGTGCGGGTGAACTCGTCCCACTCGAGTACGGAGCCGGTGGCTTCCAGGAGCTCTACGATATCCACGGTCGGGTCCTCGGCAGCCACGGCCGATGGCAGAATCTGAAGACTGAGCAGAATGAGAGCGGCGACCACGAGTGCTGTACGAGTGCGCATTCCTGCTCTCAATATCGGCAGATCGGCCGCCCGATTGACCCTGGGAGCCTGGCGGGAGTACGGTCCTGTGGTGAAGCGATCGCTGATACTGCTGCTTGTCGTGGCTCCGCTGCTGTGGGCGTGCGCGACAACGGACACTTCCCCCACGCACCGCCTCCTGGCCGCCTACCCGCCCGAGCGTCCGTTCCCGGACAGCCGATTCTCCACATTCGACAACGTGATGATCCACTACCGAACCTGGACTCCGGACGGTGAGCCGATCGGGAAGCTGCTGCTGCTTCACGAGGCGGGTGGATCCTCGGTGACCTACCGGCTTCTCGCCCCGGAGCTCGCTCGAGCCGGGTACGCCGTGGTGGCAGCCGACCTTCCGGGGTTCGGGTTCAGCGGTCAGGCCCTCGACCTCGACCACACACTCGGGAACCGCGCGGAGTTACTCTGGTCGCTGGCCGACCGCCTGGATACCGAAGACGATGCCTTCCCGCCGGTCGATCGCTGGATACTCGTTGGGCACGGAATGGGCGGACGAGTCGCGACGCAGATGGCGATCGAGCGCCCGGCGCGCAGTCGCGGCCTCGTGCTCCTGTCCGCCGATGTGACGGGAGCGGCGGATCCCGGCGCGTGGTACTGGTTCCCACCGGTCCGCTGGAGCGTCCTGAGCTGGCTGCGAAACAGCGTCTTCACCCCGGACGGGGTCGCCGAGCTGCTCGAGAGCGCGTACGGACGTCCGGCGACCGCGGATGAAGTCGGTCTCTACGCCGCGCCGCTCCTGAGACCGAGCATGCCGGAGGCGTACGTTCGCTACGCCTCCACCGCCGGACGCGCCGACTTCACGCTCGACTCGATCGAGACGCCCACGTTAATCGTCTGGGGAGAGGCCGACGAGTGGACCGATCCGGAGCTCGGCGCTCAGGCAGCCGCGGAGATCCCTTCGAGCGTCCTCATTACCATCCCGGGCGCCGGCCACCTGCCGATGGAAACGGATGTAGAGCAGACGCGAGACGTGCTCCTCTCGTGGCTCGCACGAAGGTAGCTACTCCTGTTCGTTCGGTAGCTTCCGCGGCAGCTCGATCGTAACCGTCGTTCCGGCCGCGTCCGAGCTCGTGAACCGGATACTGCCCCGGTGCGTCCGAGCGATGAGCGCCGCAACGTACGTCCCGAGACCCGTACCGCCCTTCTTCCCGCTCGTCGTGTAGCGCTCGAAGAAGCGCGGCCGAATGTCCTCCGGCACGACCCCGCGGTTGTGGATATCAACGGACTGCGTCTCACCGGTCGTCACGCGGACCGCTACGACGTCGCCCTCCGAGGAAGCCTCGATCGCGTTGCGGACGAGGTTCGCGACGGCCTCGGCGAGGTAGAGCTTCTCGCCGTCAACCGGGACGTTCGCGTTCCAGGCTATCGGCGCGCCGTCCACTTCGAAGGCAACGTCCACCCCCTTGCTCCCGGCAAGCGGCTCGAGCTCGCGGCGCACCTCTTGCAGCACGGAGACGAGATTGACCGGCTTGGGCTTGAGCAGGTAGGTGCCTTCTTCCATTCTGATGAGGTCCATGGTGCTCGAGAGCATCGTGTTGACTTTGCGTCCCGACTCGCGAATGATCATGCAGAGTTCGCGCTGCTCGTCGGTAAGATCGTCGACCATCAGGACTTCGGCGGCGCCGATGATTCCGTTCAGCGGATTGCGCAGATCGTGCCTGATCATGCGCTCAACGCGATCCTTCACCTTCTCGAGCTCTTCCCGGTTGCGGATCTCTTCGTTGAGCCGCTCCACCGTCTCCTCGAGCATCTTCTCTGCCCGCTTGCGCTCGCTGATGTCGAGCACGAACGTGACCTTCTTGGGCCTTCCGTCCACGTCTATGATGTACGCGGCGTCCGCGATGATGGCGAGCTGTTGCTCGTCTTTGCGAGCGACCTGCCACTCACCGCGCAGCTCGTAGCGCCGGCCCATGAACTCGGAGTGCAGACGGTCGAGCTCGGCCTTGTAGGGCTCCGGCACGACCATGGTGAAGTGGTTTCCGATCAGCTCGTCCGGAAGATAGCCGTAGAGTCGACAGTAGGTCGGATTCACGTACTCGAAGTAGCCGTTCTCGTCCGTGATGCAGATGCCCACGGGCGTTGATTCGATGATGTTCCGGAGCCGAGACTCGCTCCGCTTGAGATCCTCGTTGTAGTTCCGCAGCAGATCGGTGCGCTGCTCGGCCAGTCCGTTCAGCGCGCGGACGAGCTCCCGAACCTCGGCGGACGCACCGTCCTCGGCGACCACCGGCTCGTAGTCCCCGGTCGTGATGTCTCGCAGGAGACGCGTGACGAGAGCGAGATCAGGTGTATCGCGCATGTCCGGCTCTCCAGGAATCGACCATGGGGTACGCATCCTTGATAGCCCGGAAGAAACACGGTGTCAAGAAGCGAATCACTGGATCGTGGCGCCTCCCGAGGGTATGCTGCACGGCATGAATCAGGATCAGGTCAAGGAGCGGCTCTTGGAGCTGCAGGACGACGTTGAGGAGTTCTTCGTGATCTTCAGCGGCAAGAGCAGCAAGAAGGTAAACGGTCTCTATCACCCGGACACACGAGAGATTATCGTCCACAACCGCAATTTCAGCGACGACAATGCGCTCATGTACACCGCAGTGCACGAGTTCGCCCACCACGTCCACTTCACCACCTCGGCGGTACCGGTCGGCCCGCGAGCGCACACGCGCGAGTTCAGAAGCATCCTCCACCGGCTTCTGCTCCGCGCGGAACAGGCGGGCGTATACCTGAACCCCTTCGAATCGGATCCGGAGTTCCAGGCGCTGACGAGACGACTGAAGACCGAATTCCTGACTCAGAACGGCAGACTGATGAAGGATTTCGGCCGGGCGCTCATCGAGGCGGAGCAGCTGTGTCGAGAACGCGGCGCACGGTTCGAGGACTACGTGGAACGCGTCCTGAGCATGGATCGGACGACCGCAACGACGCTCATGAAGATGCACAGCTACGACATCGACCCGTCGCTCGGCTATCACAACATGGCCACGGTCGCGGGATTGCCGAGCGACGAGCGCCGCGCCAAGGCGCTCCAGGCGTTTCAGGGAGGTGAGAGTCCGGACATGGTCAAGATCGCGGCTCGTGTGGGACCGGAGGCTCCCTCGGAGGACCCGGTCGCAAGACTCGAGAAGGAGCGGAGGCGAATCCAGCGAACGATCAAAAGCCTGGAGGACAGACTGGCCGAGATCGACGACAGGCTCGGAAGCTACGAACGTACGCCTTGAACCGGGGCATGAGAAACCGTATGCTGTGGTAAGATGAGCGATACGATCGACAAAGTTGACTTCACCGAGGTCCCGGGCTCCTCTGAGCGCTACGAGCTCACCGTCTACGCGCTCTCAACGTGCGCGTTCTGCAAGCGGGCGATGGAGTTCCTCACGGAGCACGGAGTGGGCTACCGCTACGTCTTCCTCGATCAGCTCGATTTCGACCTCAAGCGCGCGGTCAAGCAGGAGCTGAAGGAGCGGTACGAGAACCTGCCGGTCTTCCCGGTCCTCACAATCGACGGGAAGGAGGCGATCAGCGGCTTCACCGAGGAGCGGTGGTCGGAGCGGCTCGGAATAGACGGGGAATCGAGCGGGGCGGACGGATGAGCTCCGCGCGAAAGACTCCGGACCAGGCTCGGCGTTTCATGAACGCGGTCGCCGACCACCAGGGGTGGGTTCTCAACTCGGACGAGAGCTTCCTCGCTCACCTCGCTCAGGGCCTCGCGAGCAACTACAACACCTACGGCTACTTCCTCTGCCCGTGTCGGGACGGCGATGGCGATCGCGACGAGGACAAGGACATCATCTGCCCCTGTGTCTACGCACGCCCCGACCAGGACGAGTACGGACACTGTTTCTGCGGCCTCTTCCTCACGAAGGAGTTCGCCGAAAGGGGCACCACGCCCCGACCTATTCCGGAGCGGCGGGCCAAGGGGTTCTAGCGCCCGGTTCCTATCGCTCGAGCCCTCGCTCGGCCCAGGCCACGATCGCGTTGACGATCGGGGTGAGGCGATCGGTATGCTCGCGCGCGGCCGACATGTCGTGCTCACGTGCGGCCGCCTCGAGCGCGCGCGCCGCGCGTACGGCCGGCTTCGACTGAAGCGTCCCGCTCGTGTTGGCGAGCGAATGCGCCGCCTTCGCCACGACCTCGGCATCCGAACGTGCCAATCCATCTTCGATCGCGGACAGCTTCCGCGGAGCCTCGTCGCAATACAGACGCAGGATCTCCCGCATCACCTCGGGACTATCACCGTAGGCTCGGCGGAAGTCCTCTACGCTGAGCGGATCGTCCGCCGAATCGCCGGTAGCTCCCAAACCGGAGCCGGCCGGAATCCGAATGCGGATGGCCACCCCGGCCCCGCCCCGTTCCACGTTCCAGCCTCCCCCTCGTGCATTCACGGCGGCTCGCAACTCCTCCGACCGATTCACAAGCTCGCGCAGCCGCGACGAGTCGTTCGTGCTCACCTCTTCCGAGCTCTCGGATCGATGTGCGGTGACGCCGACCTCGACCATTCCCTCCGACACGTCCAGGCCGATTGCGGCCGGGCCTCCCCCGGTCCAGTAGAGCGCGAACTGAAGCACCTCTCGCACGACGCGCTCGAGGAGCAGGACCGCTTCCCGGTCCAGCTCGAGCTCACCGCCGTGCGCGCCGAGGATCCGAACCGGGCGCCCGGAGGCGGTGCGAACCGCAGCGACGGCCTTACGAAGAAGCACCGGTGGTGAGGTGGACTCACCCCACTGCTCGTCGCCGATGAGCGCTCGAGCGGCGGCGATGAGCTCGTCGTACGGTATCCGGCCGGCGTCGGTTATCTCAACGTGGTCGGCGGCCTCCGGGTAGATCGTCTGCCCTGCCGCATCGACGACGAGAATCAGCGCATCAGGGCGTGCGATCGCGCTCGTGCGGCCGGAAACGCGGGAAGCGAGCGCGTCGGTTGCGACGACGAGATCGTACGAGCGCTCGGCGAGAGCGGACTCCAGCTCGTTGTCGGAGGTGGCGGTTGTTACCGTGAGAGACGGGAAGTCGCGACGGAATCGCTCTGCGATCCGGCTCGCGTCAGGATCTCCGAGGGCGAGGAGCAGCTCCATTATGCACATTCTACTCCCGCGAAAGGTCAGTCAGTCAAGCGAGTCGTTCACGGCTGCGACGAGTTTCTCAACGTCCGACTCGGTCGTGTCGTACGAGCACATGAATCGCACGATGCTCGCCTCCTCGTCCCAGACGTAGAAGTAGAGCTCGTCCTGCACGCGCTTGATGATGCGCCGCGGCACTCTGGCGAAGACGGCATTCGCTTCAACGGGATAGGCGATCTCGATCTCGGGGATCGGCGCGAGCTTGCGCGCAAGCATCGCGGCCATCGCGTTCGCGTGCGTCGCGAGCTCCCGCCAAAGATCGCCACCGTAGAGCGCCGCGAATTGTGCGGCGATGTAGCGCATCTTGCTCGCGAGTTGCATTCCCTGTTTCCGGATATACGGAAAGGCGTCCGAGAGCTCGGGGCGGAAGAAGACGACAGCCTCGCCGAACATCATCCCGTTCTTCGTTCCTCCGAGCGACAGAATGTCCACGCCGAGCTTCGCCGTGACATCCGGCAGTTCTCCGTCCAGGAACGCCGCAGCGTTCGAGATGCGCGCGCCGTCCATGTGCACGAGCAACCCATGACGATGGCAGATTCGGGCGATCTCCTTCACCTCGTCCGGTCGGTAGACGGTGCCAAGCTCGGTCGACTGTGTGAGCGACACGACCTTCGGTTGCGAGTGATGCTCCACGCCGAGCGCGTGGAGATGCGACTCGATCTGATCCGGTCGCATGCGGCCGTTCGTGGAGGTCACGGGCAGGAGTTTCGCGCCCGTATTCCGTTCGGGAGCGCCGCACTCGTCCGTGTTGATGTGCGAAACGTCGGTACAGACGATGGCGTGGTATCCCGAAAGCGCCGCCTGCATGCCGAGCACATTGGAGCCGGTTCCGTTGTAGACGAAGTGTACCGACGCCTTCCTCCCGAGTACCCGCCTGAGCGCGGCGACCGCTTCTCTCGTCCATGGATCGTCGCCGTACGAGATCGCGTGACCGTCGTTCGCGGCCTGCAGCGCCGACATGATCTGCGGGTGAACGGGAGCGCTGTTGTCGCTCGCAAAGAACCTCTCACTCATGAGAACCCTCGCCTCCGTATCCGTATGCTTTTCGTTCCAGGATGGACGCCCGGAGTTGTTCGACCGCGCGAAGCGACGGATCGATCGCGAGCGCCCGGTCACAATCGTTGAGCGCCTCGTCCAGGCGATCGCGCTGCACGGAGAGCGCGGCTCGCTGGAAAAGGCACTCCACGCGATAGGGATCGCGATCGAGACAGGCGGTGAAATCGTGATCGGCGCGCTCGATGTCGCCGAGCACGCGGTAGACGGTGCCGCGGTAGAAGAGCGCGCGCAGGTTCGCCTCGTCCAGATCGAGCGCGGCGGAGAAGTCGGTGAGCGCGTCGCGATACCGCGCGGAGGCGAAGCGAGCCATCCCGCGGTGAATATGGACGATCGCCCGCACGTACGCGCGCGGTCGAGAGGCGAGGATCTGCGTGTATACCGCGTCGGCCTTCTCGAAGTCTCCCTCGTTGTGCGCCTGCAGCGCCTCGAGCAGCTGCGCGTCCAGACCGGAGGCGCTTTCGGTCCACGCCGACCTCGGCCCCACGTGCTCCTCACCGGATCCGCTCTTCGGCGAGAGCCCCGGGGAAACGCCGAACGTGGCGCCGTCCGCATCCATGAAGGTGCCGTTCGACTCGCCCGGATGCGGCTCGCCCATCGACTCGCTGATGAGCTCCCAGAAGCTCGCGCGCCGCTTCTTCAGCTCGCCGTGCAACCGGCGCTGATAGTCGCGTATCTCCTGGAAGGTGATATCCGAGAGGCTGAGGTTCGCGTTGAGGGCGGCGAGCTTACGTTGGACCGACTCGTCGAAAGGCGTGAAGTCCGCCTTGTAGACAAGCTCGTGCTCGACCTCTGCCCACGCGTCCTGGAGGATGGTCCGGATCTGGACTTCGCAATCGAACGGACCGGGTAGATGGAAGCTCTCGAGCAGGTCGTCCGGCACGCGGATGAGGCAGTGGATCGACTCGTATCCGAACTCGCGGACCGAGAACTCCGCGCCCTTGCGATCCACCTCGCTCACCTGGAACTGAGACCGCATGCACCGTTCGGCCAACGCGACGTCTTCCAGGAAGGGACACACAACGCGCATCGCCACGATGTCGGTGACCGACACCGTCTCGGGGGGGGTCGGCGACGCTCTGAGGATCCTGAGCAGTTTGCCGTAGTAGCTCTCGAAGCTCTTGACTCGGTACTTTATGGTGGAGCGGAGCCCACAGTTCTTCAGGGCGGAACGGAGCCGACGATGGAGCTCGTAGAGCAGTTTGTCGTAGGTGTCCACGTGCTCGCGATAGCGCTGTTCAAGCTCATCTCGCGGGGGCAACGGAAGCGCAACGGTGATCACGGCGCCCTATGATACCATAGCGGCGAAGCAGGTCAAACGGAGGACGAATGCACCAACCGCGAATCAGAATCATCGAGATCTTCTTCTTGCTGATCCTCGTTGGGCTCACCTACGGCTTCTTCCAGGTCATGCGGCCCTTCATCCTGAACATCTTCCTCGCCGCGGTGTTCACTTCGCTCCTCTACCCTCTGTACGACCGGCTGCGATCGGCGTTCGGCGATCGCGGCGCGCCCGCGGGCCTGCTCGTGGTAGTGATGGTCTTCGTGGTTGTCGCGGTTCCGGTGAGCTTCATCGGGGTCCTCGTCTACTCCGAGGCGATTGCCGGATACGGCGCAGTCGTGGCGCAGGTTCCGGAGTTGGCCGACCGTCTCTCGTCCGTGACCCTGCTCGAATGGGCGCGCGAGATCCCCTTCGTTGGCGACTACGTAGACGAGATCGAGCCGGTCCAGCTCTCCGAGATGCTGCGGAACGGGGTTCGCACGGTGTCCAACCTCGTACTGAGTGCAACGCAGCGCAGCTTCGTCAGCGTCTCCACCGCGCTCGCGAACTTCGTGGTGATCCTGCTCCTGATGTTCTTCTTCTTCCAGAGCGGGAAACGTCTGATTATGAGCGTCTATGACGTGATCCCTATGCCGAATCGCGAACTGCGCGAGATTGCCGAGGAGACGCGCAAGACGACCGCCGCGACGCTCATCTCCACGCTGCTCATCGGGCTGATCGAGGGGACGTACGGGGCGGTGCTCTTTCTCGTGTTCGGGCTCCCGTCCGCCTTCCTGTGGGGATTGATCATCGTGGTGCTCTCGATGATTCCGCTCATCGGGACGAACCTGGTGCTCGTCCCGGCCGGGGTGATGCTGATCGTCTCGGGTCGCGTCTTCGCGGGCGTGGCGATGATCGCGCTCGGCCTCGGCGGGGTCGCGGTGACTCAGAACGTGATCAAGCCCAAGCTGCTCGGCGACCGCTCGGGGCTGCACCCGGCGCTCGCGCTTCTGTCAACGATCGGCGGAATCGCGTGGCTCGGGCTCGTGGGCTTCCTTGTGGGACCGCTCATCGCCACGCTCTTCATCGTCGTCTGGCAGCAGTTCGCGATCCGGTACCGGCACGAGCTCGACGAGCGCGATCGCGTCCGGTCGTCACCCGACGCGCATAGGACCCCGGACCCCGGTGCTACGGAATCGGCGTCAGAATGAGGAGCAGGATCTCTTCGTCCTCAACGACGATATCGCGAACTTCCACGTTGAAGAGCCTCGGCTCTTCGTCCTTCGTGCGCAGCCGCACCTGTGAGGTCTGTTCGGTCCGTTCCTTGAGGAGCGCGACCATCCGGTTGAGATCTTCCAGCTTCTGATACTCGGCGAGACCGAATCCGCCGGTCCCCACGATCTCTTCCGCCGAGAATCCGGTCGTTCGGGTAAAGGCGTCGTTCACGTCCAACACCGCATTGGTCGCCGAATCGATGAGCAGACTCGGTGCCGGGCTCGCGTGGAAGACCTCCTGCAGCTTTCTCCTGCCACGCTCGAGCGCGTCCACGGCGCGACGCTGGCTCGAGATATCTACGAACAGGTAGAAGCTGCCGAGGAGCTCGTTGGCGTCTCCGCGGATGGTGCGGTGCGTTACGAGCACCGGAACCGTGTTGCCGCGGCGGGTGATGAGCTCGGCCTCGAACGACTCGCCTTCGGGCGCTTGCATCCCGGCGCCGCTCAGAATCGTGGGCAGGCTCTGTCGTCCCACGAGATGATCCCGCGTATGCCCCGTCAGGTCGCAGAGTGCTTGATTGACGTAAATCGATGCCCCTTCGCTGTCCCCGACCCAGATGCCCTGCTTGACGGTCTGAACGATCCGGCTGAACTCGAACTCCCGCTCTGCCAGGCGCTCTCGCGTCTGACGAAGCTCGGTGATGTTCTGATACGCGCCGTACACCTGGCGAACCGATCCGTCTCGCGACATGACAACCTTTCCGTCCATCTTGACCCATCGCAACGACCCGTCGCCCGGCATGATCCGAAACTCGATCTTGCCGTCCTTTCCGGTTCGCAGACTCTGCCAGAACGATTGGACCAGCGGCGCATCGTCCGGATGCACGAGGTAGAGCGCGTCTTCGATCGTGCGGAGGTTCTCGAGCGGTACACCGAAGACCGCTTCGACCGAGCCCACGCTCCACTCGAGCTCGTCGTTCTCCGGGTCCGGTGCGATGCTGATGCAGAACGCGTAGTCGGAGAGCACCTCGGAGAGCATCCGATAGCGCTGCTCGCGAGCACGCATCGCCTTGTCCAGGGCGTGCCGGTGTAGGGCGACCTCGATTGCGCCCGTGAGCTCCCGGTCGGTGAACGGTTTCACGATATATCCGAACGGCTCCTGCTTGGTTGCTCGCTGGAGCGTTGCCTCGTCCGCGTATGCAGTGAGAAACACGATCGGGATGTCGTGCCGCTTGCGAATCTCGCCGGCGGCCTCGATGCCATCCATACGACCTTCGAGCTTGATGTCCATGAGTACGAGGTCTGGAAGAACGCTGTCCACGAGACGTATCGCGGACTCGCCGGTGCTCGTCCGACCGGCGACCTCGTATCCGAGTTGCTCGAGCTTCCGTTCGATCCCGGACGCGATGATGGGCTCATCTTCGACTAGAAAAACGCGATGCGGCATAGTCACTCCACCGTCCCGTTGTGGCCGGAGTCTCCTCCGTGGGGAGGCGCGAAGCTCCGGACGAGTTCCGATCGATTGGTGATTCTCAGTTTCCGGTAGATGCTCGTGAGGTGCTTCTTGACCGTCACCTCGGCGATAGCCAGATGCCGGGCTATGTCTCGATTCGAGTACTCGTTGAGTATGAGCAAGAGGACCTCGTGCTCGCGACGAGTGATCTGCGTGCCCTGCAGGCTGTCGCTCAAGCTCTCCGCGGCCGTAGGCGAGCTCTCCTCGATCGCAACCGGCTCCGGCGGTTGCTCCTCGGCGAGCTGACGGTACGCGACTCGCGGTCCCCTCGCGGTCTCGACCGGTGCGAGCGAGACGACGTAGCCGACCGGTCGGTGCTCGCTCGTCAGCACGTCCACAGTAACCTCTCGCGGCTCGTAGTTGCCGGGAGCGAGTCGCCACGATACAACGAACGGGCTCTGAACCCCGGTCGAGGCGCGCGCGCATTCGTTCTTCACGGTGACCAGGTCCACACCGTCGATGCAAGCGTTGAGCGGCCGATCGACGACCTCGTCCACGGACCGGCGCAGGAGATTCGCGGCGCGCGGCGAGCAGTGGCGGACGTGGAACTTGCGGTCTACGATCAGAAAACCACGGCGATAGTCGGCAAAGAGCCGTGGCACGAGCTGAGCGGCCCCCTCGGGGTTGGTGCGCGCGAGCGCGAGGAACTCGTGTCTGAACTCAGGCGTCTCCAGCGCCACTCGCTGGGATACGCGATCGAGCACCTGTCCGTCCGCGGCACCGGTAATGGAATGTGGGGAGAAGACCCAATCGGTGTGAACCTCGAAGAAGTCGGTCGGAATGCTTCGCGGGACGCGCTCGATCGTGACGGCCTCCACCACGCATCGCTTCCTGGCTGCGTGGGATCTCTGGAGCGCGTAGACGATGCTCATCATTTCGCTGGCCGCACGACACCGTTCGAAGACGCGGTCGAGATCCACGAACACGAGCGTCTCGCTCTCCGGCTCGTCCAGCCGCCAACCGGACGTGTTCTGTTCCGCGTCTGCGACCGACCGGTCTACCGCCGCGCTAACCTCCTGCCAACCCGCGCTCGCGGGCACGAGATCGTCCAGCGTGTGAAGGGAGAGCTGCCGGGCGCGGAGTCGCGCGACCTTTGCGGCGGACTCGAAAACCGCACGAAGATCGGGATCAACGACCGCGACGATGCGTCGACCGCTCGTGACGGCGTTCGTGATCAATCGCTCGAAGAGCGAGAGTCGCTCGGCCATGGAGTTCGAGAGGTAGAGTACGTGCGAGCCCGCGGTGAGGCGCATGGGAAGACTCATGGTAGGTATACCTATAACATCTTTTTGCTACCATGGGTAGGCCGAGTATACGCTTGTCGCTTACAAACCGACGATTAATACGCATATCTCCAGGCGACCGACGTCACGAGCGACCGCCAAGGTACGTCTCCCACCCTTCTTCCTCGAGCCGGCGCGCCTTCTCGAGAACGCCTTCGCGTGACTCGAGACGATACGCGGCGACTCGCGCGCGCAGATCGGTGTCGGCGACGCCGAGAATCCGGGCCGCGAGCAGCCCCGCGTTTCTCGCGTTGTTGATCGCGACGGTCGCCACGGGAACCCCCCGCGGCATCTGCACGATCGAGAGGAGCGAATCGAGCCCCTCCAGGTTACTCGCCCTGACGGGGACGCCGATCACCGGCAGGTCGGTGAGCGAGGCGACCATTCCGGGCAGATGGGCGGCGCCGCCTGCGCCCGCGATGATGACCGCGATGCCGCGCTCTGCCGCCGCCTGTGCGTATTCGACCATCCGGATCGGCGTACGGTGAGCCGATACGATCGTCGCTTCGTATGCTACGTCGAGCTCGTCCAGGACCCGACACGCCTCACTCATGACCGGCAGGTCCGAGTCGCTCCCCATGATGACGGCAACTGTTGGTTTCATGTCTACTCCTCAGTGCTCTGATTCCGGGCGGCCGTCACCCGGGTGTACGGCTCGACCTCACGCGCGATCGCGAGCGCCCTGCCCAGGTCGTCCGCGACCACGGTCACGTGGCCCATCTTCCGGTAGGGTCGCACGGTCTCCTTTCCGTACCAATGGAGGTGGACTCCGGGCGCGGAGAGGAGCTTCGCCATCGCCGGCATACGCGGTTGGCCGATCGCGTCCGGTGCCCCGAGCACGTTGATCATCACCGCGCTTGTCCGCAACGTGGTAGCACCGAGCGGCAGGCCGGTAATCGCTCGAAGATGCTGCTCGAACTGACTCGTCGCGGAAGCCTCGATCGTGAGGTGTCCGGAATTGTGGGGTCGCGGGGCGAGCTCGTTGACGAGGACGGACCCGTCGTCGTTCAGGAAGAGCTCGACCGCGACGACGCCCACCCCACCGATCGCCTCAACGGCCGCGATCGCGACGTCGCGCGCGCGAACCTCAACGTGGGTGGGTACGCGAGCCGGCACGATGACTCTCGAACAGATGTTCGCCTCGGGGTCGAACTCCATCTCCACGACGGGATAGGTCTCAACGCCGCCGCCAACGGAGCGCGCAACGACGACGGCAAGCTCGCTCCGGAACCGAACGAGGTCCTCGTAGTACGAGGCTCCATCCAGCGGTTCGGTGGCTTCGTTCTCGAGCACCTTCACACCGCGACCGTCGTAGCCACCGTGGCGAAGCTTCTGCACCGTGGGATAGCCGTTCGGGCGCTCGGAGAACGGCGGCACGGGGACGCCTGCGCGCTCGAGCGCGCGCTTCTGCTCGAGCTTGTCGTTCACGAGCTCGAGAACATCCGGCCTCGGCAGGATCGCTGCTCCCTCGGCAGCCGCGTCCCGCAACGCGCCGGTGTGGATGTGCTCGATCTCGTACGTTGTTACGTGGGCCCACCGGCACAGCTCGCGAATCGCCTTCGCATCCGTGAGCGAACCGGCTACGTGATGCGCCGCGAGGCGTGCGGCGGGATCGGTCGCCGAGGGAGTGAGGACTCCGAACTCGAACCCGAGCGGTGTTCCGGCAAGCATCATCATCCGACCGAGCTGTCCGCCGCCGATGATTCCGATGCGCGCGAAGTCTGGTGTGAAACGTGACATCCGCTGCATTGTAGCGGTCGCGCTATCCTTCGTCGATCTGTTCGAGAATCGTTCTGATCCGCTCGTCGTCCTCGGCCGTCCATCTGCCGCCGGACCGGTACTCGAGATCTCCGATCTGGCGGCTCCAGACGACCTGCGCGAACACCTCGACCGACTCATCCGCCTTGGCCTTGGCCATGGCCTCGGACGGCGGACGGATACAGAACCGAACGACCTGACCGGGCGTGAGGAGGGTGTCGGCGGCGACCGAGAGTCCCGCCCGGGAGATGTCGCGGAGCCGTACCTCCCCGAGCTCATGGTCTTCCACGTAGCATCGCGCGGCAAGATCGGCGACTCTCCTGGGAGACGTCCGCTTGTCGGTGGTGGCGACACGAACGTGCGCCTTGCCGTTGAGCTTCGCCTGGTAGAGCGCGGTGTCCGCATTGTGCAACAGATCGTGCGCGATGATCCCGTGCTCGGGGAATGCCGCGATGCCGCCGGAGCACGTCACCGCCACCCCGTGAGGGAACCGCATCTGCGCGAGGCGCTCTGCGAGGCGGTCCGAGAAGGCGATCGCTCCTCGGATATCGGTATGCGGCAGGACAACGACGAACTCCTCGCCACCGTAGCGCGCGGCGAAGTCCTCCTTGCGCAGCAGGTCCAGGATCTGGTGCGCAATCCCGGCGAGAACTTCGTCCCCGACCTCGTGCCCGTAGCTGTCGTTGATCGTCTTGAAGTTGTCGAGATCGAGAAAGACGATCGTGAAGGGATAGTCGTAGCGTTGCGCGCGGTTGACTTCCTTCGAAAGGTAGATGTTGAGAAATCGGCGGTTGAACAGACCGGTGAGCTCGTCCACGGCCGCGAGCCGCTGAGAGAGCGTGAGCACGTGCTGGTCCACGATGACCGGTTGGCGAACGATGTTCGGGTGGCTGGTCGCGTAGTCCATCGCGGCGACGCGAAAGTCGACTTCGCGATCCATCCGTGCGGAGAGCTCCGCGTGGTGCTCGATGATGTCCGTGAGTATCGCGCGAGCCTCGTCTTCGTCCACGGTCGTGCCGAGGAGGCTCGCGACAAGCTTGGCGTGGATCTCCGGATCCTCACCGGAACGGGACAGGAGCGAGTTGAGCGTGTCGAGCGCAGAGACGGCCCGACCGGCAAGGCGCTTCAGCAGCTCCGTCTGAATACTCTGGTAATCCACCGCGTCCTCGGAAACGCCAGCGGCCCCGCAACCACTGTCCTACGCTTCAATGTAGGCCGCGCGTGAACGGCCGTCAATCGGAGATTGGCCCTACCTGCGCAACGTTCGTATCCTGGATACAAAGGGGGAGCAATGAGCAACAAGGCACTGATAGTCGTTGACGTTCAGAACGATTTCTGCCCGGGCGGGGCTCTCGCGGTCGCCGAGGGAGACCAGGTCGTACCGGTCATCAACAAGATTGCGCCGCAGTTCGATGTGGTTGTCGCGACGCAGGATTGGCACCCGAAGAACCACGTCTCGTTCGCCTCGTCGCACCAAGGACACGAGGTGGGCGAGACGATCGAAGTGGACGGGATCGAACAGGCAATGTGGCCCGACCACTGCGTGCAGGGGACGAAGGGCGCAGACTTCCATCCCGACCTCGACCTGCGCCCGGTCAACGTGATGCTCCGCAAAGGCACGCGCAGCGAGCTTGATTCCTACTCGGGTTTCCGCGAGACCGATCGCAAGACCAGGACGGGGCTTGCGGGGTACCTCAGGGAGCTCGACGTCTCCGAGGTTATGGTGTGCGGCCTTGCTACCGACTACTGCGTCTTCTTCACCGCGATGGACGCGCACGAGGCGGGCTTCAAGACCACGGTTGTGACCGACGCCGCCAGAGGAATCGATCAGCCCGAGGGACACCTCGAGGAGGCGATCAACGAGATGAAACAGGCCGGGATCACGCTGACGACGAGCGCCGCGTTGACCGGGTAGCCGGCGCTCAGTACCGCCGTTCCCGCTCGTAGACCGCGGTCCCGGCGATGTAGTCGTGGATCGCCCGACGCTCCGGGCCGATCATCACGAGTGAGCCGAGCAGCACGACGACCCAGGTGACGCCCGAGAGATAGACGAAGAGCGGGATCCTCGTGGCGACAGCGAGTATCGCAAAGAGCAACGGCGAGTACTTCACGGCGTAGCGCAGCATGAGGCTCGGAACGGCAGATCCGTCGTCCGTCTCGCGGCCGATGACGATCCCGAGCGCGAGCTTGCCGAGCGTGCGTCCCCAGATCGCCTCCGCGAAGCTGTAGACGAGCACGACGAGCACGGGCAGGAGGACGAACCAGACGGCGAACCGGATAGCGGCGGGGATGACTCGTCCCAGCGCGAAGCGATCCATCACTTGCTTGACTTCGGCGCGAAGCTCGTTCACCTCCGCTGCGTCGATATCGGGCCGGTCCGCTGCGATGACCGCGTCAAACGACTCGTCGATGACGTCGTTCAGCACACCGGCGTCCAGGCTCAGGATGAACTCGAGGCTGAGGTCTTCCGGATCGAAATAGCCTTCCGCGGTGTCCGCCATGGTTCGCGCGATGAACTCGGCCTGCTCGTCGGTGAAGTCCTCCTCGATCTGCTGCTCGAGCTCGGCGAACATCGCCTGGGTTTCGGCCTCGAACTGCTCCCACACCTCCTCGGAGGCGATCGTGGAGGGCGTGATCGGCATCCCCACGCTCTCCTGCAACTGCACGGCGATCTTCAGGCCACCCGCGATCGAATAGACAAAAAGCGCGAGGGCGATGAGAATCGAGAGGAAGAGCCCGTCGAGCACCGCCGCGGGCAGACGTCGGCCTATACCTGCACGTTCCATGGATAGCTCCTTTCCGAGATTGTAACACCAACTCGGTGTACACGTGTCACATCAAGACGCGGTACCGATCGGGTGCGGCCGGCGCCGGGTGCGCACGCGCGGTCACGACTCGAGCGGCGCGCAGGCGGCCTCGAGCCACTCGGCCACGTCACCCTCCACTCGCCCGAGGAGCCGTTCGCGGACGAGCCGGTGATACTCGTTGATCCACTCGAGCTCGGCGGGGGTGAGCATGCTCACGTTGATGAGGGTGCGATCGATGGGGCAGAGCGTGAGCGTCTCGAATCGCAGGAATGCGCCGAATTCGGTGCGGCCGTCGTCCGACACGGCGACCAGATTCTCGATGCGAATGCCGTACTGGTCTGCTCGGTAAAGCCCGGGCTCGTTGCTCAGGATCATCCCCGGTACGAGCGCCACGTCGTTGTAGTGCTGGCTGATCCGCTGCGGACCCTCGTGGACGTTCAGGAAGAAACCGACGCCGTGCCCCGTGCCGTGGCCGTAGTTCATCCGTTCGCGCCAGAGGTACTCGCGGCAGACCGCGTCTATCATATGACCCGTCGTCCCAACCGGGAAGCGCAAGGTGGCAAGGCCGATATGCCCCTTGAGCACGAGCGTGAAGTCGCGGCGCTCCTGCTCGCCGGGCTCTCCCAATGCCACCGTCCTCGTGATGTCCGTTGTTCCGTCCAGGTACTGCGCGCCCGAGTCCACGAGGTAGATCCCGGCGGGCTCGATCCGCGCGTTGGATTCTTCGGTCGCCGAGTAGTGGACGATCGCGCCGTGCCCGCGATAGCCGGAGATCGTTCGGAAGCTCTCCGAGACGAAGTTCTCGCCTCGCGACCGGAACTCGCGCAGCCTCTCCTCCGCGCCGAGCTCGGTGATCTCCTCGCGGCCGACGGACGACGCGAGCCAGGACAGAAAGCGCACCATCGCGACGCCGTCGCGCGCCATGGTCTCGCGAAGATGCTCGAGCTCGACCGCGTTCTTCTGCGCCTTCGACTCGGTCGTCAGGTTCGTCCGCTCAATTCGCTTCACGCCGGGACCGAGCCGTCGCGCAAACCCGACGCTCACTTGCTGCGGCGACAGAATCACGGCCGCGCCGCGCTCGATCTCCGCGACGTCTGCGAGCACGCGCTCGTACGGACGGATGGCAACGCCGTCCGACTCGAGTTCGGTGCGAACATCCGGCTCGAGCTGTTCCTCGTTGACGTAGAGCCGCACGTCCTCGAGCCCGGCGATCAGGTGCGCGACCGCAACGGGATTGTACGCGACGTCGCTCCCGCGGATGTTGAGCAACCATGCGATATCGTCCAGCGTGGAAATGAGGTGGTAGTCCGCGCCGAGCTCCCGCATGCGGGCGCGGAGTGCGTAAACCTTTTCCCCACGGCTCTGCCCGGCGAATCGGGGTGCGTACACCCAGATCGGGCGGTTTGGAAGCGACGGGCGGTCGTCTCGAATCATTGCGACGAGATCATCGCCCGGATTGAGCTCGATGCCGCGCGGGGCGAGCCGCTGCTCGAGGTTCTTCGCCGCGGCGAGCGAAACGCTCTGCGCGTCGAATCCGACCGTCGCGTCCGCGTCCAGCTCGGAGGCGAGCCACTCGGGATAGTCGAGCACGTCAGGCTCGCCAACGCGGAAGAGCTCGATCCCCGAGCCGGCGATTGCTTCGGCCGCCTCCAGGTAGTAGCGGAAGTCGGTCCAGAGCCCGGCGCGCGTCTGGGTCACCACAACGGTTCCGGCGGACCCGGTGAACCCGCTCAACCAGGCGCGGTGCTTCCAGTGTTCGGGAGGATACTCGCTCTGATGCGGGTCCGACGTGGGAACGATATATGCGTCCAATCCACGCGCTTCCATGAGCGAGCGGAGGGCTCGAAGTCGTTGGCGTACTTCCATCCGGACGAGTATAGCATCGCGGCGAACCGCTGCGCCAGGCGCGCGACCCGCGCGTTTCCAATTGCTACAGCCGAATAGGGTCAAAAAGCCCCGTTGTGTCATTATAGCCCTATGCAGAACGGATCGGTTGCCGCTGCGTCAAGGTGGCTCAGAACGACCGTCGCGGCGAGCGAACCGTCGATCCAAGCTCTACTCTAACTCTTTCCTGTGCAGTTACTTGCGGTATTCCGCACAGGTTGGCACGGCTTGTGCTGTTCTATTGGTGTCGGTTCGGCGGGGTCGTTGACCGGACACCGAGCCGAGCAGATCAAGTACGAGAGGAGGGCTTATGAACATCGTACGACGCAATCGAAACAATCTGTGGGATCCGGTTGGTGAGCTCGATCGCATCCGACGAGAAATCGACGAGATGTTCGATCCTGCCGCCAGGCGGTTCTTCTCCGACGGACTCTTCGATCGGGAGTTCTCTCCGGCGATGGACGTTGTCGAGAACGACGACGGCTTCCTGGTAAGCGTGGACCTGCCGGGAGTTGACCGGAAGGACCTGGAGATCTCGGTCGCGGACAACATTCTGACGATCAAGGGCGAGAAGAAGGGCGACCGCGAGGAGAAGGAAAGCACGTACTACCGCAAGGAAACCTGGGAAGGAAGCTTCCAGCGGACGCTCTCGCTGCCTCACGGCGTGGACGCGGAGAAGATCGACGCGAAGATGCGCGACGGCGTGCTTGCGATCTCGCTCCCGAAGCGGGAAGAAGCCAAGCCGAAGCAGATCGCGGTCAACGTGAAGTAAGGAGGTCAAGCATGGCAGACACGGCTGTTGAGAAGCAGGAAACGAAGCAGGCGGTCGAACGCCGCACGGTGCGGCCCCTCGGCAACATCTGCGAAGCGAGCGACGCGGTCGTGCTCCGGCTCGAGATGCCGGGAGTGAGCAAGGATGGGATCGACGTCAATATCGACGGGAACACGCTGACCGTCCACGGGCGCCGCAACGCGTACGCGGACGACGTGAGCTACGTGATTCACGAGCGGCGCGACGCGGACTACCGCGCGACGTACACGCTGGACGAGCGCGTGGACCGCGAGAAGGTGGACGCGAAGATGGAGAACGGCATCCTGACCGTCCGGCTCCATCTCAAGGACGAGGTCAAGCCTCGCAAGATCGAGGTGAAGACCGGCTGACGAGTGTCTGCGGCCGACGTAAGCCGACCGCAGACCTTATCCCCCGGCCCGCCGCCGAGCGGCAGGTCGCGGGATAAGCAATAAGGCACCGGGCGGCGAGGACCGCGGCCCGGTAGAAGGAGGATCGTATGGCAAACAAGACGATTGGAATCGATCTTGGCACGACCAACTCGGTCGTTGCGGTAATGGAAGGCGGCGAGCCGGTCGTGATTCAGAACGCCGAGGGCGGGCGAACCACGCCGAGCGTCGTCGCGTTCACGAATAAGGGCGAGCGTCTCGTGGGACAACCCGCGCGGAACCAGATGGTGACGAACCCGAACAACACGGTCTCGTCCGTGAAGCGGTTCATGGGCCGAAAGTACGACGAGGTCGCGCGCGAGATGGAGATGGTTCCGTACCGGCTCGTGAAGGGCTCCGGCGGCGACGTACGCATCGAGGTCGAAGGCAAGCAGTACTCCCCGCCCGAGATCTCGGCGGCGGTGCTCCAGAAGATGAAGAAAACGGCCGAAGACTACCTGGGCGAGGAGGTCACCGAAGCGGTTATCACGGTTCCCGCCTACTTCAACGACTCGCAGCGCCAGGCGACGAAGGACGCGGGCAAGATCGCGGGACTCGAGGTGAAGCGGATCGTGAACGAGCCGACCGCCGCGGCGCTCGCGTACGGGTTCGGGAAGAACCGCGGCGAACAGACGATCGCGGTCTACGACCTGGGCGGCGGCACCTTCGACATCTCGATCCTCGAGCTCGCGGACAACGTCTACGAGGTGAAGAGCACGAACGGCGACACGCACCTTGGCGGCGACAACTTCGACCAGCGCGTGATCGAGTGGCTCGTGACGAGCTTCAAGAACGACTACGGCATCGACCTCAGCAGCGACCGCATGGCGCTCCAGCGCCTCAAGGAAGCGGCCGAGAACGCGAAGAAGGAGCTCTCGAGCTCGCAGCAGACCGAGATCAACCTCCCGTTCATCACGGCGGACTCGAGCGGCCCCAAGCACCTGAACTACACGCTCACGCGGGCGAAATTCGAGCAACTCGTGGGCGATCTCATCGAGCGTACCCGCCGGCCCGTGCAGCAGGCGCTCGCGGACGCGGATCTGAACGCGAGCGACATTCACGAGGTGATCCTCGTGGGCGGCTCCACACGGATTCCCGCGGTCCAGAAGCTCGTGACCGAGCTCTTCGGCAGGGAACCGCACAAGGGCGTGAACCCCGACGAGGTCGTCGCGGTCGGTGCCGCGGTCCAGGCGGGCGTGCTGACCGGAGACGTCAACGACGTGCTCCTGCTCGACGTCACGCCGCTCTCGCTCGGGATCGAGACGCTCGGCGGCGTCTTCACGAAGCTCATCGAGCGCAACACGACGATCCCCACGCGGAAGAGCGAGATCTTCAGCACCGCGCAGGACAACCAGAACGCGGTGACGATCCACGTGCTGCAGGGCGAGCGCGAGATGGCCGGTCAGAACCGAACGCTCGGCCGCTTCGAGCTCGTGGGCATTCCACCGGCTCCGCGCGGCGTGCCGCAGATCGAGGTCGCCTTCGACATCGACGCGAACGGCATCGTCCACGTCTCGGCGAAGGACCTGGGGACCGGCAAGGAGCAGAAGATCCGCATCGAATCGAGTTCCGGCCTCAACGAGGACGAGATCAACCGGATGGTGAAGGAGGCCGAGGCGAACGCGGAGGCCGACAAACAGGCCCGCGAAACCGCCGAGGCACGGAACGAAGGCGACCAGCTCGCGTACCAGATGGAGAAGGCGCTCTCCGAGCACGGGGAGAAGATCCCCGAGTCGGATCGCACGTCCATCCAGGAGAAGATCAGCGCGCTTCGCGGCGTGCTCGAATCGGGCAACGCGGAGACGATCCGCGCGAAGATGGAGGAGCTCAACCAGGCGAGCCACAAGCTGGCCGAGCAGCTCTACCAGACGCAGGGTGCCGCAGCAGGCGGTGCGGGCACGGGTGCCGGCGCGCAGGCGGGCCCGGGCGGCTTCCAGCGACCGGACGGTGGCGACCAGGCCGCGGGCGGCTCTCGCGCGAAGCGCGCGGACGCGGACGACGTGGACTTTGAAGTAGTCGACGAGTAGGCGTCGACCGACGAGTAGTCGCAGACCGACGTTGAACCGGCGTCGGTCTTTTTTTCGTGCTCGCTCCCTGACACGCCGGCGGCATCCGGTTAGAGTACGCGCATGTACCGCCTTCTTGCGACCGACATCGACGACACGCTCCTCGCTCCGGACGGTAGCCTGCCCGCGGCGAACCACGACGCGCTCGTCCGGCTCCACGAGGCGGGCATCACCATCGTCTTCTGCTCCGGCCGCTCGGACACGAGCATCCGGAAGGTCGCCGCGCCGATCCTCGAGCCGGCGGACGACGAGTACTACATCGGTTTCAACGGCGCGCGCACGGTCACGGCGAAGAGCCGCACGATCGTCTCGCGCAGATACCTTACCGGCCCCTCGGTCTCGCGGGTGGTCGCGTACGCGCGCAAGCACGCGCTCCACGTCCAGGGCTACGCCGGAGACGCCTTCGTGGTCGAGGTCGACGACGAGTGCACACGGAAGTACGCGGAAGCGACGGCGACCGTTGCGAGCATTGTCCCCGATCTCTCCGCGGCGCTCGCCGAGGGATCGCCCAAGCTCCTGATCGTGGGCACGCACGAGGAGCTCCTCGCGCACCGCGACGCGCTTCGTGCCATGTCCAACGCGTCGCCGCGCGGCGAGCGCTTCTCGGTGATGTTCTCCAAGCCCAAGTACCTCGAGATCGTCTCCGAGGGCGTGCACAAGGGCGACGCGCTCGTGCGCCTCGCCGAGACGCTCGGCATTCCGATCGAAGCGACGCTCGCGGTCGGCGATGCCGACAACGACGCGGAGATGCTCCGGGCCGCCGGAACCGGAGTCGCCGTCGCGAACGCGCATCCCGGGGCGAAGGCGGCCGCGGACGTCGTGCTCGAGGCGAGCGCTGCGGACGGCGCGATGGCGGTCGTGGCGAAGCGGTACTTCGGCGTGTAGCCCGGCGGCGGCGATGGCGAAGACGAACGCGGTCAGACTCCTCGAACAGGCGGGAACGGAGTTCGCGATCAGGGAGTACGACTATACCGACGATGCGCTCGACGCGGTCAGCGTCGCGACCACGCTCGGCGTGGAGCCCGAGCGCGTCTTCAAGACGCTCGTCACCGCCTGCGACCGCGGCGAGCACCACGTCTTCTGCGTCCCGGGTAACGCCGAGCTCGACCTCAAGAAGGCGGCCCGGGCGGCAGGCGCCCGAAGGATCGCGCTCATCCGGCTCAGGGAGCTGCAACCGCTCACCGGCTATGTCCACGGCGGATGCTCACCGATCGGGATGAAGAGGGCCTTCCCGACCCGAATCGACGAGACGGCCGAGCTCTTTGAGACGATCCTCGTGAGCGCCGGCGTGCGCGGTCTCCAGATCGAGATCGCGCCGGGCGCGCTCGTGGAGATCCTCGCCGCGGCGAGCCCGGCAGGCTACTCCGACCTCGCGGCGTGGTAAGCCGGCCGCGGGCCCCGCGACGGCTACACCCGCCGACCTTTCACCATCCAGATCGCTACGAGGATGATCGAGTACTCGGTTACCCCGATCCACCAGCCGAGCGTATCCGGCGCGAAGTTGTTCACGATGAAGACGAGCACCATCACGACGGCCCACGCGATGAAGATGCCGATGCCGAGAAACCGCTCGAGCTCGCCGAGGTTCACGATGAGACTCAGCAGGAGCAGCGCGCCTGCCACGACTTCAACGATCGCAATGATCAGATTGATCGTGCTGCCCCGCGCACCGAGCGCCCGGCCGATCTCACCCACGAACGAGTTCGCCTGCGTGAGCCCGGCGATACCGTCCAGGAGCAGGAACGCGCCCACGAGAATCGTGAGAATCGCGCTGATATCGAGTCTGTTCCGTGCCATGAGTTCCCCCTTTGTTTGCGGGCGGGTGCCTCCCCCGACCCGCGTCCGACGGCGCGCTCGCGCCGTTGCGATCAGTGTATCACGCGGACGGCGGCGCTGCAGCGGCGGGCAGCGACCAGAGGAAGGCGTACTCGCCGGCCGCGACGCGGAAGGTGAACAGGCCGCGCGCGTTGTCTTCGTGGACCACGAGCTCCTCCAGGTGCGCCTCGCCCTCGTCCGCGTCGATCTCGATGTCCGAGGTGCCGGCGGGGATGACGACCCTCGCCCACGCGTTCGCGGGTATCGTCACCTCGAGCCGCACGGTGCCCGATTCGATCGCCCACGAGCTCGCGGCGCGTCCGAACGGCGTATCGAGCTGCGCCCTCGCCCGATCGATGCCGTAGCCCGGCTTCGGCGCGATGCGAAGCGGCGGCTCGCCGGGCTCGGACGTGTCCACCGCGAGCCCCGCTACCGACGAGTAGATCCAGTCGCCGATCGAGCCGTACGCGTAGTGATTGAAGCTGTTCATCTGCACCGGGCCGAAGCCGTGCTCGTGCGTGTAGCTGTTCCACCGTTCCCACATCGTCGTGGCGCCCTGCTTCACGGTGTAGAGCCACGAGGGGAACTCCTCCTGCAGCAACAGACGATACGCGACGTCGTCGCGACCGAACCTGGTGAGAACCGGGCAGAGCAGCGGCGTGCCGACGAAACCGGTCGAGAGCCGCCGGCCGCGGAGCTCGAGCAGGCGGACGAGCCGATCGACCGCCGCCGGTCGCATCTGTTCCGGCAGCATATCGAAGGCGAGCGCGACGGCGTACGCGGTCTGCGTGTCGCCCAGGAGACGCCCTGCCGGCGTCACGAACTCGCTCCGGAACGCGCGGACGATTCTCCTGTGGAGATCGCGCAGCTGAACCACGTCATGATCCTTGCCCAGGACCTCGGCCATCCGCCGAAGGATATCCGTGCTGTGAGCGAAGTACGCGGTCCCGATGAGGTCCTTGGGCGTCGCGCCTACGCGCTCGCCCTCCGGAGCGTCCATCGCGACCCAGTCGCCGTAGCCGCCCCACCCCTCCACGAACTGGTCCGACCGGATGAGCCCCCTGCTCCGGCTCCTCATCGATTCCACGAACCGGTACATCGCGTCGTAGTGCTCGGCGACGATGCGGAGGTCGCCGTAGCGGCGCCGAATCGTCCACGGACAGATCACGAAGGCGTCCGACCACGCGGGTCCGCCGTCGTTCTCGTCGCTCGGTTTCATGTAGCGGACTGCCGGAGCAACGGAGGGGATGGTTCCCGCGGGCCCCTGCGCGTCCGCGAGATCACGCTGCCACTTCGCGAAAAAGGGTGCAACCTGCATGTTGAACGTGGCGGTGGGAATGAATACCTGCGCGTCGCCGGTCCATCCGAGCCGCTCGTCGCGCTGCGGACAGTCGGTCGGCGCTTCCAGGTAGTTGCCGCGCTGACCCCACTGAATGTTGCTCTGGAGTTGATTCACCAGCGGGTGCGAGCAGTCGAACGAACCCGTGAGCGGTAGATCGTTGTGGAGGACGATGCCTGCGATCTGCTCGGGCTCGGGTGGATCGTCGACCCCGCTCACCTCTACGTAGCGGAACCCGTGAAAGGTGAACCGGGGCTCCCACGTGAACTCCCCGTCGCCGGAGCAGGTGTAGGTGTCGGTCGCCTTCGCCGTCCGGAGATTCTCCACGTAGAGCGTTCCGTCGGGATTCAGCATCTCGGCGAACCGGAGCGTGATCGTCGTGTCTCGGGAACCGGAGAGGCGCACGCGCGCCCACCCGACGATGTTCTGCCCGAGGTCGAAAACGTATCTGCCCGGCTCGGGCTCCGTTCGCGCGAGGGGAACGAGCTCCTTCACGCGACGAACCGGCGGCACGACCTTCGCATCCAGCACCGGTGAAGGCGCGGCGGCGCCGCTCCAGTGCGCGGTGGCGGGTCCCACGACCCGTGCCGGTTCCCAGCCCGGGCCTGCGGCCGAGCGCCCCCAGTCGGGAAGCTCGAGCCGCGCGTCGTAGCGTTCGCCGTCGTAGATGTCGGACGCGACGATCGGACCGGTGCGCCAGGTCCAGCTCTCGTCCGAGCAGACGATTACCTCGGCGCCCGTCGCGAGTGCCACGTGGAGCTCGCAGAGGAATTGCGGGCGCGCGCCGAATCGTCGCTCCCCGTCCTTGATCCGAGCGATTCGCCCTGAGTACCAGCCGTCGCCGAGGATTGCACCGAGCACGTTTTCGCCCTCGCGGACGAGATCGGTGACGTCGTGCGTGACGTACTGGGTTCGCCGGTCGTAGTCGGTCCAGCCCGGGGAGAGGACGTGGGTACCCACGATCTCGCCGTTGAACACGACCTCCGCGAGACCGCGCGCGCTCGCGTAGAGGCGTGCCGAGACGACGCTGCCCTCCACAGCGAATGAGGTGCGCAGGAGCGGCGGCGGACCGCCGGTCTCTCCGTCGTCGTCCGAAGGAGCAATCCACCTCGCGCGCCACTGCGAGGCGCTCAGGAATGCGGTCTCGAACCAGTCGGGCTCGCTCCACGCGCCCCACTCTTCGCGGTGGTCGCGCAATCGAACGCGGTAGGCGTACCGCGTCCTCGACTCGAGAGCCGAGCCCGCATACTCGATGAGAACCGAATCGGAGGAGGCAATCTCTCCGCTGTCCCAGACGAGCGCGTCATCCGAGAACGCGGTCCCGCCTCGAGCGACCTGGACGTGGTACGCGGTCTGCGCCGCGCCCGGGCGGCGGTCGTTCATCCACCAGGAGAACCTCGGACGCGCCGTGTCGATACCGAGGTTGTGCGCCTGATACTCACACGTGAGGTTGACCGGTTCTGCGGGGGACGTCGCCATTGGTACCTCTCTCGTACGAACTCGACGAATCATCGCACGGTCGCCGTTCGCCTGTCATCAGCGGGACGAACGCCTTTCCGCGAGTCGGAGCAACCGGGTAGAATCGCAAGCCGGAGGGAACGTGAGGCTACAGCTTCCTGCATCGTTTCGAGACCGGATCTCGCGGGTCTTTCGTCCCGGCGGCGACGCGTGGCTCGAGCGGCTCCCCGACATCGTGGACGAGTGCTCGGCACGGTGGTCGCTCGCGGATCTCGAGCAACACGCGAACCTGAGCTACTCGTGGGTCGGCCGGTGCCGGAGTCCGTACGGGCCGGCCATTCTCAAGATCACGGTCCCGAACCCGGAGGCCCGCTCCGAGATCGCTGCGCTGCGCTCCTTCGCCTCCGGCGCCGCCTGCGCTCTCTACGCGCACGACCCTGCGCTCTGCGCGATTCTGGTGGAGCGGCTGACACCCGGCGAGACGCTCTGGTCGGTCTCCGAGCTCGGTACGCGCGTGGAAGTCGCCGGCAGCCTCGTCCGCGTGCTCCACGCCGAACCGAGGAACGAGCCGGCCGGCTTCGTCTTCCCGAGGTTCTTCGACCTCGCGCGGCGCGCCTTCGCGCGGGCGCGCGGCGAGCTTTCTTCACGCCGAGCCGGCGCGCCGTGGGTGACCGATCTGCTCCGCGCGGTCGATCTCGCGGAACAGATGATAGACGCGAGCGACAAGGAGGTGCTCATCCACGGCGATCTGCACCACGGCAACATCCTCTCGTCCGGATCGGCGTGGCGCATCATCGACCCGAAGGGCATCCTCGCTCCGTCCTGGCTCGAGCCGGGCCGGTTCATACGGAACCAGATCGGGGACGCCATGAAAACGGAGGACGCGCTCGAGACCGAGCGCCAGGCCGTCGCGATGGCCGAAGCGTTCGCCGAATGCGTGGACCGAACACCGTACCTCGTGGCCCGCGGCGCCGCGCTCGACGCGACCGTGGGCGCGTGCTGGAGTACGGAGGCGCAAGAATCGGACGACCGCATGCTCCGCACCGTCGCGACCGCGACCGAGCTCCATCGGGTTGCGCAGCTCCTCCGACCGGAGAGCTACTGAGCGTCGCGGCGCTCACGAGCTTCGCGGCGCCGCCTCGTACGCCTCCGCGCACGCACCGTGAGCACGACAAAGAGCACGAGCAGCAGCAGCGAGGGTCCGGAGATGATCAAGTACGCCACGAAATCGGACACACAACGATTATCGCACGCCCAGGCGCGGAACGTGGAGACCGCTCGCGCGTGGTCGCTTTCGCCCGCGTGCGGTATGTTACCCAAAGATGCGCGCCCCGAACGATCCTCAGCCCCGGGCGTTCGCACGTATGCTTGCGGTGTACGTGCTGTCGGCGGCTGTGCTCGCCCTCGCCTCATGCGGCCCCTTCCCACACGAAATCGAGCCCGATTCGTACTCTCCCGGAAGCGACAACGTGTTCCACTACGACCTGGATGACGTGGAACCGGATCAGGAGATCCTCTACAGCGTAAACGTGGGCGACGACCCCAAGGACGTCTATCTCATCTTCACCAACCCCACGACCGGAGCCGTCTCGGCACCGACCGTGGAGCGACGCAGCGAGGTCGGCACGATCGAACCTCCGTCGTTCAGATCGACGATCGGCTCGCGCGCCGCCGGCGCGCCGAACGACCCGCCCGCCCTCCGGGACCGCCCCGATCTGCTCGGATGGGAACCTCCGCGCCCGAACGGCTCGCGAAGCCTCCTCGCAGCCGAGTACACGCCGGACGGCACGAATCCGGCGCCCCCCCCGGACGAGTTCGGGACGAGCTACGATCTCTACGACCAGCCGCCCGGCGATACGTTCGACTTCTACGACTACATCCCCTCGAGCGATGAGATCGTGGCGATCCCGTCCGTCCTCGCGTACCGCTCGGCTACGCCCGTGGAGACGAGCCACGGCGACAAATCGCTCGAGATCTGGGTCGAGGAGAGCGAGTGGAGCTCTGTCGACTCGAGTCTCCTCGTTTCGCCCGCGAAGACCGCCGCCCTCGCCGAGCGCTTCCTCGCACCCGGCACCGACAACGACATCTACGACTGGGTGAGCGCGGTCTACGGCGAAGAGTGGAGCGCGCTCGATGACGACAACATCTACGCAGACGATGCCGTACCCGAGCAGGATACGATCACGATCCTCCTCTACGACATCGAGGACGACCCAAGCGCGGGCGACGGTCCCGGCGGCATCGTGGGCTTCTTCTGGAGCAAGGACAACTTCGTCCGGGTCCAGGACCCGCTGAACCCCGAGCTCAAGACCTCGAACGAGCGCATCATGTTCTACCTCGACTCGGAGACCTTCCGGGCGACGCTCTCGGGCGAAGGCTCATGGGACATTACCGACTACTGGCCGAGCCAGATCGTCTCCACGCTCGCGCACGAGCTGCAGCACATGATCGGCTTCCACGAACGCACCGTGCTTCGTGGATCGGCCTTTCCGGTCTGGCTCGAGGAGCTCATGTCGCTCGCCTCGGAAGACCTCGTGGAGTGGAAGCGAAACGACGACGCACCGTACGCAGGTCCGGGGCCGCGCGGCGTCCCGGTACCGCCCGACTACGCCGACTACGCGATCGGAGACGCCGGACCCGAGGAGATAGGGCAAGGCAGGCTGCCGGACTACAACGACTGGAACGACATCAGCCTCACGCGATTCGGCGCGACGGACGACATCCTTCGGAGCTACGCCGTGTCGTACGCGTTCGGCGCGTACTTGGGACGCAACTACGGAGGCGCCGGGCTCTTCGAGACGCTGGCGCACAGCACCTCGAGCTCCACGAGCACGATCCTCGCGGCGGCGACCGACCGGACGCTGGACGAGCTCCTGTGGCGCTGGGGCGCGGCCGTGCTCCTCTCGGACGACGAGGGCGCAAACGAGCACGAGCTCAACCGCGGCGAGTGGTTCCCGTCCGCCGCCGGCGAGATCGACTACCGGCTCGGCTCGATCAACCACTTCAACTACGATCCTCAGCCGTACGTCCACACCGACCTGAACGCCGTGGACGAGATGCCGGCCGGGTCCAAGCTCTTCTACCTCGTGAGCCGGGGGCTCACCGGAACCGTGGACCTGGAGATGGACGTTCCGCGGGGCATCGACCTGACGGTGGTGGTGAAATGACGCCGATCCGATGCGCGCGGCGAGGACTGGGTCGGGGACACGGCGGACGGCGAGCACCCGGGTCGCAATCCGGGCGGCTCCCGGGCGGAATCCGCGTCGCGATCGGCGCGACCGTCGCCTTCGCAGCGCTCCTCGCGCCGGTCGCGTTCGCGCTCCCGGCCCCCGAACCGAGGCCGATCGAGCTGGAGGAGGCGGTGGGTGAGATGCTCGTGGTTGAAGGGACGATCAACCTCTACGGCAACGTGCCGCACACCTTTCTCGGATTGCTCGCCGCACCGGACGGCGAGCTCGAGGTCGTGGGAGGCGAACCGCGCGCGGTCGCCGCGGACGATGCGCTGTTGTTCCGGCTCCAAGGCAAGCTTACCCCCGAGCTCGAGCGGCTCCAGGGTCGGCGGGTCGTCGCTCGCGGCGAGCTGCTCGGTGCCGGCGCACCGCCGGCGCTTCCGGCGGTGCTGCGCGTGATGTCGTACGAGGCGATCGAGGAAACGGAATAGCACGCCCGAAGGGCGCGCATCTCACGTCGGCCTACTCCACTCCAAACCGATGCACCGTCTTGTGCTGGAACGTCTCGCCCGGCTGCAGGATGATCGAGGGGAAGTTGTCGTGGTTCACCGCGTCCGGGTGGTACTGCGTCTCTACGCAGAGCGCGTCGTACGTGTGGAACGGTTGACCGAACTGGTCGACCGCGGTCGCGAGGAAGACCCCGCTGTAGAACTGGAGCGCCGGTGAGGTCGTGAGCACCTCCATCGTTCTACCGGACGACGGATCGCGAACCATCGCGGCGCGATGGAGGTCGGTCTCGAACCCGTGCGCGGTCTGCGTGGCCGCCCCCGAGGCGCCGTCCATGCTTGGATCGAGCACGTAGCACAGGTCGTAGCCGCCGGCGGCTTGAATGTCCGCACCGACCGGTTTGGGCGAGGTGAAGTCGTTCGGCGTACCGGCCACCGGCAGGATGCGGCCCGTGGGGATGCTCTCCTCGTCCACCTCCAGGTACTCGCGGCCGAAGATCGTCACCTCGTGCTCGCCCACGGCGCCGCCGCGGGGCTCGGGATCGGGTGTCTGCTCGCCTCGGTGCCGGCGTCTGTCGGGAGCGCCGGCGAGATTCCAGTACGCATGATTCGTGAGATTGATCGGCGTGGGACGGTCGCTCTCGGCGTGGTACTCGAAGAGCATCTCGTTCTCCTCGGTGAGCGACATGGAGACGGAGACGCTGACCTCGCCCGGAAAGCCTTGATCGCCGTTCGGGCTCACGAGATGGAAGAGGACGCCCGCCTGACCGCCGCGCTCGAAGGCCTCGGCGCCGAACAGCCGGTTGTGGAATCCGTTCGGACCGCTGTGCAGCGTGTTCGCGCCTTCGTTCGCGTCCAGCCGGTACGTCTCGCCGTTGAGCGTGAACCGGGCTCCGGCCACCCGGTTCGCGACGCGGCCGATCGTGGCGCCGAAGAAGGGATGTTCCTTCGCGTAGTGCTCGAGATCGTCAAAGCCAAGCGTGACCTCGTCGGCATGGCCCTCGCGATCGAGCGCCTGGAAACCAACGAGCGTTGCCCCGTAGTTCGTGCACCGCATGACGTATCCGTTCGCGTTCGTCACGGTGTAGAGCGTGGCTTCGGATCCGTCGGGGAGGACGCCGAAGCGTTCGAGTGAGATCCGCATGGCTTACAACGCGCTCGAGAGCTTGATGTACTCCTCGCTGTTGAGGAGGTGCCGCACGTACTGGGCCCGCTTGAACGTCCACCTGTCGCTCGAGTTGGCGTAGTTGAGCTTCGCGCGGAACTCATCCAGCGACGAGTAGCCTTTCTTTTCCATCCAGCTCTCCAGATCGCCCAGCATCTTCTTCGCGTTCGAGACGCCGTTCTTGTAGAAGGTGCTCACGGCCTGGCAGACGTCTGCGCCGGCGAGGATCGCCTGGACCGCGTCCGTCCCGGTGTGCACGCCGTTGGACGCGCAAATCGATGCCTTCGTCCGTCCGCTGAGGAGCCCCACGTAGCGGAGCGGCAGACCCAGGTCGGCCGAGCTGCTCAGGTGGAAGGGAAAGCTCATCTTCTCGCGGTCGGTCTCGATCTCGGGATGCCAGAGTCGGTTGAAGAGCACGAGTCCGGCGACGCCCGCGTCGTCCATCCGCTTCGCAAGGTTCAGCGGGCTCGTGTAGAACGGGCTCAGCTTCACGCTGACCGGAACCTTCACCTTGTTCATGATCGCCTTCACGGTTTCGACCTGATGGTCCTCGATCGATGCAGCGGCTTCCGCCGGGTCGACCGGAACGGCAAAGAAGTTGAGCTCGAGACCCTGCACGCCGGTCTCCTCGAGCTTCTGCGCCCATTCGACCCACGTGTCCTTGCTCACGCAGTTGAGGCTCGCGATGACGGGAATGTCCACCGCCTCAACGGCCTTGCGCACCCACATGAGATGCTCATCCGGTCCGGCATGCTCCATGTCCGGGAAGATCTGCCCGATCTCCGGGTCACGGTAGTCGTAGTGCTTCATGTCCTGCTCCATCTTGAAGCTCTGGAGCTGGATCGTCTCTTCAAAAAGCGACGAAATCACGAGCGCCGAGACGCCCTCCTCCTCGAGCTTCTTGATGCTGCCCATGTTGCTCGTGAGGCTCGATGCCCCCGCGATGAGTGGATTCTTCAGCGAAATGCCCATGTAGCGTGCGCTCAGGTCTGCCATGCGTCTCTCCTTTGCGATGTAAGAAAATGGTACGGCCCGGCGCACGGGGCGTCAAGCAAACTGCGCCACAGCACTCCGATCTCCGAGGCGCCGGTCTGCCACGCCGGCGGAGATCGACCGCGCTCGCGCTGCCTTCGTCTCAACGCCTCCGGAATCGGTCGCGGGTGAGGGTCCCGGAGAGGTCCACGTGATCGAGGACGGGCATCGGCTCGCCGCGATAGCGGAGCCGGATGCCGTCCGGCCAGGCGCCGGCATAGTGCGGCTGCAGGAGGTTCCAGCCGAGCTCGAGCTCGGTCGCGTACGCGCCGGTGCTTCCCTGAAGGCTCTGGTACCAGGCGTCGCGACCGACCTCCGCTCCGCCGGCGTCGAGCTCCACCGTCGCGATGAGTCGACCGTCCGAGCGATCGAAGCCGGAGACACGAAGCTCGCCGGGCAGAAGCCGCGAACGGTTGAGCTGTTGTACGAGCCGCTCGAACGCCGGTCGGCCGTCGCCGGGGGGAATGCGGAGCACGTCCACGATCACCGCGCGCGGCTCCTCGGCGTTGCTCGCGAGGACGGAGTCGTAGAGCGGGAGCGCGTCGCCCGGCGCCTCACGGTCCGGAGCCGCGACGAAAGCGATCGCGACCACGGCGGCGAAGATCGCGAAGCCGAAGAAGAGCGGCGAGCTCGGACGTGGTGGCTGGTTCGATCGGTCGGCCATGGCTGCTGTATTAGTCGCGGACGATGATATCGCCCGAAACGCTCGTCACAGTAACAGAAACACCGCCGCCGTTTCTACGGCCCTGCAGGCGTCTTCCGCTCCGCACGGCGTCCTCGAGCTCGGACTCCGCCCGAACGTCGCCGGACGTGGAGCGCGCCTCCAGGTCGAACGCGGCGTCCGTTGGAACCGTGAGGTCCACGTCACCGCTCACCGACGAGAGCGCGACGTCTTCCGCCCCAATCGACAACAACGCTGCGTGCACGTCGCCGCTCATCGTCTTCAGCTGAACCGAGCCGTGGCCGTCCCGCACGCCGATGTCACCGCTCTGCGTGGATACACGAAGGACGCCGGAGAATCCGTTCACGGAGACGTCGCCGGAGAGCGTGTTGAGGGTCACGTCGCCGGTCAACGCCGCGCCGATGATGTCGCCGCTCTTGCTGCTCACGAGCTGCACTGCTCCGCAATCGGACCCGAGGCTCGCCACATTGATATCGCCGCTCATTGTGTTCACCGTCTGCGAGCCGGACAGATCCTCGAGCCAGAGGTCACCGCTCGCCGTGGTCACGACCACGGCGAGCGCGCGCGGCACCTGGAGCTCGAAGTCGATGCGCGTGGAGTGCCGGTCCGCGGGCTCGCTCTCCACGACCCATTCGCCGTCGCGGCGGTCGAGCGTCACCGAAACCCCTGCGAGCTTCTCCCGGGCGCGCTCCTCGTCCGCGGCCCAGCACGTGACGCGCGCGGTTCCCGCTACGGCGGCCGAATCGGTTCCCGTCACCCGGACATCGCCCCACGAGTTGGTGATCCGCAGTGTCCCGTCCGGACCGGTCTCCGCGAAGAGGCGGCGCTCCTCGTCCGCGTGCGCGCGGCCCATCGCGCGGCCGAACTCGTGCACGAAGTCGAATCCACCGAAGCCCTCGAATGCGTCGCGGAGCGAATCGCTCACGCCTCGCATCGTCTCGCGGACCGATCCCATGGTCGCGCGAAGAGTGTCCTTGAGCCCGGCGAAGTCGAAGTCCCCGTGGACGCCGGCGGTTCCTGCGCCCCTCGTAGGATCGGCTTCGGCCTTCGCGAATCCGCCCGGCTCTCCGGGCTGCGGCTCGTTGAGCACGTCCAGAAGCGCGTTTGCCTCGTCGACGCTGATCTTCCCTTCCTGCAGCATCTTCAGGATCATTGCCCGTTCGTCGTTCACCTGCTCCTCCTTACCCCTTCAGCTCCCGAAGCGCTTCAACGGCTTCCTCGGGCTTCATCTCGTTCCGCTCGAGCGCGGCGAGGATCTCGACTCGACTCATCTTCGTCGCATCCTCGCCGAGCCCCAGAAGGGCGATCACCTTATCGAGACGGCTGCGTACCGTTGGATACGATATGCCGAGCTCGCGCTCGACTTCCTTGATGTTCCCGCGGCACTTCAGGAACGTCTCCACGAAGTGCACGTGCTCGTCCGGCAGCGTCGCGAGCCGCGAAACGCTGAACCGACCTTCGACCGCGGTTCCGCAGTTCGTGCACGCAAGCCGCTCGATGCGAAACTCGGTTCCTCCGCAGGCGGGACACTTGCTGACTCGAAGTTCCATGGCTGCCTCCGTCAACAATGTTAATATCAAACATTGATATTTTCAATGATTATCGACGCCGGTATCGCTAATATCCACAACCCGGCGCCGCCGCTCCTCCCAGCTCGTCCTTGTCTGCGGCCGCGGCTCTAGCCTATACTTCAACTACGCCCACGGAAAGGAGTCATCGATGGACACGGGTTTCGACGCCATCCTCGAAACGCTGCCGCGCTACGAGGAGCGCCTCTCCGAGCTCACCGAAATCATGCTCGCGAACCTCGTCATGATCGCCGAGACTCCGGCCCCCACCTTTTCGGAACGGCGCAGAATGGAGTTCCTCCTCGAGCGCTTCAACGAGTACCAGCTGCAGAACTGCTCCACGGACGAGAAGGGAAACGCGCTGAGCATTCTCCCCGGAGAGATCGGCGACCGGAACATCCTTATCGTGGCGCACATGGATACGGTCTTCGGCGAAAACGAGGACCACACGGTCACGATTCAGCCCGGCTACGTTGCGGGGCTCGGCGTGGGCGACAACAGCCTGGGCGTCGCCTCCGTGGCGACGCTTCCGATCATCCTTCAGCAGCTCGGCATCCGCCTCGAATCGAACCTCATCTTGATGGGATCGGCACAGAGCCTGGGACGCGGCAACATTGAGGGAATCAGGTTCTTCCTCGACAACACGGACGTGCCGATTTCCGCGGGCATCTGCGTTGAGGGCGTTCGGCTCGGGCGACTCTCGTACAGCTCGATCGGAATGCTCCGTGGCGAGATCGACTACGACCTGCCGGAGGAGTACGACTGGACGCGATTCGGCGCCGGGGGCGCCATCGTGAACATGAACGAGGTCATCAACCGCGTGCTCGAGGTTCCGCTTCCGCGCCGGCCCAGAACGACGATCGTCTTCAACTCGATCGAGTCGGGCGCCGGATTCAACACGGTACCCACGCGCGGTTCGCTCCAGTTCGAGGTGCGCAGCGAGAGCGGGCCGCTCGTCGCGGAGCTCGGCGAGACGATCGAGAACATCGCTGCCGAGGTGAGCTCCCACACGGGCACGGACGTCCACATGGAGGTGCTTGCCCGCCGCGAACCCGGCGGCATCAGCTTCAGCCACCCACTCGCGGCGGGCGCCCGGCGGATCATGAAGGGGCTCGACCTCAACCCGCGAATCAGCCCGAGCACGTCCGAGCTCTCGGCTTTCATCGACAAGGGCATCCCGGCGGTAACCGTGGGCATAACGACCGGCGAAAACCTGAACGAGACAAACGAGCGCGTCTTCATCGAGCCGATGACACGCGGCCTCGAGCAGCTGCTCGGGCTCATCGTTGCGGTGGACAAGGGGTACTGCGATGAACCTAAATGAGTGGGTACGAGCGAACACCTACCACCACTCGACGTTTCGCGATCTCCGCGAGCTCGTGGACGAGAAGGAGCGGCAGGGCCTCAAGATCAGCCTCTGTATCCCAACGCTCAACGAGGAGAAGACGATCGGCAAGGAGATCGTCATCTTCCGGAGCGAGCTCCAGCAGCGCTACCCGCTGCTCGACGAGATCGCCGTCATCGATTCAGGCAGCAGCGACCGGACGCTTGAGGTCGCCGGAGGATTCGGGGCGGACACCTACCTCGCGAGCGACATCCTGCCGAAGCTCGACGCGAAGCGCGGAAAGGGCGAGAACCTCTGGAAGGCGATCTACCAGCTCTCCGGCGACATCATCGTGTACATAGACGCCGACATCAAGAACATCCACCCGCGCTTCGTCTACGGTCTGGTCGGACCGCTCATCAAGCGGAAAGAGACCATGTACGTGAAGGCGTTCTACGACCGACCGCTCGCGTTCAGCCAGGGTATCCGCCCCTCCGGCGGCGGCCGGGTGACGGAGATCCTCATCCGACCGCTTTTCTCGCTCTTCTTCCCGGAGCTCACGGCGATCATCCAGCCGCTCTCGGGCGAGTACGCGGTGAGACGTGAGGTACTCGAGGCGATCCCCTTCCCGATCGGCTACGGCGTGGAGACCTCGCATCTGCTGGACGTCTACGCCCGGTGGGGTATGAGCGCCTTCGCCCAGACCGACCTCGACCAGCGGGTGCACCGCAATCAGGCCACGCGCAGCCTCGGCAAGATGGCGTTCGGTATCATGCAGACCTTCCTCTCGCGTCTGAAACAGCTCGAGGTGATCGGACAGCTTCCCGAAATGAGCACGATCCTGCGGCAGTTCCAGGTGAAGGACCAGGTTTTCGAGACGGTCGAGTACGAGATCGTTGAGGAGGAGCGCCCTCCCATGCTGGTCATCCCGGAGTATCAGGAGAAGATCGGAGCGCGTTCGAAATGATCGCGTTCACTGCCTCGAGCTCTGCGCCGCTGATCACGTGTCCCATCCCCGGATAGATCTGTAGTTCCACGTCTGCCCCCAGCCCGCGGAGCGCCTCGGCGCTCTCCTCGACCCTCGACTGTGGGATATGCGGGTCCACGTCGCTGCACCCGATGAAGACCGGCGTTCCCTCCAGCGACTCCTCGCTCTCCCACGCCGTTCCCGGAGGTCCGATCAGTCCGCCGCTGAGCCCAAACACGCCGCCGTAGCGCGCGGGGTGGCGGGCGGCGAACTCGAGCGCGAGGCAGGCGCCCTGGCTGAATCCCAGGATGAAGACGTTCTCTCGAGGAATCGCGTGGAACTCGGCCTCCATGACGAGGCTGTTGATTACCGTCATCCCCGAGGTGATGCCCGGCTCGTTCTGCTGCGTGGGAACGAGGAAGCTGTACGGGTACCAGCTCCGCCCCTCCGCCTGCGGGGCGAGGAAGGCGAGATTGGGGTGAGGGAACTGGGAGGAGAGTCCCATGATGTCTCCGGCGGTCGCCCCGCGGCCGTGAATCATGATCATCGCGGCCGAGGCGAGCGCGAGATCGGGGCCCTCATGGAGAAGCGGTTGGCCTTCGTGTTCGGACATGATACCTCCGCCGCGTAAGATACTTCGTCCCGAGCCGGTCGAAAAACCACCCCGACGCCCCGGTCGGGCTCCGCCGGAACGCGGCGCTACGCGAAGGCGTTCGAGTATCTCCGGTCGGCGTAGGCGAGCACCGCGCGTCCCAGGACTCCTGCGACGACCACGGCGAAACCTGCCGCGAGAACCATGACCACGGCGACCGGAGCTCCACGCGCTGCGGCCATCGCCGCCGGAGCGGCGACGACGGCAACGACAACGATGGCCGTTCCCATCCCGAGCACGACGTTGAGATTCTGCTTGACCGCCTGTTGTGGATGGTTCCATGTGAGCAGCGGTCGGCGCAGGTCAATGTAGATCGTGGTCACACCGATCAACCAGATGCACGGGAGCCCGGTCGCTACCATCGCCGGCACGGTCCACCACGGCGATGCGAGTATCCACGCCGCGAGAATCGCGTTCACCGCGAAGGCCGAACCGAAGAGGACGACGTAGGTGAGGATCTTCGCGCGAACCTGGGCTGATCCGGACACGGGCAGCGAGAGCGAGAGATCGAAGCTCTTCCCTTCTCGGCTCAGCGCCGCCGAGCTGACCGAATTGACGCCGGCGAAGAGCAGGAAGAGCCCGGTCACCAGGGGGAGGAGATAGTCGGTCTGCGTGATGGTCGTTCGGATCATGTCCATGACCTCGGCGGGAATCGCAAACCGGAAAATGGCGAGGAGGATGGGAAAGATGAAGACCTCTCCGGCGCTCTCGAAGAGAAATGAGGAGTTGGACGTGAGAAGCTTCACCTCGCGCATCGCAAGGCTGACCACCGGCGAGTGCCGACTCGGCAACTTCCCCGGCGTGGATCGCCTGCGCCGGGTCTGCGTCACCGCCTGATTCGAAAGCTGCCGGAGATAGCCGGCCTGAACCGCCGCGATCGCGATCGCACCTACGCCGAGCGTTGCGACGAGCGAGGCGAGCCAGGGCAGGACCGCGCCCGGGACAAAGCCACTCGCGTACCACGCCGCCGGCGGTACCGCGCCTCGAATGCTCTCCATCATGGACTCGAGCGCGGCCGTGACCTCAACGCCGCGCTCGCCGGCGGTGAGCATCCGCGACAGGAAGAGCTGCACGCCCACGAGTACCACGACGAGCAGCACCATCCCGAGCGCCTCGAGCGCGGTTCGATACCGACTCAGGTTCACGAGCCTCGTGATCGCGGTGACTACGACAACGGCGAGGCAGAGCGGAACGATCGGAAGCGCGAGCGTCACGAGCGCCGAAGCGATTGCGAACTGCGCGGGCGACGTCCCGGCGTCCACGGCGGACGGGTATCCGGCCACGAGCCCGGGTACGAAAACGAGCAGCGTCACCGGCAGCGAGTAGAGATAGAGAAGCCCTGCGTTCGCTCCCACGATCCGGTACGCCGGGATCGGCAGCGACGCGAGCAGTCGAGAATCGCGTGAGAAGTAGAGCACGGATATCGCAATGGGGAATCCGAGCAGAAAGACGAGCGCCCACGTCGCCACGACGCCCACGTAGAACACGAGATCGGGTGAGCCGATCATGCTCCCGATCATCGACAACGCGACGTAGTTCTGATACAGGAGGTAGACGAACCCGGCGACTCCCACGCCCACGCCCCCGACCGCGATGGGCAGAACCCACATCTGGTTGCGGTCGCGCAGGCGCTGCATCCCCCCACCGAGGAAGGTCGTACCCTCGAGCTTAGCCTTGAGCAGCGACAGTATCCGCATTGGTCAACTCCAGGAAGATGCTCTCGAGCGTGGCGTCGGTCTTGCCGGCTCGCTCACGAAGCTCGTCCATCGGGCCCTCGGCGACGAGCTTGCCGTGCCGAATGATACCCACGCGGTCGCAGAGACGCTCGGCAACCTCCATGACGTGGGTGGAGAAGAACACCGTTTTCCCTTTCGCGCACTGCTTGCGCATCGTCTCCTTCAGGAGGAAGCTCGACTGCGGGTCCAGACCGACGATCGGCTCGTCCAGGATGAACACCTCCGGGTCGTGGAGCAGCGCAGCGATGATCGCAACCTTCTGCTTCATTCCGTGCGAGTAGCTGGAAATGCGGTCATCGAGCGCGGCGCGTAGCTCGAACTCCTCGGCAAGCTCGAGGATTCGGCCGCGTTCTCCGCCGGGGACCTGAAACACGTCGGCAATGAACGAGAGAAAGCGCGTGCCGGTCATGTTCTCGTAGAGCAACGGCTCGTCCGGGACGTAGCCGATGCGCTGCTTCACCTCGAGCGGATCGCGGAGAACGTCCGCGCCGGCCACCGTCGCGGAACCCGAGTCGGGCCGGAGCAGGCCCACGGCGATCTTGATCGTCGTGGTCTTCCCCGCGCCGTTCGGGCCGAGAAAGCCGTAGAGCTCGCCGGGCTTCACGTTGAGCGACAGATCGTCCAGGGCGCGCTTCGCGCCCTTCGAGTAGCTCTTCACGAGATTGCGGATCTCAATCATCGCCGTCTCCTTCTTCGTATACCCTGTGCGTATCGATCGCCTCGGCCAGAGCTTCCGCGTCCACGGGGGCGAACAGGTAGGCGAGCTCGCTCGTCCGGATAAGCACGGCCGTCTGCGACTGCTCCGTGAATACGCGAGCGCGATCGCCGTTGCTCAACAGGAAGCGGCCGGTGCGGTAGTCCCCGATCGCGACTCCGGTCGTGCGAACCGTGGGCCTGAACGGGCTCGTGGGGAGGTTCGGCTCGAACACGGCGCTCTCCACATCGTCCCATTCCAGCTCGAGCCCGCCGGCGCCTTCGACCTCGATACCGTCTTCGTGGACTCGGACGATGACCGGACGATAGGTGTACCAGACGACCGCGCCAAGGACGACGACGACAACGCCGATTCCGATCGCCTTGCGTACCGCCGAGCTCTTTCTCAAAAAGAGGCTGATGAGAGCGACCACGAGCACACCACCGGCGACGTAGAGGATCGCCGCCGGTGGACTGAGCATGAACTCTTCCATACGTTTACTCCGTGCTCATACTACACACAATGGCGGACCTTATTCACCGGACAAGGAGAGTCTCGCATGGAGACGGCAGTACGGTTCGATAGCGTCGGCTTCTACTATCCGAAGCAGGAAATCGAGGTCGTGAACGAGGAGATACAGGCGGTCGTCCGACCGGACGAGATCACGCAGGTGTTTCACAACGTGACCGCCGACCTGCCCGCCGCAATGATGTCGCTGGTCGGCCGGAACGGCATCGGAAAGTCCACGCTGCTGTTGCTCGCCGGCGCGCGGCTCTTCCCGCACGAAGGCACGATCACGCTCTTCGGCACGGACACGAAGAGGTTCGTGGACGCGGCGGTGGATCCTGAGCTCGAGGAGGAGCGCAACCGGTACGTATCCTTCGTCTACCAGAACATGGAGTTCGAGTCGGAAGCGCCGGTGGGCGACCTCATGGAGTTCGTCTACGAGAACGGCTACTACGAGGAACGGGACGAGACCCTCGTGCAGGAGATCACGAAGACGTTCGAGCTCGAGGGGTTCCTGCACCTGAAGACGCAACAGCTCGCCAAGGGTCAGCTCCAGCGAGCGATCGTTGCCTTCAGCCTGCTCTACGGCAGCAAGATGATCATGATGGACGAACCGGTCTTCGCCCTGGAGGAGCGACAGAAGGACCGCGTCTTTGCGTTCCTGCTCGAGTTCTCTCGCAGCCGGAGCACGCCGATCTACTACTCGGCGCATAACTTGGAGCTTACGCAGAAGTACTCGGACTACATGTTGCTCTTCTCTACGAACGGAGACTTCAAGATCGGCCCGACCGAGAAGCTGTTCTCGCGCGACGAGATAGAGGCTGCCTACCAGGCGCCGATCGACTCGCTCTACCGCCGTGACAATCTCTACCGCGAGGTTCTGATCCGCAGCAACGCGCCCGACGAGCCAACGTTGTAGCTGGTTCCTATTCTGCTTGACAGACCCAAAGAGGCCGACGATACTGCTCTGCGAGGCGGGCTCGAACCGCCAAGAAGGAGAGGTCTTTTTGTGAGCAATCGTGTCTATGTAGGTAACGTAAACTTCCGGACGACCGAGGAAGGTCTCCGGGATCTCTTTGCCGGCCATGGAGAGGTAGTTTCCGTCCGCATGATCACCGACCGGGAAACCGGCCGTTTCCGCGGGTTCTCGTTCGTTGAGATGGCGTCCGAAGAGCAGGCGAATGCCGCGGTGGAAGCGCTCAACGGTATGGAGCTCGACGGTCGCCCGCTCAAGGTCAACATCGCGCACGAGCGACAGCCTCGCACATCGGATCGTTACTAGTCCGACTCCCGCGGCTTTGCGTTTTTCGCTCCCGCACGCTATAAGGGAGCATGAAACGCGTCACAACCTACCGCGCCTCCAACGGGAACGGCCGAGCGCTGCTCCACGGGGGTGACTACAACCCCGACCAATGGCTCGACTCTCCGGGTGTCCTTCAAGAGGACATCCGGTTGATGAAGATGTGCAAGGTCAACGTGGTCAGTCTGGGTATCTTCGCCTGGGTGGCTCTCGAGCCGGAGGAAGGCACCTTCACCTTCGACTGGCTCGATCAGACGATCGACCGACTCCACGCAGCCGGTATCGGCGTTTTCCTGGCTACGCCAACCGGCGCGCGTCCTGCATGGATGAGCTCGAAGTACCCGGAAGTGCTCCGCGTGGGACCGAATCGAGTTCGCAACCTCCACGGCGAACGACACAATCACTGCTACACCTCACCCGTCTACCGCGAGAAGAGCCGCATCATCGACCAGCACCTTGCGACGCGCTACGGCACCCATCCGGCGGTCGCGCTCTGGCACCTCTCGAATGAGTACGGAGGCGAGTGCCACTGCCCGCTCTGTCAGGACGCCTTCCGCTCGTGGCTCAGGCAGCGCTACGACGACAACCTGGACGCGCTCAACAAGGCGTGGTGGACCGCCTTCTGGAGCCACACGTATACCGAATGGGCGCAGATCGAGTCGCCCGCCCCGCACGGCGAGTGTTCGGTCCACGGGCTCGTCCTCGACTGGAGGCGGTTTGTCTCGCACCAGACTCGCGAGTTCATGCGGCACGAAATCGCCTCGATCCGCGAGATCACGGACGAGATTCCGTTCACGACGAACCTCATGGGGTTCTACCCGGGCCTCGATTACTTCAAGATCGCCGAGGACCTGGACGTGGTCTCGTGGGACAGCTACCCCCGATGGCACACGACAAACGTGCCCGACGGCGTTGATCCCGTGAGTTGGGCCGCGACCTCGCCGCAGATGCGCGACGCGCGCCTCGCCGCGACCACGGCGGCAACGCACGATCTCATGCGCGGCTGCAAGCGCGGCAAGCCGTTCCTGCTTATGGAGAGCACACCGAGCACGACGAACTGGATGCCGGTCGCGAGGCGGAAGCGACCGGGCATGCACCTCGCGAGCAGCATGCTCGCGGTGGCCCACGGCAGCGACTCGGTCGAGTACTTCCAGTGGCGCAAGAGCCGCGGCTCGGCGGAGAAGCTCCACGGAGCCGTGGTCGATCACGTGGGGACCGAACACACGCGGGTGTTCCGGGACGTCACGGACGTGGGCGAGGCGCTCGGCGGGCTTTCGGAGATCGCCGGCACCGCGTACCCGGCGGACGTTGGGATCATTTTCGACTGGGAGAATCGCTGGGCAATCGAAGAGTCGAAGGGACCCCGAAACGACGGACGGATCGGATACCACACGACGGTCGACAAGCACGCGAGCGCATTCTTCCGACGGGGAGTCAACGTTGACCTGATCGACTCGGAACAGGACTTCTCCGGCTACAAGCTGCTCGTCGCGCCGATGCTCTATATGATCAAGCCCGGCGTGGCCGAACGGATATCCGAGTTCGTCCGCAACGGCGGCGTCCTGGTGACGACCTACTGGAGCGGCATCGCCAACGAGTCCGATCTCTGCTTTCTCGGAGGATTCCCGGGCCCGCTCAGCGACGTGCTCGGAGTATGGTGCGAGGAGATCGACGCGCTCTTCCCCGACGAGCGCGTCGCGGTCGAGCTCGAGAAGCCGTTCGCCGGGCAGCGCACCCGCTACGAAGCGTACGAGCTGTGCGACCTGATCCACCTTCGCGGCGCACGGGCCCTCGCACGCTACGCGACCGACTACTACTCCGGACGCCCCGCGCTCACCGTAAACGACTACGGCGCGGGACGAGCGTACTACATCGCCTCCCGCAACGAAGAGACCTTTCTGCACGACTTCTACGACACGCTCATCTCGCAGGTCGACCCAACACGCGCGTACGCGGAGGCCCCGGCGGAAGGCGTGCACGCCGCCCTTCGGACCGCGGAGAACGACGACGGTTCGGTGAGCGAATACCGGTTCCTCATCAACTTCGCGGATGCTCCACGCCGACCTCCCGCGCTGCTCACGGCGGAAGAGATCATCTACCGATCGCCGGTCGCGAACACAGGGGCCGATGAAGAGCCGCCGCGGGGCGCGGACGCCCGAACGCCGTCCGAAAACGGCTCGATTCCCGCGCTCGGCGTGGAGATCCGTCGGTTGACTCGCTAGATGAGAGTCAATAGGTTGAGGAGGCAAAGGATAGGAGACCAACGATAGGAGACTTCATGCAATATCGCTCTTTTTTCATTCTCACGTTCTTGCTGATCGCCGGGTTCGCGTTCGCGGGCGGCGGTCAGGAGGAAGAACCAACTGAACCGACGCAACCGGAAGCCGTTGAGACGCAAGACGAGCAGGCCGCGGACGAATCGGAAGGTGCGCCCGCCGACGAATCGAGTGACCCGGACGAGACGGAGGGCACTCCGATCCGGACCGGAGATCCGGAGCGCGCCATCGCGACGGTGAACGGCGTTGATATCCTTCGCGAGGACTACGAGCAGGCAGTGTCGCAGACTCGTCAGCACTTCCAGATGCAGGGCCAGGAAATCCCGGAGGCCCAGATGGAGAGCTTCCGGACCGAGATACTCGACCAGCTGATCGCCGAGGAGCTGCTCTACCAGGAAGCGCTCCGCCAGGATCTGGAGATAGACACCGAAGCCGTAGACACCCAATACGATCAGATGCGCTCGCAATTCGAGACGGATGAGGAGTGGCAGCAGGCGCTGAACGAGAAAAGCGTCACCGAGTCGGAACTGCGAACCGAGATCGAACGCAACGATCTCATCCAGAAGGTGATCACGAACGCGGTCGAGGGCTCGACCGAGGTGACGGACGCAGAAATCCAGACCTTCTACGACGAGAACCCGCAGTACTTCCAGCAGGGCGAGCAGGTGGCCGCCCGCCACATCCTGATTTCGACCGAAGAGCTCGAAACCGACGAGGAAATCGAGGAAGCTCGGGCACGCGCGGAAGCGGCGCGCGAGGAGCTCCTTGACGGCGCAGACTTCGCGGCGCTCGCGCAGGAACGATCCGATTGCCCGAGCGCATCTCGCGGTGGTGAGCTGGGGACCTTCGGGAGAGGTCAGATGGTCGCCCCGTTCGAGGAAGCGGCGTTCGCGCTGGAAGAGGGAGAGATCTCGGACGTCGTGGAGACTCAGTTCGGCTACCATGTCATCCAGGTGACCGAGAAGGTCGAAAGCAGCGTCACCCCGGTCGAAGACGTGACGGAGAACATTAGGCAGTTCCTTGCGCAGCAGAAGCAGGCGAACGCGCTCAGCGACTACGTCGATGAGCTACGCGAGGAAGCAGACATCGTCGTCAGTAGTTAGCAATTGACGAAGCCCCTCGCCCCCTCTAAGCTCAGGGGGGCGACGCGGATGGCTGATACATACCGGTCTATAGTCAACAGGCCTCGGGACTTCATCACGCTCGTCAACCGTGACTACATGTACGAGATCGTGAACGACGCGTTCTGCGAGGCCGTTGATCTCCCTCGCGAGAAGATCCTCAATCGGTCCGCGACTGCGGTATGGGGCGAGGATCAGTTCGCAAACGCGATCAAGCCGCGACTCGACGAGTGCCTCGCCGGCAGCGAAACCCACTTCGTGGACGAGTTCCGCGTGGGATCGACGCGCAAGAGTCTGCACATCTCGTTCTATCCCTACCACGACGCCGAGCAGGACGGACTGCCCACGCACGCACTCGTCTTCGCTCACGACATCGCGCACATCGCCGAGATCGAAGGCAGGCGGGCGGAGTACGAGTACCGCGACCGCACGACCGGGCTCTACAACCGACACGCGCTCCAAGAGATGCTCGCCGGCGAGATCGAGCGTGCCGGCCGCGCCTCGTCGCAGGTGACGAAGGCGCTGCTGTTCATCAGCCTCCGAAACTTCAAGAAGATCAACCAGACCCTGGGCCATCACATCGGAGACCTGCTCCTCGAGAACACCGCGAACCGCATCGCGGACGGCATCCGGGCGAGCGACCTCCTCTTCCGATTCGACGGTACCAACCTCGTCGTGCTGCTCACGACCCTCACCCGTTCCACGGATGCCGCCGTGGTTGCACAGAAACTCGCGGATGAGATCGCAGTGCCGTATCGTCACAAGGACAGGGTCATCGCAATCGACTGCCACATCGGGATCTCGCTCTATCCGGACGACGGGAAGCATGCCGACGCGTTGATCGAGCGGGCCAACTCCTCGAGCATCGAGGCCGAGGAGCGCGGGCTGACCTACCTCTACTACGACACGGGAACGCACAATCAGGCGGTCGCGCGCATGAGCACGCTCGGCGACCTCCACACGGCGATCTCATCGGGTGCGCTCGAGCTCTACTACCAGCCGATCATCTGCATCAACGAGGCCGAACCTCGCATCGCGGGCGCCGAAGCACTCATCCGATGGAACCACCCCGAACGCGGACTCCTCGCCCCGGACGACTTCATCGAGATCGCGGAAGGGAGTCGGCTCATCGCCGCGATCGACAAGCTCGCGATGTTCAACGCCGTCGCGTGCCTGGACGAGTGGTTCGCGTCGTACGACCTCTTCCTGACGCTCAACGTCAGCGCGCACGAGTTCAAGGATCACTTCCTTCCCGAGATCGTGGAACACGCGCTCGCGAGACACACGTCGATCCCGCCCGATCGGCTCAAGCTCGAGATCACCGAACGCCGCAGCATTGAGGATCTCGAGTCGTCGCTCGCGCAGATGAAGCAGCTTCAGGAGATCGGTGTCGACGTCTGGATCGACGACTTCGGCTCCGGACAGTCCTCGCTTTCGCTCCTCAAGCAACTACCGGCGACAGCGCTCAAGATCGACCGGGGGCTCGTGGAAGGAATCGATGAGCGCGAGAACGACCGTCGGTACCTCGCCGGCATCGTGGAAAGCATCCGCGCTCGAGGCAAGACGATCGTGGTCGAAGGCGTGTGGAACGCCGAGCAGGCGCGCATCGTTGAATCGCTCGGCTGCGACTACGTCCAGGGTTTCCACTTCGCCCGTCCGATGCGGGCCGAGGCGTTCGCCCGGTTCCTCTCGGAAGGCATCGGTCGGCTCGCGGCCGGTTGCCTCCGGCGTTGACATGTTGAGGATTCGGGTGTAGCGTCAATTGTATACTTGGACAACACATGAAGTCCCAGTTCGGTTTTTTGCGCTTCTAGTCACAATAGTGGCGCATAAACGCTTGCGGGGCGCATTACTTGAGGTTATCCATGCTCACATCTCTGATACGGGGCGGCGTTCACCCCGCCTACAACAAGGGGCTCGCGGCCGGGAAGCCGATCGAGACTGCCCCGCTCCCTAAGAAGATCGAGATACCCCTCTCGCAGCACCTTGGCATCCCCGCAACGCCGATCGTCTCCAAGGGGGACGAAGTCGCTCCCGGTCAACTCATCGCGGAGGCGCCGAAGCTGATCTCGGCGAACGTCCACACACCGGTAGCCGGCAAGGTGCGAAACGTCATCCAGAAGCCGCTCCCCGGCGGCCGCATGTGTGACTACGTTGAGATTCAGGTCGACGAAGAAGCGACGGCGGCGCACAAGTGGGAGCGCCGCGAGGTCGACCTCGCGGAGGTCGATTCCGCATGGCTCACGAAGACGATGCGCGACGCAGGCATCGTGGGCATGGGCGGAGCAACCTTCCCCACGGATGTGAAGTTCTCCCCGCCCCCCACAGCGTCGCTCGATACCTTCATCCTGAACGGCGCCGAGTGCGAGCCGTACCTCACGTGCGACCACCGTGTGATGATCGAGCACACGTACGAGATCCTCGAGGGCATCAGGCTCGCGCACACGGCGTTCAGGTTCGAGCGCGTGATCGTCGCGATCGAGAAGAACAAGCCGGACGCGATCAAGGCGTTTCGGGAGGCCGCCGCCGACTTCGGAGACATGCCGCTCGACATCGCGGAGCTCAACGTCCTCTACCCGCAGGGTGCGGAGAAGATGCTGATCCGCGCGACGACCGGTCGGGTTGTTCCGGCGGGACGGCTCCCGTTCGAGATCGGAGCGGTCGTCGCGAACGTTCAGACGATGTACGCCGTTCAGCAGGCCGCCTACCTGGGGAAGCCACTCGTGGAGCGAGTGGTCACGGTCTCGGGAGCCGGTGTCAACGAGCCGAAGAACATTCGGGCAATCGTCGGTACTCCCGTTGCGGACCTTGTTGACCTCTGCGGCGGCTTCTCCGAGAAGACGACGAAGGTCGTCGCCGGCGGTCCCATGACGGGAATCGCGCTTCCGAGCCTGGAATACTCGGTGATGAAGGGAAGCTCCGGCCTGCTCTTCCTCACGCAAGAGGATTACCCGGACGAGTCGCCGTGCATCCACTGTGGGACCTGCGTGGACGTCTGTCCAATGCGGCTCATGCCACTCAAGCTCGCCGCCTTCGCCAGGGCGGGCAAGTTCGAGGAGGCGAAGGCAACGAACCTCGCCGACTGTTTCGAGTGCGGGTGCTGCGCGTGGGCGTGCCCGTCCAACATCAAGATTGTGTCCTGGATCAAGTACGCCAAGAACTACATCCGCGTGAAAGGGATTTAGATGAGCAATTCGAACGAGGGGTTCGTCCTTCAGTCCGCCCCGCACGCGCACGGACCGGCGAGCGTGCCGCGAATCATGTACGCGGTATGCGTCTCGCTCCTGCCGGTGATCGTGATCTCGGTCCTCTACTTCGGGATGCACGTGCTCGGGCTCTACCTGACCGGCATCGCGTCGTGCGTCGCGACCGAAGCGCTCGTGAAGGCCATCCGAAAGCAGAGCTGGAAGAGCGTCCTGGACGGCAGCGCCGTCGTCACCGCGCTGCTTCTCGTGATGGTGCTACCGCCCTCCGTATCGCCGCTTCTCGTGGTGCTTGGATCAGTCGTCTCGATCTTCATCGGCAAAGAGGTCTTCGGCGGAATCGGTCAGAACGTCTTCAACCCGGCGCTGGTCGGCCGCGCCTTTCTCGCCGCCGCGTATCCGGTCGCGTTGACGAGCTGGACCCCGGCACGCGAGGTGTTCGGCTTCCTGCCGAGCGCTCAGACGCTGAGCGCCGGCGCGGACGCCGCTACGAGCGCGACTCCGCTCGCCGCCGCACGTTTCGAGGCGACGACCGAGCCGCTCCTGCGCCTCTTCTTCGGACAGACGGGAGGGTCGATCGGCGCGACGAGCGTCCTCTTCGTCATGATAGGCGGACTCGCGCTCATGGCGATGAAGCTCATCCGGTGGCGGATGGTCGTCTCCTACCTGGGGACGATCGCTGCGATCTCCGGCGTGTTCTGGCTCGTGGACCCGTCGACCTACGCGAGCCCGCTCTTCCACCTGTTCGCGGGCGGCGTGGTGTTCGCCGGGTTCTATATGATCACCGACATGGTTACCACGCCGTACACCAACCGCGGAACGATCGTCTTCGGAGTCGGTGCGGGCGCACTCACGATCATCATTCGACTCTTCGGCGGCTTTCCCGAAGGCGTGATGTACGCGATCCTCCTCATGAACGCAGTCACGCCGATCATCAACCGAATGAACAACAAGGTCTTCGGCGCCGAACCGGCTCCGAAGCCGACCGGCGCGTCGGATGCTGCGCAGCGGGAGGCGAAGGCATGAGGAAGATGATCATCGTCTTGACCGTCGTGATGATTCTCTCGGGACTCGTGCTCGCGGCAACCTTCACCGGTCTGAGCCCGCTCATCGAGGCGAATCGGATCGCGGCGCTCAACGAGTCGCTTTCGGCGATATTCGCGGAGCCGGGAACCGACCCCTCCGGCCTGAAGTTCGATGAGCTGGATTCAGACGGCCCCACGATCTACCGTGGAACAACCGCAGCCGGAGAGCTCCTCGGCTACGCGGTGCGGCTCCAGACTCAGGGCTACGGAGGGCCAATCGGGCTCCTCGTCGGCCTCTCGACCGACCTGGAGACGATCCGGGGGATCGAGGTCGTGGAGCAGACGGAGACGCCGGGCCTGGGCGGCAACATCACGAACGAGCCGTTCAAGCAGCAGTTCGCAGGGCTCTCCGCCGAGCAGGCGATCACCTACGTGAAGAACGTGGAGCCGAACCCGGACCGGAACGAGGTCCAGGCGATCAGCGGCGCGACGATCACGAGCCGTGCCGTCGTGAGCGGCATCAATGCGACGCTCGATGAGGCGATCGCGATCATCGAAAGGCAGGCAGAGTAATGGCCGACACCACGAAATCCCGCTCGATCACGGTCGAGTTCATGAAGGGCGTCGTTCGGGATAACCCGGTCTTCGTCCAGGTACTCGGTATGTGCCCAACCCTTGCGGTCACCACGAGCGTGGCGAATGGAATCGGCATGGGTCTCGCGACGACGTTCGTGCTCCTGTTCAGCTCGCTGATCGCCTCGCTGCTCAAGAACGTGGTGCCGAACGAAGTTCGGATCCCGGTGTACGCGGTCGTGATTGCAACCTTCGTCACGATCGCCGACCTCACGCTCAAGGCGTACTTCCCGCCGCTGTCCGAGTCGCTCGGCCCGTACGTTCCGCTGATTGTCGTGAACTGCATCATCATGGGCCGAGTCGAGGCCTTCGCTACGCGTAATCGCCCCGGCGTCTCCATCGTGGACGCGCTCGGCATGGGTGCCGGGTTCACGCTCAGCCTCATGGTCCTCGGAGCGGTCCGCGAGGTCCTGGGCAACGGCTCGATCTTCGGCGTTCAGCTCTTCGGCGAGAGCTTCAACCCGATGCTCGTCATGATCCTGCCGCCGGGAGCCTTCCTGACGCTCGGTATCCTCATGGCAATCTTCAACGCCCTGAAGGCGAAGAACGACCCCGTACTGGTGAGGACGTAAGATGACCTATCTCATAACGCTCATATCGGCGATCGTCGTGAACAACTTCGTACTCACCTACTTCGTGGGCATCTGTCCCTTCATTGGCGTGTCCAAGCGAATCGACTCGGCACTCTCGATGGGACTCGCGGTTACCTTCGTCATGACGATCACGGCGATCGTCACCTGGATCATCAACCACTACGTGCTGATTCGGTTCGGACTGCCGTTCCTGGAATACGTGAGCTATATCGTCGTCATCGCCTCGCTCGTTCAGTTCGTGGAGATGTTCATCAAGAAGACCTCGCCGGCTCTCTACAAGACGCTCGGCATCTTCCTCCCGCTCATCACGACGAACTGCGCGATTCTCTTCGTCGCGCTGATCCAGGCCATGCGAGACCTCGGCTTCATCGAGTCGATGGTGCAGGGCTTCGGCGCGGGAGTAGGTTTCACGCTCGCGATCGTCATCATGGCCGGGATTCGCGAGCAGCTCGAGCTCGCGGACATCCCACGGCCGTTCCGGGGCGCGGCAATCACACTGATCACGGCCGGCATTCTGGCGCTGGCCTTCATGGGCTTCAGCGGCCTGACCTCCGCGTAGCGGACGTCACGGCGGCGTAGGAGGACACTATGATCCTGACTGCAGCAGCACTGATGGGACTCATCGGACTGCTTTTTGCGATATTCCTCGTCTTCGCGAACCGGAAGTTCGCGGTCGAGACCGATCCCAAGCTCGACAAGGTAGAGAACGCGCTCCCGGGCGTGAACTGCGGCGGCTGCGGCTACGCGTCGTGCGCGCTCTATGCACAGGCGATCGTGGAGAACGACGAGGATCTCAACCTCTGCGTCGTAGGCGGCGCGGAGACGACGAGAAACGTGGCGCACGTGATGGGTGTCGAGGTCTCCGGCGAGCAGAAGGAGCGACTCGTCGCGGTCGTCTTCTGCCAGGGCGACAACGAGGCGGCGAAGTTTCCGGGCGTCTACAAGGGCATCCAGGACTGCGCGGCCGCGATCTATTCGCAGGACGTGAGCAAGCGGTGCAAGTACGGCTGCGTGGGCATGGGATCGTGCGTGCGGAGCTGCCCCTTCGACGCGATCCACTTGAGCGACCGCGGCATCCCGTACGTGGACGCCGAGAAGTGCACCGCGTGCGGCAACTGCGTTCGCGCCTGCCCGCGCGACCTGATCGAGCTCCATCCGGTCGGCCACAACTCGTTCGTCTACTGCAAGAGCCAGGATCCCGCACCGATTGCGCGAAAGGTGTGCGCGAGAGCGTGCATCGCGTGTCAGGCGTGCGTGAAGGCCGCCGCGAAGGACGAGAACGCGGAAGCGGTGACGATGCAGGGTAACCTCGCCGTCGTCACGCCCGAACCGTACGCCGCGAAGCCGGAGTACGGCGCGAAGTGTCCCACGGCCGCGTATGCGAGTGGAATCAACAGCGTGAACAAGGCGAGGGTACTCGGGCATCCGCCCGAGGGCGGGGAGCCGATGAGCGAACCGGTCGCAGAGCCGGAGGCCGAGCCGATCGGCGCTCACGCAGGCGCGACGGACGCGTCCGCCAATGCGGCCGGCGACCCCGGAACCGGGTCGCAGGGAGACGCCGAGTGAGCGTAGACGAGCACCGCATGGTCGAGGCCGAGTACGGCGTGGTACGGGAGATCGAGCGCGCCGAGCCGGGCTCGGCGACCGCGCCCAGGTACGGCGTGGAAATCACGGTCCCCGGCGTGTGCGACTCGTGCGCCATCAAGGAGAACTGCTACGGTGCCGGCTCGGTCGTGTGGGCGCAAGCGGACGAAGACTTGCAGCCCGGAGATCCGGTGCGGCTCGAGATGCGCGAGGGCACGGTCCTCAAGGCGACCGCATGGGTCTACGGCGTACCGCTCGCCTCCGTCTTTCTCGGGACGCTCGTCGGCTATCGTTGGCTTTTCGCCTCGCACGCGGAGGAGCCGCGAGTCCTCCTCTCGTTCGGACTGGGCGTGGGGCTCATGCTTCTCGCCGGCCTCGTGCTCGCGAAGCTCAACGACTGGATCGGAAAGCGGCTGACGATTCGCGCCTATCGGACCCGGGCAATGGCACCGGCTGAACCTTCGCTCCGCGCAGCTTCCTCAGATTGACTCGGCAGTCGGACGAGCAGTATCGTCCGACCATGCAGTATCCGACACTTCTTCGTCGACTGTTTTCGTTCCTCGTAGCGGTCGTTCCGCTTCTGGCAACGGCGTCGCCGCTCCTGGCAGCCGGCGCCCCGGAGACCGCCGCCCGGCAGACCCCGACGGTCACTGTTGTTGGTCAAGGCGAGCTCGTCGCCCAACCCGACCAGGCGACGATCAATCTCGGCGTCCAGCTCTACAGCGAGAACGCGCAGGACGCCGCCGCAGAGCTCCAGGATCGCATGAGCGCGGTCATCGCCGCGATCCGCGACCTGGGCGTACCCGAGAGCCGCATCCGGACCACCAACTACAGCATCTTCTTCGAGCGCAACTACCAGGCCCCGATGGAGCCCCGTTCGCCCGGCGGCAGCCCCGCCGGCATGTACCGCGTTGAGAACATGGTCCGCGTCGTCATCGACGATGTGGATGGTGCCGCCACGATCGTGGGAGCGGCGATTGAGGCGGGCGCGAACCAGATGCACGGCATCAGCTTCTCGTTCTCCGATCCGGGTCCGCTGGAAGCCCGGGCTCGGACGCTGGCGATCGAGGATGCGCGCGACCGCGCGGAGGCACTCGCAGCCGCCTCGGGTACATCCGTCGGCGAGGTCATTGAGATCACCGAGATCGTGGGCGGCAGCCCCGGCCTCATGGAGGCGCGTTCATTCGCGAGCGACGCGGGGGCCGGACCGGTCGAGCCCGGCTCGGCTCGGTACACCGCCCGCGTCCAGGTGACGTACAGGATCGAGTAGCAGCGCCGCGGCAAGCGAGGAGAGCGAGTCCACGCAGTAGTCCGCGGCGGCGCTCATACGCTCCACGTCGTTCGGCCGGGTCTGCCGAATGAATTCGGTCGTGCACACCGTGGTCAACCCGACCGCCCGAGCGCCTTCGAACTCGTTGCTGCCGCCGTCGCCCACGTAGACTGCGTCTCCGGCAGCGATCCCGAGCCGATCCAGACAGTGCCGAAAGATCGCCGGATCGGGCTTCGCGAGCCCTACGTGGCACGAGAAGACCGCCGTCTCGAAGCGCGTCGCCAGCGGCGACGCCGGCCACCCCGCCGCCTCGATCGCGTCCGCGTTGCTGATGAGCGCGAGCGTCTTGCCGCCCGCCACGAGCGCGTCCACCGCAGCCAGGATCGCGCGGTCGATCTCACCCAGCGCCTCGGCGAACCTGCGAACCCGCGCGCGTGCGATCTCCGCGTACGCCGACTCCGGCACGGGCGACCCGGCGCGGCGCGCGATATCCGCCACGACGTCGGCCGGATCGCTGATCGCTCCGGTGAGCCGGTCATGAGCATCGTTAAACACCGCGCGCAGATACGCATCACGATCCACGCGAAGCAGCTCGTGCGTCCCGGGCATCCGGCCGTCCGCCGTCACGAGGGTGTGGAAGAGATCGAAGATGACGTGCGTTCGGGACGCGAGCTGGGTCACCCGGCGATTCTACCCTGAGCGCCCGATTCGCGAAACACCGGTCGATCCGACCGTGTACGGCGGCGGGTCGGCCGGCTCAGCGAGATAGCGAACGAAGGTGACGATCGCGACGACGTT
>JBKHII010000041.1:0-27041 GCA_046538735.1 Spirochaetales bacterium
TCGTGAATATGTAGCTCGTCGTCCGGTGGTATACCGCAGTTTGGCTGATCGATTCTGTTAGAAATCTGTGTGGAAGCGAACGTCACACGCCGTGCCGCGTACACCGGTCGAGCGCACGGTGCTTGCAATTGGCGCAACGGCGCGCTACGCTCATCGTGGACACCCTAATGGACGAAACGATCGCATCGGACAGCAACGTGGGTTCGCGGCTCGGCCGAATCAAGAAGTCGGAAGCAACGTATCTGTACCACGGACGGAAGAAGACGCCGGTAACCGGAGCGCTCGTCATCGGACGGGATAGGAGCTGCGGGATCGTGATCGACGATCGGATGGTCTCTCGCAAGCATGCCCTCATACAGAAGATCCGCGACGCCTATTTCGTGAAGGATCTCGACAGCAAGAACGGCGTCAAACTCAATGGAACACCGATTCCTCGGGATAAGTACGTCCGGATCCACTCCACGGATGTGATAACGGTCGGTCGCACCGACCTGACGTTCAAGACGGCGTGAGGGTGGCGATGTCGGTGGAAGGGCTCTTCTCCAGGCGCACGTCACAGATGGGCGCGAGCGCAATCCGAGAAATACTCAAGGTCGTCGACCAGCCGGGGATGATCTCGCTCGCCGGCGGCATTCCGGCGGCGGAGAGCTTTCCGCTGGAGGCGCTGAAGTCGCTGACCGCTGAGGTGATCTCGCGCTACGGTGCCGGGGCGTATCAGTACGGCGTGACCGAGGGGTTCGGCCCGTTGAGGGAAGCGGTCGCACGGTACCTTTCTCGCAAGGAGATACGTGCGGCGGCGGGCGACGTGATCGTCACGACCGGTTCGCAGGGGGCGCTCGATGCCCTCGGCAAGGTACTCATCACTCCGGGCGACCGGATCGCCGTTGAGGCTCCCACGTACCTCGGGGCGCTCTCCGCATTCAACCCGTACGAACCGTCGTACGTGCAGATTCCAACGGACGACGACGGGGCGATTCCGGAAGAGCTCGACGCGTGTCTCGCCTCCGGTCCCGTCAAGTTCATCTACCTCGTTCCCACCTTCCAGAACCCGACCGGCCGCTCGCTCTCTCTGGAGCGGCGACGCAGGATCGCGGAGGTCATCGTGCGGCGGAACGCTTTGCTGATCGAAGACGATCCCTACGGTGATCTGCGCTACCGCGGCTCGAGCCTTCCCGCGATCAAGTCGATGGCGCCGGACAACGTTGTTTACCTGGGAACGTTCTCCAAGGTCTTTGCGCCCGGGCTGAGAGTCGGGTTTGCCGCGGGTCCCGAGTCGGTTCTCCGGTGGATGGTCGTGGCAAAGCAGGGCACCGATCTTCATACGAGCACGTTCAATCAGGCGCTCTGTGCCGCGTACCTGGAGAGCGGGGCGTTCGAGCGACACCTTCCTGAGATCGTTGATCTGTATTCGCCCCGACTGGACGCGATGATCGCCGCGATGAGAGAGTGGTTTCCGCCGTGGGTGACGTGGTCTCACCCCGAGGGCGGGATGTTCGTCTGGGTCGAGGCCGGACGGAAGCTCGATCTGGTCTCGATGTACGAGCGGGCGATCGCCGAGAACGTTGCCTACGTGCCGGGCGCGTTCTTCTACGCCACCCCTGGTGACGGTCTCTCGACAATGCGACTCAATTTCTCGATGAACGACGAAGAGGCAATCGCGTCGGCCGTTCGCACGCTCGGACGGGTGCTCGCGGCCGAAGCGGCTGCGCCAAGCGAGTAGCTCAATCGAGCCGCGTCGTGCTCTATACGAGTATGACGATCAGAAGCACCAGCAGCACGACAACCAGGACAGTTGAAGCGGACATGTTCCCTCCTTCTTGTTCAAGTATAGCGATCATTCGCACGACTCCCAACCTCAGTTGCGGTCAGAACAGCACTGCCTCACGCCGAAGGAGACGCCATGCCGCGTAGGCGGCGACGAGTGCGTAGCCAACCATCCACGCGCCGACCACGACCGATTGCCACGGCAGCGTCTGACCCAACGCTGCGGACCGAATCAGCGCACCCGCGTTGACGAGCGGAACGTGGTACGCGAGAATCGGCACGCGGGACGGATCGATCCTCGTTGCCAGGTACCCCGCACCGACGGAGATGACGAGGAGGGGCAGCAGGTATGTCTGCGCCTCTTTCGACGATCGAGCGAGCAGACTGAAGGTGAGCTCGGTCGCCGCAAAGACGAGGGAAAGCAACGCGGTTACGACGGCAATCGTCATCGCGTCGCGCCACGACGCGAGGGCCGGGCGGACGGCTCCAAAGAGATCGGGGTTGATCGCGGTAGAGAACACCACTCCGCCAACGAAGGCCGCGGCTCCGAGCAGCCCCATCGTGGAAACAGCGACGAGCTTCCCAGCAATGATGTCGACCCTCCCTGCGCCGGTTGCGAGCAGTGGCGCGATCGTTCGGCGCTCTTTCTCTCCGGCCCCCACGTCCGATGCGCTCGGCATGGGCGTGACCGCGGTCGCCACCATGAGGAGGAGCGGCAGGATCGTAGCGAGCAGTGCGACGCCGCGTCCCGGTCCTATGTCGTGCACGTGCGGTACCAGTCGAGGGAGCGTGTCCGGATCGACTCCCGCAGTTCGCAGGCCTTCGATTGTCAGTGCGTCGTTGTGGCCTTGGATCGCCGTCGCCAGCGTCTCGGCAGCGGCGAGCGAGGACGTCCGAGATGAGTCCACGACAAGACAAACGGTCGCGTCCTTCGCCGAGTCATCCTCGTGGCCGGACGGATCGGGACTCGTTGTCAGAATGGCCGCAACGTCGCCGGCGGCGAGCGCGGTCTGTGCGGCGTCCGCCGCCATGGGCACGACGGCGATCCCGTCGACCTCGCGTAGGTACGCGAGAAGGGTGTCGGGGACGCCGGTAGTGGCGGCAATCCTCTGCGTTTCGGCGGTCTGCCCGGCGAGGCTCTCCTCCGTGAGCCGGACGACGGTGAAGGTCAGGGGGAACAGGAGCAGCGGCACGAGCAGCGAGACCGCTACCGTCTTCGCATCGCGGAAGAGGCAGACGACTTCCTTCGCCACGACCGTGAGAAACACGCCGCAGTTCATCGGTCCGCCCGGATGATGGAAAGGAAGCGCGACCGCAGGTCGCCGTTCGCCTCCAACGCCAGCTCGCGAGGGGTGCCGGAAGCGGCCATTCTCCCTTCGTGCAGGACGATGAGCCGGTCGCACAGACGCTCGACTTCGTCCAGGCGATGGCTCGAGAGCAGTATTGCGTGACCTGCCGCCCTGCGTTCGCGGAGGAAGTCGTGGACGGTCTCCGTGGAAGAGACATCGAGGCCGGAGGTTGGCTCGTCGAAAAGCAGGATCGGCGGATCGTGCGCGACGGTCCGAGCGAGCGCGGTCTTCTGGCGCATCCCGCTCGAGTAGGTCCGGACCATCCGGTCGATGTACTCGTGCATGCCGAGCATGGTCGCGAGCGAGTCTGCCCGTTCGCTCGCCGCTGCGCGTGTGAGGCCGTTGAGTCGTGCGTGGTATTCGATGTTCTCGCGGCCGGTCAGTCGCTCATACAGGCCCGGTTCCGCACCGAACATCACGCCGATAGCACGCCGGGATGCAGGTGAGTCTGGTCCTACGCGCATTCCGTTGATGCATACCGCGCCGGAGTTCGGGCTGAGCAGCGAGCAGAGCAGCCTGAGCGTCGTAGTCTTTCCGGCTCCGTTCTCGCCGAGGAGTCCCACGATCTCGCCTGCCCGCAACTCGAACGACAGGTCCCGAAGCGCCCAGGCGCCCGGACGGTACGACTTGGAGAGCGCGCGAGCTTCTACCGATGCTTCGGGGGTGGTGCCGTGATGGTCCACAAGGCGATCCTACCCGACCGGATCGCGGAGAGCAACAATTGCCTCACGACCGTGCAGAGGTCCAGATGGCGATTCGCAGGGCGTGAACGCCGAGGGCGCGGTTCCGAGCGCCGGAGGAGGGCAACCGCGCTGCTCCGCGGAGGATCGGAGGCGCGGTCATCCGGCACCCGGTCGCTGCCGACCGGACCCGCCGGGTCCGCTACCGACGCACCTTGAGTACAGCGTCGATCTGATCCAGGATCGGTCCCAGATCCATTTCGAGCGTGACCTCTCCCTTCTTCTCGAGCCACTCCTCGAGGCCCTTCTTGAGGCCCTTCAGATGCTGCTCACTTCCAACGAGTTCCTTGCCCATGAGCTGGGCACCCGCTTTCCGGTAGATGTCCGGGCGCAGGTTGATCGTTCCCAATTGCTTGCCGGTCAGTTGAATCCTGTGGATCATGAGTAACCCTCCTGCCCTGAGTCTATCACGCGGCTCCGCGGAATCGAGGTGACGAGCGGAAGTTGATCGGTCTATACTCGAGGGGTGCGCGACATGCCGTTTCCGGAGAAGCGATCTCAGGCTCAGGAGCTCCTTGCCTCAGCGTACTCGCTCGACTATCTGACGGAGGTGGAGTTCGAGGAGCGCGTGCAGCTCCTGCAGGAGGCCGACACGTTCGACAAGGTCAATGCGCTCGTAGTCGACTTGCCGCGGGAGCTCGTCGTGCGCCCCGGGAGCGTCCCGGCGCGGGGGCTCGACGCCGGCGAGCAGGTGATCGAGGGAAGCGGTCAGGTGCTGCGGCGCCAGGGGAGCTGGCTCCGGTCGCAGCGGGTCGTCGTGCGGCAGAACGGCTCGGTCGTCCGACTGCGAATGGACGATCTCGTGGAGATTCCGCGCGCCCGGGTAGAGATGGTGCTCGATGTGCAGGGGTGCATGGTCCGCATCCTCGTTCCCCGCGGCACGCGAGTCGTCGATGAGACGGCCGGGCACGGAAGCGTGATCCGAGTGAGCCGTCGTGTCTGGCGTTCCGAGCGCGAGAACGGGCCCGTGTTGGTGCTCAGCGGCACCGCGATCGACTCACTGGTAAAGGTCACGAAGCTGTGAAGGGCACCGCAAGCTACTCGTCCAGGAACTGGAACCACTTTTTCTCAACCGCGGACGGAATGTCCACATTGAAGTGCGCGGCGAGGAGAACGAGCCGGCTCGGTCAGTTTCAGTCGCTCATCCTCAGGTAGCAGCCGCGATTACTTTGCTTCGTGAGCGAGCTCGCCGATTTCCACGACCTCCACGCCGATCTCCTCGAGCATGGAACGCGCCGATTCGCTCGTCCAGAAGTCGAAGTCGTTGATGCGGAGTTCGATGTCCGGTAGTTCGGTGGCAGGAACGCCGGGACGTCCATGATGCGAATAGACGTAGTGGAGACCGGGAGCGAGACTCGTAAGGAGCTCCCGGTAGGCGCGTCGGCGGTTCTCGTAGGTTTCGGCCTTCCCCGGAATCTCGTAGATGCCGGTGTACGTCTCGACCGTGTAGAGGTGCCGGTCCCGGCGGCGCATGTGCTGCGGCAAGAACGGCGCGACAAGCGGAATTCCATGCTCGTTGGCAACGTCCAGCGCCGCCATGAAGAGCTCGGGAGAGTGGAAGTAGCAACCCATATGACCGTCGATGTGGGTTATGTCGACGTTGTGCTCGAGGGCCGCGCGGACTTGCGCGTGGAACTCCATGCGTGCCTCTTCCGGGCGAACGTTCGCAGCGACCTCCTGCGGCGTGTCCCACATCGTTCCGCGGTCGTTGACGAGGCTCGGCGCCCGCGACGAGGGTGTCAGCGGAGCCCAGTCTCCGTTCAACGCGAGGTGGACGCCGAGCGCGTAGTCCGGATGCTGCTCGAAGAGTCCGAACGCTCGCTCGGCGTCCGGACCGGGGACAATAACGGACGCGCTCGAGATCCTGCCCGTCTCGAGCGCCTCGAGCGACGCGTCCGTAAACGCCGGGTGAGCCCCTACGTCGTCCGCGTTGACGATGATCCGGGCGCCTCCGGTTCCGCTTCCTGTCATGCAGCCCCCCGCTATGAGCGCGAAGACCAGCGCGAGCGCGGCGACCGCCGCGTGCGTTCGATTGCGTCCCGTGCTTCGACTCATGCGCCATAGTATCCGCGGAGGCCGGCTGATGGAAGAGCGCGGACGACGATCAATGGCGTCTTGCGATCACGATGAACGCAATCCAGTACACGATGGCCATTGAGGCCAGCACGCTGGAGGCGGTTGTCCCCGCGGACGCGGATATCTCAACGAGATCCGAGAACGTCACGAAGACGAAGACGACGAGACCGGCTCCCACGATCCAGAACGACGCGGCGGCACTCGAGGAGTGAAGGAAGGTCATTCGCTCGTCCGCCATCCGAAAAAGACTCTCCCCGCGTACGAGGTGCGCGACAACGACCACGACCGCAGCACCGGCCGCGGCGATTCCGCCGCCGGTGAGAAAGCCCCGCAGGAAGTCGGAGTTCGTTCCAATCATCGTCCCCGCGAGCCACAGCACGCCTACCGTTACCACGATCCGGGCGACCATCCAGAAGTCGCCCCTCCAGTTTTTCAATACGAATCCGTCCATGTTACCTCCGTTCCGTTTCCTGATCTCGAAAGATGAAGATGTCCTCGATCGCTCCGCCGAGCTCGACCGCGATGCGGTGCGCCAACATGATCGAGATCGGGCTTAGCGAGTTGTCCGAGATGACGGATCGGGTCCTTGGGCGCCGCGCACGCTCGGCACGCGAGCTCGCCGACGGATGGTTCAACACGATCTACGCGATCGAGTTGGAGGACGGCACGGAAGTCGTGCTGAAGCTCGCGCCGCCTCCCGGGTTTCCGGTGATGCGGTACGAGCGGTCGTTGATGGAGGCGGAAGTTGCCGTGCTCAGGCGGCTTCGGGACGTTGGAGACGTTCCGGTGCCGGACGTCCTCGCGTACGAGACGGGTGGTTCCGTGCAACCTCACGACTTCTTCTTCATGGAGTACGTTCCGGGGGAGGCGTTCGTGGAGGGGTACACGGACCGCGCGGAGACTGTGGATCGGCCGGGCGCCGAGCGTTGTATCTGGCTCTACGACCTCTCCTTGGCGGCGATCATGCGCGTGGAGTGCGCGTACCGAGCCTTCGAAGACGACCACGTCGCCTGGGCGACGACCGAATTCGAGCGAGTCGTGCAGCTGGCCCGGCCGGGTTGGATCTGAGCACCGGGACGACCCCGGGCGAGGCTATCGGACGGCCTCGCCCTCGAATCGGATCGTCCACGCGGTCTCGCCGGGAAACAGGAACGAGTAGCCCATGGATCCGAGACCGAGAGCGGCAAACCCACCTCCGATCGGGGCGAGCGGCTCCTCTCCTTGGCTCAATGCCAGGAAGAGACCTCCGCAGATCAGCATCCCGCCGCCGAAGATCCTGGTGAAGCCGATCATTCCGGTGTTGCCCGGGTCGAACTGATAGCCGATTGTTCGGAAGTTCACGACCGCCGCGGCGTTCGTTGGAGCTATCGCTTCCTCCACGGCGTGCGTGATGTCCACGCTATCTCCGTTCTCCGCGGCGACTTGCCCTTCTACCCGGACCTCATGCTCGAAATAGTCCGTGATCTCGTAGTCGTCCGGACCGATCACCTGACCCTCGGCGTCTACATAGTAGGCGGACGCTGAAACCGGTACGTCCGAGTCGATTGGAGCGATGTGAAGAGCGTGGTTGGTCGTGGTACACGCGCCCACTGCGAGTACGACGGCAGCGCTGAGAGCCACCGTCACGAGTCTGCGGATCGATTGCTTCATCGGTCGAGCTCCTTCACGTAGATGACGTCCACGCCGAACCTGAACGCGTTCTCTCCGTGGTACGGTGCCATGAGGATGTACGCGACATAGTCCATGCCGTTGACGTAGATCGCGGAGTCGTCCGCCAAGAGACGCATCATGATCTGATCCTGGTTGTTGAGCGTGGTCTGTCGAGCGGTCGTCGTCGTGACGTCCACGTGGTAGCCCGGTCCGCTGTAGCTGGACATGGTAGTCGCGGAGTCGTGACTCACGGTGGCAGTGAACCGTCTGCCGGGCAGGCGGGGATCCGGCTTGTTGAGCATCACGGGGACGTCAAAGTAGCGGGCGTCAAGCGTGTAGTCGTCCACGAGCGTCATCGTGGACATGCAGCTCCCAAGCAGCAGGAGCAGAACAGCCGCTGCGACTCCGACCCGTATCCGGGCGACGTGTCTCATGAGGGCCTCCTGGTGATCGTGATCCGATCAGCATAGATGCCGGATCAGGGATCGACATCCGTACAAACATCCGTACCTGCACCGCCGTCTCTGCCGAGCAGAAGCCGCAGGAGATCCTTCCGGTTCGTGACGCCGAGCTTACCGTAGACGTGCTCAACGTGTGTCTCAACCGTACGTACGCCGACGCGCAGGCGCGCGGCAATCTCCGGCACCGTGAGGCGTCTGCAGAGAAGATCGGCGACTTCGCGCTGTCGCCGGCTGAGAACGCGGCACCCGTCGGCGAGCTCCGGCGGCAGGAGTCGGCCACGAGCAGAATCGTCGATCTTGGCGTAGAGATCGAAGAGGTTGCGCACGTGCGGCCGGAGGAGCGACAGCATCTCGCCGTCCTCGTGGGTGAACGAATGCGATCCGGGCGTACGGTGCAAGGCGATGAGGTGGCTCGATCGCGACCAGGACGTGTCTATCAGAAGCGATGCGCTGTGTCCGATGCGCTGGGGTCGAATCAGCTCGTTGTAGTACTCCGACTGCGGGTAGTCCGACCAGTCGACGGTGGTTACCGCCCGGGTCATGTCGAGCGCAGGAGGGAGGCGATCGCTGAACCTGGCGTTGAACATGCGCAGCACGTCCGGATCCACGGGCGAACCCGCGGAGGTCCGGAGCCGAAAGCGTGGTCCGTCTGAGATCGAGAAGAGGAGGCAGTAGACGTCAATACCCACGAGATCGCCGAGGTGCGCGACGAGGTAGTCGGCGCACGCGTCGAAGCTGTCGAGCGATCCCGCCTCGGCGAGGAGTTCAAGGACTTTCCGGTAGCGCGATTCCTGCATCGGCGGGATTCTACCGTTGGATACCGGGTCCGGAAAAGATCGGCAAGGCCGGTTCGCCGCGATTCTTCGGGAACGGAGTCGACTCGGCTACACTCCGCCGAGTCGACCGGCGATCTCTGCGGCAGCGGTCGCGCCGCTTCGCATAGCGGCTTGCACGTCCTTGTCGCGGCAATACGTCAGGGCGAACGCGGCCTGGTACGCATCGCCGCAGCCGGTGGTATCGATCACCTCTCGAACCGGGACGGCGGCGCATTGGTGCTCGCGGCCCGCCTCGAATGCGACGCTCCCGTCCGCGCCGAGTGTTGCGACGAACAGGGACCGCGTGTGTAGGCGGCTCATCTCGTGGATCGAAGTGAGCGCACCCGGATCGCCGCTCACGAAGACGAAGTCGATCGAGTCGAGGACGTCGGTCCACGGGGCGAAATCCCGCGTCTCCTGGAAGTCGATCGCCGGCGCGAAGCTGCCGCTGCGCCGGAGATCCAGGAGGTCGTGTATGCTCGGGTCATTGAAGGTGGTTGCTACCAGATCGTGCTTCGCAACGTGGAGCGCGTCCGCCTCACCGATGCGGAACCGTTCAAACCCGCCGCCGTGCCAGTCCTCGTCTGCGAAACAGCGGTCGCCGGTCGCGTCTATGTGGATCGCGTGCCACGCGGTCTCGTGGGCGGAGTCGTGGACGTAGTCGTCGCGGATACCGAGTTCCCGTAGCGTGCGGCGAATCGAGTCGCCGTAGTCGTCTCGGCCGACCGAACCGAGGACTCCGACCGAGCAGCCGCCGGAACGCGCGCACTGGGCGGCGAAGTTGAGTGCGTTGCCGCCCGGATAGACGGAGCCGTCGTCGTAGACGTCCACGCACAGGCAGCTCGTAGCGAGTACTTCCATGCTCTCCTCGCTAAAGGCCCTCTCGTGCCTTGGTCGCGCGATAGAGGAGGCCGGGCCGGTAGATGCACGTCTGGTTCCGTCCGCGTGCCTTTGCGCTGTAGAGTGCGGAGTCCGCGCGACGGAGGATCTCGCGGTAGTCGTCGGTCTCTCCGAGATCGAGCGCGCAGCACCCGATGCTGACCGTGACCTTGATCATCTTTCCACGGTAGTCGAAGACGTGGTTCTCGATCGAGCGGCGGATGCGTTCGGACGAGCGGTGCGCGCCGTAGTTGTCCGTTTCACAGAGGAGTACCGTGAACTCCTCGCCTCCGAAGCGGGCGGCAACGTCCTCGGTTCGTATGGCCATCTTGATGAGCCGGGCGATCTGGACGAGTACCTGATCACCGGCGAGATGCCCGTACGTGTCGTTGAGGTGTTTGAAGTGATCGAGATCGAGAATCAGCATACTGAATCTCGAGCCGTACCGTTTCGCCTTCGCAATCTCCTCTCTCACGCGCTGGACGAAGAACGAGTTGTTGTACAGCCCGGTCTTCAGGTCGGTGACGGAGTTCTCGTAGTGAATGTTGTTCTGGATGGCGATCGTGGTGAACCGCATGAGACGGTCCATGTACTCGAGCTCGTTGTTCTCGTAGCGCCCGCCGACGACGCGGGAACCCACGAGGATCAGGCCGTAGAGGCCGGAGAACCCTGTGACGGGAACCACGATCTCCGGGTTGACCTGTCGCATCTCCTGAACCTCGCGGTTGTCCGGGAACTCGTGCGCGAGCTGCTCGAACTCGACGATGCGTGGATGGTCCTTGAAGAAGTCCTCGAGCGTCCGCAGCGAGCGCATGTGGAGCGGTGGATCGATCTGACGCATGTTCCGGTAGGCGATTACGCGGACGCCGGTACCCTGCGTGTTCTGGAGGAGGAAGACGAGATACGAGGGGACGAACTTCTCCACGAGGCAGTGCGTGACCGTCTCAACCAGCGCGTCCAGGCTGCCCTTGCTGAAGATGTCCGTAGCTTCTTGCAGAAGCTCTTCGAGATTCCGGGAGTTGAGCCGCAGAGCCTCGATCTTTTCGAGGACGCCCAGGCGTTCGAGTACCTCGTACTCGGCGGGATTGAGATCTGGGAGTGTTTTCATCTGGCCTGACATGCTGCTCGAGTCCATTCCCCCGCATGGGAACAATGACATAGTAGCGCGGATGACTCCCTTGCTCAAGCGTAATCTCCAGAACCTCAAACCCGGGTCGCGGGAGAAGGAGCTTGACGGCTCGCTGGAGGGGCACATAGGATAAAGGATGCGGATATCGGGAAAACTGACGTTACTGGTATCGCTCGTCGTCACGGGTTTCCTGGCAATCATCGGGTTGCTGCTCTTCGTCGTGGTCACGATCAACGGTTTGCGCGAGTTCGAACGCGATCTGGTTTCGGTCGTCAGGGACGTGTATCGCCTTGGCGATGCCACGAAGACGATGCTGGTCTCCGAGCAATCCTTGTCCGAGGTGTACGACGAGTGGCAGGAGCCGGTCGGTCAGCTCGACGCGTCGATCCGCTACCTTTCGGAGTCACGATACGTGGCCTTTCTCGGTCAGTCGGCCTACGACGCGATTCGGGAGACGCGCAATACCTGGACGCTGTCGAGCATCAGTCTTGAGCAGGCGGGAGACGCGGTGGAGCGAATCCTTCAGGATGCATCGATTCCCGAAGCGCTGAAGGTGGGCGGCATTCTCGACATCAGGGAAGCGCTCCGCGAGGCGGAGGGTGCCGACTACACCGATCAGCTCTTCTGGCTGAAACGCGCGCGCAACAGTTTGCTCTCCGTGGACGAGGACGTGAAAGAGACAATGGTCGACGCGCTCTCCGAAACCGCCGACCGCGTCGAGGGCGAGATCGACGAGGTGAGCACGCGGATGATGACGATCGCCGGCGCGATCGGCGCGATCGTCCTGGTTGCCGCCTTCCTCACCGCGATCCGGATCACGCGGAAACTCGCGCGGCGAATCGGCGAGACCGAGCGCGCCATCTCGCGCATCGCGGCGAGGGACATCACCGTGCGGACGCGGGATTCGGGCAAGGACGAGATCGGCAGCCTCAATAGGCACCTGAACGAAGTCCTGAGGACGCTCTCGCTCTTCTTCACCGAGGTGCAGAACGCGATCGCGAACGCGGACGAGCTGAAAGACACGATGGCGGCAAGCTCGACCGAGTCCGCCGCTGCTCTGGACGAGATCACCCGCAACATAGAGGCGGTCGAGGGTCAGCTCGAGAAGCTGAACGCCAGCATCACGGATGCGACGGCCGCAACGGCCACCGTCGGCAGCGAGCTGTCAACGCTCGTTGAGGGGATCACGGGACAGTCTGAGCAGATTGCCGAGTCCACGTCCGCCGTGGAGCGAATCGCCGCGGCGGTCGAGGACGTGACGAACGTGGCAAACGAGAAGCGGGCGGGCGCGGAGGAGCTTCTGCGCGTCGTTCGCGACGGCGGCGAGAAGGTCGGCTCAACGAACGAACAGGTCCGATCCATCTCCAAGGAAGTGAACGACATCCTGGAGATCATCGAAATCATAGACGACATCGCGAACCAGACCAATCTCCTATCGATGAACGCGGCGATCGAGAGCGCGCACGCCGGAGACGCCGGACGAGGATTCGCGGTCGTCGCGGAGCAGATCCGAAAGCTCGCAGACTCCGCGTCCGAGCACTCGCACCGGATCTCCGCCTCGCTGCAGGCAACTACGCAACGCATCTCGGGTGTTCTGGAATCGAGCAACCAGAGTCTCGCCGGGTACCAGGGCATCGAGTCCAACGTGGACTCGTTCGTGGAAGCAATGGCGCAGATCTCGGATCGAATGCGCGAGCTGAAGACCGCGAGCTCGAACGTGCGCGAGACCTCCCGGCTGATCCGTGAGAACACGCAGAGCGTCCGCGAAGCGTCCGTCCACATCGACGGCCAGACCCGGGCGTTGCGCGGCGTGATGACCGACATGGAGTCGATCTCCTTGCACGTGGTGCAGGGTATCCACCAGATCGACCACGGTGCCCGTGAGATTCTCGGCGGAATGACCTCCGTCGCCGACTCCACGCAAGATAACAAGGAGCGAATGGAGCGGCTGAGCGCCCTGGTGAACACCTTCAAGACGCCCGATCACCTCGATGATGACGGACCGGTCGGAGAGGATGCGCCGGAGAAGGAGGCCGAGCAGGCCGAGTGATCCCGATCGCTACTCGGCCCAGTCGTGATGCTGATCGGAGGCGTCCAACATGTCACTGACCTTGCAGGGCGCAGGCGGTCAAGTGCTGATGCTGCCGGGACATGCCGGTTGCGGTGCCGTTCGTAGTGCAGTCGATGAAGCAACTCGTCGCCGTGCCATGAGTTGAAGAGATTCGATCTGCAAGGTTCATGACAATTCTGAAGGACAGACGCGGTTATGCGACGATTATCCCGGAACACGCCGTAATCGCACACCCGGAAGCGAAGCGCCGGACGATCAAGGGGCGTAGTAGAGACGGGGAGCGAATGAGGTTCAGTGCACGGACGGTCGAGCGCGCACTCGCGTACCACCGCGATGGTCGGGTCGTGGATCTGCGAGTGGATGGACGCATGGTTGTGGCCCGTGTCGCGGGCACTCAGCGGACCCCGTACCGGGTCGCGGTCGACACGGAGGACCCGGACTCGAGCGTATGCAGTTGCCCGGTTGCGCGTGCCTGTAAGCACATCGCCTCGGTGTTGATCGAAGCCTGTGGCACGGGCGAAGTGCAACCGGAGATCAGGTCGCGTGCACGGTGGGTCGGAATGCAATCGGGACTGCCCGCGGAGGTCGTACACGCACCGGCGGTGCCGGGGCGTGCGGAGGTGGTGCACGCACGCGCCGAGTGGGAGACACGGTGGCGCGTGGTGCTCCTCGCGGGAACCCATTTCAGGCGCAGGCTGGTCGTGTCGCTCGGGCGTCAGTACCGCCGCCGTGACGGAACCTACGGACACATCGAGCCGCTTCGGCCGGGAGACCCGGTCCACGTTCCGCCCGGCGATCCGCGCGAGCTCGTGGAGCGGATCGCCCTTCTCGGCGGCTCCGTACCCATGGTGGCGCTCGCCGAGCAACTCGTGCGCGTTCCGCTGCCCGCGTTTGCCGGTAGTCCGAACACACCTTCGGGCGCCCATCGGACTCCGGTCTCGTTCGTCCGGCCGGAGTACTACGAGGTGAGTCTGAGACCACGAGCGTGGGATACCGGCTGGTGGAGCGGCCCGCCGGTTCACGACAGCAGTCCGGCCGAGGCAATGTTGGAGGCGACGGTCGTGGCGAAGGGGCCGGAAGGTCGCGTCACCGTCCCGCCCACGGCGTACGGCGACTTCGACGAGGGATTGGGGAGCGTCATTGCGAGCTTCGCCGAGATCGGTGTGGTGCTCGTGGACGACGACCGGTCTCCGCTCCCTGCACTGCGAGCCGTGATGGGTGCGCTCGGGAGCGTCACTCCGGAGTCGATCGTAGACTTGAATCGGCTGGCCGAGCGGCATCCGGCATCGCTGGTGGTCCGATGTCCGAAGCGAGTGCGAATTGAGCCGGTAGCTGCGGAACCGCGTTTCGTGTTGTCGGTCGAGGAGCAGGAGCTTCACCTTCGGCTCGAGCTCGGAAGGCCGCCCGCGGATGCTCAGCGCGACGACGACGTGGCCGCCGACGACGGCGCAGTCCGTCCCGTTCCGGACGAGTGGGTAGTCCGGCCGACCCACTACGAGTGGCCGCAGGACGCTATAGCCGCGGGTTGCCGCGCGATGGGAGAGCAGTCGCTGTGGCCCGAGACCTGGTCCGGGCTCGACCTTGCGGAAGAGCAGTACCTGTGGAGATGGAGCCGGCGGACGAAGCGAGCCGATGTCCACCTTCTTCGTACTGCGCGGTCGCTGCACGAGCAAGGCTTCGTCGTCTACGTCGCAACGCCGAGGGGGCTGAAGCGCGTGCGCGCCAACCGCACCCTTGCCGTGCGCGTGGACACCGGGCTGAGCTGGTTCGCGCCGGTCGTGACCGACGGCGAACGGGCTCTGGACGCGGGGCAGCTTCGCGAGATCGCCGAGCGCAGCGCGCTTGAGCGCGGGCAGGAGCTTCTCCTCTACGGTCGGGCGGGCGTGGAACGCGTCAAGAGGCTTCTCTCAATCCAACCGGAGGACCCGTGCGCGCGCGTCGCGACGGTCGATATCGCGACCTGCGCAGACCTGGCGGAGCTGGCAGACGAGGTTGCGGCGGACCTCGAGCCGGTCCGCGCCCTGGCAGCCGAGCTCGTGTCCGGTACGAGCTCCCGTGTTCCGCGGGTTCCTCAGGGCCTCCGGGCTCGACTGAGACAGTATCAGCGTGACGGGTTCGGCTGGCTCACGGCGTTGGCTCGGCACGGCCTGTCCGGATGTCTCGCGGATGACATGGGGCTGGGGAAGACGATCCAGGCGCTGGCTTTGATGCTGCATCTCAAGGAGACGCCGGTTCCCGCGGAGAACACGCACGGCTCTGAGCAGGTCGACGATAGACTCCGGGGAGCGTTCCTCGTCGTCGCTCCCGTATCCACGCTCGGGAACTGGAGGCGCGAAGCCGAGCGGTTTGCGCCGGGGCTGTCGACTCACGCGCATCACGGCGCGAATCGGGAAACCGAAGCGACGACCTTGGTCGCACGGGACGTGATCGTCACGAGCTACGCCACCGCGATGCGAGATGCCGAGCTGCTCTCGCGCGTTCGCTGGCGGCTGATCGTGCTCGATGAGGCACAGGCGATCAAGAATCCGTACGCGCGAACGACGGGGCGCCTGAAGTCGATCGGCTCGGACTTCCGCCTCTGCCTGACCGGTACGCCGGTCGAGAACGTGAGCACCGACCTCTGGTCGATCATGGACTTCCTGATCCCGGGCCTGCTCGGCTCGCTTTCGAGCTTCACGCACCGCTTTCCGAAGCGTAATGTCCGCTCGACTCCCGAGGCGTCACGCCGACTCGAACGACTGCGGCGCATCGTCTCGCCCTTCGTCTTGCGTCGCACCAAGGAGGCCGTGGCGCCCGAGTTGCCTCCGCGCATCGAAACGCGACTTGCCTGCGAAATGGGTGGGAGGCAGGCTCGTTTCTATGAGACGCTGCGCACGTACCATGAGGCGGCCGTTCGCCGCGCGATCGCGAGTGGCGATATCCGGGAGATCGGCGCGGCCGTGTTCACCGGACTCCTCCGTCTACGCCAAGCGGCGATCTATCCGCCGAGCGCGGACCCGTTGGGACGAGACGTGCCGTCCGTGAAGGAGGCCGAGCTCATGGTCCGGCTCGAGGAGATCGTGCAGGAGGGGAATCGGGCGCTCGTATTCAGCCAGTTCGTGTCCGCGCTCTCCAGATTCCGTGATTGCTCGGTCGACCGAGGCATCAGGACGCTCTACCTGGACGGCGGAACGCGTCATCGGGACTGCCTGATCGAGCAGTTTCAGACTTCCGATGCGGCAGGTGTCTTCTTCATCAGCCTCCGCGCCGGAGGGACGGGAATCAACCTCACGGCCGCGGACTATGTCTTCGTCTGCGACCCGTGGTGGAACCCTCAGGTCGAGCGACAGGCCGTGGACCGGGCGCACCGGATCGGACGAGATCGGCCCGTCGTGGTGACACGGCTCATTGCCGCCGGGACCGTGGAAGAGAAGGTGCTCGAGCTCCAGGACCAAAAGCGCTCCCTCGCCGCGGACCTCATCTCGGAGAACCCCGGTGGAATCGACCTGCGAGCGGCGGACGAGTTGCTGAGGCTGTTCGAGAAGGTGTGATCGCCCTCACCGACAAGCGGCTCCCCACGCCGGTGAGTCCGGCGGTGACGCGGTCGTGCGCTTGCCCTCTTGACGCACCGTCTCCAGCGAAGCCGCAGCGCACGCGTCAACGTGGGGTCGCTCCGGTCCAAGCGGTTGCGCACAGATTTGCACAATGACACGCGACCAATGCGAAAAAGCTTGCACGTTTGCCTAAACCGGTTTACCCTCACCGTATTCGGTTGCATAGCACCGTGAAATTCGTGCCATGGGGCACCAAAGGGAGGCTTGTATGAAAAGAGTCCTGTTTGTGATGCTGCTCTTCGCCGCGATGCTGGCGACGCTGTTCGTGTCGTGTCAGCGGTCGGATGAGGAGGAAGAACCGGCCCTCGAAATCGATCCGGACGCCACACTCGTGATCTGGGCGGATGAGCAGCGGGCGCCGATCCTTGAGGAGCTGGGCGGCCAATTCACCGAGACGTACGGGGTCCCCGTGACCGTCCAGCAGCTCGGCTTCGGCGATATCCGTGACAATCTCAAGGTAGCCGGACCTGCCGGCGAAGGACCCGACATTCTCGTGGGCGCGCACGACTGGTTGGGCGAACTCGTAGCGAGCGGGTTGGTGGCTCCCCTGGACCTGGGCGCGCGGCAGGCGGACTTCAGCGACTCCTCGATCCAGGCGTTTACCTACGAGGGCGAGCTCTACGGCATGCCGTACGCGGTCGAGAACGTCGCATTCGTGTACAACCCTGATCTGGTCGCGGACGTGCCCGCCGACTTCAACGAGGTGCTCGAGATCTCCCGTGAGCTCCAGGCGTCGGGCGACGCGCAGTACGGGTTCGTGCGACAGGAAGGGGATCCGTACCACTTCTTCCCGATCCAGACGTCGTTCGGAGGTTACGTGTTCGACGTGAATCCCGACGGAACGTACAACCCGGACCGAGTCGGCATCGACGACGAGGGATCGATCGAGGCGGCCGAGTGGCTGGAAGAGGGAGTGACCTCGGGGCTGATTCCTGCCGGTCTCGACTACGACGGCTACCATCTGCTCTTCGAGGAGGGCGACGCGGCGATGATCATCACCGGTCCATGGGCTATCGGACGTCTCAATGAGTCCGGCGTGAGCTACGAAGTAGCTCCTATCCCTGGCGACGGAGCGCCGTTCCTTGGTGTTCAGGGCTTCATGGTCAGCGCATTCACCGAGTACCAGGCGATCGCGACCGCGTTCCTGACGGAGTTCGTGGCGACTACGGACGTCCAGTACGCGATTTACGAGGCCGACGGTCGGGCTCCGGCGCACGTGGAGGCGCTCGGCATGGTTGAAGACGAGACCGTAGCCGCGTTCGGTGCCGCAGGCGTAGCCGGGTTGCCGATGCCCGCCATCCCCGAGATGTCCGCGGTCTGGACGGCATGGGGAGACGCAGTGACGTTGATCATGCAGGAGCAGGTCGGCGGCAGCGAGGCGTTCAGCACGGCCGCAGAACAGATTCGCGCGACAATCGCGGGCGAGTAGATGAGCAATATGATGAAGAACGGGGGCGCTTCGGCGCCCCCGTTGGCCCCCGAAGACGATCGACCGGAGCACGCGTTCTTCTCCTCGAAGCCGATCCGGGTGGCTGTTCGACTGACGCTGCTGGCTCTCCTGGACGCATTCAGCCTGCTGTTCATCTGGACGATGATCGCGAACGGACGGTACCCCCTCGCGGCGGTGCTCTTCGTCACGACGGTCGGGGTGAACGTCGCCTTCCTCTTCGAGAAGGCGTATCCGTTTCGGTGGTTTTCGCCGGGACTCGCCTTGATGATCATCATGCTGGCCTATCCAACCGCCTACACGGTCTACGTCGCGTTCACGAACTACGGTGACGGCCACCTCCTGACGAAGACGCAGGTGATCGACCGGCTTGAGAACGAAGCCTTCGTGCCCGAGGGTGCACCGGAGTACCGGTGGACCGCTTTCCGCAACTCGGCCGGAGATTTCGTTCTCTGGCTCCAGTCGGACGGGCAGGACTATCTGGCGATGCCGGGAGAGGAGCTGGTGCCCGCCGGGGAGGTCTCTCGGTCTGTCCGGGAATCGTTCGATGCGGACGGCGTCCCGACCGAGATTGACGGCTATCGGCGACTGAACCGCATTCAGGTGCTGTCACTCCTGGATACGATCGGCGAGGTCGAGTTCGGGACGCCGCCGGACACGGTCAGGGTGCGTTCGCTCGATAACGCCCAGCAGCTCGAGCCGCGCTACGTCTACGACCCCGGATTGGACACGATGACCGACGAGCTCGAGGGCAAGGTCTACCGACCGGTTCGCGGGACGTTCACCGCGGAGGATGGGTCCGTGCTCCGGCCGGGATTCTGGGTGCCGGTGGGCGGGCGGAACTTCGTCCGCCTCTTCACGAGTCCCGCGCTGAGCGGGCCGTTCGTCCGCGTCTTCGTTTGGACGTTCGTGTTTGCCGCCGTCTCGGTTTTCCTCACGTTCGGCGTAGGTTTGTTCTTCGCGATCGTGTTCGATCATCCAAAGCTTCCGGCGAAACGCGTGATCCGCTCGCTGCTCCTCATCCCGTACGCGCTGCCGGCGTTCATCAGCGTGAGTATCTGGCGAGGCATGTTCAGCCGCTACTTCGGCATCATCAGTATCACGCTGGAAGAGCTGTTCGGAGCGAGTCCGCTTTGGCTCGCCGATCCGGTCTGGGCGAAAGTCGGTATCCTGATCGTTCAGACGTGGCTCGGTTTCCCCTACATGATGCTGATCTGCACGGGTGCGCTCCAGTCGTTGCCGAGCGATATCTACGAGGCTGCGACGATCGACGGAGCCGGACCGCTGCGCAAGTTCTGGAACCTGACGCTGCCGTTGCTGCTCGTGGCGGTCGGGCCGCTGCTCATCGCGTCGTTCTCCTTCAATTTCAACAACTTCACCGTAATCGACGTCTACGCCGAAGGCGGGCCTCCGATCGCGGGCACGACGACGCCGGCCGGCCACACGGACATCCTGATCACGTACATCTTCCGACTGGCGTTCGCGAGCGGCAGGGGCGCCGATTTCGGATACGCCTCGGCGATCACGATCGTCATCTTCGTGATACTCGCGATCGTTACGGCGTTGCAGTTCAGGTACACGCGGGTGTGGGAGGAGATCTCAGAAAATGTCTAATCGAGCCGGAAGCGTAGCCCTTCGCCACAGGTGGCGCACGCAGATTGATATCGGCGGTCGGTTGCTGCTCGCCGCGGTCGCCCTTGTATTCGCCCTCACGCCGGTGCTCCTGATCCTGACGGCGTCGCTCGATCCGCGTGACTCGATCGTCAGCCAGTCGCTCATCCCGGCCGGTGCGAGCTTCGAGAACTACCGGTTGCTGTTCGACAACCAGGTGCATCCGTTCGGTGTCTGGTTCTGGAACACGATCAAGATATCGGTGATCACCAGCGTTCTCACCGTTCTGATCTGTTCAGTCAGCGCGTACGCCTTCTCGAGATTCCGATTCCGAGGTCGACGGGGGCTCCTCCTCAGTGTCTTCCTGATTCAGGTGTTCCCCAACTCGCTGACCATGGTAGCTACCTTTCTTCTGATCCAGGCGATCGGTCTCTTCCTTCCCTTCATGGGGCTCAACAGCCACGGGGGACTCATCCTCGTCTACTTGGGCGGCGCGATGGGGATCAATACGTGGCTCATGAAAGGCTACTTCGACTCGGTGCCGCGCAGCCTGGACGAGTCGGCTCGCATTGACGGCGCGACCAACTGGCAGGTCTACTGGCGGGTGATTCTGCCGGTCGTGAAGCCGATCCTGACCGTGGTGGCGTTGATCTCGTTCATTGCGGCGTACTCCGACTTCCTGATACCGCAGGTTGTCCTGCAGGACACGCGGCAGTTCACGATGGCGGTCGGTCTCACGCTGTTCATTCGAGGCGGGCAGTACAGCGAGGAGTGGGGTGTGTTCTCCGCCGGAGCATTGATCGGGGCGATCCCGATCGTGACGCTCTACCTCTTTCTCCAGCGGTATCTCGTGAGTGGCCTGACATCAGGTGCGGTAAAAGGATGATGAACGTGAAGCGTTCGAGGCGGATTCTCCTGGCGCTGAGTGCAGCATTCGTGCTGCTCTCGGTCGGCTCCTGCCGGATCGCAGGCGAGCGGCGCATGCCCGAAGACGTGCTCTATCTCAACCTTCTGTGGCATCAGCACCAGCCGCTCTACTACCAGGATCCCGAGACCGGGATCTATTCCCGTCCGTGGGTCCGTGTCCACTCCACGAAGAGCTATTACGATATGGCCGCGATCCTCAGGGAGTATCCTGAGGTTCGGGTCACCTTCAACCTCACGCCCGTTCTCCTGCGTCAGATCGACGATTACGTCAACGGCGCGAAGGATCGCTACTGGGTCATTGCGGAGAAGGATCCGTCCGAGCTGACGAACGAGGAGAAACGCTTCATTCTCGAACGGTTCTTCGATGCGAATCACGAAACCATGATCGGGCGCTTCCCGCGTTACGTGGAGTTGCTGGAACGCAAGGACTCGATCGATACGCGAACGATCGAAGGGATTGCCGCGTTCAGCGATCAGGACTATCTCGATCTGCAGGTGTTCTTCAATCTGGTGTGGTTCGACCCGATGTTCCTCGAAGAGGAACCGCTTGCCTCGCTCGTGGAGAAGGCGGGCGGATACACGCAGGAGGACAAGGAGGTGCTCTTCGCGGAGGTTGAGCGGGTCATTCGTGAGGTTGTTCCGATTCACCGCGAGCTCCAGGACGACGGTCGAATCGAGGTCATCACGACTCCCTACGCCCATCCGATTCTGCCGCTCGTGTTCTCCACGAGTCTCGCGGCAGTCGGCGACCCCACGGCCGAGCTCCCGGACGAGTTCTACTATCCCAACGACGCGGTCGCGCATCTCGAGCGAAGCGTTGAGGTCTACCGAAGCCACTTCGGCCGCGACCCGGTGGGTCTCTGGCCCGCCGAAGGCGCGGTTGCGCAGGAGATCGTGAAGATGGTCGGCGACGCCGGCTACCGATGGATGGCAAGCGGAGAGCCGGTCCTGGCGCGGAGCATCGGTATGGACGGATTCGTTCGCGACGCGACCGACACCGTCACGAACGCCGATGCGCTCTATCGCCCGTACGTCGTAGAGCCGGGGAGGGGAGAGCCGGTCGCGATCGTCTTCCGGGACCTTCGGCTCTCCGATCTGATCGGGTTCGAGTACTCCGGGACTCCCGCGGAGGCGGCCGCCGCGGACTTCATGCGCCGGCTCGAGAACATCCGGTCGCGTCTCCTGGAGGAGACGGGCGGCGAGGGCGGCCCCCACCTCGTGAGCGTGATCCTGGACGGAGAGAACGCGTGGGAGCACTACCCGAACGACGGCAAGGAGTTCCTGCACGCGCTCTATCGAGAGCTCAGCGAGTCGGAGACGGTGCGGACCACCACCGTGACCGAGTTCATGGAGGCGTTCCCGGATCAGCGGCGGATCGACGACTTGTGGCCCGGCGCGTGGTTCTCGTCCGACTACAGCACGTGGATCGGTGAGCGCGAGGAGACCAAGGCGTGGAACCTGCTTGGACGCGTTCGGAGCTTTCTCGCCGCGTACGACATGCGGAACCGTCGGGAGACGACCCCGGAGCGGCTCGCCGAGGCGCAGGACTACATGTACCTGGCGGAGGGCTCGGACTGGTTCTGGTGGTACGGAAACGATCAGGACTCCGGGCAGGATGAGTACTTTGACGAGGCATACCGCGAGTTGCTGGCGAACGTGTTCCGCGCGCTGGACGAGCCGGTGCCCGACTACCTGCGTGTGCCGATCATCCCCGAGCGACCCGAGCCGCCCTCGCGGAGTCCCGGCGGGATCGTCACTCCCCGTGTGGACGGTGTGCTCTCCCCGCAGGAGTGGGCGAGCGCCGGATACTACCGGAACTCCGGAAGCGCACAGGCGCGGGGCGCCGACGTGCTGGACGAGTTGCGGTACGGCTTCGACCGTGAGCACCTTTTCGTCGCGATGACGACGGCGGTCGCCACCGACGAGGCGCTCGGCCGCGGCGCGATCCACCTCTATCTGGGCTACCCGGGTCAGGTCGGCGCCACGCCGTTCGTGGACTCCGACGTCTCGACGCTCGTGGGGTTTGACGCCGGCGTCTATCTGGAGCTGACGGCTGAGGGTGTGTCCGTCGTCCGGCACACGGCCGATGGGCGATGGGAGTCCGGAGACGAGCGCGTCACCGCGGGCGCGGGGGATCGGACGATCGAGCTCTCCATTCCGCTCTCTCTCTTCGGCGACGTCGAGAGCGGCGACGAGATTTCGTTTCGGGCGTTCACCGTTGAGCGAGGAGAGGTCCTTGACCGGCTCCCCGCTTCGGGCCCGGGCCGCGGGAACGTTCCGGATCTCGGGCGCGGGGTTCTCGTGTTGAGCGTGCAGGATCCCGTGGGCGACGACTACGGCCCCGGCACATACACGTACCCCACCGACGCGGTGTTCGCACCGGGCAGCTTTGACATCACCGAGTTCATGGTCGAGGACGAAGAGGAGTACGTGAAGTTCACCGTTCGTTTGAACGCTCCGATTCAGAATCCGTGGGGATCGGCCACGAATCTCTCCCTGCAGACGATCGACATCTACGTGGACAGAGACCCGGGGGCCGGAACCGGCTCACGGCTTCTGCTCGAGGGAAGGAACGCTGCGCTCCCGGCGGAACACGGCTGGGAGTATGCGCTCTGGGTGGAAGGCTGGAATCAGAAGGTGCTCACTCCTCGCGATCCGCAGGACCCTGCCTCGCCTCCGATTGAGTTGAGCGGCGCTCCGCTCAAGGTCCGCGTGGACGCCGAGGCGGGAACGGTCGTGATTCGCGCTCCCAAGGAGATCGTCGGGGCGAGTCCCGCCGACTATGGGTACACGCTCGTCGTGCTCAGTCAGGAGGGCTATCCCTCCTCAGGTGTCCGGCGGGTGCGCGACGTGGGTCCAACGAGCGCTCAATGGGAGGTCGGCGGAGCTCCGGACGACGTGAACCACACACGGATCCTGGACATGGCCGTCCCGGCAGCGAGTCCGCGAACGCAGGCCGAGCTCCTGTCGCAGTATCAGAGCGTGAGCGGCGGACGGGTTGATGCGCTGGACCCCGATGACTTCCCAACGGCGTATCTCAACACCGTGGAGTAGCTCACGCTGAAAGGGTGCGTAGGTCGAATGGGTAAGGTGACCATACACGACGTTGCCGAGCGCGCGGGGGTTTCGACCTCCACCGTGTCTCGCAGCTTCCACAATCACCCCCGGATCAGCGACGAGACGAAACGCCGTGTGCTGAGAGCGGCCCAGGAGCTCAACTACACGTGGCAGGAGCCTCCGGACTCGCTCGTTCTGAAGTCGCTCGGTGTGTTGCTCCCGCATTCGTCCGATGATCTGCTGCTCCACCCCTTCTTTCCGCTCGTGATGCGGGGAGTGAGCCTCCACGCGCAGAGCCGGGGATACGTGACGACCTACGGATTCTCCGGTGAGATGCCCGATCGCCTCCGGCTGCTCGAGCAGTTCGTCGCAACGGCTTCGGTCAGGGGCATCGTGCTGCTCGCCGCGTACCAGGAGGATCCGTGTGTGGACTACCTCCTCGGCGAGCACGTGCCCTTCGTCGTGATCGGCCGACCGGAGCACGCCGGTGACGTCCTCTGGGTCGACAACGACAATTTCCACGCGATGTACGACGTCGTGAATCGACTCATTCAAGCGGGCTGTCGCCGGATCGCGTTCCTGGGAGGGGCGGAGAACCTCAACGTGACTCACGATCGACTCGAAGGATATCGGATGGCGCTCGGCAACCGTGGCATCGGTCCCGACGCTCGTCTCGTGCGCTACGCCGGCGGTTTCAGCGAGTCGGACGGCTATCGAGCCATGGTCGAGCTTCTCGCGCCGGCTCGCCCGGACGGAGTCGTTGCCACGGACGATCTGCTCGCGCTCGGCGCGCTGAAAGCGCTCAGCGATTCCGGCCTTGGGCCGCTGCCGTGCGTGGGGTTCAACAACTGCCGGGAGGCCCGCGAGCACGTACCGAGCCTCTCGAGCGTTGAGATTCGGCCGGAGGAGCTCGGGCGGCATGCAGCCCGACTCGTGATCGAGCGCATGGAGACCGGAACGGCGAGCGAGGATCACGTCATCGTGCCCACCCTGTTCGTGGGCAGAGAGACGACCGGACATGAATCGAACTGAGGAACGAGACGCCTGGACTGCAACCGTTCACACGGACACGACGCCTCCGTGGATGATCCCCGAGTATCCGCTGCCGAACGACACCGTGACGGTCCGGATCCGCATCTCGCGGGAAGCACCGGTCGAGTCCGTCTTCGTTCGCGCGATCCTGAACGGTGTTGATCGCGACGTTCCCGCTCCGCTGGAGCGCGAAGGCGACCGGTTCGCATGGTATCGCGCGCTCTTCGTGATGAGTCAACCGTCGACCCACTTCCATATCCGGGTTCGAACGACCGACGGGCGGACGCTCTCCATCACGCGGTTGGGGCCGAGTTGGGTCTATCCGAACGAGGACCACGACTACACGGTGGACACGCGCTCGCGCACGCCGGAGTGGGTGCGCTCATCCGTGTTCTACCAGGTGTTCCCCGACCGATTCGCTCGCGGCGACCAGCACCTCGGCGTCGCGGACGGCGAGATCACCCGCGGCGAGTTCGCGAGCACGTCCATGGAGTGGGGCGACCGGCCGCTTCCGTACTCCGAAGGCGGATCGCTCGACTTCTTCAACGGAGACCTCCCCGGCATCGAGGCGAAGCTCGACTATCTCGCCGATCTCGGCGTGAGCGCGCTCTATCTCACGCCCATCTTCGCCGCCAAGACGAACCATCGCTACGACTGCCTGGACTACTTCTCGGTTGATCCGCACCTGGGCGGCGACGAGGCGCTCGTTTCGCTCCTGCGCGCGGCGCACGCTCGGGGAATCCGCATCGTGCTGGACGTCTCGATCAACCACGTGGGAGTCGAGCACCCGTGGGCGCGCGGGATGAAGGTCGGCGATCGACTCGTGCGGGTCGTGGCAGAGGACGAGGAAGGGCGGGCCGTCAACTGGGCCGGGGTGCCCGATCTCCTCAAGCTCGACTACACCGTGGCCGAGCTCCGCGACACGATCTATCGGCGCCCCGATTCCGTTGTGCAGCGCTACCTGCGAGAACCGTTCCGGATCGACGGGTGGCGCTTCGATGTCGCGAGCGAGACCGGTCGTCTCGGCGCGCAGCAGAACGGTCACGAGCTGTGGCGCGAGATACGAAGCGCGATCAAGGCAATCGACCCGGACGCCTATATCGTGGGCGAGCACTGGCACGACTCGTCTCGCTATCTGCAGGGCGACCAGTGGGACTCCGCGATGAACTACTTCGCCTGCGGGCGGGCGTTGCGAATGTGGCTCGGCGAGGAGGACCGGTTCGCGCGCGTGCCCGCGGTGGAGGCCGCGCCGGGCAGAAGAATCCGCGGTGACGAGCTCAAGGTGCTCCTCGACCAGCACTTCACCCGCATACCGAGCGGCGCCGTCCACGCTCAATTCAACCTGATCGACAGCCACGACGTGACGCGCCTGCACACGAACGAGGCCGTCTTCGACTGGGCGCTCTACGAGGGAGTCGTGATGCTCGCGTTCCTGCTGCCGGGAACCTTCAGCATCTACTATGGAGACGAGGTCGGGATCGACGGTTCACTCGACGGAGATCACGGGAAGCGCTACCCGATGCCGTGGGCGCGCGAGGCGTGGGACCGGCGGTTCCTCGAGCTCTACCGTTCGATGGCCGCCTTGAAGCGCGCGAGCGACGTGCTGCACCGAGGAAGCTACCGCGTGCTTGACTGCGGTGACGACTATCTGGTCTACGCGCGGTTCACCGATGTGGAGGCGATCGTCCTGGTGTTGAACCGCAGCGCGCAACGCCGCGAGCTCACCGTGAACGTGTCGTGCCTCGGAGTAACCGCCGTCACCCTGATCGGGCCGGGGGCCGCAACGCATGGGCGTGTGGACCTTCGCGGCGAGACGCTCGCGTGCGAACCCGAACCGAAGCAGAGCCTCCTGCTGCGGTGCACGGTCGGGGAGTAGGCGGCGGTGCCGGGTCGGACTCGACCGCCCGCGGTCGGGTCCCGTGGTTGTGCATGCGGTCTGCGGTCTGTTCCAGCAGGAGCCGCTGTTCGAACGTCAACCGGGAGTGGTAGGGGGAGATAAGCAACAACAAGCACTCACTGATTGAGACACTCGCTTGCAGCATGAGAGTGTCCAAGTACCTCGGTGCGCATTTCGCGTTCAAGGTGGACCGGAAGTCCGTCACCAACCGAGTTGGGCGAACCAAGGGGCTCTCGTGCATTGGTTTCTGAAGTAGGATACTGGTCCGGCAGAACACGTACTGCACAACGAGTTCTCGGCAGTCATTGAACGTGATGGAGAATGGTACATCGGAGAGTGTCCCGAGATTCCAGGCGCAAATGGCCAGGGAAAGAGCGTCGAGGAGTGCAAGACAGACCCCGTACCGGTGCGATGGAAGCCATCCCAAGACACACCGAGATCGCAAATCGCCTTGCCCGCGAGATCTGCCGGTCCCTGTCGATACCGGAGATTCCATAGACTCTTCGGCCACAAGCGTGTTATTGGCGGTTTCTGCTTGAAGCG
>JBKHII010000094.1:0-6789 GCA_046538735.1 Spirochaetales bacterium
CGGCGGCGGCGACTCCCGCGCGGGCCGCTACCCCTTGATGTCCTTCTTCGAGAACTCACCCTGCTTGCGGATTCGTTCGTGCGCTTGACGGAAATCCGCGAAATCGAACTCGAGCTTCTCGGTGTCGAAGCCGTACTTGGTCAGCGAGCCCGGGTCGCCTCCGATCAACTCCGCGAACTCTCGCCTCCTGAGAGGTCCGTCCTGGAAACAGAGATCGCGAACACGCTGTAGATACCGATCCTCGGCTCTCCACGCAAGCACCTTCGAGATCACGAAGAGCGCAATTGACGGCAGAAGCAGGAGGACGTGATCGAGCTCCCAGAGGAGCATGCCCACGTTCGTTTCGCCGACGATCCAGTTCATCATGAACCACGACGTGATGGCGAGAACGATCCAGGCGAGGAAGAGGCCCTTGCACCAGCGCATGAGCTTGTTCGGGAGCTTGAGGAAGTCGGCCATGCGTGGGCGCCCGTTTTCGTGGCCCCCATTCGTTCCGTTCGCGTGAGTGTCCGTCATAACAATGCGATAGTATCACGACTCGCTCAGGCGCGCGAGTCGCCGCTACGTACCGTCTGCGCACAAAAAAAAGCCGGTACTCACTACCGGCTTTCTGATCCGATTCAATCGGCATCAGCATGTACAGGCATTTGCCTTGAAGGTGTGGTCGAGGTGCCGGTCCAACCGGCCTTGTCTGACTGGTGGGTCGTACATATCCTCCTCCATGCCGTGCGGAACGTCTCAGATCCGCTTGTGCCTCACTGAAAGTATAGCACCACCCGGCGAATCCGGAAACGTCAGGACGTGTAAAACCGACGGTCGTTCGGGTCGGCGCCCGATCGTCCGTTTCCACCGGGGCCGGCACACGCTACAATGCGGTGTGGAGTCGTCCATTCCGCTGTTGCACAGGGTTCGTCTGCTGGCGGTCTACTCGAGGCTGGTGCTCGTCTACAACGTGGCGATCGCGGCGCTCGGTACCTCCACGCTCCTCGCGCTTCGCGCCGCCGGTATCGTCGGCGAGGCGGAGGCGTCTCCGGCTGCGACGTTGCGGTTCGCGGTCGTGATGGCCGGCATGATCGTGGCTACGGCCGGCCACTGGGGGGGCGTGCTCGTTGCGCACAGCGTGCATCGGAGCGAGTACGCGCTCTACCGTGCCGGAGGATGGGGGCGGGTGGAGCTCTGGCTCGCGTCGTGGGCCGTTTCGTTTGTCGTTGGTGCGGCGATCCTCGTCGCGGGGGCGATCTGATGCTGGTCGTGGACAGCCTTACGCACGCCTTCGGCGAGAACCACGTGCTTCGCGGCGTCTATCTGCGGGTCGAGCCGGGAGAGGTCGTAGGCGTTGTGGGGTTGAACGGGTGCGGGAAAACCACGATGCTGCGAGCGATCCTCGGGACGCTCCGGGTGGATCAGATGCACATGACGATTGCGGATGAGCTGGTTGATCGTGCCTACCGGCGCGGCGTGGTGAGCTATCTCCCGCAGGATCCGTACCTTCCGCGGCGGATGCGAGTAGGACGTGTTCTCTCGCTCGCCCTGCCGTCACCGCGAAGCCGGTACCGCGTCCGGGACGACGCGCGCGTCGCTCCGAATCTCGGCAAGAGGGTCTCTGCGCTCTCCGGTGGCGAGCAACGCTACCTTGAGGTGTTGCTTGCCGCGTGCTTCCCGTCCCGATTCGCACTCCTTGACGAGCCGTTCACCGAGATCGAGCCGATTCACCGCGATCCGTTGCGAGAGTCGATCCGAGCGACGGCACGCGAGCACGAGCGCGGATTCATCATCACCGATCACGCGTATCGCGATGTGCTCGCTACGGCGGATCGGGTGCTCGTGCTCGCCGGCGGCGAGCTTCGCCGGGCGGACGGCGAAGAAGACCTGCGCAGGTGGGGCTACACTCCTGGAGGGCGCCCGTGAGTTACCCCTTGGCCCGGCTCAGCCGTTCTTCTTCTCGAACTCCCGCATGAACTCCACGAGGGCGTCAACGCTCGCTTCCGGAAGCGCGTTGTAGAGCGAGGCACGGATGCCGCCCACGCTTCGGTGGCCCTTCAGGCCGATCATGTCGTTTGCGGTTGCCTCCGCGATGAACTTCTTCTCGAGCTCCTCGGTCGGGAGCCGGAAGACCACGTTCATGTCGCTGCGATATCGTGGGTCAACCGGACAGCGGAAGAAGTCGGGGCTCGATTCGATCGCACGGTAGACCTTCGCGGCCTTGCCGACGTTCCGCTCCGCGATCGCGTCCAGGCCGCCTTCGCTCGCGATCCAGTTCATCACCAGGCTGAGCGCGTAGATGGCGAAGACCGGCGGCGTGTTGTAGAGCGACTTCTTGTCCGCGTGCGTCTTGTAGTTGAGATACGCGGGAAGCGAGTCGTTCGTGCGCTCGAGGAGGTCCTTGCGAATGATGACGACGGTCACGCCGGCGGGTCCGAGGTTCTTCTGAGCGCCCGCGTACGCGAGTCCGAAGCGGCTCATGTCCAGGCGTCGGCTGAGGATGTCGCTCGACATGTCGGCGACAAGCGGAACGTCGCCGGTCTCGGGGATCTCCTTCCACTGGAGTCCGCCGATCGTCTCGTTCGTCGTGATATGGACGTACGAGGCTCCGTTGGACGGCTTCACATCCGCCGGTTCCGGGAGCGTCGTGAACCCGCTCTCCGAGCCATCGAAGAGGATGTTCGCCGATCCGATCTGCTTCATGTCCGCGATCGCTTTCTTCGCCCACGACCCGCTCACCACGATGTCCGCGTGGCCGCCGCGCGGCAGGAAGTTCATCGGAATCATCCCGAACTGCATCGTCGCACCGCCGCCGAGAAACAGGATCTCGTACGACTCGGGCAGGTCGAGCAGCGCGCGTAGCCCGCTCATCGCGGACTCGTGAACGGCGTCGTACTCGCTGCTGCGGTGGCTCGTCTCCATGAGCGAGAGTCCCATGCCGTGGTAGTCGACCATCTGGCGCTGCAGCTCTTCCAGAACCGGTAGCGGGAGCGTAGAGGGCCCCGCGTAGAAGTTGTGTTTTCTCATAGTGTCCCCGTGGCCACATACTACTCGGGCCGGGCAATCGACTCAAGCGGCGGGAGGGCAGTACCTTTCCATCTATGATGACTCCACGATCGACGGCGGTGCTCGAGCTCTTCGAGCAGATCAACAGGATCCCCCGGTGCTCGAAGCACGAGCGGGAGATCGGGCGCTGGCTCCTCGCGTGGGCGCAGGAACGTGGACTCGCAGCAGACCAGGACCGGGCGGGGAACGTTCTCATTCGGGTTCCGGCGACCGGCGGGCTCGAGTCGGCTCCGGTCGTGGTGCTTCAGGGACACATGGACATGGTGTGCGAGAAGACACCCGATTCCACGCACAACTTCGATACTGATCCGATCCCGCTCGTGACCGAGGGCGAGTGGCTCCACGCAGAAGACACGACACTCGGAGCGGACAACGGCGTCGCAATCGCGCTCGCCCTCGCCCTGGCGGAGAGCGACTCCCCGCACCCGGCACTCGAGATCCTGATCACCGTTGACGAGGAAACGGGCCTCACGGGGGCTCAGAGCCTGGAATCGGGATGGTTGCAGGGCACGCAGCTGTTGAACATCGACTCGGAGGACGAAGGTGTGTTCACCGTAGGCTGCGCCGGCGGGCGCGACACGATCTTCTCACTCCCCGTGGAGCGCGAGGAGGTTCCGCCGGGTCTCGTCGCGCGCGAGCTGCGAGTCGGCGGGCTGCAAGGCGGTCACTCCGGGATGGACATCCACCTCGGCCGTGCGAATGCGAACCAGCTCCTCGTGCGCGTCCTTTCCCGCCTGCGTGAGCACGGAGTACGGCTCGCAAGTCTGACCGGAGGCAACGCGCACAACGCGATTCCACGGGACTCGAGCGCGATCATCGCGATTCCGGAGCGCGAAGCCGAGGCCGTATCGAAGGCGGTCTCGGCTTCGCGCGAGACCTTTCGCGTGGAGTACGGCGATACGGAACCCGCGCTGGACGTGACGCTCCGGACCGGGGCGGAGCCGACGCACCTGTTCGAGGAGGCGAGCGCCGCGAGGCTCCTCGACTTCCTCTCGGCGATGCCGCACGGCGTGCTTCGCATGAGTAGCGACGTACCGGGGCTCGTGGAGACCTCCACGAACTTCGCGACGATCCGCACGAAGAACGACGAAGTCACCGTGAAGACGAGCCAGCGCAGCTCGTTCAGATCACGGATCGACGAGTTGTCCGAGCGGCTCGAGGCGCTCGGACGGCTCGTGGGTGCGACGGTGTCGAACGAGTCGAGCTATCCGCCGTGGGAGCCGCACATGGAGAGCGAGCTCCTCGGCCGGGCGGTAGAGGCGTACGAAGCCGCGCTCGGTCGCGAACCGACGGTCGAGGTCGTCCACGCCGGGCTCGAGTGCGGTGTGATCGGCTCGAAGTACCCCCAGATGCAGATGATCTCCTTTGGTCCCACGATTCAGAATCCACACTCTCCTGACGAGCGTCTCCATCTGCCGTCGCTCGAGAAGACGGTCCGGTTCCTCGAGGCGTTGCTCAGCTCGTACGCAGACGCGTGAGAAACTCGTCCAGCCGGGCGAGGCCCGAGCGAATCGTCTCCGGGCGCGAGAGGTAGCTCACGACGATCAGGTTGCGCCCCTCCACGCCGTAGAGGTAGCCCGGATGAACCGCGAGCGCGTACTCGTCCAGGAGGCGCACCGCGATCTCCTCGTCGTCCGGGCCGCCGGATGCGTGAGCGCCCGCGTTCTCGTTTGCGTCCACATCCGCACCGGTACCCGGAAGAAGCACCGGAAGGTGGATACCGCCGTCCGGTTCGGTCCACTCGATTCGTCCCGGATGGCGCTCGGCGATGCGCTGCAGCTCCTCGAGCATGACCGCTCTGCGTCTCGCAACCTCGGCGACGAGGCGCGAGCTCAGGCTCGTCTGAGAGGCCGACTCGGCTTCCAGCAGCGAAGCGGCAACGAACTGGTTGATCGGAGACGAGTTGAGGTAGAGGTCGTTCTCGATCTCGAGCAGCTCGCGTGTCTCGTTGACGATGTCGGACGGTCCCGTCGTTGCGATCCAGCTGACCTTGAGGTCGGGCGACGCGAGGAGCTTGCTCGCCCCGTTGATCGTGAAGACGAGGGTCGCGGGCGAGATCGTGGCCGGGCGAGGCAGCTCTCCCGCAGTGAAGCGGAATTCGCTGAACACCTCGTCCACGATGAGCGGAACGCGCACGGCGGCGCAGCGGTCGCCGATTCGCCGCAGCGCATCGCGGTCGGCGATCGAGCCCGTGGGGTTGTTCGGCGATATGACGACAACCGCCGCGGTTCCGTCGCCGATCGCAGCTTCGATCTCTTCTGCGCTGATCTGCCAACCGCGCTCGTAGTGGAGGTCGTAGAACCGCGGAACGAGGCCCAGGCGGAGCGCAACCTCCTCGAAGAGCGGGTAGCCCGGCCGCGGGAGGAGCACGACGCCGCCCCGTTCGCAGACCGCCGCAAAGACATGGCCGTAGCTCTCGGAGGCGGATGCCGTCACCACGACCGAATCCGGTTGGACGGTAACGCCCGAGCGTTCGTAGAACCGAGCGACCGCCTCTCTCAGGCGCGCGAGACCCGCCGGTTCGGGTTGGTACGGACGGAGTCCCTCGTCGTGGAGGTACGTCCGGTACGCTCTCTCGATCGCGTCGCGATCCGGCGCGAGCCCGCACGAGTGGAAGTTCGTGTCGATGAGGTTGATGAAGTCGGGCCTGCTCCGAGCGCGCCGCAGCGCGACCGATACGCGATTCTCCATCACGGGTGCTTACCGGAGTCCGGACGCGAACTCCGCGATGATCCCGGCGGTTCGCGCTGCGATCTCCGGCGAGGCGAAGAAGTCGTCGTGGCCGACGCCCTCGCGCGCCGGAAGAATCATGAGCCGGCTGCCGAGGAGCTCGCCGAATCGCCTGGACTGATCGACCGGGACGATGCGGTCGCGCTCGCTTGCGATGACGAGCGACGGAACCGGCAATGGTCCGTTGATCAAGTCGGTGTGGAAGAAGCGGCGTTGGAGCGAGAGCTCCTGGACGCCCGGCGCCTCGGGGACGGCGTTCGCGAACACCTCGCGCTGAATCTCGATCGGAGTGTGGTGCGAGAAGAAGCGCGGGCGCAGCAACGCGGGCGGGATGAGCCGGTGCCGAAGCAGGAACCGCATGATCGGTCCGGGGCGGTCGGTCCGCTCCCCGTACGGCGGCGCGATGAGCACCGCGCCGGCGATCGTGGGCGGACCGACCTGTTGGGCGACCAGGGCGGCGAGTGCGGACCCCAGACTGTGTCCCACCAGGACGAGTGAACCGTCGATCCGACCGGAGAACTGCATCGCTGCTTCTCGTGCCGCGCGCTGGAGATCGTCCGCGTCCGTCGCTTCCACGTCCGGTGCGGCGGTGCGGCCGACGTTCGAACCGAGCGCAGCGCGCAACGTGTCCCAGATCTGCCCCCGGACACCGTAGCCGTGCAAGAAGAGCGTTCCGCGCGTCGTCATGCGCTCAATATACGACAAGCGGCGGGATGTGGTATGGTTGGACCGAAAGAGAGGGTGTATGAGGAACGTGCTTCTCCTTGCGGTCGTATTCGGAGTCGTGGGCCTGGTTATCGGCTATCTCATCTTCGCCAGAGCGCCGGTAACCGGCGAGCTGATCTCGATTGGGAACCTCATCCAGCCTCCGAACGACCTGATCGGCGAAATCGTCAGCGAACTCAGCCAGTTCTCCGAGATCCGGCGCAACATTCTCTACACCGGTGCCGGCGGCGTGGTCGTGGGCATCGTTCTCGGAGTCATCGTGTCCCGTCGATAGGACCGATCGGA
>JBKHII010000095.1:0-6779 GCA_046538735.1 Spirochaetales bacterium
CTGTGGCACGCATTGAGTTCGGGCATACCTGGTGGGGTCGACGCTGGCTCGACGCGCTTTCGAACATCGACTACCAGAGCCGACTTCCGCGCGGCGTTCGCTACGCGCGCAACGGATCGGTGCAATCAATAGAAACACACCATACGCTCGTGGAAGCGCGCGTTCAGGGCACGCGACCGTCGCCGTACCGGGTGGCGCTCGAGCTCTGGAGTTTCAGCGCCGAGCAGGAGCGCGCGATCGCGTCGCTCGTGAAGGAGAGCCCGTACTTTCTCTCGCAGCTCGAGGCGCGCCGGTTGCCCCCCGAGCTCGACGAAGCCTGCGCTGCGCGCGGGATCAGGCTCTTCCCGAACAGCTGGGACGAGCTCAGCATGCATTGCAGCTGCCCCGACTGGGCGGTGCCGTGCAAGCACCTCGCCGCCGTCGTCTACCTCATCGCGAACGAGATAGACAAGAATCCGTTTCTCGTCTTCGAGATGCACGGGTTCGATCTGCTCGCGGCGATTCGCGGTGAGCGCGACGAGGAAGAGCAGACCATCGTCGGGATCGAGTCGCTCGTCGCCGCGAAGGAGGAGGAGTATAACTACTTCGCCGAGCACCTCGAGGCGATCGACTTCGCGACGGTCCCCGATCTCTACCCGGCCTCCTCGCAGCTGCTGACCGAGTTCCCGCTCTTCTACCTGAAGAACGACTTCAAGACCATCCTGCTCGACGCGTACAAGCGGGTCGCGCGCGCGACCCGTCGCCACGTGAAGCAGCTCGACCTGCAGGAAGAGCCTCCCCGCACGCTCTATACATCGTGCACGATCTCCATCCGCAAGTCGAAGAACGCCTTTGCCGGCAGCCTGAAGCGGGGAAGCGCCGGGGTAAAGTTCGACTCCGACGATCTCTCGCCCTTCGTCGACTACCTTCACCTGCTCTCGGCCGGCGATCTTTCCGCGTATCCGCCCGTGGTCTCGTACCTGATCATGGTTCACAGTTTTGCCTTGACGCTGCTCGAGCGTAACGCCGCGATCCCCGACATCATCGCGATGAAGAGCGGGACCTACATCGTCCGGTGGATTCCCGCGCTCTACAACCGCGAGGTGAAGGAGATCTTCGAGGCGCTCGTCGAGGCGCTCCCGCGCGAGATCGTTCGCTACGGCACTTCGCCGCTCGTTCCGCGGGAGCAGGTCCTTTTCCTCGTCTCGTTCTTCCTGCGCCACTACCTGAACCTCTTCGACCCGGTGAAGCGCGCCGACGACGACCCCATCACCGCGCTCTTCTTCCGCGCCGCCGAGTACACGCCTCGCAAGTTCGAGGAGCGCGAGAACGCGCAGACGATCCACCTCTGGCTCGGGCGCTTCTTCATCCGACCGATCCACCACCACCCGGTCATCCACGTCGAGGAGCGCGGCGAGGACGCGTTCACCTTCGAGATCCGCGTTGCCGACCGCAGACACGACGAGCAGCTGCCCGAGACGTTCGACGCCTTCCTCGCGCGCCCCGAGAACGAGACGCTGCCGCTCCTGCGCGATCTCAGCCTGCTCGCGACCTACCTGCCTACGGTGAACGACTTCCTCCGGGGATCGGGCCCGGTCACCGTCAAGGCCGACGCGTTCATCGACGGATGGTTCGCGGCGCTCGCCGCGCTCCGCACGCTCGGCGTTCGCACCGTCGTCCCGAAGGTCCTGCGCGAGGCGTTCCTGCCGCATCTGACCCTCGGGATCTCGAGCGCCCCAGCGTCGGACGACCGCGTCGTCTCCTACACGTCGCTCGCGCAGATGCTCGAGTTCGACTGGCAGGTTGCCGTGGGTGACACCTTCATCTCGGCCGAAGAGCTCACGAAGCTCGGTTCGGAGTATCGACGCTTCGTCCGGTACAAGGACATGTTCCTCGAGCTCGACGAGAAGCAGATCGACGCGCTCAAGCGGCGCGTCGACCGCGACCCTACCCCCTCGCCCATGGAGCTCCTGAAGACCGGCCTCACCCGCGAATTCGACGGGGCGCCCGTGGCGATGGACGAGTCGACGGCAGCGCTCTTCGACGCCTTCCTCGCACCGCCGGAGGTCGCCGTGCCGGCCAACCTCCAGGCGACGCTCCGTCCGTATCAGGAGCGCGGTTACCGCCGGCTCTACCACAATCACCGGATCGGGCTCGGCTCGGTCATGGCCGACGACATGGGACTCGGCAAGACCGTCCAGGTGATCGCCTTCCTGCTGCAGCTGCACAACGACGGCGTAGTCACCGGAAAGCGCCCGGCGCTGATCGTCGTTCCCGCGAGCGTCGCGACGAACTGGGAACGAGAGATTCATCGATTCGCCCCCGATCTGCGCGTCGTGGTCTACCACGGTTCGAGCCGGGAGCTCTCAGATGATGCGCATCTCGTCGTTACCACGTACGCGCTCGCGCGGCTCGACGCCTCTGTGTTCGCGAGTCGGAAGTGGTCGGTGACCGTACTCGACGAAGCGCAGAACATCAAGAACTCGACGTCGGCGCAGGCGAAGGCCGTGAAGAGGATTCGATCCGACTATGCGATCGCGATGACCGGCACCCCGGTCGAGAATCGGTTGCTCGACTACTGGAGCATCGTCGACTACGTGATGCGAGGCTACCTCGGGACGAAGACCGCGTTCAAGGAAAACTTCGCCGTGCCGATCGAACGCTACCGCGACCGGTCCGTACTCGACCGTTTCCGGCGCGTCACCGCGCCGCTGATCATGCGTCGGCTCAAGACCGACCGGCAGATCATCGACGACTTGCCCGACAAGATCGTCACGAACCGGTTCCCGCCGCTGACGAAGCAGCAGAGCGCGCTCTACCGCGAGCTCGTCGAGCATACCGACGAATGGCTCGCCGAGACCGAGGGCATCAACCGGGCTGGAGTCGTCTTCAAGCTCATGACCGGACTGAAACAGATCTGCTGCCATCCCCGGCTCTACGTGAAGAAGGGTTCGACCTCGCCCGACGAGTCGGGCAAGGCCGGAATGCTGCTCGAGCTGCTCGCGACGATCGCCGAACGGGGCGAGAAGGCGCTCGTCTTCACGCAGTACGCGGAGATGGGAGAGATCCTGAAGCAGATCATCGAGGCCGAGCTTGGCGCGCCCTGCCTCTTCCTCCACGGCGGCAGCACGCGACCGCAGCGCGACGCGATGGTCGACACCTTCCAGACCGACCCCGCGCATCGTGTCATGGTCCTGTCGATCAAGGCCGGCGGCGTCGGACTCAATCTCACAGAGGCCAATCACGTGATCCACTACGACCTGTGGTGGAACCCCGCGGTCGAGAACCAGGCGACCGACCGTGCGTTCCGGATCGGGCAGCGCAAGGACGTGACCGTCTACCGACTCGTGACCCGCGGCACCTTCGAAGAGCGGATCAACGAGATGCTCGATGCGAAGAAGGAACTCGCCGACCTCACCGTCGCCGAGGGCGAGCAGTGGCTCACGAAGCTGAGCAATACCGAGATCCGCGAGCTCGTTGAGCTGAGTGGTTGACGCCACGGACCCCGCTGTCCTTTCTGCCCGCCCGGGCGTATCTTGGAGAGGAGCCGTCAAGAAGATGCTCTCGGTCCGCGACTTCAGGTGATTCCATGCACGCCTTGCCGCGATGCGGGATCGAAGAATCGGAGGACTGAATGACTCAGAACGGACCGTCGCGGATTGCGTTTCTCGGTGGATTCCAGCCGAGACTCTGCGGGATCGCGACCTTCACAACCGACATCTGCGAAGCTGTGGCCGGTGCCACGCCCGCTTCGACTGTGTACTCGTGCGCCGTGAACGACCGAGTCGCGGGATACGATTACCCGCCCCGGGTTCGGTTCCAGATCGACGAGCCCGACATCGACTCGTACCGGCGCGCCGCCGACATGCTGAATTTCGACAAGGCCGGCGTCCTGTCCGTGCAGCACGAGTTCGGGATCTACGGAGGTCCGGCCGGGAGCCACCTGCTCGCGCTCCTGTCGGAGGTCCGGATGCCGGTCGTTACCACGCTGCATACGGTGCTTCAGGAACCCGACCCGGTTCAGCGCGCGGTGATGGACGAGCTTATCCGTCGAAGCGATCGTCTCATCGTGATGGCGGCAAAGGGACGGGAGATTCTGCTCGAGACCTACTCGACGCCTCCCGACAAGATCGACGCAATCGCGCACGGCATCCCCGACATGCCTCTTGAGGATCCCCGAAGCTACAAGGCCCAGTTCGGTGTGGACGGGCGAACGGTGCTCTTCACGTTCGGCCTCATCGGGCCCGGAAAGGGCATCGAGCACGTCATAGAGGCGCTGCCCGCGATCATCGCCGAGCATCCTGAGGTGGTGTACCTCGTCCTCGGGGCGACACACCCGCACCTCATGGCTGCGGAGGGTGAGAGTTATCGACTCGGTCTCGAGCGACTCGCATACGACAGAGGTGTGGGTGAACACGTCATCTTCTTCAACCGCTTCGTGACGCTCGAAGAGCTGAAGGAGTTCATCGCTGCGACCGACATCTATCTCACCCCGTATCTCAACGAGGCTCAGATCACCTCCGGCACGCTTGCGTACGTATTCGGGGCGGGAAAGGCCGTTGTATCCACGCCGTATTGGCACGCGCAGGAGCTCCTCGCGGACGGTCGCGGCGCGCTCGTTCCGTTCCGCGATCCGCCGGCAATCGCGGATGCAGTCCTTCACTATCTCGACGATCCGGACCTGCTCGAGCGCACGCGGCGGAATGCACACGAGATGGGGCGCTCGATGATCTGGCCCGCCACCGCAGACCGGTATCTCGAGTCCTTCGAAAGCGCTATCGTCGATCGCACCGTCGTCTCGAGAACGGCGTTCGCCGAGTGGACGCTCGCCGAACGGCCGTACGAGCTCCCGTTGCTTCGTCTCGACCACGTCGTTCGCATGAGCGATCGGACCGGGATCTTCCAGCACGCGCTGTTCAACGTGCCGAATTACGAGGAAGGATACTGTACCGACGACAATGCGAGGGCGTTCATGCTCTGCTGTCTCCTCGGCGAGGCCGGCGAGCGAGCGTCGGACGAGGGTCTCGAACAGCACGCGTCGGTCTACCTGTCGTTCATCGCCGCAGCGCTGAACACCACGACGGGTCGATTCCGTAACTTCATGAGTTTCGGTCGGGAGTGGCTCGAAGAGTCGGGGAGCGAGGACAGTCATGCACGGGCACTCTGGGCTCTCGGGATCGGGGCGCGACGAGCGGCGAACAAAGGACATCGTGGGCTCTCCGCGCAGCTGTTCGAGGCGGCGATCGAAGCGCCCCGGTCGTTTTCCTCCCCGCGCGCCTGGGCCTTCACGCTCCTCGGGCTCAACGACTACCTGCTCGCGCATCCCCACGCCGAACGAATGGGCAATGCGCGTCGCGAGCTCACCGGCAGACTCGTTCGGCTGTGGGACGAGTGCGCGACCGACGACTGGCCCTGGTTCGAGCCGACCGCGACCTACGACAACGCGCGCCTGTGCCAGGCGCTGGTGCAAAGCGGACGAGCGATACCCGACGGGCGGGCGCTCGAGATCGGACTCACCTCACTCCGATGGCTCGACTCGGTTCAGGAGACGCAGGGGAGGGTGTTCCGACCGATCGGCAGCAACGGATTCTACGCGCGCGGTGGAGCGCGAGCCGACTTCGATCAGCAACCGGTCGAGGCGTACGCCATGGTCGCAGGCTGTCTCGAGGCGTTTCGCGCGACGGGCGAGGCAGTGTGGATGGGCGCTGCGCGACGAAGCTTCGAATGGTTTCTCGGCCGCAACGATCTCGGGCTCGCTCTGTACGATCCCGGCGGCGGCGGCTGCGCCGACGGCCTTCACGCCGACCGGATCAATGAGAATCAGGGGGCCGAATCGACCCTGGCCTTCCATCTCTCCCGGGTCGAGTTGAAGCTCTCCGAACAGCAGCTCGATGTTGCCGGGATCGGTCAGGCATGACGGGCACCACCATTCGTCGCCACCCGATCGAGCTTCTCCCGCGGAGTGAGCGCGTCATCCTGCGGCCGTTCTTTCCCTCGGACCCGGCGCACATCGGCGCGATACTCGCGCGCATCCAGGGGCTCCGTGAAGACGAGGCCGAGCGTGTGCTCCACGGAGTCCTGCGCGACTTCGGGGCGCGGCACCGCGATCTCGAGTCCGCCCTCCTCGACAACTACGACCGGGCGCTGCCGCATGTTCAGACCGAGGCGCCTCTGTCGCGGTGCCGCCGACTCCTGATCGGCGCGATGTTCAGCGGCGAGTACTCGCTCGAATCGGCGGCGCTCTTCAACCCGTCGATCGTGGCTCATCCCGACCAGTCGGACGCACCCGATGGGGGATTGCGCTTCATCATGAGCCTTCGCAGCGTCGGGGAGGGCCACATCTCGTCCGTAGAGTTCCGCGCGGGCACGATCGACGCCGACGGCGAGATCACGCTCGACCCGCCGACGGGATACGTCGGGGCGGCGCGCATCGTTCCCAACGCACGCTACAAGCGTAAGAAGGTCGAGTACGCAATCGACTTCCCCTCCACGAGTCCGATCGACGAGCGCGCGATCTTCCCGGTCTCGGCGAACGAGAGCAACGGTATCGAGGACGCGCGCTTCGTCCGGTTCGTCGAGCACGACGGCTCGGCGCTCTACTACGCCACGTACACCGCGTATAACGGACACGCGATCTCGCCGCAACTCATTGAGACTCGAGACTTCCTGCACTTCCGCGTACTGACGCTCGGCGGGAACGCCGTGCGCAACAAGGGCATGGCGCTTTTCCCCCGCCGCGTCGCCGGGCGGTACGCGATGCTCTCTCGACAGGACAACGAGAACATCCTCATCATGTTCTC
>JBKHII010000096.1:0-6764 GCA_046538735.1 Spirochaetales bacterium
CAGCGTAACGCTCGCCGTCGGCGTCAAGCGCATGTCCGGGCGGAACGCGATCATCCGCAGGTTGTCCGCAGTGGAGACGCTCGGTTCGACCACCGTGATCTGCACGGACAAGACCGGCACCGTCACGCGCAACGAAATGACGGTAACGCAGATATGGGCCGACGGAAAAGACTACGCGGTCACCGGCGAAGGCTACGATCTGGAAGGGGAGGTCGTCGCGGCGAACCACGAGGCCGATCCGGGAGAAGAGCTGGTTGTGCGTCGGCTTCACTCCATCGGTGTCCTCGCAAACGATGCGCGGCTTGTGGAACGGAACGGGGAGCACCGCCTGGAGGGGAGCCCGACCGAAAAGGCGATACTCGCGGCATCGCTGAAGGGCCTGGGCGAAGATGCGGCGACAGACCGCGAGCTCCACCGGATCGACGAGGTGCCGTTCACGAGCGATCGGAAGTACATGGCGGTCCTGGTCGAGTCCGATGGAGACCGGCAGGTCATGGTGAAGGGAGCGCCGGAGCGAGTGCTGGATCGGTGCTCGCGTATCATCGTGGACGATGAGAGCGTTGATCTGACGGAGGAACTGCGCGAGCGGGTGCTCGAGAAGAACCGGCAGCTCGCGGGGCGGGCGCTGCGGGTGATTGCTGCTGCCGGTCGAGAAGCTCCTGCGCAGGACGAGCTCGGCGACGACGACGTGCGAGATCTCACCTTCGTGGGGCTCTGGGGAATGATCGATCCGCCTCGCGAGGACGCCGTCCGGGCGATCGCCGACGCGAAGCAGGCCGGAATCCACGTCGTGATGGTGACCGGCGATCACGCGATTACCGCGGGGGCGATCGCCCGCGAGGCAGGCATCACCGGTGACGGCGGTGATGCGGCCACCGGCCGCGGCCTGGATGCCATGAGCGACTCGGAGCTGGTGGAACATGCGTTCGGCCCGGGGGTGTTCGCCCGCGTCTCACCGTCGCACAAGCTGCGCATCTTGAACGCGCTCAAGGAGCACGGCGAGGTCGTTGCGATGACCGGCGACGGCGTGAACGACGCGCCGGCGCTCAAGGGAGCAGACATCGGAGTGGCCATGGGCCTCGCCGGGACGGAGGTCGCCCGAAACGCCTCGGACATGACGCTCGCGGACGACAACTTCGCCTCGATCGTCAGCGCCGTGGAAGAGGGCAGAGTGATCTTCAACAACCTGCGTCGCGTCATCTTCTACCTCCTGGCGACGAACGTCGGCGAAGTGATCGCGCTCGTGGCGTCGCTCGTGATCGGATTGCCCCTTCCGCTGACTGCCGTCATGATCCTCTGGATCAATCTCATCACGGACGGGGTGTGCGACATTCCGTTGGGGCTCGAACCGAATGCGCGCGATGTGCTCAGCGAACCACCGCGCGTGCCCGGGAGCCCGATCATCGACGCTCCCATGCTCCGCCGCATCGCGATCCTCGCGGTGGTCATCGCCGCCGGGACGCTCTTCGCGTTCTGGAGCGAGCTGGAAGCCACCGGGCTCGAGCGGGCGCAGACGATGGCGTTCACGACGCTCGCGGCGTTCCAGTGGTTCAAGGCGTACAGCGCGCGTTCGAGGACGCGGTCGGTGTTCTCGATCGGTCTGTTTCGGAACCGCTGGCTCAATGCCGGAGTCGCGGTAGCGATCGGGCTGCAGTTGCTCGCGGTGCATACGAGCGTCGGGCAGAACCTGCTGGGAACCGTCGACCTCTCCCTCACCGATTGGCTCCGGGTCCTGGGCGTGAGCGTGGTCGTGTTGATCGCTGATGAAGGGATCAAGCTCGTGCGGCGAGTTCGGGGTCGCTTGCGGGGGTGAGCAACGACCAGGTCCGCATGGGCCTATCGACCGTCGAATTCGACTCCACGTGTTCGATCTGGAAGCTCAGATCGATCCCGTTTCTCCTGCCGGTCACTCCCTCGGAAACCGAATCCTGAATGTCGGCGCCGGCTCACGTTCCAGCTCCATGGTGCCTTTGAGCTGCGACACGAGCATCTGTACCAGCCCAAGCCCGGAGCTGCCCGATTCAGGAAGCATAACCTCCCCCGGGAAGGCTCGGCCGCTCTGGGATACGGTCATGGTGTAGTCCGACGACCCCGCGTCTTCTTCCATCGAAACTGAAAACGACCGGGGAGTCCCTTCCTCGTAACCGTGTTTCATCGCGTTGGTCGCGATCTCGTTCAAGATGAGCCCGAGCGTCGCCGCCGTGTCGGCAGACAGGGAACCCACTTTGCTCTCCACTGCGAGGTCCACCTTCCCGTGGACGCAGAACGAGAAGACATCGGTCAGCAGGCCCCGAACGTATGGCTCGAACTCAACCTGCCGGACCGCATCCTGCTCGTAGAGTTTCTCGTGGAGATTCATGATCGTGCTCACGTGACCTCGAATATCCGAGAGGTCCGCTGTCTCTCCCAGCGATGCATCCTTCAGAAGGATGAGGTTCGAGACGAGATACAGGTTGTTCTTGACGCGATGGTTGAGCTCGCGCATGAGCTGGTGCTTCGCCTCGACCGCCTCTTCGAGCGCCTGCTCGATCTCCTTGCGCTCGGTGATATCGATGCAGAACTCGACAGCCTCGGTGTCGTCCAGGCGAGCCCCGGCGAAGAGCCCCCACCATCGCGACCCGTCCGGCCGGACGAGCTCCTTCGCGTACTGGTCGAAGCGCCCATGCTGCTTGAGCGCTTCGAATACCTGCTCCGTTCGCGGCATCCATTCCGGCAGCGTCACCAGCTCGGATCGCAGCTCACCTCGTTCCAGTTCCCCGCGGTCATGCCCGATCATCCGCAGGAATGCGTCGTTGGCGTTGAGGAAGTTTCCCTCCATGTCAAAGAAGAGAACCCCTACCGAGTCGATGCTCATCGCGCGTTCGAGTCGCCTCTCGTTCCTCCGCAAGGCGGTCTCCGCCTCCCGCAGCTCGGTGATGTCGGATATCACCGCCACCGCGGAGACGATCTCCCCGCGCTCGCTTCTGACCGGCGCAGCCGAGTTGAGAATCGTCTTGCGGCTTCCGTCGAAGCACTCGATGTCGATGACCTCGTCAGTAGACGTCTCGCCCCTGGTGAACGCCCTGCCGAAGGCCCACTCGCGAACCGGCTCGCCCGTCTCGCTCCACCATCCTTTGTACTCGGTGATGCGCTCCAGGGGCACGTGCTTTGCACCACCCCAGATCCTCTCCGCCGCGGCGTTGGTCCAGGCGATTCCGCCCCTGTCGTCGGCAATGAACACTCCTACCGGGAGCACGTCCAGAACGCGCTGCAGAAGCAACTCGCTACGGCTCGTCGACTCGTTCAGGTCGCGTTTGAGCTTCGCGTTTTCCTCGCGGAGACGAGCTATCTCGGCGCTGAGCCGTGCCGGATCGTTCGTTCTCGAGGTCTCACTCACGACGGCTCCTCCTTGTGCACACGCGCAGGGAAGAACAGCGTGATGGCGTGGTGCATGGGAACCCGCTGCGATATGCGCACGAAACCAAAATAACGCAACAGCGCTCGTAGATGAAGGGCGGATCAGAGACTACGACGCCCACTGCTTCACCTTCCTCTCATCGGAGTCCATCTCGATCAGTCTCCGAAGCCGGTGCAGGAAACGGGCGGCCGGTGCCCCGCCCACGATGTCGTGATCGAAGCCGACCGTCATGCAGAGACGATCTCGTTCCTCCGCCTTGCCCTCCTTCATTCGCGGACGAACCACGATTCCTCCCACCGTGACGTTGAGCGTGTGACTCGCCGGCGTCCTACTCTGAACACCTCGTGCTGTGCCCGATCTTCTCGTGTGCGAATCGGCAGTACCAGTAGGGCGAGTCCTTCACTTGGTAGACGATGTACGGCTTTCTCATACGGTAACTCCTTTGGGGAGGCTTCCCCGAATACATAGCTAGAGTTGGCCGGAAGCTCCTTCTCGGATGGTTCAGACTTAGTTCAGATGTCACCTGAAAAGAGCCCGTCTCCGAACTCCGCAACGTAGGAGAACCGCAGGAAAGTCTTGCATTGTGAGGATTTTGGAATTACCCCGGATGCGATTCGAACGCATGACCTACTGCTTAGGAGGCAGTTGCTCTATCCCCTGAGCTACCGGGGCGTGGCGCGCCGTGGAGCCGGCTGCCGTTCCACAGTGTACTCATTTCTGCGACCCGTTTGAAGTGCTGTGGGCCTTGTCTCCCGGCTGCCCGTCCGACCGACCTCCCGCCCGCGGACCCGCCCGAACGATCTCGTAGACGTTCTGCCGCCCCTCGCGTCCCACTGCCTGAACGAGCCCCATCTTGCGCAAGGAGCGCGTGATCGGCTGCACGAACCGATAGCGCAGACCGGCGGCCTCCATGAGATCGGCGTTCGTGAAGGTGGATGCGAGCGGGTCGGGGAGGAGTCGCAGATAGTCGACGGGCTGCTCGAGGTGGACGGTCTCAACGACCGTGCCGAGTTGGCGCGCCACGATGCTGACTCCCTTGCGGCGCCAGCTGCCCTTGCCGTCCGCGATTCGGGTCTCCACGACGCGCGCGAGCACCACGTCGATCTGAATCCGAGGATCGGGCAGGAGGTCGGCGATCCACACGATCTCGCCGAATACTTCTTCCACGCGGCCGCGGCGCGGCGATCGGCGGCTCGAGAGCAACTCGCCGGTGTCACTGAGCTTGCTGATCAGCGTCTCCGCGGCGATCGGGTAGACGATTCGGATCCGGTGCCGTGGTGACAGGTCGACGATCTTCCTGCGGAGCTTGCCGAAACCGCGCGTCTGGATCTCAACGATCTCGCCCGGGAGCGCCACGTCCACGACATACCCGTCGATCTCGCACTCCGTTCGTCCTTCGGTGCCGGCGTACAGGTGCTTCAGCTGCTCGTGCAGTCCGGTCTCGTTCAACCGTCCGATCGTCCGCATCCCACGATGGTATCAGGTTTTCGGTCTGTTCGAGTGCCGAACGACAAGCATCTTCTTGGGCACTCCCGAAGGAGTGGTTCACGACGGACGAGGCGTTTCAGGAGCAGAAAGAAAGAGCCTCGGGGGAAGGAGGAGGACCCCCGAGGCCGGGCAACCTGGGTATCAGCTGTGAAAGGGCCTAGAGCTGAATTCGAGTACCCAGTGTGAAACCATAGTTCCCTCCGAGGAAGTCGTACATCCCCGAGAGGTCGATCTTGAGCAGCAGGATGTTGATGCTCACTCCGCCGTACACGCGCACGGCCCAGCCGTCCGTCATGTCCGCCGAGACGGAGAAACCGTTCTCGCCGAGCTCAGGAAGCGTGTCCATGTCGGCTTCCTCGAGCGCCGCGTTGATCTCGCTGATATCGTCCTCGCTGAGCTCCGGGGTCGACTGGAGCTCTGAGTTGATTGATGCTCCGGCGCGTCCGAAACCGAGCGACGCGCCAATGCCCGCGTAGGGGGTGAAGAGCAGAATGTCTTTGCTGACCTGCGCGTGGAGGTCGATGACGTTGGCTTCCCAGAAGTACTCGATCTCCGGGTCGGTGAAACTGAGGTCGTACGTGTCGCCGTCGCGCGGATCCTCGAAGCTCGTGATCTCGATGTCGCCACCGGTCAGTCCCGGTATCCCGATCGACGCGTTGAGCCGGTTGTAGCCGGCGCCCACGGAGACCGCGGGAAGCACGAGATTCTGCTCGATGAGCGCGTAGCGCACATCGAACCCGGCGAGCAGGTAGTCGAACGTCAGGTTTTCCGGGAGCCAGGTCGTGGCTTCCTCCGGCAGCGTGCCGAACTTGACGCCCACGTCGAATGGGAGAATGAAACCGCCGACTCGGGCATCGATCGCGTACGCGGGCAGCGGAGCGCCGAATTGCTCGAGGTACTCGAACGCCTCTCCGGACTCGATGGAGTCGGCCAATTGAAGCGCGTCGAGAACGGGACGAACCGCCCCGTACGGGATCGTGCTGAAACCGAGCGTCGCCCCGACACCGAAGTGCGGGAACTGACCGATATGTGCGCTGGACCAGTTGAGTCCGATCGCGGAGTTGAGCGGCAGGCTGCTCGCCACGCCGTCGGCGAATTCCTGGATGCCGTCTTCGTAGTCGCTGAATGGTGTCTGCGCCGTCACGAACGATGCTGCCATCACGAGTAGGACAAGCGCGGTCAGAAGCTTTCGCATTCGGAACCTCCTCTCGTATTGTAGCACGGCAGGCGGAGGTTTCCATTCGTTTTCGTGGATTTTTCGCCGATAATGGAGGTAAAGGATTTCGGGTGCGCGCTGTACTCGCGATTGTCGCCGGACCGATGCGGCGACGCGATCGGTCGGGTGCCGAAAAACAAAGAAAGCCGCCCGGTGTCTTTCCGGACGGCCTCTCCCCGCGCGGGCGGGTCTCTCCCGCCGCGCACGGCTTCTCTAGATGTCGTAGTAGAGCGCGAACTCCCACGGGTGCGGCCGCAGGTCGAGCGCCTTCACCTCGTTGTTCATCTTGTAGTCGATCCACGTTTCCACCACGTCCGGCGTGAACACGTCGCCCTTGAGCAGGAAGTCGTGGTCGGCCTGGAGCGCGTTGAGCGCCTCACGCAGCGTACCGGGCGTGGTCGGCACCTTCGCGAGCTCCTCGGGCGGGAGGTCGTAGATGTCCTTGTCGAGCGGCTCGCCCGGGTCGATCTTGTTCTGGATGCCGTCGATCGCGGCCATGAGCATCGCGCTGAAGCCCAGGTAAGGGTTCCCGCTCGCATCCGGGCAGCGGAACTCGAAGCGCTTGGCCTTCTCGCTCTTCGAGTACATCGGGATCCGGACGGACGCCGAGCGGTTTCGGCTCGAGTACGCGAGGTTGACCGGAGCCTCGAAGCCCGGGACGAG
>JBKHII010000042.1:0-26878 GCA_046538735.1 Spirochaetales bacterium
GTCCACCTGTTCACCATCACCACCATAGGGAGAGCGAGCACGCATGTCAATAATCGACCGCTACGTGGAAACGGCGCTCCTCGCGAGGACGAGAACCACATCTCCGAAGCCGAAGCGCTTCGCGAGCGCATCGACCGGTCGCTTGAGCCAGCGCGGCGCGGTTCCCACGCCGAGACCTCCCCAGGTCTTGGTCGCGAGAACTCGAAAGCCTTCGTCGCGCAGTACACGCCTCAGGTTCCGCTTGTTGAACAGGTGGACGTGGTCGGCGATCGCGCTCCGCCAGTCGGCTCCGAAGAGTTTCGCCTGGAGGCCGCTCGTACTCGGGGTAACGAGCACCATGAGCCCGCCCGGGACCAGGAGCTCGCGCACCGAACGGATGAAGCCGCGCGGATCGGGAACGTGCTCGATCACGTGCGAGAAGTGAGCAGCCCCGAACCTCCTGCCGCGCACGTCGACCTCGTCGAGCGTGCCCACGGCGATCGGCACGCCCCGGTGCTCGGTGCCGTAGCGCGCGGCGGGCTCGCAGACCTCCACGCCCTGCACCTCGTACCCCCGACCGGCGGCGTACTCGAGCAGCGCGCCGGTCGCGCACCCGATGTCGAGGAGCGAGCGCTCGATGCCGAGATCGCTCATCCGCTCGAAGAACGAAACGTCGTTCAGACCGCGCAACATCAGGTCCAGGAAGTTCTCCGCGTTCTCGACCTCGTACGCGGCGTACTCCTCGTCGTAGCGCTCGAGGAGGTTGTTCGACTCGGGCTGCGGGTCCTGGTACACGTGTCCGCACGAACAGCACCGGACAAAGGAGAAGCCGTCGCATTGCCAGTGCGCGCGGGGGCAGTCGGAGCCGCAGACCGCGCAGACCACGTGACGACCGATCTCGTTCGACCCCGGCCGCTTACTGAACGTCTTCATTCGCCTGCCCCGCGATGCTCAGGCGGACGCTCGTCTCGTTTCCGGCGAAGTCGAGCGCAACCAGCTCGATCTCGGTCGATCCGGAGCCGACGACGACCGTACCGAGTCGGACGAGCCCTTCCACGCCGTACAGATCGTCCGCCGCAAGGCCACCGGGCTCGGCGCGGCTCGCCTGCGGGGTCACCGCGATCCGGTCCATCGCAACGTAGAACGCCTCCTGCCCGCCCGCGAACATCCGCAGGCTGTGAGGCGCCAGGCGCGGCGCGCCGCTCGCAGGAACGAGCCGATCCCACACTTCCACGGTGAGCTCGTACCGCCCCGGCGGCAGCGACGTGGTCCGCCGAAGGTCGTACAGCGAGTCGCCGCTCCGCGCAAAGACGGCGCCGATCGTCGGTCGCGTATCGTCCGTCAGGTCGGGAAGGAGCAGCATCGGGTTCACGAACGCTCCGGTCTCCAGATCGACGATGTACAACCGAAGCGCTCGTCCCGACACCTGGCCGCTCTCCCCAACGATCCCGATCTCGCTGTCCACGTCTACCCGTCGGCCGACCTCCGGGAGGAACGTCGCATCCAGATGGGCGTAGATCGAGCGGAACGCCTGTTCGTGCTCCACAACCACGTACGAGCCGAGACCGGACGGCACATCCGACACCTCTGCGTGAGACGCGATGACCACGCCCGCCTCAACCGGGTGCACAGGTTGTGCGCCGCCGCCGATCTCCACACCGCGCAGGAGATACCCGCCCGCGTCCTGACCGAACGTCATGGAGAGATCCACGACGGGAACAGGCCACTGCCACGCAGGCAGCGGAGCCGTCGCGAGCAGCAGTGCGACCGCGGCCGCGCAGCGACGGATGTGCCGGGCGCTCATCACTCGACCCCCAGACCAAAGCCGAGCAGACGGTCGTCCGCGCGCACGACGATCCTCGAACCGAAGCGTCGCATCGCCGTCGCGTCCGCCGCCCACGAGATGCGAATGGGTACCAGCCCGTCGTCCGAGACGAAAACCAGCTCGGAGGGCCGTGCGAAGGCCCGCGCCGGATCCCGCGTGCGGCTCGTTGCGAGGAGCGCGGTGAGGTCCGGCTCGCCGAGCTCCGCGGAGTCCGCGGCCGGGTACGCCAGCGGAACCCGGAACTCGTCTCCGGTCTCGATGTCCAGCCCCACGAGCGCCGGCGAGTCGAACGCCGTGCTGTAGGCGAGTGTACGCCCGCCGTTCAGGAGCGCTACGAGGGGATCACCCGCGCCGTCGGCCGCGATCGAGCGGCGGACGACCGGCGTGCCGCTTCCTGAGGTCAGGTCGTAGACGGTCACCGTCGCGGCCAGGCCGGCGCGATGCGTTTCGCGGGGGCGCGGCTGCGCGGAGATCACCGCGAAACGCGGCGGATCGCGCGAGAGGGCGACGGACTGCACGAGCGGCCGGGCGACCACGGAGGGCCGTTGCATCTCGATTCGCTCGCCGTTCCTCCCAACGACGAGCGCCCCGCCGGCGACGAGCCCCAACGCGGCATACTCCGACGAGGCATCGATCGCGCTCAGGGGCGACGGGAGCTCGATCCCCCAGAGACGACGGCCGTCTCGCGACCACTCGGAGACCGCCCCGCCGCCGTCCGAGACGACGAACAGACGCCCTTCCACGAAGACGGGGTACCCGGCGAGCGGAATCGAAGACCGGAACTCGCCCGAGGAGTCCTGCACGATGAGCTGCGCGGGGGTTCGGCTGTAGTTGATGAAGGAGTGGGAGGAAAGCGCCACGCGATGCGCCACGCGGCCGCGGTACACGAGCCTGCCGTCGGCGTCCAGGTACCCGAACACCGAGTCGAGCACCACGGGCAAGCGTGCGGAGCCTCCATCGACGACCGAGAGCTCGGCGGACGCCGGCGATACCGCCCACGCCGGACGGACCGTCAACTCCGTGCCGGTTGGATCGGGATGCCAGACGACGTAGATGCAGACGAGAAGAAGCGCGACGAGAAGTCGTCGCGGGAATCGCTTCATGGGCGCAACTCGCTGTTTTGCAAAGCGTTGAGAATGCTATACCATGAGTCGAACGGGTGTCAACGAAATCACCCGGCCGGGAAGGACGGGAACGCGACATGGAGATCTCGAAAGACCAGGCGGACGAACTGGTCCGCGCCGCGCAAGAGTCGACCTCGACAAGCTACGCTCCGTACTCGCGTTTCCGCGTTGGCGCCGCAGTGCTGTGCGAAGACGGATCGGTCTTCCGCGGAGTCAACGTGGAGAACCGGTCGTACGGCCTGGGAATCTGCGCCGAGCGCAGCGCGATCGTGTCCGCCGTGACCGCAGGTCACACTCGATTCAGGGCAATCGCGGTCTATTCCCCGGATGCCGACTATCCGGTATCGCCGTGCGGCGCGTGTCGCCAGGTGATCAGCGAGTTCATGCCGCCGGATGCGACGATCATCTTCGCGGCGAAGAACGGGAAGCGTGAGAGCCATTCGGTCGGCGAAGTGATGCCGTTCGATACGCTTCACGATCTGCGGGACCGACCAATCGACTGAGGCTCAGCGCGGGCTCTTCTGTTCGGCCCGTTTCTCCTCGTCGTCCATGCGGCTCTTCCAGACGTCCGCCTTGCGCTTGATCAGGTCCGCCTGCTGCGTCTCGCCCAGAAGCGTGTGGAGGCGTTTCAACGCGAGCAGGAAGTTGATGGCCTGCTTGAAATCGTCTATCCGGGACGTGGCCAGCGTGTATCGTTCCAGGTATCGATCCGCGGAACGTTGCAGCAGCTCTTTCACGCGCCGCAGGTGGTTGAGCCGTAGCTCGTAGCCGTCGACACGCGGATCGAGCTCCGAGATGATCGTCCGGAGATTGACGACGTTCTTCGCCACGGTCGCGAGCCGACCCTCGAGCTCCACGAACGACCACCGCCACTTCGAGTTTTCGCCGAAGTCCTCGGCGACGGACTGAATGGTGAAGCCCAGCTTCCTGATAAGGCCGTACCGGCGCTCCTCCGGCATCGCCTCGATCGCCTCAAGGTGATCGGCGTACTCGGAGAACGGCGCGTCCAGGTAGTTCGTGACGACCTCTTCGAGATAGAGCAAGCTCTGGTAGCAGCAGCGATGCGCCTCGCGAACGAAGCTGTCGTTCTTGATACTGAGCATGCTCAGGGAGATCCGATTGAGCAGAAGGTAGAGCGACGCCATCGACATTCGCTGCTCGGCGAGCGACACTCGTTTGTAGCCGACTCCGTTGGAGCTGTTGCGGATGTCCTCCAGGATCGACTTCTCGCGCTTCAGGAGCCCGTCGATCTCCTGTTTGTACTCCTTCACCCGATTCGAGTAGCGTTCCTTCGCCTCCTGAGAGATCTTCCCCATCCTCAACCCCTCGCGCTCGCGTGCTTTCGCAGCAGCTCCTCCGCGTGATTACGCGAAGCAGCCCCGGTCCGATCGCCCGCGAGCATGCGCGCGATCTCGTCCACCCGCTGTTGGCCGGCCACGCTCGAAACCTCGGTAACGGTGCGGCCGTTCCTCTCCGTCTTCTCCACGCGTATATGATTATCGGCACGTGCGGCGATCGAGGCCAGGTGAGTTATGCACAGGATCTGCTTCTGCCGACCGAGCTCGTGGAGATGCTCGCCGACCGCGACCGCGACCTCTCCCCCGATGCCGGTGTCGATCTCGTCAAAGACCATGCAGTCGATACGATCGTTGTCCGAGAGAGCCGACTTGATCGCGAGCATGACGCGGGAGAGCTCGCCCCCGGAGGCGATGTCCGAGAGCGGCTTCAGCGGCTCGCCCGGGTTGGGAGAGATCATGAACGAGATCGCGTCGATGCCGTGCGGACCGCAACTTGGCTTGCCGTTCTCTCCGCGACGAGGCTCCACCGAGACCAGGAACCTCGTCTTGGGCATCCCGAGCACTCGGACGCTCTCGAGAATGCGCTCGGCAAGCTTCGTGGCCGCAGCCTTCCGCCCGGCCGAGAGCTCGCCGGCGAGCCTCAGCACCGCTTGTTCGCGTTGCTTGATTTCCGCGCGCAGCTTCTCTTTGTCCTCTTCCCACGTCTCGAACCCCTCGAGCTGCGCCTTCGCCTCCTCGTAGTAGGTGAGAATCTCCTCCACGGTCGAGCCGTACTTCTTCTCGAGTCGATGAATCAGCGCGAGCCGGCTCTCGACCTGCTCGAGGCGATCGGGGCTGAACTCGATCGCGCCGCGATGGTCGCGAACCACCTCCGCCACGTCCTCGAGCTCGAAGAAGAGGTCGTCCAGACGCCGACCGGCGTCCGCAACGCGCTCGTCGATCGAGGCGACGGTCTCCATGGACGATCGCGCGTTGCGCAGCTGCGAAAGCGCACCACCACGGTTCTCCGCGATCGAATCGTAGAGCTCATCGAGCGCGGCGAAGAGCTTCTCGTGCTGACTGAGCATCCGGCGCTCGGCGTCGAGCTCGTCCTCTTCACCCGGCTTCAGCCGGGCGTCCTCGATCTCGGACACGGCAAACTGGAGAATGTCCATTTCGCGCAGACGCTGTCGCTCGTTCGCTTCCATGTGGTCGAAACGCTTCTTGAGCGCGGACAGCTCGGTGAACTGCGCGTGGAGCCCGGCGGCGTGCTCCTCGAGCCCTCCAAAGCGATCGAGCACCGTTCGATGGCTCTCCTCCGAGAGGAGCGACTGATGCTCGTGTTGTCCGTGGATGTCGAAAATGAGCGACGTGAGCTCCTCGAGGTCCTTGCGCGTAACCGGCGTCGACTGGACGTAGATCGCTCCCCTGCCCGAACGCTTGACCGTACGACGTACGATCAGCGTTCCATCGTCGGCTTCGATGCCCCGTTCGCTCAGCCAGGCAAGCACCTCGTCGTTGGCATCCACGCCGAACGTCCCGGCGACGCGCGCCTCCTCGGTGCCCGAACGGATCGCTCCCGTATCGCCGCGAGCACCGTGAAGCAACGAGAGCGACCCAACGAGGATCGACTTCCCGGCGCCGGTCTCTCCCGAGAGCACGTTCATCCCCTTGGCGAAGCGCACGGTCAGTCGATCGATGAGCGCGTAGTTCTGGATGGAGAGTTCCTCAAGCATCGCGACCCTCCGGAGCGGGCGAACCTGTCCACGCCGACCCGTCCAACGGTCCGGGACCGCCCGACCAGTTCAGCTTGTTGCGCAACACGTCGTAGAAGTTCCGCGTCCGGGCGCGGACGATCCGAGCACGCGACGGGCTGCGCCGAATCGTCACCAGATCGTTCGCCTGGAGCGGAAGAACCATCTGTCCGTCCACGGTCATCAGTACATCGGTGCGCTGCTGCTGTTCAACCCGAATCGAGATGGTCTCGTCGCCCGGAACCACGATCGGACGGTGCGAGAGCGTGAACGGGCAGATCGGGTTGATCACGAGCGCGTCCATCCTGGGATCCAGGATCGGGCCGCCGGCCGCGGCGCTGTGCGCGGTGGAACCGGTGGGGGTTGCGACGATGATTCCGTCGGCCCGATAGTGACCCAGACTAGCGGCCCCGATGCCGACCGAAAGCCGGATGATCTTCGCGATCCCGGCTGCCGATATCACCGTATCGTTGAGCCCGATCATCGAGGCGATCTGCTCGCGCTCACGCTCCACGGTGACCTCCTGGAGAATGCGATCGGCGATCTCCAGACGCCCGGATCGGTACTCCTCGAACGCCTCCCGCCACTCGCTCTCGGTGATTTCGGTGAGGAATCCGAAATCGCCCATGTTTATCCCGATGATCGGGATCGGCCGGCCGGAGAGAATCCGCGACGCGAAGAGCACGGTCCCGTCGCCGCCGAGCGAGAACGCAAGATCGTAGCGATCCGTCGGCGCAGAGGCCGGTTCGCCCTCGAACGTGAAGACGACCGCCGTGATCCCCTCGGATGCAAGTTCCTCACGGATGCTCTCGGCAACCTCATCGGCTCGTGGCTTGCGAAGATTCGCGATGATAAGGACGTTCTGGACGGACCGGCCCAAGCGAGCTTCCTTTCGCACCTACTATACTGACGGCCCAGAACGCTGTAAAGCTTTGCTACTCGCGCGGACGCTACGGCAACGTCGTGAGCACGCGCTCGATTGTAGCAACTTCCTTCGCCGTCAGCGACGGGTAGAGCGGGAATCGGAGGCAACGCAGCAGCAGCGATCGCGCGACAGGGTAGTCGGACTCGAGGATCGTGCGCAGGGTATCGACGTCTTCCTCCGTTCGGGACTCCGCCGCGACGCCGTCGATCGCGCCGGCAGCCGCCCCAACGGCCTCCCCCAACGCGCCAACCGCCACGCGCTCGCGGCGACCATACCTGGCCAGCACCGACTCCTCGAACGCAGGCGCGGTCTCCACGCCCTTCTTCCGGGCATAGGCGGTCACATCCTGCACGCTGCCCTCAACGAGGACCGGGAAGGTCAGGTAGACGTTCTCAGCCTCTCCCGGTTGCACGGGCGAACGGTGGCGTCCTCTCATGATCGCCCGGGAATAGACGGCGGCGATCTCGGCTCGCCGCGAGACGAACTTCTCGATCTCCTTGATCTGCGTCAGCCCGAGCGCCGCGTTCATGTCGGGGAGCATCGCCTCCGAGGAGAGAACGTCCGCGGCCTTCCGCAGCGCCGAACGATCGCTCTTGCTCGCAGTGAGCAGCAACGTCCCGCCCCCGGCGGTGATCACGCCGTCAGGCTCCATAGCCACCAGTACGAATCGCCCGAATCGACCCACACGCTGCTCTCCCGTATTCGCTCCGATGCCGTGCGAGATGTCCTCGATCACCGGGACGCCAAGTCCGGAGAGCGTCTCCATCTCGGGTACGAAGCCGAGCGTCGTGTGCGTCACGATCGCGCCAACCGGATTCGGCCCCTCGGTGCGCGAAGTGACCGCCTCCGCCACCTGGTCCGGATCCAGACAGAGCGATGAGTCAAGGACGTCCACGTACACCGGCTGCATACCGCGATCCACGATCACGGCGTGATAGGCGTGCGGCACGAGCGGGTCGAGCACGATGCTCGAACCGGGCTCGAGCGCGAGGCGGTCGAGCGCGAGCGAGAATGCGCGGGCGCGCTCACGCAGCGCAATCCCGCCCGCGAGACCGAGATACTCGCCCACCGCGTTGGTGAGTTGATCTGAGAGCGATCCGGGACCGAGACTGTCGCTCACCATACACGTGAGCACGGCATCCATGTCCCGACGCCGGATACTGGGCCGAGAGAGTGTGATCATTCTTACCGCTCTTATCGCTGCATCCGCTCGAGTTGCTGCAGTTCCTTGACGTTGAAGAGGCGCTGGATGTCGAGGATGATCAGGTAGCGATCCTCCTCGCTCACGACGCCCTGGATGTACTCCGTGCCGATGCCGGAGATCACCTGCGGCGGTGGTTGGATCTGCTCCGCTTTGATCGCCACGACACGCGAAACCTTGTCGATCATGATCGCCAGGTGGCGACCCTCGATGTTGATGATGACGAAGCCGCTCAGGAGCTGGTCTTCTTCGGAGAGCTCCGCGTGCTTGATGTGGAACCGGCGGTGCAGGTTGATCACCGGGATAATCTCGCCCCGCAGGTTGAAGATACCCTCCACGTACGAGGGCGCGTTCGGCAGTGGACGGACGTCCTCCACCTTCACGATTCCTTCCACATCCATGATGTCGATTCCGTACTGCTCCTCACCGAGGTAGAAGGTGACGAGCTGCAGCGCACTACCCGTGTCCGACATGCCGTACAAGATAGACCAGCCACGCGCTTCGTGCAAGTCTGCACGGCGACGCTCGGGCGACCGTCATCCGCTTGATCCTGTCCGGATCAAGTTCGCCTCGCTGCTCGTTCGGTTCGTTCGGAGGTGCCCGAGGCTTTCGAGGAGCTCCAGTGTCTCGGTGTGCTTCTCACTCTTCGGCGACGATCGGCTTCACGGTGATGTCCAGGTCCTGCTCGGAGGCGATCTCGCCGAGCTCCCGGCGCAACGTGCCCATCTGAACGTTCACCGGCACGATCGCGGTGATGCGCATGTGGAACATCGGCGCGCCGGTGAACGGAGCGCCGGTCGTCTCGGTCTCGAGCTCGTCGATATTGACGCCGCGCCGTCGCAGGAGCGCAGTCACCGAGTGCACGATGCCGGGCGTATCGAGCGAGACGCACTCGATCAGGTAGGGGCGGCCGGTCGGATTGGCCGCGTACGGTCCGGTCGGCCGTGCGCTCAGCTCCAGCCCCACCCGCGCTCCGAGCGCGGGAACGTCGCCGAGCAGGCGTTCCACGGCGTCCGATTCCCCGGAAACAAGCACGACGAGCGCGAACTCGCCACCGAGCGCGGTCATCTTGCTCTCTTCGATATTGCACCCGGCGTCGAGCAACGCCTGCGAGACGTCCTCCACGATTCCCACCCGGTCCGCGCCGGATGCGGTCAGAACGGCGAAGCTCTTCATACGAGCATGCTACCACGCCCTCCGCCGGCCGGTCAGCAGACTCGGCTTACTCGTTGATCAGCTCAACGACCTCCTGTGCCGATTCGGCTCGTGCGAGGGCTTTGAGAAAGGCGGGCGCGCGAGCGAGGCGGGCGATCTCGCTCAGCGCCTCGATATGCGGCCCCGACTGGTCGGGCGGCGCGAGCATGAGGAAGAAGATGCGCGACGGTTCGCCGTCCGCGGACTGGAAGTCGATCCCCTCGGGCGAGATCCCGATCGCGAGCGTGAGCCGGGTCACGGCGCCGGTCTTCGCGTGCGGAACGGCGATCCCGCTTTCCAGGCCCGTGCTTCCCAAGCTCTCTCGCTCGAAGAGCGCGTTCATCGCATGCTCACGATCGCTCACTTTGCCCGCATGTACGAGCACGTCCAGCAGCTCCGCGATCGCCTCCGACTTGGAGCGGGCCGCGAGCGGCACCTTCACGACGTCCGGTTGTATCAGATCGGATAGGCTCATCTGCTTCCTCCGTTCAATCTTCACGCTGGAAGAGGTCGTCCACGCGCTCGTCGTCCTTCACGATGAGAACCGAGCACCGTGCGCTTCGCATCGCCCGCTCGGACTCGTCGTAGAACTCGTCGCGCCTGCTGCGGACGTGTGCGAGCTCTCCGAGCACGAGCAGGTCAATCTCCTCCTCGTCCACGACCCTGAGAAGCTCCTGGTGCACGTTCCCGCTCCGTTTGATCGGCGTGACCGCCACGCCCTTTCGGTCGGCCGCGCGGCGGACGTGATTCAGATAGCGATCGGCGTCCGCCTCCAAGTCGCGCGAGTACTCACGTTCCTCGGTCTCGAGGAAAATGCGCGATCGGACGAGGTCCTGCAGCGCGCGCGTATTGATGACGTAGCAGACGAAGAGCTCGGCGTCAACCCGGCGCGCGAGCAGAATCGCGTACTCCGCGGCGGTCAGCGACTCCTCCGAACCGTCCACGTGAACGAGCACTCGCTCAATCGGCTCCGACATGCTCTGCCTCCTTCGCCTCAAGGCGGGACTTCACCATCTTCATGAGCACGAACATCTCCCGCTCGTTTTCTTCCAGCCGTTCCTGGATCAGGTCGACGGTTTGCTCGAGCTCGGGAATCGCGATCTTCTCGAGCGCGTTCACCTTGCGGATCGTGCGGCGTACGTCGCGCGCGAGCCGCATGATCGAGACCTTCAGCTCGGCGAGCCGCCCAACGAGCCGGAGGACATCCTTGAACCCCTCGATCGTCTCGTCGATCCAGAAACTCGAGTCCGCCGGACTGAAGTACGGAGCGTGCTCGGTGAAGTCGGTCGTGACCACCGGCAGCCGCACGCCCATGACTTTCCGGCTTCCGAGCTCAATACTCGATGCGATGTAGACGGCGCTTGAGAGATGGAGCACGCGCAGCCGTCCTCCGGCGAGGATCGCCTGCTCGAGCGCCCGGTACGCTCCTGTAAGCGCCCGATTCACCTGCCCCTCAAAATCGACCGCCTGGTCCACGAGCGCGAGCAGCTCGATGACCAGAATGTTCCGTTTCTGATCGAGGAGCTCGTGGCCCTGGCGCGCGAGCGCGAGCTCCTGCCGCAGACCCATGAGGTTCGTCTTCGTGGGAGCGACGTTACGCGCGGCCATAGTGCTCCTCGATCTCCTCCTCGGTGAGGCGATGAAGCTCCTCCACCGGAAGCTTCTCGAGCACTCGCCATCCCGTGTCCAGCGTCTGATCGATCGTCCGCTCGTCTCGTTCGCCCTGCGTGACGAACTCGCGCTCGAAGCCCTCGCCGAACTCCACGTACTGCGCGTCCAGCGGCGTAAGCTCCTCCACGCCGATCACCGAGGCGAGGTTTCGCACGTCCTTGACGTGGCTGTACGACGCGAAGAGCTGGCTCGCGAGGTGTGGATGATCGGCGCGGGTTCTTCCCTCCCCGATGCCGTCCTTCATGAGCCGGGAGAGCGACGGCAGTCCCGCGATCGGCGGGTATATTCCGCGATTGTGCATCTCGCGGTCGAACACGATCTGGCCTTCGGTGATGTAGCCGGTCAGGTCGGGGACCGGGTGCGAGATGTCGTCGTTCGGCATCGTGAGGATTGGGAGTTGCGTGATCGACCCGGTCGAGCCCACGATCATCCCGGAGCGCTCGTAGATCTCGGCGAGATCCGAGTAGAGGTAGCCGGGATAGCCCTTCCGCGACGGGATCTCGCCGCGGAGCGTGGAGACCTCGCGCAGCGACTCACAGTAGTTCGTCATGTCGGTCATGATCACGAGCACGTGCATGTTCTTCTCGAAGGCGAGGTGCTCGGCGAGCGTGAGCGCGCTCCGCGGCGTGATCAGCCTCTCGATCGACGGGTCGTCCGCGAGCGAGAGGAAGAGCGCTACGTTCTCCCGCACGCCCGATTCTTCGAACGACCGCACGAAGAACTGGGCAACGTCGTGCTTCACGCCCATCGCCGCGAAGACGACCGCGAACTCCGTAGATCCGCCGAGGATCTTCGCCTGTCGGGCGATCTGAGAGGCGACCTGATTGTGCGGGAGCCCGTTGCCGCTGAAGATCGGCAGCTTCTGACCGCGGATCAACGTATTCATGCCGTCGATCGCGGAGAGACCGGTCTGGATGAAGTCGCGCGGGTAGCGACGCGAAATCGGATTGATCGGCAGACCGTTCACCGGGCGCTCATCGTCGCCGACCGGTGGCGGCCCGCCGTCTCGTGGTTCTCCGAGTCCGCTGAACACGCGTCCGAGCATCCGCTCGGAGACTGCGAGCGTGATCGCCTCGCCCATGAATCGCACGCGCGTGCCCGGCATCGTGAGTCCGGACGTGCCTTCGAACACCTGCACGACAACCGCAGCGTCCGAGGTGTCGAGCACCATTCCGCGGCGCACGCGGCCCGCTGCGTCCACGCACTCCACGAGATCGCGGTATCCGACCGGGTGCGTCTTTCGCACGAAGAGCAACGGACCCTCGATTCGGTCCACGCCCAGGTACTCGCGCCCGGCTTCCAGGTGGTGATCAGGCATACACCGACTCCAGTTTTTCGATCGCCCGCTCGAGACTCGCCTGCAGGCGATCGATTTTCTCCAGCTCGTCGTTGCCCACGCCGAACTTCATCCTCGCGATCTCGGAGAGCACCTTCATACGTCGCAGCTTCACGAGCGTGACGCCGCTCCTGATGGCCTCCGAACCTCGCCGCCAGTAGGTGAGCACGAGCGAGAGCATTCTCGCCTGCTTCTCCGCGGTCGAGTAGCGGTCCACATCGTCAAAAGCGTTCTGCTGGAGGAAGGCGTTCTTGAAGAGCGTGCACACCTCGATGACGAAGCGCTGACTGTCCGGCAAGGCGTCCGGTCCAACGAGCTTCACGACCTGCTGCAGGCGCACTTCGCGATTGAGGAGCTCCATGATCGTGTTTCGGTCCTCGGTCCAACTCCTGCCTGCGTGCTCCTCCCACCAGGCGCGGAGATCGGGCAGGTACTCGCTGTAGCTTTCGAGCCATCCGATCGCCGGGTAGTGGCGTGCGTTCGCGAGCTGCCGGTCGAGCGCCCAGAAGCAGCGGACGAACCGTTTCGTGTGCTGCGTCACCGGTTCGGAGAAATCGCCTCCCGGAGGCGAGACCGCGCCGATGATGCTGACCGAGCCTCGTCGTCCTCCGAGAGTCTCCATGCTCCCGGCGCGTTCGTAGAACTGCGCGACCCGCGTGGGGAGGTAGGCCGGAAAGCCCTCCTCCGCGGGCATCTCCTCCATCCGACCGGCGAGCTCGCGGAGCGCCTCGGCCCACCGGCTCGTGGAGTCCGCCATCACCGCGACGTCGTAGCCCTGATCGCGGTAATACTCGGCGAGCGTGACGCCGGTGTAGATGCTCGCCTCGCGCGCCGAGACCGGCATGTTCGAGGTGTTTGCGATGAGCAGCGTCCGCTCCATGAGGCTCTTCCCCGTTCGCGGGTCCACGAGCTCAGGAAACTCGGTGAGCACGTCCGTCATCTCGTTGCCGCGCTCGCCGCAGCCGATGTAGACGATGATATCCGCGTCGCACCACTTTGCGACCGCGTGCTGCGTCATCGTCTTCCCGGTTCCGAAGCCTCCGGGTATCGCGACCGTACCGCCCTTGCCGAGCGGAAAGAGCGTGTCGATCACGCGCTGGCCGGTGACGAGCGGGACGTCGACCGGCAGTCTCCGCTCGGCCGGCCGTGGAACGCGAATCGGCCACCGCTGTACCATCGTGAGCCGGTGCGGTCCGTCGGGACCCTCCACGACCGCGATCACCTCATCAACCGCGTACTCGCCCTCGGGCACGATCGTCGTCACGCGCCCGGAGACACCGTGCGGAACCATGATCCGGTGCTCGATCCGCGACGTCTCCTGCACGGTCCCCACGATCTCTCCGGCGCCAACGTACGCCCCCCGGGCCGCCGCGGGAACGAAACGCCACGGGCGATCTCGATCGAGCGCGCTCACGCGGATCCCGCGCTCTATGAAGACCGGAGCCTGCTCCCTGATCCGCTCGAGCGGTCGCTGGATCCCGTCGTAGATCGTACCGATCAACCCCGGCCCGAGCTCGACCCCGAGCGGCATTCCGCTCCCAACGACCTCTTCGCCCGGCGCGACGCCGGTCGTGTCTTCGTAGACCTGAACCGTTGCTCGATCCGCCGCGAGCTTCACGACCTCGCCGGTGAGGCGCGCCGAGCCAACGTAGACGAGCTCCATCATCATCGCATCCGTCACGCCGGCGACTTCCACGACCGGTCCGTTGACGCGCCTGACTCTACCGATGATCCGTTCGTCCATCATCTTCCTCTATGACCGTGTGGTAGACGATCCGCTGAAGCTCGCCGCGGAACCGGCGGAGTCGATCGGAGACGAGATTGCTGAACGCGCGCCGGCCGGCGGCGTCCCGAAGCACGACTCCCTGCCCGGTCTCGGAGCGCTCCTCGTCCAGCCGAAGCGCGACGCTGCGGCCCTGCCTCTCGAGCTCGGCGCGCGCATCGTCCAGTACTGATCGCACGTGCGACCGGTCGGCATCGGGGCACGAGACGATCGCCTCCTGCGTCCCGAGACCGATCGCCGCTTCCACGATCCACGCCGTGAGCACCGCTCGGTATCCGTCGGACGAGGCGCCGGCGGTTTCGGTTCGCATCTCGCCCATCGCCTCGCGCGTCTTCTCTTCGGCAGTCCGATAGATTCGATTCTCGAGCTCCAACCGGGCGCGCTGCTCGAGAAGCGCAATCGCCGCGTCCGTCTGTGCGGTCAAGCGCTCGCGCTCCTCGGAGACGCGCTCGGTTGCCGCTTCGTCGATCTCCCGCGCGCGCCGTTCAAGCGCGCGCGTGCGTTCGTCCACGGACCGCTGCGCCTCGGCGCGCAACGCCTCGGCCTCTCTTCTCGCCTCCGCCAGAATCCGCTCGACGAGCCGTTGGTGCTCTCTCTGCTCTTCAGACATACCTATACGCTGATTCCGATGGCCTGATTCACGACTTCCCGCAGACTCGGCCTCGACTCGTCGTGGCCACGCCGGTCGGGGACTTCGAGAATCAACGGGAAGTCTTCCGTGAAGACATACGTGTCCACGAGCGAGCGGATCGTCTCGGCGATCCGCTCCGTGATGATCACGATGCCGGTCTCGCCGTCGCCGATCACGCTCCGAAACGCGTCCGCCGCCTCGTCCGCGTTCGCGACCGCGCGCCCGGGCACCCCCACGAGCCCGAAGCCGAGTACCGTGTCCTCGTCTCCGATGGCGAAGTACCGCACTATATCTGCCCGAGAATGATGAGCGCCGTGATGAATCCGAACACCACGAGTCCCTCGGCAAGCGCGATGAAGATCAATGCCTGCCCGGCGATTTCGGGCTTCTCGCTCACCGCACCCATCGCCGCGGCACCAACGTTCGCGATACCGATCCCCGCACCCAGGGCGCCGAAACCAAACGAGAGCGCCGCCGCGAGGAGACCCCACTTCGCGACCTCGGCCTCGTACTCGCTCATGGGAGCCGCCTCCGTCGTCTCCTGGGCAAACGCTCCCACGACGGGAATCGCCGTCAGCATGAGAACGACGCCGAGCGTAAAGATGATACTCGTGACGACCTTGCGCTTGAAACTCTCTCGATGACCTTCCATGTCATCCTCCTTGAGCAGTGGTGTGAAGCGAAACCGGCCGGAACTCGACCCCGGTCGGGACGAAGTACTTGGAGAAGAACTCGTAGTAATTGAGTCGCAGCGACTGGATCCCCGCCGAGAGCCCTTCCAATGCGATCACCAACGCGTTCCCCGCGACGAGCACGATCAGAGACACGACCGAAACGCCTTCCGGCGCGATCATTGCTTCGATCTGGAAGAACGCGACCATCAGCATCACGTGCGCGATCCCGAGCCCGGCGACCCGCATGAACGACAGCGTGTTCGCGAGGTAGCCGGAGAAGATCTCCAGCAGCTCGATCGCCCAGTCCATGACCCACATCGCAGGCGACGAAGCGGAGCGACCGTCGCGGCGGGCGCGCGCCGCATGAATCGGAAACTTCGCGAAGAGCGCGACCGCCGGGATGACGATGAGCAAGCCCGCGACCGTGAGATCCGGGAGCACTCGGAATCCGCTCCGGGCAAAGACGGCGGCGACCCACACACCGGTCGCGTAGATGACACCACCGAGAATCCCCTCCTTGTGGAAGAACAGCTCGAGCCACTCGTGCCGTCTGATCCTGTTGATCCAGTTGATGATGAGACCCGCCCCGATCACCGCAATACCGAAGTAGATCGTGATCGTGAGGATCTCCATCAGGTTCCGCACCGGGCCGGCTTCCGCCCGTCCCACGACCACGCCATGGTAGTCGAACCAGAGCGGAGGGAAGAGCTCCAAGCCGAAGTACGCACCGAAGATGACCCCCATCACGATGCTCGCGCCACCGCACCACACCAGCAGCCGCGAGATCTCGCGGTACCCGGGAGAGCGCAGAACGCGCCGGCCCACCAAGCCGAGCACGACGAGCACGAGGCCATGGCCGGCGTCGCCGAACATCAGCCCGAACATGAGCAGATACGCAAGGGCCACGAGCGGCGTAGGATCGATTGTCCCGTACTCGGGTATCCCGAAGTTGCGAACGAGCATCTGAAACGGTCTAAGGAAGGCAGGGTTCCGCAGCTCGACCGGGACCTTTTGAGGACGGCTTTGGGCCGACGGTTGACTCCCGGTCTCCATGTCCGCGACCGCATGCCACTCCAGGTGGCAGTCGTCGCCGGCCGCGGCGCGTACCGCCTCGTCCACACGCTCCCGCTTTCTCCTCGGGACCCAGCCGGAGAACACGACGGCGTACTCGCTCTCGCTCGACTCGCTGCGGATCGTGAGCAGGAGCTCCACTACCCGGAGCTTGCGCCACTCGGTCTCGAGCTGTGGCTTCCGGTCGGCCACGAGCGCCCGGATCCGATCGGCCTGCTCCTCCTGCTCGGCACGGAGCAGTGCGAGTCGTTCGTCCGCCTGTTCCAGCGCATCGATTCCCCGGCCGTCGGCGACGCGCGGCAGCTCCTCGGGTCGAAACCCGCTCTCGGCGAGCACTCGGTCGGTGTCGCTCGCGTTCCGCTTCATCGCGATCACGACCACGTGGCGCTCCTTGCCTTCCGCTTCCGCCTCGATCACGAGTCCGGACAGCCGGCCGATCTCCCGGTCGAGCGCTCCGAGCCGCGACTCCGAAACCGTTCCGTAGCGCACGTCCAGGAGGCGTCTTCGCTCGTCGGTACCGTCTCGAACGCCGCTCCCAAGAAGGGCGACGCTTCCCGCCTGCCCGGCCGCGGCAATCTGTCGCCGAACGTCCGCGACGCGGTTGATCCTACGCTGGATCTCTCCCTGGCGCGTTCGATAGCGTTCCACGTCGCGCGCGAGGCGGTCGATGCGCCCGTTGATCTCCGATACGTCGACATCGCCCCGGGCGTCGGCGATCTCCGCCGCGGCTGGCGTGCCGAACCCGCCCGTCTGCAGGAGCTGCTCGATCCTCCGCCGCGTCTCCTCGACCGCTTGACGTCGGTCGTGGACGCTCGCGGCGTGCAGGCGCGCACCGAGATCGGGACGGATCTCCGAAAGCCGGTTGAACTGCACGGCGCCCACGTCCAGGAGCGCTCGAGATACCGCTTCCGATCGCCCGCGCAATACGACCGCAGTGAGATGGACCATCTCCGACGTGAAGATCATATGAGCTCCTCAACCCGCTCCGGGGCGAGCTCGTAGTACTTCGCGTTCAAGACCGAGACCAGGAGTCGGATCTCGTTGTGCGTGAGCAGTACGTACGCGAGGAAGGTGCCGATTGTGAACGGGTACCCGCCCAATGTGCGGTGAATCTCCTGGAAGAGAATCGAACGCAACATCTCCTCGATCAGGGCGAGCCGTTCTACGCCGCGCGTCTCGTCGTCCGGTCCTCCGGCGACGAGTGAGGCGTAACGTGAAGCGAGCGCCGCCGTCAGCTGATCCACCGGTCGATCCGAACGAGCGGCGACGCGCAATCGATCAACGGAGAGCATCCACCCTCCCGGCAGAATCGACTCGGTCAGCTCGCTCTCGTCCAACTCGTAGGAGCGCCTCATGCGAACGATCCAGTTGACGTTTCTGATGTCCGTCTGGATGCCGAGCAGGCGGAGTGCCACCTCGGCGTCGCGGTCGCTGAGTCGTTCCGCCGCTTCGGTGAGATGCTCGGCGTACCACCTGTCCAGTGCGGTCTCCACGTGGAACAGCGTGCCAACCTCCGCTACCCTGCTCAGATGCTCCCGAATCGCCGAGAGATACGGGCGTCCTTCGAGCGCGTGCACGAGCCCGTCCACGGAGGAGGCGTTGATGCAATGATCCACAGCAAGGCCGTGCACTCCTTCCCCGCGAATCACGTACGCAACCTTCTCATCGATCGGCCGACCCCGCACGGTACGCTCGAACCAGAGCCTGAGCGCCTGCTTCGCGGATACGACCTCGAGCTCATCGAGTACGGCGCTCACGAAGGGAGCGATTTCGCGCGGCGCGTAGCGCTCGAGACCTCCAACGGCGCGCCGTTCAACGTTCACGAGCTCGAGCTCGGCAAGCTTCACGTCGCCGGTGCGGTTGTACGCCTCCGCGGCCGACTCGTAGCGAGTCCCCGAGAGCATGGCGATCGCCTCCACGAACGAGCGGGCACGGGCGAGAGCGCGATAGAACTCGTCGTCCAGCAGCTTGCTGATTCTGCCGCGAAGCTTCGCGTTGAGAAAGGCGTACGTGGCAAGACCGCCGCCCATTCAGCGTCCTCCCGTGATCAGGTCCACCGATCGTCGGACCGCCGCGGCTATACGCGGGTCCCGCTCCGGAGCGAACTCTCGAGCATCCTCCCGGAGCCGTGCCTCCGCTCGCGCAACGCGCCCATCCTGCTCATCGCGAAGCGCCGCGAGCTCCTCTCGGACGCGGGCATCCGCCGCAGCGTGAGCATCGCGCAGCGTGCGGCTCTCGATCTCCGAGAACTCCGCGCGCGTTTTCGCGGCCTCCTGCTTCGCATCGCCCACGATCCGGGACGCCTGCGCCTCGGCCTCCAGAACCTCTTCAATAATCTCGAGCATCTACCGATCCTCCGTCTCCACGCGAATCTCGCCCGCGCGCTGGAGACCGAGCTTTGTCAGTACCGGGCCGAACAGCTCGAAAACGATGGAGGTTGCGGTAACCGTGGTGATGACCGAACGTCCGATCATCTCGCCCATCGGTCCGAGCGGCGTGAACTCCTGATTGACGACGAGCGCGAGACCGATCGCAACGCCGGCCTGCGAGAGAATGCCGAGACCCAGGTACTTCCGGATGACCTCGTCCGCCTTGCCGATGACGGCTCCGAGGAAGGAGCCCGAGATCAGTCCGGCGCTCCTCGCGAAGATGTAGACCACGCCGATCAGACCGAGCGTGGGGAGCGCGGCAAGATGGAGATTCGCCCCCGCGAGCACGAAGAAGAGCACGAACAGCAGGGGCATTTGGCGGCTGAGCTCATTCTTGATCCGGGCAAGGACATGAGACGGCTGCGTATTGACCACGAAGATCCCGAGCACCATGTTCGTCAGGATGAGCGAGAGGTGGAACACCTGGGTCAGTCCAACGGTGATCAGGACCATCGCAAAGGTAAGCGGAAGCACGTCGCGATCGTACCTGAGCGAGCGCATCATGAGCGAGTACGGCACGGCCATCGCCAGACCGATCCCGATACTGAGCCCGATCTCTTCCAGCGGTACGAGCACGAGCGCCGCCACGTCCGCTCCGCCTCCCGCCTGCACCTCCGGAAGCAGGGTCCGCGCGATCGCGGACGCAAACCCGAAGATCACGATCGCGAGCCCGTCGTCGAACCCTACGACCGAGTACAGCGCCTTCGTGAGCGGCCCGCGCGCGTTGTACTCCTGGATAACCGCGACCGTCCCGGCAGGCGCGCTCGCCGGCGCAACGGCCCCGAAGATGAGCGCGAGCGGCAGGTTCCGCGTCAGGAGGTAGACTGCCCCGGTCACGACACCGAACGCTGCGAACGACTCGAGGAAGATGATGAGTATCAAGCCGCGACCTTGCCGCTTCAGGTCCGCGAAGCTGAGCTCGAGCCCGATGCTCACGGCCACGAAGGCGAGCGCGATGTCGGTAATGAACGAGAGCGCCTCCCGAAACGACGGCGTGATGAACCCGAGTAGACCCGGGCCCAGGACAACGCCAACGATCATGAACCCCACGATCGAGGGGAGCCGAAGGAAACGCATCGAACGCCCGGCGTAGAACGCGATCAGCGTGACCACGCCGACGACCAGCAAGGACGGGAGCGGATGCGACTGGAAGAACTCTTGTGCGACGCTCATGTCCGGAATCTCCGCCTCAGAAGCTGAGCGACCCGGCGGCGTAGGTGAGGTCCTGAACCGTCACCACGACTCCGGTCTGCGCGTCCGGATCCCCGGTGATCTCCTGGATCTGCCGGATCAGGCTGTTCGTCGTCTGCTTCTCGGCGAGCGCGAGGATCATGCGACCGTCCTGCGCGCTCTTCTCAGTCCAGAACGCCGCGAACAGCGGCATCGAGAAGAGATAGGCGCCGGCGTTGCGCGTCTCCACCACCGAGATCGAACCGGGAACGACGGACGAGAGCAGGTTGAGAATCTCCTCGAAGTAGTCGAGGTTCTGCACGAAGATCTGGAAGAGAACGCGCTCCTTGCTCAACAACTCCTCGTCGTACGCGAGGTTCGCGAGCAGAAGCTCGCGCGCCGCGACCCGGTCGTCCACGCGCCGAAGACCCTCGGCCACCGCCGACTGCGATGCGACCTTCGAGATGGCGGAGAGAAGCTTGATGTGGTTGTTGCGCTGCCCACGGGGGCCCACGATGAAGAAGAAGAGGTCCGTGGGCGTACCGTCGATACTGCGAAAGTCGATCGGCTCGTCAAGCGTTACGAGGCCGACGATGAACTCGCCGATCCCGTCCAGCGTGCAATGCGGGATCGCGATCCCGTGACCGAGCCCCGTGGAGCCGAGCTGCTCGCGCTCGGCGAGCGCCCGGTAGACGGCCTCCGCCGTCAGATCCGACGCGAACGGATTCTTCACGGCGAGCTCGGCAATCTCCCGAAGCACGGCGTCCGCGCTCGGCGCGGAGAGCGACAGTCTGATCGAGTTCTCGTGCAACGACTTCGCAATCGGCATGCTATCCTCCTCGAGGCAACTGCGCCTCACGACGCGCCAGCTCGTCGAGCGCTTCCTCGTGCGACTCGCACGAGAGCAGCGACTCAATCGTCGATCTATCTCTGAAGAGCAGCGTGATTCTCTTGAGCAAGCGGAGGTGGACGGCTTCGCTCGTGGTGCCGAGCAGAAAGAAGATGTGGACCGGTTCTCCGTCCGGAGCGTTGAAGTCGGTCCCGTCGCGGCATATCCCAAGAATCACGGCGGGCGCGTCCTCGGGATTCTCCGAAGGACGCCTCACGTGCGGGACCGCCACTCCATGGCCGATCGCGGTCGAGGAGAGCGTCTCCCGTGCAAGCAGCAGCTTCACGTACGCGCCCAGATCGGGAACGAGGCCGCGATCGGCGAGAGGAGATGCCAGCCGGGCGAGAACGTGCCGGGGCTCGCCCGGTGTGATCGGGTCGACCACGGTGGACCGGTCGATCATGGGAACGAGTTGGACGACTCCGTGCGTCGCGTCCAGAAACGAGGCGAGCTCGTTCCGCGGCAGCACCTGCATGCGCGACAGCAGCCAGTCGTCGAGCACCGACTTCAGGAAACGCCACTGGCCGCCGACGCGGGCGCAGGGGATCTCGCTGCGCTGGATCATTCGGTGGATGGTGCGCTCTCCGAGCTTGAGGTACGCCGCCGTCTCGCTGAGCGTCAGCACCTCGTCACTGGTGGGCATATCATGACTTTTCATGCCATCCGTTGACATTACGTGCCATATTAGGCGCACGATCGGTAATGGTCAAGCGGATTCGATCAGACGGTCGTGAAGCGCGCCGAAAATGTCACCGAGCTTGCAGATCGGACCCCTGTAACCCACGATCGCAGCGGCAGATGGCATAGTAACCGCCGCCCGCCCCTCATGCAGCGCCACAAATCGCCTCCGGACCGCGAGTTCCGAGCGGTCAATCTGCAGGGTCAGTGACATTTCCCTGGTCTGCGATCCGTTTGTTCACGCTGTCGATCATCGCGGTGATCTCGTTGATCGCGGCAGCCGTGTCGCTCATGTTGGCCGCGAGATCCTTTCCGGAGCCGCCGAGGTTGAGCGCAGTGGCCTTCACCGACCAAACGATCGCCTCCATTCTCTCCATCGTCGCGTGTCCGTAGGTCTCTACGTCGTCAGCTTCGTCCGAGCCGGAGGGTGCAGGTGGTGCGTCAGGCCGAGAAATATCACGAACCTTGCAGGTCGAATTTCTCCAACTCGCGGCACGGGCACGAGTTGCTCCATCGACTGCACAGCCTACGGCGCCGGAACCGGCAAGTCCCGGCAACATCAGCACTTGACCGCCTGCGACCTGCAAGGTCAGTGACATGCTGGTCAGTTCGGCGGTCTCGAGGAGGAAAGCGTTTGCCCCTCACGATCTCGTACGCTATCCTGTGCCATCGAAAGCAGTTCCACATGAGGCAACACCTGGCTGAACGACGGACTATCGGCGTCTTGCTGGACTGGCCGGACGCAACGGGCAACTACCACAGAGCGATCCTCAAGGGCATCCGCAGGCTCGCGGACGAACGCGACGTGAACCTGCTCGTCATCGCGGTGGGTCGGCTCGATACGCCGCACCTCTGGGAGCGCGGGCGAGGCTTCCTCTTCGACTACCTGTCCTCAGACCTACTCGACGGGTTACTCGTCTATTCGGCGGCGGTATCGAGCTTCTGCGGCATGGAGCGGCTCGAAGAGCACCTCATGGAGCGCGTTCGAGTACCGATCGTGAGCATCGGTGCCGAGATGCGATCTGCTCCGTCCGTGCTCGTGGACAATGTCAGCGGCTTCCGCGACCTCATGACCCATCTCATCGAGGGACACGGGTACCGGCGCATCGGGTACGTGGGCGGCCCGAGTCAGAACGTGGAGGCCGGCGAACGACTCGCCACGCTCCTCGACACCGCCGCCAAACACGGAGTGGTCATACCGCAGCGCAACTTATACGAGGGCGACTTCTCAATCGATTCCGGAGCGGCCGCGATCGAGGAGTTCCTGGACGTGCGCCGGCTCAAGCTCGACGCCGTCGTCTGCGCAAACGACGACATGGCGATCGGCGTCTGGCAGGAACTCTGGTCTCGCCGGATCATCGTTCCCGATCACATTGCGGTCACCGGGTTCGACGACCTGGAGATGAGCACATTGCTCGATCTCCCTTTCACGACGGTCCGCCAACCGTTCGAGACGCAGGGCTACCAGTCGGCGTCGCTGCTCATGCAGCTCCTGGACGGCCGGCCATCACCACCCGCGTCTGTCCCCCGACTGCCGACGAGCGTTGTCTACCGATCGTCATGCGGGTGTGAGCTCGGCGACGATCTCGCGGACGGAGTGGCGTTGCGTCCGGAGGCCGCCGGCGACTTCGGTTCGAGCGACTGGTTCAAGACGCGAATGGAGCGAATGCGGCACGCCCTGACGCACTTCCTCGCCAATCGACCGGGCGATCCCTTGATTCGGGCTTGGAACGCGGTCCTCCTCAACGCGATCGAGAACGGCGTACGGCAGCGGCAGACCGAGCTTGTCCTCAACGCGTTCGAGCTCGAATGCTTCTCCCCGTCCATGCCCGAACAGATGCGGACGCCACTGGCGAGGAAGCTCGGCAAGATGCGATCGATGCTCGTGGATTTCTACATTCAGACCGACTTGCTGACCCGCGTCACCGTGGACAATGCGATGGCCGGCACCATGATCTCGATAGACGCGTTCGAACAGGCAACGATGACCACGAGCGAGTTTGCCGAGAGCCTGGGCAAGCTCGACGAGGTACTCGAAGCGTGCGGAATCCGCGCGTGCTACCTCGCTCGCTTCGACGGCGACGAGTCCGACCCGGCCGGCACCTCATCCTTGCTCTACGCATACCTTGACGGACAGCGTGTGAACATCGCCGAGCACAACCGCCGGTACGCGAACGACCGAATCATCCATCCCGCCTACCGTCCGAACGCCAGATACGAGCTCATCGTGGAAGCACTCTACGACGGCCCGGACGAGATCGGAATCGTCTGCTTCGGTATAGGAGCCAACGGCGTGGACACCTACGAGGTTCTCCGACGGCGCCTGAGCGGCGTCGTTCGTTCGGTCCGAACGAGAGATCATCTGCTCGATCTCAATCGTCAACTGCAGGAGGAGATCGAAGCGCGCGCAAGGGTCGAAGCCGAGCTCAAGCAGGCCCTTGAGACGGTGCAGAACCTCTCCCTGACGGACGACCTCACCGGCGTCTACAACCGACGCGGCTTTCTCACGCTCGCCGAGCAGCAGCTCCGCTACTGTCTCCGTGAGGGAGAACCGTGTCTTGTGCTCTACTTCGACCTGAACGGACTGAAGGCCATCAACGACTCGTGCGGACACCACGAGGGCGACTTCGCCATCCAAACCGCTGCCGGTGCCCTCAGCGAAACGTTCCGTGAGGTCGACGTCGTGAGCCGCCTCGGAGGCGACGAGTTCGCGGTCTTTGCGGGGAAGGCGGATGGGAGTCGGGTCCCGCTCTTGCGAAACCGACTGCATTCGGTTCTCGACCAGATCAACGGCGAAATCGGGAAATCCTACCGCGTGCGGATGAGCATGGGATCCTACGAGTACGCGCCGGAGGGCCCTCATACGCTCTCGGAGATGCTCGATCTCGCCGACGCCGACATGTATCGCGACAAAAGACGCCACCGTGGGGAGAATCGACCCGGAACCTGACGGGGAAGGCGCAATCCCGCCATTCTCGGAATCGTCGCTTCGTTGCCGTTCCGAAACGACTCGCAACGAATCATTGCGCAGAGCCGGACCCTACTCCCGTCTCAGGAGTTGGGTCCGTACCGTTGTCACCTTCGGCGACCAACTCGAATCCTTGTCGCCTGGGTGGATGACTCCGGTTGCGCCCGATTGGAGCAGCGTAGTACCGAGACGCACATCGTGGATCCGGTCCTCGCGGAACACACGTACGACTTCTTCGTACAACACCTCCGACATGCATGCCCATTCGAGGGTACCGATCCGCGAGTCCGGCTCGTTCCCCGTCATAGGCAGTCTCACAGAATCGACCGCACCAGCCAACAACTGCTCATCGAACAGCCGATCTGTCTTCCGATGGGGGAGGAGCTCCTCGTCAAGTACCGCGAGCAACGGCCGGTCGAAGAGCGTAGCGATTCCTCCCCGAAAACCCCCGGCTACGAGAAGAAACCCCGTCTCTTCTACGCACTCTTCAATGACACGCCGGCGGTGCTCCATTGTCGATCCGGCCGACCGATCTACAACCGTGAAGTCCTGCACCCTGGTCACAACCGTGGAAGAGTCTTCGCGTTGATCCCCCGCGGGACCCACGGTCACCAACATGCCGTCTCGCAATGCAGCGAGTGTAAGCATGAAGTCTTCAACGTGAATCTCGGGTGAGTCCGGTTGTTGCATTCTGATGAACAACTATGCCGTCTCCAATCTCGAGGGTGAGAACCACATCCTCATAGTCTATCACCTATCAAGCTACCAGTACTCAGCGAATTTGACACGCTGGAAGAGGATGTCGTATAGCCGGGATAGTACACGTAGTTCGTCCACCGCCAGCTGTGCAAAACGCTGGATACGGTATCCCGAAATGGAGAGTAGCTCTGGACCCTTGCCCTCGCGTCATGACGGGTTACCCGGTGAGCAGGACACTCCGAGCCGCTGATCGATACCGACTGAATGACGTCGTCGATCGCGTAACCACTGTACGTGTAGCGTACGTCAAGCGTGAAGGTTGCCACCGGCGGTGTGGGCCGATCCTCGAGGCCGACTCGGTAGATTGTCCGCCGTGTTGTCTGCTTTGTGAAGTTGCCTGTGAAGCCTTCGTCTCCCGAACCTCCTTCCGACCCCCCCCGGCATTCAGGACCACCGGCACCAGAAGCAGAATCACCAGAATCGAGAGAACGGATCTACCGAGTTTCACGCGACACCTCCTCGTCAATGACAGCGACGGCTTTCTCGAAATACATCCCTCCGAGATACATCCTCACGCGGGGATACTCCTCACAGACGGCTTCGGAAAGCTCTTCGTCAATCATCGCTCCGATAGACGATTCAACGAGAAGACTCGCACATTGTGCATCGTCAAGCTCACCGGCAGAGACTTCCATCGAGTCCCAAGCCGCCGTCAGCTCGGCGGACGCGTCAATCGTGTACACCGGCATGTTCTCGATTGTGCTGTCACCACTCTGCGCACCGATCGGCTCGGAGCCGGACACGTTGGACGTATCGCATCCGACCAAGAGCAGTATCACTACTCCGAGATAGATACATCCGAGACCGTTCACCCTGAGACATCTACCCACCATCCTTCTACCTCCTTGTAACAACTAGAACTCGCGTATATCTCCGGATAGCTCGCTACGGGTTATCCTACCCCCCCCCGACTGGCAGTCAACCGTGCTGAACCGTCTCGCCCGGGACTCCTCACTAACGAGGTGGACTGCGAGCCGCTCCGGCTTCACCGGAGATCGAAGCATGTGAGAGGATGGTTCTGCGCCACGGAACGAGTGGTCTGCTGCTGAGGTAGGAGCGTCGCCGCCTGTAACACCTGGACGGCCACGTGACCCGCGTTCGTGCAGGTAGCGCTCGCGCTCAACGCGCGCTCAGGTGTGAGAGTGGGCAACGCACCGCGTCCATAGACACGTGCGGAACGAAAGACAAGAAAAAGCCTGGCAACGACCTACTCTCCCACGGCTGTGTGCCGCAGTACCATCGGCGCGGGAGGGCTTAACTTCCGTGTTCGGAATGGGAACGGGTGGGTCCCCTCCGCTCTGGTCACCAGGCAATTGAATGCTGTTCGTGCGCCGGCCGAAGCCGGCTATGTGTTCGCGCTCTCCCATACTCGTGGGGAGAGCCCCTGGCCCCGCTCGTGAAGAACCGCGAAGCGGTTCCTTCTGGACGAGTACTCTCGTGAAGAATCGCGCAGCGATTCCTTCGGGACGAGTACTCTCGTCCGGGCACCAGGCAATTTGATAACTTGAATCAAATCGCTGTCGACGGTCGATGACCGTCG
>JBKHII010000043.1:0-26731 GCA_046538735.1 Spirochaetales bacterium
CGATGCTGGATCTTCAGCTTGCCGACGCAGCAAGGTCGGTGACACTTCACAAAGCCCGACCGAGAATTCTGTTCAGACGCTTCACGAAATCCGCCGGCTCCTTGACGGGAGCACCCTCAACGAGCAACGCCTGATCGAGAAGCACGAAGGCGACATCTTCCACGAGTCCGTCGTCGGCCTTGGCCCTCTCGCTCAACTTCGCAATGATCTCGTGGTTTGGGTTCACCTCAAGAATCGGCTTGACCTCCGGAATGTCTTTCTGGCCCATCGCCTTGAGGATCTGTTGCATCTGCATCGTGGGGTCGGCGTCGTCAACGACGATGCAGCTGGGGGAGTCGGCGAGCCTGACGGAGAAGCGTACGTCCTTCACGCGCTCGCCGAGTGCCTTCTTGATCTTCTCGACAACAGGCTCGAGCTCTTTCTCTTTCTTTTTGTCGCCTTCGTCCTTCAGGTCGTCGCCGGCGTCCGCACGGTTGACCGCCTTGAGATCGGTCTCCTTGTAGTTCCCAATCGACGGGACGACGATCTCGTCGAAGTCGTCGTCCATGATCAGGACCTCGATGTTCTTCTTGCGGTACGCCTCGAGGAGCGGTGAGTGCCGGAGCGTCTGCTCGTCGCCGCCGGTGATGTAGTAGATCGCCTTCTGATCGCCGAGCATCCGCTGCTTGTACTCTGCCAGGCTCGTGTAGCCGTCGACCACGGTGCTCTTGAAGCGAACGAGCTCAACGAGCGTGTCTCGGTTCGCGAAGTCCTGGTAGAGCCCCTCTTTCAGCGGGCGGTTGTACTGCTCGATGAACTTCGTGTAGAGCTCCTTGTCTTCGAGGGCGATTCGTTGAAGCTCGCCGAGGAACTTCTTCACGCTCGCGGTGCGGATGTTCGTCATCACGCGGTTCTGCTGGAGAATCTCACGGCTCACGTTGAGCGGCAGGTCCTCGCTGTCGATGATGCCGCGGAGGAAGCGTAGATACGTCGGCATCAGTTCCTTCTCGTCGTCGGTGATGAAGACGCGCTGAACGTAGAGCTTCACGCCGGGTCGGTAGTCGACCTGGTACATGTCGAACGGAGCCTTCGCCGGGACATAGAAGAGGGTCGTGTACTCTTGCGTCCCCTCGGCCTTCGTGTGAAGCCAGAAAAGCGGGTTCTCGGTGTCGTGCGAAATCGTCTTGTAGAAGTTCTTGTAGTCGTCGTCGCTGAGATCGCTCTTCGATTGCTTCCAGAGCGCGCTCGCGTCGTTGATCTGCTCGAGCTTCTCCTCCTTGCCCTTCTCCTTCCCCTTGTCGTCGTACTCGGTCTTCGTGTAGCGGAGGTAGATCGGAAACGCGATGTGATCCGAGTACTTCTTCACGATCTCCTGAATCTGCCACCGGTTCGCGTACTCCGCACCTTCGTCATTGAGGTGGAGAACGATCTTCGTTCCGTTGCCGTCGAGCTCGGATTCGCTGATCTCGAACTCGCCCTTGCCGTCGCTGACCCACTTCCACGCTTTCTCCTCGCCGGCCTTGCGGCTGGTCACCTCGACTTTGTCCGCGACCATGAAGACGCTGTAGAAGCCCACACCGAACTGTCCGATCAAGTTGGAGTCCTTCTTCGCGTCTCCGGTGAGCTGAGAGAGGAAGCTCTTCGTCCCGCTCTTGGCAATGGTTCCGAGGTTCTCCACAAGATCCTCTTCGTTCATCCCGATCCCGGTATCAGTGACGCTGATCCACTTCCGGTCCTTCTCGTCGAACTCGATATCAACGCGCGGATCGAAGGGGAACTCCTTGAACGCGTCGTCCGTGATCGTGAGGTACTTGAGCTTATCAAGCGCGTCCGAGGCGTTGGAGACGAGCTCGCGGAGGAAGATCTCCTTGTGCGAGTACAGGCTGTGCACGATGAGGTTGAGTAGCTGAGATACTTCAGTCTGGAATTGATGCTTTGACATGAGTTTGCTCCCTCAAGCGAATGTGAGTTCGGGGTGAAGGTACCAAGATGGGATTTCGTGGGCAACGTCTGGAAAATGTCACTGACCCTGCAGGTCGATCGCTCGGAACTCGCGGTCCGAACGCAACTTGTGGCGCCGCATCAGGTACGCGCAGCGGTACTCTGCCATCTGCCGCTGCGATCGTGGGTTACGGAGGTCCGACCTGCATGCTTCCTGACATTTTTCGCGGCAAGCACGAAATCGCGGAGGTAACGCACCTCCCCGTCCTCCCGCCGGTAGCCGAGCGCGAGCACCTTGTGAATGCCGTCCTCGCCGAGCCGGTAATCGCGCACCCCGGGACGCAGCCGCTCGACCATCCAGTCCGGGAGCGCGGTGACGCCCCGCCCGGCACGGACGAGCTCGAGCATCACCTCGGTCGCCTCGACCTGGCGAACGCTCCGCGGTTCGATTCCGGCAGGAATGAGGAGCTGCGTGAAGAGGTCGAGCCGATCGCGCGGGACCGGGTACGTGAGCACGTCCAGCGTGAGGAAGTCGCGGGCGGAGAGGGTGTCGGGAGGCGGCGCGTCGCGGGTGCTCGACACTGCGGTTGCGGCTTCCGGCGCCGGCGAGGCGCCCGGTCTCGGGCCGGCCGGATGCGCCAGGTCCGCGGCCGCGACGAGCCGAAGCTCGTACGGAAGGACGGCCTCGAACTCGAGGCCGGGGGCGTGCATTGGGTCGGGCGTGATCAAGAGATCGATCTCGTGGTTGGTGAGCGCTTCACGACCAGTGAATTGGAACCGCTGGATCACGTCCACGTCCACATCCGGGTTCCTCGAAAGGAAAGCGGGAAGCACCGTCAGCAGCCACTCGTAACACGGGTGGCACTCCATCCCGATGCGCAGGGTGCCGCGCCGGCCGGCGGCGAAGCCGGCGAGTGCATCGTCGGCATCCTCCAACTGCGGCACGATCCGCTCGGCGAGCTGCGTGAGGTACGTGCCCGCCTGCGTGAGGCGAAGCGCCCGGCCGTCGCGTTCCCACAGTCGGACTCCCGCGCGTTCCTCGAGCCGGCGAACGCTGTGCGAGAGCGCCGACTGCGTGAGATGAAGCGCGTCCGCTGCCTTCGTGAGCGATCCGTGCCGGGCGAGCGCGTGAAGAATCGCGAGGTGTTCTCGATCAATCATGACTCTTCCTCATGTTTGTATGATAACATATCGCTATTCGTCATGCTTCTCCGCGCCGTAGTATGGGCGTGGAGGACACCATGTTCGTGCACAATCTGGGATACCCGCGCATCGGCGGCGACCGGGAGATGAAGTTCGCCCTCGAGCGATACTGGAGGGGCAGATCGACGCGTGGCTCGCTGAACGACGAGCTCCGCGAGCTTCGCGTGAGTCGGTGGCGCGCACAGGCCGACTGGGGCGTGGACCTGATCCCGGTCGGCGACTTCCCGCTGTACGACCAGGTGCTCGAGACGTCGATCATGCTGGGCCTGATTCCCGAGCGGTTTCGGTCGCTTGCAGACCAGCTCGACCGCACCGACCTCACCTTCGCGATCGCGCGTGGTTACCACGCGGGCGACCACGATCTCGAGCCCTCGCCGATGACGAAGTGGTTCAACACGAACTACCACTACATCAGGCCCGAGATCGACGCCGGCGATCGCCCGGCACCCGACACCGGTGCGCTCCTCGAAGAGATCTCGGCGGCTCACGAACTCGGCTTCCGTCCCAAGCCGGTCCTCGTGGGCCCGCTCACCTACCTTCACCTCGCCGGCCACACGCCCGACTCGGCCCCGGCACTCACGGCCGCCCTCGCAACAGCCTACGCGCACGTTCTCGCCGACCTGGACGCTCGGGTCGATTGGGTGCAGATCGACGAGCCGATCCTCGTGCTCGATCTCTCGAACGCCTGGCTCGAGGCGTTCCGAAGCGTCTACGAAACAATCGCAGAGCGCACGCCCAAGGACGCGAGCAACGAGGGGACCGGGCGGCGTGCGCGCGTCCTGCTCGCCACGTACTTCGGCGATGTCTCCGAGCACGCGGAGCTCCTGCAACGCCTCCCGGTTGACGGGATCCACGTGGACGTGACTGCGACCGCACGCGGGGCGGCGGCTGCACGCAGCGTCGCGGCGGCCGGACATGCGGCGGCCACTCGGAAAGACGGGGCGGCGGCTGCGGGGCGTGGGGCGGCGCGGGCGAACGAGGGCGCTGCGGCCGGGCTCGCGGCTCTGGCGGCGGCGTTGCGATCCGATCAGATCCTCTCGGTGGGGATCGTGAACGGTCGTAACGTCTGGCGGAACGACTTGGAGGCGTCGCTCGGCGTTCTGGAGCCGCTCCACGAGGTGCTCGGCAACCGCCTCTGGCTGGCGCCTTCGTGCTCGCTGCTTCACGTGCCGCTTGATGCGAGCCGCGAGACGAGTCTCGATCCTACGCTTCGGGCGGCGCTGGCGTTCGCGGATCAGAAGCTGGAGGAGCTCGCGATCCTGCGGCGAGCTCTCGCCGAGGGACGAGACGCGGTCGCGAACAGCATCGCGGATGCTCGGAGTGCGTTGCAGGCACGCTCCGGCGATCCGCGAACGGCCGTCGATCGGGTCCGGTCGCGGGTAGCGGGGATCACGAGGGACATGGCGCGTCGGGCTCCTTACCCCGAGCGGAGGCGTCTCCACGAGCGGCGATTCGCGCTCCCGATCCTCCCGACTACGACGATTGGTTCGTTCCCCCAAACGGCGGGGCTTCGCAAGACGCGGCGCTCGTGGCGGCGGGGGGAGCTTACGACCGAGGCGTACGAGGCGGCGCTCCGCGCGGAGATCGCGGAGACGGTACGCAAGCAGGAGGAGATCGGGCTGGACGTGATCGTGCACGGCGAGGCGGAGCGGACGGACATGGTCGAGTACTTCGGCGAGCAGCTTGCGGGGTTCGCCTTCACGGAGCACGGGTGGGTGCAGTCGTACGGGAGCCGGTGCGTGAAGCCGCCGGTCATCCACGGGGACGTGGAGCGGTCCGAGCCGATGACGGTGCGGTGGTCGGCGTACGCGCAGTCGCTCACGGACCGTCCGGTGAAGGGGATGCTCACCGGACCGATCACGATTCTCCAATGGTCGTTCCCGCGCGAGGACCTCTCCAGGCGCGAGACGGCGCTCCAGATCGCGCTCGCGCTTCGAGACGAGGTGCACGACTTGGAGACGGCGGGTATCGGCGTGATCCAGGTGGACGAACCGGCGCTCCGCGAGGGCTTGCCGCTCCGGGCCGCGGCCCGGCCCGACTATCTTGAGTGGGCAACGCTCGCCTTCCGTCTTGCGACGAGCGATGTGGAAAACGAGACGCAGATACACACGCACATGTGCTACTCGGACTTCAACGACATCATCGAGTCGATCGTGGAGATGGATGCCGACGTCATCACGATCGAGGCGACTCGGTCGCGGATGCGCCTACTCGAGGCGTTCGAGACGTACTCGTACCCGAACGAGATCGGGCCCGGAGTCTACGACATACACTCGCCGCTCGTACCGGGCAGCGAGCAGATCGTCGATCTCCTCAGAGCGGCTCTCCGATACATCCCCGGCGAACGGCTCTGGATCAACCCGGACTGCGGGCTCAAGACGCGCGGCTGGGAGGAGACGGTGCCGTCGCTCCGCAATATGGTCGCGGCTGCGCGCGAGCTCAGGAACGAGCTCGCGCATCCCGGGAGGCGAGACTCTGCTTCCAGAACGCCTCGACTCGATCGCGCCCCTTCTCGGTGAGGTGAAGGACGCCGTAGTGGTCGAGCTCCACGAAGGCCCGGGCGTGCAGGCGACGATAGACTCGCTGCACGCGGGCCTTGTCCCACCTGACGTGGAGCGGCAGCGTCACGAGCGAGCACTCCTCGACGGCGATCGCGCTGCCGGTGTGGTGGTAGATGTGACCCATCAGCACTTGTTCTTCGAACCGAGCGCGCCGGCGATTGCGTTTCAGCACGCCGGAGACTACGCCGTACTTCGGCGAGGCGAGAAACGCGGCGAGGAAGAAGAAGAGCATCATCACGACCATGGACGCCGAGATGGACGTGTCCCAACCGCCGGCCAGGAACGCGTTCAGATCGATCCCGAACACCTCCCCGCGCGCGAGATCGTAGCCGAACCACGCGGACGCGGTTCCGATCGCGCCGCTCAAGACGATCATGACCGGCAGACGATCGGTGACGAGATACGCCGCGGCGGCAGGGATGATGAAGAAGGCGATCACGAGGATCGAACCGACTGCGTCGAATGCGCCGACGGCGACCAGGCTCACGAGCGTCATGAGCGCGTAGAGCAACAGCGTCGGCTTGAACCCGAGCGACTTCGCGAGCGCCGGATCGAACGTTGAGAGCTTGAGCTCCTTGTAGAAAACGAGCACGAAGAGCGTCGTGAGCACCATCATCGCGAAGGTCACGGTAAGCGACTCCGGCCAGAAAACGAGCTCGGGTTCCACATCGGTGAGGCCGGCCTGGTACGCCTGCGCCGGGCTGTACTCGCCGCAGTTCGTACAGACCTCGCGGAACTCGGCGCCGGGGTCTCGCGGGCTGATGCCTTCTTCGCGGCAATTCGTGCACCGTCTCGCGAACTCCGCCCTCGGGTCGTCCGGCGTGATCGTGATCGTTTCGCAGTCGCCGTAGCAATGGCTGTTCGTGTTCGCCCACGCCATGCCGATCTCGCCGATCATCACCGCGTCTTCGTCCATGTGAACGTCGTCCACATAGCGGGACACGAAGATAACCGCGATCGCAAAGAGCAGCGGAAAGGCCAGACCGAGCGCGGCGTCCTGCTTCACGAGCCCGGACCGGTGAATCACCTCGGTCAAGACGACGGTGCCGACTCCGGCGGCCGCCGCGCCGATCAGGAGCCAGGGCGAGGAGAGCGACGGTTCGCCTCCGGTACCGAGCATGATCATGATCGCCACGACGATACCGAGCAGTACGGTATGGCTGATCGCGTCGCTCGTGAGCGACATACCCCGGAGCAGGAGGAAGGTTCCGAGCATGCCGCCGGCGATCGCGATGAGCGCCCCAACGAGGATCGCGGTGTTCTGCGCGCTGCGGAAGAAGGTGTTCAGGGCGTCCCGCTCTACGAATTGCGTGACAATCCAGATGAGTCCACGTTCAAGCCATGGCACGGTGTTCCCCTCCTCGTCTCGCCTCTTCGCGTTGCGCGCGCTCGACTCCCCGCTCGGTCAGAACGTAGCCGTCGTCCGACAGCCCGAGGTCCTCGCTCGCCCGGAGCTCCGCGATGCCCTTCTTCGCGCTCGGCCCGACAACTCCAACGAGGAACTCGCGACTCACCGGCAATCGCGGATCGCCGTGGCCCACCGCGTATCTGTACGCGGTCTTGAGCACGTTGGACGCGGCGAAGCGCGTCCGATCGCGCCGCCTTCGAACGAGCGCCCAGACGACGCCCCGTCCCGGCGCAAGGAGCAGCGATGCGATCACGAACGCGGACACGGCGAGGATGATCATCGGCCCGGTGGGCAGGTTGGTGTCGAGCGCGCTCGCGATCGAGCCCACGCCACCGGCGGTGGCGCCGATGATCGCGGCGAGCACCACCATCTGCTCGAGGCGATTCGTCCACTGGCGCGCGGCGATTCCCGGCGCGATCAGGAGACCTACCATCAGCACGACACCGGCGAGCTGCAGGCCGAGCACGATCGCCACGACGATCAGTCCGAGGAGAACGGCGGTGATCAGTCTGACGCGATAGCCGTTCGCACGAGCGAAGTCGGGATCGAAGGTGACGAGCTTGAACTCCTTCCAGTTGAGGACGAGTATCGCGAGGACTCCCGCGCTCACGGCGCCGAGCAGTCGCACGTCCGACTCCACGATCGAGGCGGCCTGTCCGAAGATGAACGTGTCCAAACCTGCCTGGCTTGCGTCCGGGCGCTGCTGGATGAAGGCAAGGATCCCGATCCCGATTGCGAACCAACCGGCGAGCACGATGCCCATCGCGCTGTCCTGCTTCAACCGCGTCGTCCTTGTGATCGCGGAGATGAACCAGACTCCAAGGAGGCTCGCGGCGGCGGCGCCGATCAGGAGCGCGCCGAGGTGCCGGCCGGCAACCAGAAAGGCGATCCCCACTCCCGGGAGCGCGGCGTGGCTGAGCGCGTCTCCGAGCAGACTCTGCTTCCGGAGCACGGCGAAGCTGCCGATCGCACCGCTCAGCGCGCCAAGCAGCAGGCCGCCCGCGGTCACGGTTCGGACGGTGTAGGTGAACCGCACGCCGAGCGCGATTGCCGCGGGAACCGAGAGCGCCATGAGACCGGCGGCAGCGGCCACGACGATCCACACGTTTCGATCCGAGAGGCCGCGCGTCTGCATCACCGCTCCTCCACCGTCTGAAGCGCCGCCACCTCTCCCCCGTAGGTACGCTCGATGAGCTCACGAGTGAAGACCTCGGAGATCGGACCGCTTGCGACGATCGTGACGTTCAGCAGCGCGACCCAGTCGAAGTAGTCGGCTACGGTCTGGAGATCGTGATGCACGACGATGACCGTCTTCCCGCGCGAACGAAGCTCGTGGAGAATGCCGATGATCGCGCGCTCGGTCACCGCGTCCACGGCGGCGAACGGCTCGTCCATGAAGTAGAGGTCGGCGTCCTGGACGAGCGCCCGGGCGAGGAAGGTCCGCTGCTGCTGACCGCCGGAGAGCCGGCTGATCTGCCGGTGCGCGAACTCGGAGAGCCCGACCTGCCGCAACGCCTCCATCGCGAGGTCGCGCTCCCGCTTGCCCGTGCGTCTGATCCATCCGACCTGACCGTAGAGCCCCATCGTAACCACGTCGAGCACGGACGTTGGGAAGTCCCAATCGACGCTTCCGCGCTGCGGCACGTAGCCCACGCGATCGCGCACGCGCTCGTACGGCTTGCCGAAGAACTCGACCGAGCCGGCGGCGCGCGGCAGCAGGTTGATCGCGGCCTTGATGAGCGTGCTCTTGCCCGCGCCGTTCGGTCCCACGATGCCCACGAGCACGCCGGGCGGGACGTCCAGGTCCACGTCCCAGATCGCGGGCGTGCTGTCGTAGGCAACGGTCAGGTCTTCGACCGAAAGCGCCACGTCCGATGTCCGTCCATTGCCGCTCGATTCACCGCTCATTCGCTCGCCCCCAGGATCTCCCGCGGCGGCGCGGGCTCCAGTCCCGCCGGCCACGCGGGAATCTCCACGTCCTCGCCGGCGGCGCGGTACGACTGCAGAATCGTGTAGACGTTCTCCGCGATCATGCCGACGTACGTCCCGCCGAAGGTCGCGGGTGCGCCCATCGCGTCCGAGTACAGCTCGCGCACGCCGAGCCGCGCGTTGCCGCCCTCCGCCTCGATCGCCTCGATCACGGCCTGGACCGTATCCGGCGAAATGCTCGACTCCACGAAGAGCACGGGGATCTCGTTCTGAATGACAAAGTCGACGGTTCCCTGAATGTCGCCGACGCCTGCCTCGTCCTCGGTGCTGATCCCCTGGATCGCGGCCATCCGCCACCCGAACGCCGCGCCGAAGTACTGAAACGCGTCGTGCGAGGTCACGAGATAGCGCTGACCGCCCGGCACGCTGCGCATGCCTCGGTTGGCCCATTCGTAGAGCAGATCGAGCTGCGCCGCGTACGCGTCGGCGTTCGCCGCGAAGAGCGACTCCTGGTCCGGGTCGAGCTCGGCGAGAAGCTCTGCGAGGTCCCGCACGGTGACCTGCCAGTTCCGCGGGTCGAACCAGAAGTGAGGATCGTCGCTCCCGACCTCGGTGACCTCGGAATCGAGGGCGCCGATGACGAACCCTGCGGCCTCGACCGGCTGCGACATCGCGTAGACGACGACGCCCTGCTCGCGCAGCGCCTCGAAGACCGCGTCGAACTGGCCTTCGAGATGGAGACCGCTGTAGACGACGACGTCGGCCGCGTTCATCGCCTGCACGTCGCGCTCGGTCGGTTGGTAGAGGTGCGGATCCACGCCGGCTCCCATCAGCCCGGTGATCTCCACGTTCGTCGCGCCCTCGGTGAGGATACGAAGGAGATCGCTCGCCTGCGTAGTCGTGCCCACGATCCGGAGCGCGCCGTCGCGCGGGCGGGGCTCGGCTTCGGAGGCGGCCCGCTCACTCGACGCGTCACGTCCGGCATCTTCGGATCGACCGCGGGCCGCCGCGTTCGTCGCACCCATTGTCGCGAGCAGAGCTATGAAAACCAGAGAGGCTGTTCTTTTGAGCATGCTTCCTCCGTAGTTTGATAATTCAAAATCCAACCAAGAGTACACGTTCGTTCGCGAAACGTCAAGCGGTCCAACATGTCACCAACCTTGTAGATCGCAGGCGGTCAAGTGCTGATGCTGCTGGGACTTGCCGGTCCCGGTGCCGTTCGCAGTGCAGCCGATGGAGCAACTCGTCGCCGTGCCATGAGTTGGAGAGATTCGACCTGCAAGGTACCTGACACTTCTCAAGCGGTCGGGACGCTCTCGATCGCGGGATCAGCGATCGAACCGTGCCTCCTCGTCAAAGTCATAGTTTGGAAAGTTCAAAGCTTCGTTGACGGATTGTGCCCGCTCGGCTATGTTCGAACGGTGAGCATCACGACCGAGAACTACCTCAAGACGATCTACGCGTACTCGGAATCGCACGACGCGCAGATGGTCCCGCTCGGTGAGGTGGCGAGGTCGCTCGGCGTCACGCCCGGAACCGTGACGACGATGATGAAGAGTCTCGCGGACGCCGGGCTCGTCGAGTATCTGCCTCGCAAAGGGGTCACGCTCACTCGGTCGGGGCGGACGGAGGCGCTCGGGGTGGTTCGCCGGCACAGACTGATCGAGCTCTTCCTGGTCGAGATTCTCGGCCTCGACTGGGCGGATGTCCACGACGAAGCAGAGGTGCTCGAGCACGCGATGAGCGACAGACTGCTCAGCCGCATCGACGAGCTGCTCGGCTACCCCGAGAGCGACCCGCACGGAGACCCGATCCCGGGACCGGACGGGCTCCTTCCGAAGCAGGCGGGCCTGCCGCTCGCGGAAGCTCCGGTGGCGTCCACAGTCCGCATCGTCCGCGTTGAGCACGAAGAGACCGGTTTCCTCTCGTTCCTGAGCGAGACGGGGCTGACACCGGGCGCCGAGGTCGGAGTGGTCGACCGCAGCAGCGCGGCCGGAACGGTCACGGTGAGCGTCTCGGGCGAACGGCTGTCGCTGAGCGTTCAGACCGCTCGCAAGATACGCGTGCAGATCGTCTACTCGGGATCGTCTGAGGAGAGGTCGTAGAGCAGGATCCGTGAGTTCCGCGAGTAGTCGTAGCACGCTCGTTTTGACTGCGGTATGTCGTTGACCGTACCCTGCCGGAAGCCGAGTTGCTCGAACCAGTCGGACGCCTGCGTCGTCAGGACGAAAACCTGGTCGAGCCCGGCGCGCCGCGCCCCTTCAATCAGGAAGCGAACGATTCTCTGACCGATCCCAAAGCGCTCGTAGGAATCGTCGACTGCGAGGCCGGCGATCTCGCCTTGGTTCTCGTCGAAGAGATGGAGCGCGCCGCAGCCGTGGACCATGCCGTCGGTCTCGAAGACCACGTAATCGTCGATCTGCTCGTGGATGTCCTGCTCCGTGCGGCTGACCAGAAGTCCCTTGCGAACGAGCGGCTGCATGAGCCGGTAGACGTCCGGCACGTCCGAGCGCTGCATGCTGCGGATCGACTGGTACTGATTCGCGTGGACCATCGTGCCCGCGCCGAGATTCGAGAAGATCTCCTGCAGGATGACTCCCTCCGACCGCCCGTCCACGATGTGCACTCGCTCGACCCCGCGCGTGGCGGCGCGAACGGCAAAGCGAACGAGCTCGTATCCCACGTCCTCCTGAAGCGGCTCGTTGAGCTCGAGGAACCGAGTCGCCTGCTCCACGGTGAGCCGTGAGATGCGGCCGTCCGGAATCGCGTCCATGTCGGTGTGCAGGCGGTAGTGGTCCGAGGTGAGCGGATCGAGCTCGGCGAGGAAGAAGAGCTTGCTCGCCTGGAGACCGGCCGCGAGCTCGGTCGCGAGCTCCCGCGACGAGATGTTGTACGGTTTGCCGCTCGCGCTCCAGCCGATGCACGGGAGAATCGGTATCGACCCCTGTTCGAGCACGCCGCGCAGGAGGTCCACGCGGATCTTGTGCACGGTTCCGGCGTCCTGGAAATCGATGCCGTCCACGACGCCGAGACTCCGGGCGCGAACCCAGTTGCCGATCACGGCGTTCACGCCTTGGCCGGTGAGCGACGTCATGACGCGGTTCGCGGCGTCGAAGGCGGCCATCTTGATGAAGGGAATCGCGTCCGGAGAAGAGATCCTCACGCCACGGTGCTTCTCGCACGCGACCTTGTAGCGCGCGAGTATCTCGTCGATCCGCTGTCTCGCTCCGGCGATCAATACGATCCGAATGCCGGTCCGGTGCAGCAGGACGAGGTCTCGCATGAGCGAGGCAACTGCGGGGCGCAGGACGATCGCATCTTCGAGCTGGAGAACGAAGGTCTTGCCCTGGAAAGCTTGCGTGTAGCGGAAGACTTCTCGAATGAGCTCAACGTGGCTGTGTGCGTCGTTCATCTATTGGTACTGAATATAGACCGGGACCGGTTCGAGTTGCATGACCTCTTCCGGGGTCATGAGCGGAATGTCGAAGCCGCCGTCTCGCCAGCTCTTCGGGTAGAAGAGTTTGAATCCCTTGAGCGGCATGTTCGTGGCGAGGACGTTGAAGCGCCAGCTCTCGCGCTTGTTCGGGGGTGAGCCGAAACCGTCCGCATGGTGGATGAGCTGCACGAGCGGGTAATCGCTGCGAACGCGCTCGCGGTTCTCGATCATGCGCCAGTTGAACTGGTGAACGACGAGCATCCGCGGGCCGGGTAGATCGTGCTCCTCCAGATACTCCTGCATCAGCTCCTGCGCGCGATTGACGTCCTCGGCCGTCACGCCGCCGATCTCGCGGCCCGGCGAATCGGTTGCCCACTCGGGATCGAAGGCGAGGTGCACGTGCTCGTACCGCAGATAGGGAAGCATCATGCGGATCGCGTCTTCCACCGTGCCGTTCCCGATCTGATGGTCGAGGAAGACGAGCACGTCGTTCTCGGCCGCATACTCGATGTACTCGATCAGCTTGTGCTCGCGCAGGATACCCACGCTCGCATCCTCGTAGACGGTGCCGTAGATGATGTGGAAGGCCGGCGCCACGCCGATGTCGCCGTTGATCGCGTCGTACTCGGCGGCGCGCTCGCGGAGACGCCGCGTGGTCTCCTCGATCTCCGCCTCGCCCAGGATTCCCATGTAGCGGCTGAACGGGTGTCCGTAGTAGGCGATCACCTGTGCGTTCGCGACGACTCCGCCGGACGCACGCGCCTCTGCCGGCCACCGTGCGTCCACGTTGAGCTCACGTGCGATCTGCTCCGGATCCCGGGGCGCGGGGAGCACGGGATCGCCCGGCGCCGGACCGTTCGGCCGAGAAGCAGGCGGGTCGCTGTCTATCGCGGGAGACCTGCGCGGGGTCGTCGCGCCGCCGGTCTCCCGGGTCGTGCCGAGCGGACCGTCTCCCGCCTGCGCGCCGGAGTCCGGCGGCTCGAAGGCGGACCCCGTAATCCCGCGATCGAGCCGGTCATAGAGGATCGGCACGGCGACCGAGACGAACGGGGCATCGCGTGGCTCGGGGACGCCCGGAGCGGCGAGCTCGCCCACAACGCGGCCGTGTACGATTCCCACGGCGTCGCCGGGCGCGGTGGCGACGCGGACCTGCGGCGCGCTCGACTCCGCATCGTGCGACGAATCGGAAGGAAGATCGGGTTCAGGAAGACGAAGCTCGAGCTCGGGATTGTCCGGACGCTCTCCCGGCTCGTTGAAGCTCGTCTCGGCATCGTCGCCGTTCTGAGCCCCGGCTCCGGCGGCGACGAGCGCGAGCGCACCCAGGAAGAGAATGACTCGTGTCAGGCCGTTGTGCCTCATAGTCTATCCTTCGACTCAATCGGTCTCACGCTACAGCATATAGCGCACGGCGCCGTGCGTCGTCCAGGGCCGGCCGCGCTCCGATCGGCGGTTGCGGCGCCGCGCGGGCGACCGTATAGTAGTCGGAGTGTGGATGACGTCTCGCCGCACAGTCGAGCGACGGTGGCGGATCGCGATGCTGCTGATCGGGCTCCTCGTTTTTGCCGGTTGCGCCCCCGTCTCCCGGACCGATATGGTCCGGCTGGAGGACCTGGTCGAATCGCTCCTCGAGCTCCACACCTACGAGCACATCTACCGCGACCTCGTCTACTTCGGCGAAGAACGCAGCTTCCTCTTCATCAAGACGGTCGACCGCGCGGTTCTCTTCTCGGTCGACATCCGGGTTCGGGCCGGGCTCGACCTCTCGGAGGGCGTGGTCCTGACCGCCGACCGCACCTCCGCCGACCGCATCTACGTGCGGCTTCCCCGGGCTCGAGTGCTCCGCGTGGACGCAGACGAGTCTTCGATCGAGGAGTACTTCATCCGCGAACAGGGAGGTCGCATCGACTTGCTCGAAATCAGCGGCCATCTGGACGAGGCAAAGCGACGAACGGAGGCGGAGGCGATCGAGCGCGGGATTCTGGAGGAGGCCGACGCGAATGCCCGGGAGATCGTGCGCCGCTTCCTGGAGATGGCGGGATTCGGCGAGGTCGTGTTCGCCACCGGCACGGACGAACAGGAGCTTCGCGGATGAAGCTCAAGCATATCGCCCGGCTCGGCGTAGCGGGGCTCGTACTCGTCGCAGCGCCGGCGCTCTTCACCAACCTCTTCGGCCGCCAGTTGATTCCGGGACTGCCGCTCCTTCGCCTGCAGCGCGTGGAACGCTTCTCGACCTCCTCGGTGACGCTGGACTCGGTTCGGGAGCTCTCCGAGTTCGTCACCGTGCGCTACGTCCACCGCGCGGTCTTCCCGTACGACTATCTGCCCGCAGAGGTCTCGCTCAACGAGATACTGCGGAAGCTGCGCGAGAGCGATGGACCTGCCGCCGACGCACTCACTCCCGAGGAGCACCTCTACTTCCGGACCTGGAACCTTGCGGAGCAGATCAACCTGAGCAGGAGCGGCGGCACGTACGACTTCGTCGTGATGACGCTCGTGGTCTCTGCCGGCTACACGGCGGACGCGGGGGTGGAGGAGATCGTCATCGAACACGTGCCGTCGGGTGAGGGCAACACGATGCGCCGGGCAACGGTGTTGCTCGCGGACCCTGTGGTCACGGACGTGATCGTGGAGGACATAGATGCGGAGGAGTATCCGTACCCCGCGGTAGCGCTCGGTGCGGACGCGTGGAGGCGCGTGGCCGAGTACGTCCGGGAGCAATCGCTTTCCGAGCAGACGCTTCGCGAGACGCTCGATGCCGCGGAGGCGAACGGAGAGCGCTTTCTCCGCACGATGCTGCTCCAGGCGGGGTTCCACGAGGTGCGATTCCGCTCCCCACCCCGCGACCAGCAGGGTGGATGACACGCCGGGAACGGCGCGGTTGCCGCGCCTCGGTTTTGATGAGACATTGAGACAGAGTCCGCGATGCACGGGCTTTACGCGCGGACGAATCGTGTATATTTTGCATATACAGAAAAGCCTATACAAGGAAGGAAACATGACCGAGCACCTGACCACCGAGGAGTTCAAGCAGAAGGTCTTCAACTGGGACGAAAACACCGAGTGGAAGTACGAGGGCGATCTTCCCGCGATCGTGGACTTTTACGCCGACTGGTGCGGGCCGTGCAAGATGGTCGCGCCGATCCTCGAGGAGCTGAGCGACCAGTACGACGGCAAGCTCCGCATCTACAAGGTAGACACCGACAAAGAGCAGGAGCTCGCGATGGCATTCGGCATTCAGAGCATACCGTCGATCCTGTTCATCCCCATGAACGAGAAGCCGCAGATGGCCGCGGGCGCCCTCCCGAAGGAGCAGCTCCAGCAGGTCATCAAGGACGTGCTCAAGGTCGAAGCCGCGTAGACGGTTGCACCGGTTCCGGCGTGGCGGGCCGTCCCTCCGGCGGCTCGCTGTCCGGCTTTCCTGGCCGCGTCCACTACGAGAATCCCTCCTGTTGATCGTTCCGTCTCAGATGCCCTATAGTGGCAGCGGATGGACGATCCAGACCCTACGATTTCCGACCAACCTCCTTCGGCCTCCGGACCGACAACCCTCCGGCGTGGTGGAGCCGCGCGATGACCGGCTCGTTCATACTTCTTGGAGGTCTCCTCATCCTCTCGGGCTTCTTCTCCGGGACCGAGACGGCGTTTACGTCGCTCACACCTGCGCAGGTGCACGACCTCCGGAAGAAGCACCCGCACTCCGGACGGATCGCCCAGCGACTCATGGAACGTCCTGCTCGACTGCTCACGACCGTCCTGTTCGGAAACAACCTCGTGAACGTGGGCGCCTCCGCCGTCGCGACGATCCTGACGATCCGGCTCTTCGGGTCGGGGTACGAGTGGGCGATGACGGCCGTGCTCACGGTGGTGCTCCTCATATTCGGCGAGGTCACGCCGAAGCAGCTCGCGATCGTCAACAACGAGTCGTGGGCGCTCCACACGTGCCGACTCATCAATCTGCTCGCGATCGTGTTTACGCCGGTCATCTGGTTCGTGACGACGGTCAGCAACGGCGTCGCTCGCCTTGCCGGCGGCGCAACGCGGTCCGAGGTCACATCGCGGGGATTGCTGAGCATGGTCGATCACGCGGAGACCGTGGGGGCGATCGAGGCCGATCAGGGCAAGATGGTCCGCGGCGTTCTGCGGTTCAGCGAGGTCACCGTAAGCGCGGTGATGACGCACCGCACGCGCGTCTACAGCCTGGATAGGAACCTTCGGTTGACCGAGGCGATCGGCGAGATCATCGAGAGCGGGTTTTCGCGAGTACCGGTCTACGAGGAGGATCCCGAACGAATCGTCGGTATCCTGCTCGTTCGTGACGCGATGCGGGAGTACGCACGCGGAGACGAATCGGTAACGCTGCGTCAGGTCATGATCGAGCCGATCTACGTTCCGGAGAACCGACGAATCGATCAGATGCTCGCGCAGTTTCGCCGGGACAAGCTGAACATGGCGGTCGTCCTGGACGAATACGGCGGGCTCGCAGGGATCGTCACGGTCGAGGATATCGTGGAGGAGATCCTCGGCGAGATCTACGACGAGAACGAGCAGAAGGAGCGCGAGAAGATCACGCGTGAGGGCGCCGAAACCTTCCTGATCATCGCGGACATCCCGATCTACGTCCTCAACGAGGCGCTCGACGTTGAGCTGCCCGTCAGCAGACACGTCCAGAGTCTGGGCGGTTATCTTGCCGATCTCGCCGGGCACATTCCCGCGCCGGGGGAGACGTTCGAGACACCGATCGGTCGATTCGAGATCGTGACGACCTCGCGACGCCACGTCGTCAGCGTCCGCTTCCACCGCAAACCGCGATCGGAAGACGAGCGCTCAACCGGTTGACCTTTCGGAGAGAATAGACTACTTTATGGTCCGATTCCCCCCACGCACGCTGTAACCATACGGCGGGAGCGTGGTTGTACGATGTAGAGAGGGACCGGGCGGCTGCCGTTGGCATGACTGCTCGTATGTCCGGAACCGGAAACGGTATTCGGACGGGGATACGTGAGGACGTATCGTCACTTGGGAACCGGTCCGACGGCACGGCGCGAATCTGCGTTGCAGAGGAGCCCCGAACTCGTTGGTACTGGAACGCGGGAGCGGTTCCGAATCGCGATCTCTTCTGCTCGCGTCTCGTCCCGGAAGGCGGGCGGATAAAATAGACCGGCCAGTGGATCGGTCGTGCTCTACTCTTTCACGCAACCCCCCAGGTTTTATCACCTCCTTTCCTGGGGGGTTCTTCTTTGCCCCAACACCGAAGACCGCCGAGCACAGCGGCTTTTGACCCCCCATTGGCCGTTCGGTATTATGTCACTCCATGAAGTACCCGTTCGCCGAGATCGAGCAGCGCTGGCAAGCGTACTGGGAAGAGAACAAGACGTTTCGCGTGACCGAGGACGCGTCGGTGCCGCGGGACAAGCGGCGCTACATCCTCGACATGTTTCCCTACCCCTCGGCGGCCGGGCTCCACGTAGGGCACCCTGAAGGCTACACGGCAACCGACATCTACTGCCGGTACCTCAGAATGCGCGGCTACGCGGTGCTCCACCCGATGGGCTTCGACAGCTTCGGATTGCCCGCCGAGACGTACGCGATCCAGACCGGAACGCACCCCCGCACGACGACCGAGGCGAACGTGAACCGTTTCCGCGAGCAGATCAAGAGCCTCGGCTTCTCGTACGACTGGGACCGCGAGGTCTCTACGCACAAGGCCGACTACTACAAGTGGACGCAGTGGATCTTCCTGAAGCTGTGGGAGAAGGGCCTCGCCTACGTGGACGAGGTGCCGGTCTGGTACTGCGACGCGCTCGGCACGGTACTGGCGAACGAAGAAGTCATCTCGACCGACGAAGGACCGCGGAGCGAACGCGGCAACCACCCGGTCGTGCGCCGGCCCGTACGACAGTGGATGCTCAAGATCACCGAGTACGCCGACCGCCTCCTCGAAGGGCTCGAAAGGGTGGACTGGCCCGAGTCGATCAAGACGATGCAGCGCAACTGGATCGGCCGAAGCGAAGGCGCGCAAGTCCGGTTTCGGTTGGCTGATGCCGACGGTGAGCTCGAGGTCTTCACGACCCGCCCGGACACGCTGTTCGGCGCGACCTACATGGTCCTCGCGCCCGAGCACCCGCTCGTGGACACGATCACGAGCGCCGACCACAAGCAGGAAGTCGATCGGTACCGCGACAAGGCGAAACTGAAGAGCGATCTGGAGCGAACCGAGCTCGCGAAGGAGAAGACGGGCGTCTTCACCGGCGGGTACGCGATCAACCCCGTGAACGACAAGAAGATCCCCATCTGGATCTCCGACTACGTTCTCGTCTCGTACGGCACCGGCGCGATCATGGCCGTGCCCGGGCACGACGAGCGCGACTTCGAGTTCGCCAAGAAGTTCGACCTCCCGATCGTCCGCGTCGTTGCTCCCACGGACGACCCCGAGACGACCGCCCCGCTCACCGAGGCGATGCCGGAACCCGGCGTCGCGGTCAACTCCGGTGAGTTCAACGGGCTCCCCACGAACGAGTTCAAACAGCGGATCATCGATTGGCTCGAGGAACGCGGTCTCGGAACGCGCGCGGTGAACTACAAGCTGCGCGACTGGATCTTCTCGCGCCAGCGCTACTGGGGCGAGCCGGTTCCCATGATCGACTGCGACGGCGAGTACGTTCCCGTTCCCTACGATGAGCTTCCGGTGACGCTTCCCGAGGTCGAGAGCTACAGACCGACCGGTACGGGCGAGAGCCCGCTTGCGCTCGTTGACGAGTGGGTGAACACCACGTGCCCGGACGGCTCGGGGAGACCGGCGAAGCGTGAGACGAACACGATGCCGCAGTGGGCGGGCAGTTGCTGGTACTATCTGCGCTACCTCGATCCGAGCAACGAGAACGAGCTCGCCTCGCGCGAGAAGATCGACTACTGGATGCCGGTCGACCTCTACGTGGGCGGCGCGGAGCACGCGGTGCTCCACCTGCTCTACGCCCGCTTCTGGCACAAGGTGCTCTACGACATCGGTGTGGTGAACACGGACGAGCCGTTCATGCGCCTTGTGAACCAGGGCATGATCCTCGGTGAAGGCGGCGTGAAGATGTCGAAGAGCCTGGGAAACGTCATCAACCCGGACGACATCGTGGCGGAGTTCGGCGCCGATTCGATGCGGATGTACGAGATGTTCATGGGCCCGCTCGAGGTCGCGAAACCGTGGTCCACGAACGGACTCGCCGGCGTGCACCGTTTCCTCGACCGCGTCTATCGTCTGGCCGAACGCGATCTCACGGACAACGAGCCGCCGACCGAGCTCGTGCGGCTGCTGCACAAGACGATCAAGAAGGTCACCGAGGACACCGAATCGCTCGCGTTCAACACGGCGATCGCTCAAATGATGATCTTCGTGAACGAGCTCTTCAAGGTTGACGGGCTCTCCCGAGCGCTCTGGGAGCCGTTCGTCCTGCTGCTCGCGCCCTACGCGCCGCACCTGGGCGAGGAGCTGTGGTCGAGGCTGGGCCACGCGCCCTCGGTTTCCAAGGTCGATTGGCCCGCGTACGACCCGGCGCTCACGGTGGACGAAGAGGTCGAGATCGTGCTGCAGATCAACGGCAAGGTTCGCAGCCGCACGACGGCACCGGCCGGCACGGGCAAGGCCGAGCTCGAGAGGTTGGCGCTCGCGAACGAGCGGATCCAGGAGTGGGTCGAGGGCAAGGAGATCGTTCGCATCGTCGCCGTCCCCGATAAGCTCGTGAACGTGGTCATTCGCTGACGAAGCGGGCCGGCGCGCGCCTGGGGAGGCCGGGCGCGATCACGGAACTCCGGGCTGCCAGACCCTTCCCTCCGCATCAACACCGACGATGAGTCGACGACCGTCGCCTGAGTAGAACACCGTCACGCCGACCGGTAGCTCGATCGGCTCGCGCTCCACGGGCTCCGTCTCGGCGGCGGCAGCCTCCGCCTCCTCCGGACCCGGAGTCCGTCCGGTTCCGCCCTCGATCGCTCCCACGAAGGGTGAGCGCCGGAGCCACTCTCCGGCCGGCAGATCGACGACACCGGGATGGCGCTCCTTCTCAGTGACGTAGCTGACGCGCATTTCGTCGCGGGCGATCGCCGCGGCGACTCGATCCACGTCCAGCAACCACGGATCATCCGGGAGTCGATCGTGAATCTCGGCCTGCAACCGCGCGACGGAGAAGGTCCGGAGGTCGGCTCCGGCGGCCACGACTCGCCTGACCACCTCCGCCGCGGGACCGCGCTCGAACGCAGGCGCGACGACGTTCGAACCCCACAGGCCGTGCGCCGATCTGCGCTCACGGACGCCGGTCTCGGGCCAGACGGCTCCCGCCGGGTAGAGCGTCTCTCCCGTCGCGAGGGCCGGCCCCGCGCCGGGCGGCCACTCGGGGGTCGCCAGGATCGCGACCGGGTGGACGCGGGGCACCTCGATCACCGCGTGCGCCCCGGAGTCGGCAACCGCGACGCGATCGCGGCTCGCCACGGGCGAATACCAGGAGATCGAGAAGCGTGCCGGGCCCCACGCAGACTCCCAGTGAGCAGGGGTGGGCGGAACTGCAATCTCAATGCGAAGAGTCGTTGGAACGAGCTCGCACGAGAGCGACCCGAGGGCGACGAGCACGACGAGTGCGATGCGATTCGAGCGTGTCACATCGACCACTACGCACAAACCTGCGCTGGTGCTTCACAACCTCCACGGACGCTTCGAATCGATCTCGCGCAGTTGCTCGTGGTAGCGGGTGCGGACGGACCCGAGCCAGGAGACGAAGTCGTCGCTCTGGTAGTCGGGATAGGTCCACTCCAGCGGAGCGTAGCGGCCGTGGCGGTAGACGAGCGTGATCTCGGCGTAGAGCCCGTCGCGGATCGGGATTCGGTGCGCGCTCGCCTTCGTCGTCGCGAGGATGACCCGCGAGAGCGAGAGCAACCCCGGATCGAGATTGATCGTTCGCCCCTGCGCACCGGACGCGCTGCGAGGCCGCGCGTGCTCGGCTTCAATGGTGTTGGAGCGCTCCTTGAGCGACGCCAGCTCGGCCGGGTCCACGAGCGGGTCGATGCTGAAGATCGTGCGCACGACACCGGATCCCATCTCCTCATCGTAGTACGAGGAGAACGTGAAGGGACGCGCGGCGAGCTCCGAATCGATCGGTCCGAACCGTTCCGCGACGGTGCGCCGGACGCGATCCACGTCCAGGTCGGACGAGACGAGCGCTGCCACGAAGAGCTTGTGCGGCTGGAACCCGGAGATTCGACCCATTGAACTCCAATATTGAGACAATCAGTATTTTAGTGGATACTATGTGGGTATGGAAGGAGATCGCCCCTTCTCGGAGCAACTCGCTCAGGCCGTGGAACAACGGCGTGCGACGATCGAGACCGACGAGCTCCCCAAGCTCAAGGAGCTCTACCGCGTCTTCCACTCATCGTTTCAGGGCCTGCATCAACTCCTGATCCGCAAAGGTCTCGTTCAGCAGGATCCGTACAAGGGCGAGCAGAAGCTCTCAGACATCACCCCGCCCACCGACGACCCGTACCTCGAGTCCGAGCGCGACCTTGCGGTCGGTATCCGGATGGATGCCTACGACAACACGCTCGAGTTCCTGAACAACTACTTCGAGTTCAGGATCGACGCACTGGGCTTCCGCGAGCTCAAGCAGCTCTCCGATCTCGTTCGCTACATCACGTGGGACCAGCTCTCCGCCTCGTCCCCGCGCCCGACAACGCGCGGCGTGGCGGATCTCGTCAGCCGCGCACGCGGCGGCCAGGACAGCTTCGCCAACAGCGTGATCTCGGACGCTCTCGAACAGCTCGCGCAGAAGTCGAAGGCGATCGTGGACCAGATCAAGACGATCGGCACCTTCAAGCGCGAGGAGTACAAACTCACGCTCCGCGAGCAACTGCTTCCGGTCCTGGAGCACCCGGACCAACTCGTCCCTGAGGACCCGGATTCGCTCGATCGGATGCGGAGGAAGCACAAGGAGATCGGCATCCCCGCTCCCTTCGTCCCTGAGCTCGCAAGCGAGACGCTCGCCGAGGAGTACGGACCGGAGGCGGATCGCCGCCGCGCGGAGGTACTCGAACGGCTGCACGCGACGAAGAAACCCCAGAAGATGGCGCGCCCGAAGGAATCGCTCCGAGATGTCCTCATCGGCGCGATCCGGGGACTGGCCTCCGCGAGCAGACCGTTCGAGGCGATCGCGGATCATCTTCTGGCCAATGCAGAGGTCGTCCAAACCCAGGCGAAATCGTTCGGACAGCGATTCCGTGAGTGGATCGATAAGCTCACGAACCGCAAGCCGGCGAAGACCACGTACGAGGTTGAGTATACCGACGAGTCGACCGGAGCGGTCCACACCGAGCCGGTCGTCTTCGACGACTTCATCGCGTCGCTGACGAAGAAGTCACGCCTCTACGCCTCGTTCCTCGCCCGCTCCGGCAGCCCGTGGACGAAGCTCCAGAAGGCGACCGACGAGCAGCTCTACCAGTACATCAACAGGGAGCTCGGCGAGTGCCACACGATCCAACGGCGTGCCGCCGCGCTGGATACGCACCTCAAATCGCTCGTCCCGGCGCCGGAGCGCAGGCGCATGAAGGGCGTGAAGATCGAGCTCTCGCACATCCGGAACGCCGTTGCGAACTCGAACCAGCTGAAGCATGAGTACGTCGCGAAGAAGGAAGAGCACGAGCAGTTGCGGAAGCTCGGCATCGACGTCTGAGTCGCTCGCCCCTGAGCGCCGGAACGAGACCGCGGACCCCGGCTGCGAAACTGCGGGTCAGACGGCGCGGTAGACACCCAGGACGCGCAGATCTTCGGTGACCTCGCGCAACCGGTCGAGGGCATCGGTGAACGGCTGCGAGGCGTCCGGCATCTCCAGGTCCACGTAGAACATGTATTGCCACGGCTTGCCGGGAATCGGGCGAGACTCGAGCTTCTTCAGGTTGAGCGACGCGTCCGCCATGATGCCCATCGCGCGGAAGAGCGCGCCGGGCTTGTCCGGAGTAGAGAAAACGATGCTCGCGAGATTCGCGTCGGCATCCACCTCCTCCTCTTCGCGGGAGAGCACGACGAAGCGCGTGTAGTTGCGCGGATTCGTCTCGATGCCTTCCTTGAGCGGCTGCATCCCGTAGACATCCGCCGCACGGGCGTTGGCGATCGCCGCGTTCTCCGGCTTGCCCTCTTCCGCAATGTACGCGACCGATCCTGCGGTGTCGTAGAAGGGAACGAGCTCCCACCCTTCGTGCCCGCGAAGGAACTCGTCGCACTGAGCGAGCGCCTGAGGATGCGAGTAGACTCTGCGGATCGAGTCGAGCGAGCTCCCGGGAAGGCCGATCAGGCTGTGCTCCACGCGCAACTTGATCTCGCCCACGATCTTGAGATCCGGGAACTGCAGCAGCAGGTCGTAATTCTCGTGCACACTCCCCGCGAGGCTGTTCTCGATCGGCACGATGCCGTAGCGCGCGCTGCCCTCGAGCACGTCCTCGAAGACGTCCCGAAAGTGGCGCTCCGGGAGCGACGTGAACTCCTGGTCGTGGAAGAAGCGAAGGAGCGCCATTTCGCTGTACGCTCCGCGCTCGCCCTGGTAGGCAATCGGCACGGCGCCGCCCGGAGCCTGGACCGTCGCCGAACTCGCCTCGCCGTGCTCGTCCGCAACTCGCAACCGTCCGCGCACCTGCCTGCGCGGGATCCGCGTGAGCTCCTTGCCGACCACGGGCGAGAGCGCCTCGATGTCGCGCATCAGTTTCTCGAACTGCTCGGGGAAGAGCGTTTGCGGACCGTCCGAGAGCGCGCGTTCCGGGTCGGGGTGCACCTCGATGATCAGCCCGTCCGCACCGGCGGCCGCCGCCGCAAGCGCAACGGGCGGAACCTTCGCGCGGATGCCGGTCGCGTGGCTCGGGTCCACGATCACCGGCAGATGCGTGAGCTTCTTCGCCACGGGAATGGACGAAATATCGAGCGAGTTACGCGTGTAGGTCTCGAACGTTCGAATCCCGCGCTCGCAGAGGATCACGTCCTCGCTGCCGTGCGCGAGCAGGTACTCGGCCGCCATGAGCCACTCTTCGATCGTCGCCGCGAGCCCACGCTTCAGCATGACGGGTCGCCCCGTCGCGCCGACCGCCTTCAGGAGCTCGAAGTTCTGCATGTTGCGAGCGCCGATCTGCATGAGATCCACGTAGTCGCGGAACATGTCCACGTAGCCCGGCGCAACGATCTCCGAGACCACCGGCATCGCGTACCTCTCGCCCGCGCTCTTGAGCAGCCGCAGGCCTGCTTCGCCGAGACCCTGGAATGCGTACGGGCTCGTCCGAGGCTTGAACGCGCCGCCTCGCAACGCAACCGCCCCGCTCTCCCGAACAATGCGCGCGGTCTCAAAGATCTGCTCTTCGTTCTCAACGGCGCACGGTCCGGCCATCACGGCGATCCGCGGGCCGCCGATCTTGACCGGCCCGACCGTGATCACGCTGTCGTTCTTCTGGAGCTCCCGACTCGCGAGCTTGTACGGCTTGGAGATCGGAATGACGCGCTGGACGCCCGGCTTGAGCTCGACCTCGCGGATGTCGATCGAAACCGACCCCACGGCACCGAAGATCGTCTCCTCGTCGCCCACGATTTCGCGGACGCGAAACCCGTGCTCGGTGAGGAAGGAACGCAGGCGCTCCTTGTCGTCGTCTCGGATCGATCGTTCGAGGACTATTACCATGGCGCTATTCTACGCGATGGCGGGTGGGAAGTGCGAGAGGATGTACGCCTCGAATCGCTCAACGAGTTGCTCGCGGTAGGAGAGAATCGTGTCCACGTATCGCAGCGTGATCGCCGGTGTCTGCCCGCGCACGACGCGCGTGAGTCCGGCGTTGTAGATGGCCAGCGCCTCCGCGTCGTCTCGACCCTGGTTCAGGCAGAACTCGAGGTACTTCAGGCCGTGAAAGGTGTTGACCTCCGGGTTGAAGAAGTCATCCTCGGTGAGGTGCCGGAAGGTGAGCGAATTGAGCTGGAAGAGGCCCCGGTCGATCGACCTCGAGTTGTAGTTGACGGCGACCGGATAGTAGCGGCTCTCGCCCCAGACGAGACTGAACGCGAGGAGCAGCGGGATATCGAGCCGGTCGGCGTAGTAGAGAATCGGGAGCGCGGTCGCTTCGGAACCGGTCTCTTCCACGAAGAAGTCCACCACGCGGCGGCGAGTGACTTCCTCTCGGTAGAGCGCGAGGGCGGGATTCGGACCCTCGAGGAAGTTCTCGATGTTCGGGTAGATGCGGCTGCCGGGACGTTCCGCCTCCACAACGAGCACGTCCGTGCGGAGCTCGGCCCGTCGGTTCGCCCTGAGGAGAACCGGATCCTCCTCGGGAACGTATGGATCGCCCGTGCTGCAGCCCAGAAGGAAGACGCCGGCTATCAGTAGCAGCAGTTTCGTCGTAGGAGTCATCTTCAGCCACGGAACATACTCAGGAAGCGGACTCTCTATCAATACACCGCACGGGTTACGATCGCCTGGCCGGAGAGGCTCGGAACAACGGTGAGCCCGCCGGCCTGCGCGAGCTCTTCCACGTATGCGGTTACGCCCTCGCACCCGTAGAAGCCGTAGTCGTCAAAGACCACGACGCCGCCGGGAATCATCCGCGGCCACGCCCATTCGAACGTGTCCTTCGCGCTCTGGTAAACGTCCACGTCGATGTGGCAGAGAGCAAACCGTCGATCTGCTATCTCGTGACCTCGATCCTCCGGGAAGATCCCGGCCAGCAGCCGCACGGCGTCCACCCCGGCGCGCACGAGCAGCTCCTGCACCGTATCGAGCGAGGTATTCGCGTGCTCACCGCCCTTGTAGTACGTGTCGCGCGTTCCGGCCTTCACCACGCCGGCGAAGGTGTCGGCGAGGAAGACGGTGGGGGCCGACGATGAGCTCTCCGCTTCGCGGTGCCGACTCATGAGCGCTCGCGCGATCACCGTGCCCGAACCGCCCCGCCAGCTTCCCACCTCGAGCACGTCGCCGCCCGGAACCTGCTTCGCGACGAACCAGAGCGTCCAGAGGCGGTAGACGTCGACCATCGTGTGATCGCGGACGAGCTCGTAGACGTCGCGGAACTCGTCGTCCACGTCCCACGGACGGTAGTTGGAGACCGGCTCGATCGCGCCGTACCCGGGCGGATACGTGCGCCCCTGCTGCTGCTGCGTGTTCGTCCTGGACTGGTCGGCCATGCTACCCTTCTTTCGGCGATCGGTTGTCGATATTGTACAAACTGGTGCCGAAATTGTTGATGGGCACGCCGGCGGTCGCTATCCGGCTTCTGCGGGGG